>NZ_JAHRWL010000001.1:0-600000 GCF_019104745.1 Thalassococcus arenae
AAGATCATGCGCCGCATCCTGCGCAAGATCGCCGAAAACGACTACGGCGCCCTCGGAGACACCTCGACACTCGCCGAACCCGCCGTCGTCGACGACCTCATCGAAAACAGAATGAACAGGGGCGAGGCATGATGGACGGCGCCGACACCCCTGCCCCCGTGCTGATCCTGCTGGGGCCTCCGGGCGCCGGCAAGGGCACCCAGGCGCGGATGCTGGAAGAGGCTTTCGGCCTTGTCCAGTTGTCCACCGGCGATCTGCTGCGCGCAGCCGTCGCCGCCGGCACCGAGGCCGGCCGGCAGGCCAAGGCGGTGATGGAAGCGGGCGACCTGGTCAGCGACGAGATCGTCATCGCCATCCTGCGCGACCGGCTGGCCGATCCCGATTGCGCCGGCGGCGTGATCCTGGACGGATTCCCGCGCACCACGGTGCAGGCGCAGGCGCTGGACGCGCTGCTGGCCGAGACCGGGCAAGCCATCAACGCCGCGATCAGCCTGGACGTGGACGATGCCGCGATGGTCACCCGCATCTCGGGCCGGTTCACCTGCGGCAATTGCGGTGAAGGTTATCACGACACGTTCAAGGCGCCGGCCAAGCCCGATGTCTGCGACAAGTGCGGCGGCACCGAGATGAAGCGCCGTGCCGATGACAACGCCGAAACCGTGGCATCGCGGCTCGAGGCCTATCACGCGCAAACCGCGCCGCTTATCGATTACTACGCCCGGACCGGCGCGCTGAAGCGCGTCGATGCGATGGGCGCCATCACCGACATCGCCGCCGAACTCGGCTCGATCGTTCGCCAGGCCACGGCCTGAGCGGGAGGGAACCGCCTGCCCGACGGGCAGGCAAACGGAGGAAGAGGAGGACCCGCGACATGGCGGACCAAACATCTCAAAGCGCAAGCGCCGAGTCCGACAAGGGCTATTGGGCGGCCAACGTGCGCATCATCGTCATCAGCCTGATCATCTGGGCGCTGGTGAGCTTCGGCTTCGGCATCCTGCTGCGGCCAGTGCTGTCCGGCATCAGCGTGGGCGGCACCGACCTGGGCTTCTGGTTCGCCCAGCAAGGCTCGATCATCGTCTTCCTGGCGCTGATCTTCTTCTATGCCTGGCGGATGAACAAGCTCGACAAAGAATACGGCGTCGAGGAGTAACGTCATGGATCAGTATACCCTTAACCTGCTGGTCGTGGGCGCCACCTTCGCGCTCTATATCGGCATCGCGATCTGGGCCCGCGCGGGTTCCACGTCGGAATTCTATGCCGCCTCGCGCGGCGTGCACCCGGTCACCAACGGGATGGCCACCGCGGCCGACTGGATGTCGGCGGCCTCGTTCATCTCGATGGCCGGCCTGCTGGCCTTCGGTGGCTATGGCGCGTCGTCCTTCCTGATGGGCTGGACCGGCGGCTACGTGCTGCTGGCGCTGCTGCTTGCACCCTACCTGCGCAAGTTCGGCAAGTTCACGGTGCCGGAATTCATAGGCGACCGGTTCTACAGCCCGACCGCGCGCATGGTGGCGGTGATCTGCCTGATCGTCGCCTCGGTGACCTACGTGATCGGCCAGATGACCGGTGTCGGCGTGGCGTTCTCGCGCTTCCTCGAAGTCGAGGTGTCGACCGGTCTGTTCATCGGCGCGGCCGTGGTGTTCATGTATGCCGTCCTTGGCGGCATGAAGGGCATCACCTACACCCAGGTCGCCCAGTACGTGGTGCTCATCACCGCCTACACGATCCCGGCGATCTTCATCTCGCTGCAGCTGACCGGCAACCCGATCCCGGGTCTCGGCCTGTTCGGCGACCACACCGCGTCGGGCCAGCCGCTGCTGGAACGTCTCGACCAGGTGGTGCAGGATCTGGGCTTTGCCGCCTACACCGTTCAGGATGGCACCCCGTCGGCCGTCATCAACATGACGCTGTTCACCTTCTCGCTGATGATCGGCACCGCGGGTCTGCCGCACGTCATCATCCGCTTCTTCACCGTGCCGCGCGTGGCCGATGCCCGCTGGTCCGCCGGCTGGGCGCTGGTCTTCATCGCGCTGCTTTACCTGACCGCCCCGGCGGTGGGCGCGATGGCGCGGCTGAACATCATGGACACGCTCTGGCCGAATGGCGTTCAGGGCGAAGCCATGGCGATCGAGGAAGCGCCTGACTGGATGGAAACCTGGGCCACCACCGGCCTGCTGGGCTGGGAAGACAAGAACGGCGACGGCCGCATCCAGTATTACAACGACGCCAATGCCGACATGCAGGCGGTGGCGGCCGAGCGCGGCTGGCAGGGCAATGAACTGACCAACTTCAACCGCGACATCCTGGTTCTGGCCAACCCCGAGATCGCACAGCTTCCGGGCTGGGTGATCGCGCTGGTGGCGGCGGGCGGCCTTGCGGCGGCGCTGTCGACGGCGGCGGGCCTGTTGCTGGCGATCTCGTCGGCGATCAGCCACGACCTGATCAAGGGTCAGTTGAACCCCGGCATCTCGGAAAAGGGCGAGCTTCTGGCGGCGCGGATCTCGATGGCGGTGGCCATCGGCGTGGCGACCTATCTGGGGCTCAACCCGCCGGGCTTTGCCGCGCAGACCGTGGCCCTGGCCTTTGGCCTGGCAGCGGCCTCGATCTTCCCGGCGCTGATGATGGGGATCTTCTCGACCCGCATCAACAACAAGGGTGCGGTCGCGGGGATGCTGGCCGGCCTGGTCTTCACGCTGGTCTACATCTTCCTGCACAAGGGCTGGTTCTTCATCCCCGACACCAACAGCTTCCCCGACACGATCTCGGGTTCGTTGCTGGGCATCCAGTCCACGGCCATCGGTTCGGTCGGCGCGCTGATCAACTTCGCGGTCGCCTACTTCGTGTCGAACGCGACCGAGGACACGCCGCAGGAGATCAAGGACCTGGTCGAAAGCGTGCGTATCCCGCGCGGTGCCGGCGCCGCGGTGGATCACTGAGACCCGCATGCCCCGGCTTGGTGCCGGGGCAACGCATCAACACCGGGCGGGGCGTCGCTGCGACGGCCCGCCCTCTTCATTTCACCACCCATCACGGGATAGGACGATGACGACGCGCCTTGATCCGGGGATTGCCATGCCTCTCGACCTGCCCGCCCTCAGCCGTTTCCTGAGCAGCGTTCACCCCTATGACGCGCTGCCCAGTGAAACGCTGGACAGGTTGTCGCCGCTATTCGAATCGCGATCCGTCGCGGCGGGCGATCCGATTTATCCGCTGGGCCAACCGCTCGAAGGGCTGTTCCTGATCCACGAGGGCCAGGTCGAGGTATCCGACGAGAACGGTGTGCCCGTCTCGATCCTGGGCGCCCGCAATTCCTTTGGCGAACGCGGCCTGATGCGCGACGGCCTGGCCATGACCTCGGCCCGTGCCCTCGCAGATACCCGGCTGCTGCTGCTGCCGGCCGCCGCGTTCCACGATCTGGTCGGCTCGGAACCCGCGGCGCGGCGCTTTTTCGACCGCACCCGCACGCCCAAGCCGCAAAAGGCCGACCTGACCACGACGCGGGTCGAGACACTGATGGCCGCCGATCCGCTGACCTGCCGGCCCGACACCCCGGTACAGGAGGCCGCGCGCAAGATGCGCGATCGCCGTGTGTCGTCGATCTGCGTGACCGAAGACGGCCGCTTGCGCGGCATCGTCACGATCCGCGATCTTTCGGGCAAGGTGGTGGCGGACGGGCTTTCGCTCAACACCGCCGCCGCCCAGATCATGACGCCCGATCCCGTCACCCTGCCGCCCTCGGCCATCGGCTCGGACGTGTTGCACATGATGATGGAGCGGCGCATCGGCCATGTTCCGGTGACCGAGGCCGGCAGGCTGGTGGGCATCGTCACCCAGACCGACCTGACCCGGTTCCAGGCGGTCAGCTCGGCCGAACTGGTGCGCGATATCGCGCGGGCCGGCACCGCCGAAGACATGGCCAAGGTCACGGCGCGCATTCCCCAGCTGCTGGTGCAGCTGGTCGGCGGCGGCAACCGGCACGAAGTGGTGACGCGGCTGATCACCGATGTCGCCGACACGGTGACGCGGCGCCTGCTGGCCCTGGCCGAAGCCGAGTTCGGCCCGCCGCCGGTGCCCTATCTGTGGCTGGCCTGCGGCAGCCAGGGGCGGCAGGAACAGACCGGCGTCAGCGACCAGGACAACTGCCTGATCCTGTCCGACGACCACCAGCCGGAGCATGCGGGCTATTTCGAGCGACTGGCCAATTTCGTCTGCGACGGCCTGAACACCTGCGGCTACGTCTTCTGCCCCGGCGACATGATGGCCAGCAACCCGCGCTGGCGTCAGCCGCTGCGGGTCTGGCGCAAATACTTCGCCGGCTGGATCGCCAAACCGGACCCCGAGGCACAGATGCTGGCGTCGGTGATGTTCGACCTGAGGCCGATCGGCGGCGCGATGGCGCTTTGGGGCGATCTGCAGGCCGAAACACTGGCCGCGGCCTCGAAGAACTCGATCTTCGTCGCACACATGATATCGAACTCGCTCAAGCACACACCGCCACTGGGGTTGCTGCGCGGGTTCGCGACGATCCGGTCGGGCGAACACAAGAACCAGCTCGACCTCAAGCATAACGGCGTGGTGCCGGTGGTCGACCTGGGCCGGGTCTATGCGCTGCAGGGCCGTCTGGCCGAGGTCAATACCCGCGCCCGGCTGCAAGCGGCCGTCGCCGCCGGGGTGCTGAGCGGATCGGGCGGACAGGATCTGCTGGATGCCTACGACCTGATCGCCGAAACCCGGCTGGAACACCAGGCGACGCAAATCAGGGCCGGCCGCGAGCCGGACAATTTCCTGGCGCCCGCCGATCTGTCGGATTTCGAACGCAGCCATTTGCGCGACGCCTTCGTCGTGGTCAAATCGCTGCAATCGGCCGTCGGTCACGGGCGCGGAATGCTGAGCTGAAGCCGCAAATTCCTGGGGAGGAATTTGCAAAACTCTTGCAAGAGTTTTGCGGACGGCGCGGGAAGGAATGGGAGGAGGAGCGATGCTTTTCGAATTGATCGGCGTATTCGTCGCAGGCTTTGCCGGGGCCGGCGCGATGATGCTCTTGCTGCGTCTGACGCGCAACCGCCTGCCCCGTTGGCTGATCCCGGTCGGCGCGGGCGCCGCGATGCTCGCGGCGACGATTTCCAGCGAATACAGCTGGTATTCCCGCACCTCGGCCGCTTTGCCGGACGGGCTGGTCGTGGCGCAGTCGATCGCCGACAGCGCGCCCTGGCGGCCCTGGACCTATGCCGTGCCGATGGTCGACCGTTTCGTGGCCGTCGATCTGGACCACCTGCGGCCCAACAGCCAGACCGAGGGGCTGTTCCTCGCCGATCTGTATTTCTTCGGACGCTGGAAACCGGTCCAGTCCGTCGAGGTCATGGTGGATTGCGCCGGCCTGCGCCGCGCCGATCCCGCGCTTGGCGACGGATCCGAACCGGTCTGGCGCGATGTCGGCGGCGACGATCCGGTCGTCGCGGCGGTCTGTGCGGAGGTCTGACATGATCACCCGTCTCAGCCTGCGTCTTCGCATCTTCCTGTTCTTCGTCCTGTTGGGACTGGGCGGCACGGCTGCGGCGCTGCTGGCGTTGTGGTTCGGCCATGCCCGCGCCCTGGACACCGGCGTCACGAACGGCTTCACCTTCGCTGCCGTGCTGTCGGCCCTGTTCATTCTCGCGCTGACCACCGGCGTCTGGCTTTTGTTCGACGAGAACGTCGCGAAGCCGATCGAGAAGCTGGCCACCGGAATGCGGGCCCGCGCCCATGCCGGGGTCGAGGCCAAAGTCGACACCCATGCCGCGCGCTACCTGGGCGATCTTGCGCCGGCGGCCTCGGCCGTATCGCGGCAATTGTCGGACAGCGCGATGGAGACCGCTCGGCGGGTCGCGCAGGAAACCGCGCGGCTGACATCCGAGCGCGAACGATTGACCGCTCTGCTGACCGAAATCCCCGTCGCGATCCTGATGATCGGTCCGGACGGGCGGATCGTGCTTTACGACGGTCAAGCCGCCGAGGTCTTGTCGCAGATCGGGGTGCCGCGTCTGAACGCGCCGCTGGTCGAGTATTTCGAGCCATCCAGCCTGGAGCCCGCGTTCGAGAAGCTGCGCAAGACCGGCAGGGAAGTCGCCTTTACCGCCGTGGGCGTGGATCACGCCCAGCACTACGGGGCCCGGCTGAAGCCGCTCGAGGATGGCGGCGCGATGATGGTGATCGACGACGCCGTGGCCGATATCGCCCCCGCCGCCGCGCGCCCGCTGGTCTACGATTTCGACCTGCTCGACCGCGCCGCCCCTGCCGCCATGGAAGACACTGCGCTGCGCAACCTCATCTTTTCGGTCTTCGACACCGAGACGACGGGCCTGCTGCCGCACAAGGACGAGATCGTCCAGATCGGCGCGGTGCGCGTGCTGAACGGGCGCATCGTTCCGGGCGAGATCATCGACCAGCTGGTCGATCCCGGCATGCCGATCCCGCCCGCCTCGACCGCGGTGCACAAGGTGACCGATGCGATGGTGTCGGGCCAGCCGGACATCGCGGTGGCGGCGCGGCGCTTTCACCGGTTTTGCCAGGATGCGGTGATCGTGGCGCATAACGCGCCGTTCGACATGGCGTTTCTGCGCCGTCATCAGACCCGGTCGGGCGTCACATGGGAACACCCGATCCTCGATACCGTGTTGTTGTCGGCGGTGATCTACGGCACCACCGAGAAGCACACGCTGGATGCGCTGTGCGAGCGGCTCGACGTCACCATCCCGTCCGAGCTGCGCCACACCGCCCTGGGTGACGCCCGGGCCACCGCCGAGGTTCTGGTGCGGCTGATCCCGATGCTCGAGGCCAAGGGGCTGGACACTTTCGGGAAGGTGATCGAGGAAACCCGCCGCCACGGGCGGTTGCTCGAGGACCTGAACTAGCCCCGGTTATCCGCCGGCCCGGATCTGGCTCAGCGTGGCGCGTGGGGTCAGCGCCTCCTTGTCCACGACCAGGTCAAGCAGCGCACCGTTCGGCGCCGCCAGCGCACGGGCGAAGGCATCGGGAAAATCCGCGGTGGCCTCGACCCGTTCGGCTTCCAGCCCATAGGCGCGGCCCAGCCCGACGAAATCGGGATTGACGATCTCGGTGCCGCTGATCCGGCCGGGGTAGTGGCGTTCCTGGTGCATGCGGATCGTGCCGTAGGTGCCGTTGTTGACGACCAGCACGACCGGCGCGGCGCCGGCCTGTGTGGCCGTTGCCAATTCCTGCCCGGTCATCTGGAAATCACCGTCTCCGGCAAAGCAGATCACCTGACGATCGGGGAAATTGACCTTGGCGGCGACCGCGGCGGGCACGCCATAGCCCATCGCCCCGGCCTGCGGTGCAAGCAGGCGGTGTTTGTGGCCGAAGCGAAAGAACTTGCCCGACCAGATCGCGAAATTGCCCGCGCCGTTGGTCAGGATCGCGTCGTCGTCCAGAACGGTGCGCAGATGCGCCATGACCGCGGCCATATCGACCGGGCCGGGCTGCGCCGGCACATCGAAGAACGCGTCATAGCCGGCCCGGGCCGCGCGGCACCAATCCTGCCAACCGCCCCGCACCCGTTGCGGCAGCGCCCGGGCAAAGGCGTTGGACCCCGCGTGAATGCCGATCGCGGGCTTGTAGACCTTGCCCAATTCGCGGTCGCTGACATGGACGTGGATCAGGTTTTGCCGCGGTTCGGGGACGTCCAGCAAGGTGTAGCCATCGGTGACGTTTTCGCCGAACCGCGTGCCGATGGCCAGCAGCACATCGGCCTCGCGCATCAGCCGTTTCACCTGGGGCGACATGCCGACGCTGGCATCGCCGGAATAGACCGGTGAGTGGTTATCGAACATGTCCTGATAGCGGAACGCCGCGATGACCGGGATGTCGCTGGCTTCGGCAAAGCCCTGCAGCGCCGCCTTGCCGTCTTCGGACCAATCGGCGCCACCGATCAGGATCAGCGGGCGTTCGGCCCGTTCCAGAAGCGCGACCGCTTCGGCCATGGCCGCCGGATCGGGTGACGGTGCGGCGATGCGCGGCGGTCCGGACAGGGGCACGGCCTCGGTCGCGGCGACAAGCATGTCTTCGGGCAGGGCCACGACCACCGGGCCAGGCCGTCCGGTAACGGCGGTGGTCCAGGCCCGCGCGACGATCTCGGGAATGCGCGCCACGTCGTCGATCTCGACCACCCATTTCGCCATGGTGCCGAACACCGCGCGGTAATCCAGTTCCTGGAAAGCCTCGCGCCCCTTCATCCCGGTCGCGACCTGGCCCACGAAAAGGATCATCGGCGTGCTGTCCTGCATCGCCGTATGCACACCGATCGCGGCGTTGGCGGCACCGGGGCCGCGGGTGACGAAACAGATGCCGGGCTTGCCCGTCAGCTTGCCCTCGGCCGCGGCCATGAAGGCGGCGCCACCTTCTTGCCGGCACAGCACGAAATCCAGCTTGCCCGCCCGGTCGTGCAGCGCGTCCAGCACTGCCAGATAGCTTTCCCCCGGTACTCCGTAGCCCCGTCGCGCGCCAAGCGCGATCAGGCAATCGGCCAGCAATTCCCCTCCGGTGCGCATTCAATCCTCCCCGACTGCGTCGCCTCTTGTCCCGCGAAGCGCGCACAGGCGCAAGCCAGTCAGTCGGCCGGTTTTGCCCAGGCGTCCCAATTGTTGGCGTGCTGCGTGACATGACCGTCGAAGGCGAAGGGAAACTGGTGCACCACCACGTCCTCGCCCCGCAGCAGCAGCACACGGTAGGACGGCTCGAGCGCCGCCATCGGGGATGTGTCGGACGGTGCGAGGCTGGGCAGGGTCTGGTGCAGCGTCGAAGGCACGCCGGAAAACGCGATACCGGCCAAGGTGCCCGACAGCGGTTCGTGCACATGGCCAAAGCACAGATGCACGATCTTGTGCGCATGGGTGATCAGGATCGTGCGCAACGCGGCCTGGTCGGCGTCGTTCAGCGACAGCATGTCCGTGGACGGGTCGCCCAGATGCAGCGGGTTGTGGTGGAAAAAGACCAAGGCCCGATCGCATCCGGCCAATTGATCGGCAAGCCAGTCGCGGCGTTGCGCGCAGAAATGGCCGGCATGGGTGCGCGGTTCCACCGTGTCGCAATAGATCAGCCGCAGCCCGCCCAGATCCTCGGCATGGTTGACAAAGCCCGCCCGGTCGCGCGGTTGGTCCGGGAAGGCGTTCAGGAACGTGGCGCGGTCGTCGTGGTTGCCGATCATCAGCCGCACCGGAACCGGAAAGCCGGTCAGCGCGGCATGCAGCGCATCATAGGCGGCGGGATCGCCCCAATGCGCCAGATCGCCGGTGATGACCAGCCGGTCGGCAACTGCATGGTGGTCGGCGATATGGCGCAACGCCTGCGCCAGCCGCGCATGGGGATCCAGCCCTTCGACCAGCGCGCCGGGCGGGCCGAGATGCAGGTCCGACAGATGCACCAGCCGCATCGCGCCCGGCTTAGAAATGGATCGGCCAGCGGGCGCGGATCGCGCGGTCCAGTTCGCGCGGCATCAGCGATCCGGTGCTGTCCAGGATCGCCTGCTTGCGCGCCACCGCATTGGCCAGCAGATCGGGCTTTTTCGCTTCCTCCCATTCCTTGGGGCTCATCCGGTTGCCGAGTTTGGGATAGGTATATTCGGTCTGCATCAGCGCCAGGGTCTGATCGGTGCCCAGGTAATGGCCCGGACCGCCAAGGCAGACCGCCTTCATCGCATCCAGGCTCACGCTGTCCTCGGTCACGTCGATGCCGCGCACCGCGCGCAGCGCCTGGCCCAGGATGTCGTCGCCCAGCACCAGGCTTTCCAGGCAGAAGCCCAGCAGCGAGGCATGCATGCCGACGGCCTCGTAGACCATGTTGAGCCCGGCCAGCCCCGCCATCACGTTGGTGATGCCCTGTTCCCAGCCCGCCTGCATGTCCGGCAGCTTGCTGTCGGAAATGCCGGCCGCCGCGCCTCCGGGCAGACCGTAGAACCGGTGCATCTGCGCGCAGCCCGCGGTCAGCAGCGCCTGTTCGGCCGACCCGCCCGACATCGCCCCGGTGCGCAGGTCGCTGACGAAGGGCCATGTGCCGAAGATCGCAGGGTGGCCCGGCGCGATGGAATTGACATAGACCACGCCGGCCAGGCATTCGGCCACCGCCTGCACGATGGCCAGCGCGATGGGCGCGGGCGCCGTCGCCCCCGCCTGCCCCGCCGACAGCAGCAGCACCGGCATGCCCGCGCGGATGCAGTGTTCCATCGCGACGCAGCTTTCCTCGGCGAATTTCATCGGCGGCACGACGAAGCAATTGGAATTCGAGATGAAGGGGCGTGCCCGCCAGGCATCCTCGCCGCCCGCGATCTCGTGGATCAGGTCCATGCAGGGTGCCACATGGGACGGCTCGGAAAAGGATGTGCCGATGTGTTTCGACGTGCCCGAGACACAGGCATAGACGGTGTTGAGGTCCATCTGCAGGTTGTCGGTGATGTCCCGGGCGACCATGCAGCGCTGAAAGAAATGCACGTTGTCCAGTTGTTCGACGATGCGCGCGGCATCGTAGAGATCCTGGATCGTGCTGTCGCGGTAGGTGCGGTTGATCGGATCGACCAGGTGCACGGCCGCGCCGGCGGTGCCGAAATAGACGCGGTTCTCTTCGAGCAGCAGGTCGTGCTTTGGGTTGCGGGCGTTCAGCGTGATGTTGCGCGCCGCCTTGGCCAGCATGTCCTCGACCAGCGCCCGGGGAAAGCGCAGACGGCCATCATCGCCCTGGATCGCGCCCGCCGCCGTCATCGCCTCGACGCCGGATTGCGGCGCCTGGCTCAGGCCGATCTCCTCGAGCGCCTGCAACGCCGCCTCGTGGATGCGGGCGACCTGGGCATCGGTCAGGGGCTTGTATTGCCCGCCCTTCATGCCCGGGCGGATGGGCCGGATCTCTTCGGCCAGCGGCGCGGCGCGCAAGGCGACGCGGGCGGACCGACCGCCCGAGCGGCGGGATTTCTGTTCGGTGGATATGTTCATGTCGGGCCTCCCCCCGTCAGAAACGCGTCGATCTCGTCGGAGCTGGCGCCTGCCTTCAACCCGGTGAAATCGCCTTGACCCAGGATCGTGGCCATCACGTCGCGAATGGCGGCATGGGTCACGTGTGCCATCTGGCTGCCCAGTGACACGCGACGCACGCCCAGCGACCGGAACGCGTCCAGCGGCAGGTCGCGCAGCGGCCCGGCGGCCAACGCGTTGACCGGCGCATTCACAGACTGGACGACCTTGGCCAGTTCGGCGCGCCCGGGCGGCACCGGCAGATAGAGACAATGCGCCCCGACAGCCTCGAAGGCTTGCAGGCGTCGGATGCCTTCGTCGAGATCGTAGACCTCGTTCATCACGCCATCGGCGCGCGCGGTCAGCACGAAGGGACGCCCGAGCGCCCGCGCCGCCGCGACCCCGGCGCGGATGCGCTCGACCGCAAGATCGAAATCATAGGCCGCCAGGTCGCCTTCGGCGCGGATGTCCTCGATCCCGCAACCAGACAGGCCGATCTCTCCCGCCAGCCGCACGGTTTCGGCCACGTCCTCGGGCGCGTCGCCGAAACCGTTTTCGAAATCCCCCGAAACCGGCAATGGCGTGGCCGCCAGGATTGCGGCGGCATGCGCCAGCGCTTCGTCGCGCGTCACGCCCCCCATGTCCAGCCGGCCAAGGGTAAAGGCATGCGCGGCCGACGATGTCGCCAGCGCTTGGGCGCCGAGAGCGGCCATCATCTTTGCCGAACCCGCGCACCAGGGGTTGGGCATCACGAAACAGCCCTGCCCGTGCAAGGTGGCAAAGCGGTCGTGGCGATCGGCAAGTGTCATGTCCGGATCCTTTCGGCCCTCGGATCGTAGAGCGGTTTCAGACTGGCCCTCGCGGCGTGCCGCACACCCGCCACCTCGATTTCATAGGTCGCGCCGAGAACCTCTTCGGCGCTCTGCCCCTCGCAAGGCACATAGCCCAGCCCGATCGCGCCTCCGAGCGCGTGGCCGTAATTGCCCGACGTGGTGATCCCGATGATCTGCCCGTCGCGCACCAGTGCCTCGTTGTGGAACAGCATCGGCGCGGGATCGTGCAGCTGGAACTGCACAAGGCGCCGCGCCGGGCCGGTCTGTTTCTTGCGCAGAAAGGCCTCGCGCCCGATGAAATCACCCTTGTCGGGTTTGACCGCGAAACCGAGACCGGCCTCGAGCACATGGTCCTCGTCGGTGATGTCGTGGCCGAAATGGCGGAACGCCTTTTCGATGCGGCAACTGTCCAGCGTGTGCAGGCCGCACAACGTGATCTCGGGCGCGGCCTCGATCAGCGTCTCGAACGCGTGGGCTGCCATGTCCGTGGAGACGTAAAGCTCCCAGCCCAGTTCGCCGACATAGGTCACGCGGTGGGCCCGCACGAGACCCAGGCCCAGTTCGATCTCGCGCGCCGTTCCGAACGGAAAGGCGTCATTGCCGAAATCGTCGGGGCTGACCTTTTGCATCACCGCGCGCGCTTGCGGCCCCATCAGGCAGAACACCGACTCGGCAGTGGTCATGTCGGTGATGACGGCGAACGCGTCCCCGACATGCCGTCGCAGCCAGGCCAGGTCGCGTTGCACCGTGGCGGCGGGCACGACCAGCAGGAACGCCGTTTCGGACAGGCGCGTCACGGTCAGGTCGCATTCGATCCCGCCCCGGTCGTTCAGCATCTGGGTATAGACGATGCGGCCCGCATCCACGTCCATGTCGTTGGCGCAGACCCGTTGCAGAAAGGCCAGCGCATCGCGCCCTTCGACGCGGATCTTGCCGAACGATGTCATGTCGAACAGGCCGACGCCTTGGCGCACTGCCATGTGTTCGGCGCGGTGGTTGTCGAACCAGTTCTGGCCGTTCCAGTCATAGCGGTATTCCCGCTCTTGCCCGTCGCGGGCGAACCAGTTGGCGCGTTCCCAGCCCGCCACCTCGCCGAAGACCGCGCCGCGCGCCTTGAGGTGGTCGTGGATCGGCGACCGGCGCACGCCGCGCGCGGTTTCGACCTGGCGATAGGGGTAATGGTCGGCATAGAGCAGGCCCAGGGTTTCGGTGACGCGCTCGCGCAGGTAGCGGCGGTTGCGCTGGAACGGCTGGGCGCGGCGGATGTCGACATCCCACAGATCGAAGGGCGGTGTGCCTTCGTCCATCCATTGGGCCAGCGCCATGCCCGCGCCGCCCGAGGATACGATGCCGATCGAGTTGTAGCCCGCCGCCACCCAGTAGCCCGACAGTGCCGGGGCCTCGCCTAGGTAATACCGGTCGTCGGGGGTAAAGCTTTCGGGACCGTTGAAGAAGGTGTGCACACCCGCGGTCTCGAACAGCGGCATGCGGCGCGTGGCCATGTCGAGGATCGGCTCGAAATGCTCGAAATCCTCGGGAAGGCTATCGAATTCAAAGGTTTCCGGGATGCCGTTCATACCCCAGGGCTTGGCCTTGGGCTCGAACGCGCCCAGCATCATCTTGCCGGCGTCGGATTTGTAATAGGCGCATTCGTCCGGCACCCGCAGAACCGGCAGATGTCCAAGCCCGTCAATGGGTTCAGTGACGAGGTAGAAGTGTTCGCAAGCGTGCAGCGGCAGCGTCACACCCGAGGCGGCGGCCAGGTCGCGCCCCCACATGCCGCCGCAATTGACCACAAGACCCGCCGTTATGTGGCTGATTTCACCGTTCATTTCGACATCGACGCCAGTCACCGCGCCGCGATCGTCGGTGACGCGGACAACCTTGGCGCCCTCGACGATCTGCGCGCCCTTCATCCGTGCACCCTTGGCGAGCGCCATGGCGATATTGGCCGGATCGCATTGGCCGTCGCCGGGCAGATGCACCGCGGCGACCACGTCATCCACATTCAGATGCGGATACATCGCCTTGACATCGCGGCTTGATACCTCGTCCACGGCAACGCCGAAGGCACGCGCCAGCGAAGCCTGGCGCAGGATTTCCTCGCGCCGGTGTTCGGTCAGGGCGACGGTCAGCGAACCCACCATGCGCATGCCGGTGGCGACGCCGGTTTCTGCCTCCAGTCGCTGGTAGAGTTCGGCCGAATACTTGGCCAGGCGCGTCATGTTCTGGTTGGCGCGCAGTTGTCCGATCAGTCCGGCAGCGTGCCAGGTGGTGCCGCAGGTCAGCCGCTTGCGTTCCAGCAGCACGATGTCGGTCCAGCCGCGCTGCGCCAGGTGGTAGGCCACCGAACAGCCCGAGACACCGCCGCCGATGATGACGACGCGGGCTTCACGCGGAAGCGCGGTCATGCCCGCAGCCTTTCGTTCTGCGGATCCCAGATCGGGCCGTCCGGCAGGATCTCGGCCTGGCGACGTTCACCGAAGATCTCGACCTCGACCGATCCGCCCGGTACGGCCAGGTCCGGCCGCAGCATGGCCAACGCGACCGAATGCCCGACCCGGTAGCCCCAGGCGCCCGACGTGGTTTCGCCCACCACGCTGCCATTGTGCCACAGTGTCGACATGTAGGGGGCATCGGCAGCGCCCGCGTCGACCTTGAGCGAGACGAAGCGCTTTTTCACACCACGCTGCTTTTCGGCCAGCAGCGCCGCCTTGCCGGGGAAATCCTGCGGCTTGTCGAAGCGGATGAACCGGTCGAGACCGCCCTCCAGCAGGGTATAGTCGGTCGACAGATCGCCTTTCCAGGCGCGGTAGCCTTTCTCGATCCGCAAGGCGTTCAACGCGTACATGCCGAAGGGCACGGCGCCGGCGCCCAGAACCGCCTCGTACAGTGCCGGGATGTCGGCATTGGCCGCGTGGATCTCCCAGCCCAGTTCACCGGCGAAGGACACCCGCGCCAACCCGCATTCCACCCCGCCGATCCGCGCGGTCTGCACCGACAGCCAGGGCAGCGACAGGTCGGCCTGGGTTCCGATGGCTTCGAAAAGCGTGCGGGATTTCGGTCCGGTGACGATGAGCGTCGAGAAGTCGCGCGTGCGGTCGGTGATCGTGACGGCGTCGGGCTTGTCGGCCAGCAGGATGTCGCGGTCGTGCCATTGCGCGGTGGCGGCGGTGATCAGCATGTAGTGATCGTCGCCATGTGCCATCACGCTCATCTCGGTCAGGATCCGGCCGCGGCTGTCGGGGAAATAGGCCAGCGTCATCCGGCCGGGTTTCGGCAAGCCCCCGGCGATCTTGCCCAGCAGCCAGTCGGCGGCGCCCGGCCCCCGAACGTCGAAACGCGAAAAACCCGGCAGGTCCAGCACGCCCACCCCGTCGCGCACCGCCTCGCATTCCTCGCGGATGCGGGCTTCCCACGGTCCCGCGCGATCCCAGGTCTGGGTCGCCTCTTCGGAGGTATCGTCGCCCGGCCTGGCGAACCAGTTGGCGCGTTCCCAGCCGTTATAGGCGCCCATCACGCCGCCCAGTTCCAGCACCTTGTCATGCACCGGCGACAGCTTGCGGTCGCGCGCTGCGGGCCATTCATGGTGCGGGAAATGCATGGCGTATTCGTGGCCATAGACCTCGATGGCCTTGTCGATGCAGTATTGCTGGTCGGTGTAATCGGTATACCGGCGCGGATCGGTGGCCCACATGTCCCACTCGGTCTCGCCTTGGGTGACCCATTCCGCCAGCACCTTGCCCGCGCCGCCCGCCTGGGTGATGCCGAAGGTGAACACACAGGCCTCGTAGGCGTTGGGCACCCCCGGCATCGGGCCAAGCAGCGGCAAGCCGTCCGGCGCGTAGGGGATCGGGCCGTTGATCACCCGGCCCACACCAGCCGTGCCCAGGATCGGGACGCGGGCCATGGCGTCTTCGATATACCATTCCAGGCGTTCGAGGTCGTCTGGGTATAGCTGGAAGCTGAAATCCTCGGGCATCGGATCATCGGGCGTGATCCAGTGCGCCTTGCAGTTTCGTTCATAGGGGCCAAGATTCAGGCCGTTCTTGTCCTGGCGCAGGTAATACGAGCTGTCGACATCGCGCAGCAGAGGAACCTTGCGGCCGTTTTCCCTGGTCCAGGCTTGCAGTTCGGGGATTTCCTCGGTCAGGAAATACTGGTGCGACATCACCGCCATCGGCACGGTGCGGCCGCCGAAGGGCTTGAACCACTCACCGACCCGCTGGGCATAATAGCCCGCGGCGTTCACGACCTTTTCGCAGCGGATATCGCCCTTGTCGGTATGCACGATCCATTCGCCGCCCTCGCGGCTGATGCCGGTGGCGCCGCAGAAGCGTTCGATATGCGCGCCCATCTGGCGCGCGCCCTTGGCAAGGGCCTGGGTCAGCTGGGCCGGGTCGATATCGCCATCGTCGGGATCCCACAGCGCGCCCGCGAGGTCGTGGGTTTCGAGGAACGGATAACGATCCTTGAGATCGCCGACCTGCATCATCTCCAGATCAAGCCCCTGGTAGCGACCCATCGACCGCGCGCGTTCGAATTCCATCATCCGCTCTCGCGTATGACCCAGGCGGATCGATCCGGTGACATGGTAGTTCATCGGGTAATCGACTTCGTCGGCGAGCCCCGCATAGAGCCGCAGCGAATAACGCTGCATGTTCATCACCGCCCAAGAGGTGCTGAAGGACGGGCAATTGCCGGCGGCGTGCCAGGTGGACCCCGCGGTCAGTTCGTTCTTTTCGATGAGGACGCAATCTGTCCAGCCCATCTTGGCCAGATGATACAGGCTCGACGCGCCCACCGCGCCCCCACCGATGATGACCACGCGCGCCGTACTGGGCAATCCCGCCATTGCGTCTCTCCCTGTTGGTTGTCGCGATATCTTTCCGCCCTTCCGCGCGCCGTTCAATTCAGTAGACTGGCGGTCATTGATCGGATTATCCGATTAGGAGCCGCGATGCAGATCGAGTTGATCGACACCTTTCTGGACCTGTGCGAGACGCGCAGCTTCAACCGGACCGCCGAACGGCTGGGGGTGACGCAGTCCACCGTTTCGGGGCGGATCAAGGCGCTGGAGCGGGCGGTGGGCGAAAGCCTGCTCAGCCGGTCGCGGGCGGGGACCGAGCTGACCACGGCGGGGATGCGGTTTGCGCCGCACGCGCGCCACGTCCGGCTGCTGTGGACCGAAGCGCTGCATGCCACGCGGCAAAGGGATGGCGGCGCGCTGACCATGCGCATCGCCATCCAGCACGATCTGATGGAGAACCACATCGCCGACTGGATCACCGCGCTGCGCGACAGCCTGCCCGGCAGCGCCTTTTACGTCGAAGCCGACTATTCGGTGCAGATGTGCCGCGACATGGTGTCGGGCGATCTGGACCTGGGCATCCTGTTCACCCCCTCGGGCCATCCCGACCTGCATTTCGAAAGCCTGGGCGAGGTGGTCTATCGCATGGTGTCGACCGACACCGACACGCTGGTCGGGGTTAAGGGCAATCGGTATATCCTGCCCAACTACTCGCCTGCCTTCGCCCACAGCCATGCCGAATTGCTGCCCAGGCTGTCGCGCGGCGCGGTGTCGAGCGGACAGGGCGGGGTGATCCGCGGACTTCTCAGCGCGCTTGGCGGCAGCACCTACCTGCTGGATGAGACCGCCCGCGCGCTGGTGGCATCGGGCGAGGCGCGGTTCGTCTCGGACGCGCCGCGCATCGCGCAAAGTGTCTATGCCGGCGCGCATCTGCGCTATCGCCACCGCCCGGCCTATCGCCGGATGATCCGGGTGCTGCGCGGTCAGGTCCGGTCGGATACAGGCTAGGCGGGCTTTTCCGCCCGACCGTCTCAGCGCCGTACCACCACCTCGTAACCCGGTTCCTCGGGTTCGTCGTCGACCAGTTCCATCGGAAAGCCCGGCGCGGTGACCGACAGGCCCGTCGCCTCTTCCAGCCGTTCTATCATCCGGTCCGATTGCGCGCGGTCGCCATAGCGTTTCTGGCCATCGCTCATCATCGCGATCATCAACGGCGAAATCTCCAGCGGCACGCCGCGCGCATCGGCGAGTTTCTGGAACAGGCCGATATCCTTCTGCACCAGGTCCATGGTGAAATTCACGTCGCGCGAGCCTGACAGGATCAGCTGGCTTTCGGTCTCGTGGACAAAGGAATTGCCGGAACTGAGCTTGATCGCCTCGTAGGTCGTGGCCAGGTCGATCCCCTCGGCCGCCATCACCGTCAGCGCCTCGCACAGCGTCAGCAGATGTGCGGTGGCCAGGTAATTGGTCATCACCTTGAGCTTGGATGCCGTGCCGAAAGGCCCGGTGTGCAGGATGCGGCGGCCAAGCTTCTGCATGAGTGGAAAGACATGATCGAACGTCGCCCGGTCACCGCTGACCAGAATCGAGATGTTGCCGGTGTCGGCACGGTGACAGCCGCCCGAGACCGGGCATTCCGCCGCCGCGCCGCCGCGTTCAGCGACCTGCGCGGCCTGGCGCTGGATCAGGTCGGCATCGGTGGTCGACATCTCGATCCAGGTCTTGCCAGGTCCGATCTCGGGCAGCATCTGGGCCAAAACCGCGTCCGAGGCTGCCGGGTTGGGCAAACAGGTGATGACGGTGTCACAGGCCCGCATCAGGGCCGCGGGGCTATCGGCCCGCCCGGCCCCGCGCGCCACGAAATCCGCAACGCGCCCGGCATCCAGATCGAACACCGTCAGGTCCGTGTCATTCCGCAAAAGGCTACCCGCCAGCTTGCCGCCGACGCTGCCCAATCCGATGAAGCCCACTTTCATGATCGTCACTCCGAAGTTTCCGTCACCGTGGCGCAGCATCGCCGTCATGCAAAGACCCTGGGGCGACAGATCGCGTCGCAAACGCGCATGGTTGCGCAGGCGAACGCGCGCGCGCCTTGAAATGTCTGCGCGGGTTTTCTTGCTCCGAATCTCATTGTTTGCCACCGTCGCCCGGTGCGCAGAACAAAATTCCAATCGCACAATCATATCAGGGAGGAAGTACTTATGAACCTAAGGCCCGACCCGACATTCTATCCCACGCCGAAAATCGCCATGGAGGCCCCGCCCGAGACGCTGGCCTTTACGTTGATGCTGAGCCCCGATGGATCGCAACCGGATGGATTGGCGGTGGTCGACGTGAACCCGAAATCCGAAAGCTATGGCAAGATCGTCCACCAGGTCATCATGCCGAACAAGGGCGACGAGTTTCACCATTTCGGATGGAACGCCTGTTCATCCTCGCTGTCGCCGCTGTCGGGCCATGCCTTTCTCGAACGGCGGTACCTGATCATCCCCGGCATCCGGTCCAGCCGCATCTACGTCATCGACGTCAAGGAACCGCTCAAGGCCAAGATCCACAAGATCATCGAACCCGAAGAAGTCTTTGCCAAAACGGGCTATTCCCGCCCCCATACGATTCATTGCGGCCCCGAGGGCATCTATGTCAGCACGCTGGGCGGCGGCGGCAAGGACGGCATGGACGGCCCCCCGGGCATCTTCATCATGGATTGCGAAACCTTCGAGATCCTGGGCCGCTACGAGATGGACCGGGGGCAGCAGGACAAGCACTACGATTTCTGGTGGAACCTGCCGCGCGACTACATGGTCAGCTCCGAATGGGGCCTGCCGCCGCAATTCGAGAACGGGATCGTGCCCGAGGATCTGTTGTCGAACAAATACGGCCACAAGATCCATTTCTGGAACCTGCGCCAGCGCAAGAACGTCCAGACCATCGACCTTGGCGAAAACCACCAGATGGCGCTGGAAATCCGGCCCGCGCATGACCCGGCCAAGGATTACGGTTTTGTCGGCGTGGTGGTGGACACGACCAATCTGCAAGGGGCGATCTTTACCTGGTGGCAGAAGGATGACGGCACCTTCGAGGCGAAGAAGACCATCACGATCGACCCGCAGCCGGCCGATGCCGACGATTTGCCGGACCTGCTCAAGGGTTTCGGCGCGGTGCCGCCGCTGGTGACGGATATCGACCTGAGCCTGGACGACAAATATCTTTACGTCGCCTGCTGGGGCCAGGGCGAGATGCATCAATACGACGTGTCGGACCCGATGAACCCGAAACTGGCCGGAAAGGTCGAAATCGGCGGTATCGTCAAGAAGACCAAGCACCCCAACGGCAAGGAGTTCGGCTATGGGCCGCAGATGGTCGAGATCAGTCGGGACGGCAAGCGGGTCTACTGGACCAACTCGCTTTATTCGACCTGGGACGACCAGTTCTATCCGGGCGACCGCGGCGCGGCGATGGTGATGGCCCGGAACGAGGGCGGCAAGTTCGCACTGGATCCCGATTTCTGGGTCGAATTCCCCAAGGGTTACCGCAGCCACCAGATCCGCCTGGAAGGTGGCGACTGTTCGACCGACAGCTTCTGCTATCCCTCCGTCTGAGGCGTGCAGGACGTGACATCGGCGACAGCCCTTTGGTGGGCTGTCGTCGCTTCGGGCATCTACCATGGCGTCAATCCCGGCATGGGCTGGCCGCTGGCGGTATCGTCGGCGCTGATGGAGCGCAGCCGCGGCGCGCTTTACAAGGCGCTGGCGGCGCTGGCGGCGGGACACATGCTGGCGATGGCGGCGATCCTGTTCCCGTTTGCCGTGCTGTTCGTGCTGGTCGACTGGCAGCGCGAGATCCAGATCGGCGCAGCGCTGCTGGTGATCGGGCTCGGCCTCTACCTGCTGGTCAACCGTCGTCATCCGCGTTTTCTGGCCCGCGTGCCGCCGTCGCGACTGGCGCTGTGGTCGTTCCTGGTGGCGATGGCGCATGGCGCGGGGCTGATGCTGGTGCCGATCTACCTGGGCATTTGCGCCACCGTCGAAACCGATGCCGGCCATGCCGCAGCCGATGCCCTGATCGGCGGCAACGCGGCAGTCGCGCTGGCCGTCGCGCTTGTCCACACGGCGGCCATGGCGCTTTCGGGCGGAATCTTCGCCGCCGGTGTGTACCACTGGCTGGGTTTGAAATTCCTGTCCCGCAGCTGGATCAACCTCGATGTCGTCTGGGCCTGCAGCCTGATCCTGGTCGGCGCAGTGGCTCTGGTGGCCACGCATTGATCCGCACCGGCGCGTGAAAACCTCTGGAACGGTCAAAAGCTGCGTTGTGCCGCGTTCTCCAATCCCGGCGGCACGGTCGCATCGATCCAGCACCGGGCTGGAGCGTGGCCGGTCGCCTCGACCCAGGCTTCGGTCTGGGACGGGTCCATGCGAAGGGGCGCCAGATCTTCGATCATGCCGACGGCGCGGGCCAGCGTGCAGCGTGTGGTCAGCGCCCAGAGCACGTCTTCGTCGCAGGTCAGGTCCACATCCTCGTCGACATAGATCACGGTCTTGGTGAACGGCATCACGGCCATGAGATGCCGCGTCAACGCCCCGAGATCGCAACGCGCGGTGGCGCCGGGGGCAAGAGCCGCGTACAGCAACAGCATTCCGCCACCGGCCGGGGCATAGCGCAGATCGCGCAAGGGCGTATCCGGTGGCAGGGCCAGGGCCTGCGCCAATGCCCCGCCCAATCCCAGGATCGCCGATTGTTCGCGCCCGGGCCCAAGCGTCGCCTGCAGAACGGCGCCGGGACGTTGGGTGATGGCGGTGACCTCGACCACCTGCAAAACGGCGCCGGCATGGCCATCGTAGCCCAGGAATTCCGGCATGGTGACGCCGGCCGGACGGTCGCCGATCGTTTCGTCGCAGGTCTGCGCGCTCAGCCGCCCGTGCAGAACGAATTCGCTGTCGGGCAGACAGGCTGCACCGGCCAATCCCGGCGCAACCGCCACTGCCTGCCCCGCAAGCGCGCCGGCCAGCGTCAGCTTGTCGAAGCGTTGCGGCAGATGCGCCGTCGCAGTGGCCGAGGCAACGGCGACGGCCGGGGAAACACCGATATTGATGCTGATGGGCAGATCCCGCCCTTCGGCCCAGGCGGCTTGTCCGAGGGCACGCAGCGCCCGGCTGGCCAGCATCGATATGCCCAGCCGCGTGTCGTCCAGCACCAGCATCCGGTGCGCCGACAGCGCCAGGTCAGCGCCGCCCTGCCCGGCGATGACGAAGCCCATGGTCACGTAGGGGCCGGCATCGCGCGGGGTGATCTTGGGAAACGGCAGGCGCGACAAGGCGACCCGTTTCCACTTTTCTTGGTCCAGCGGTGCCGGGCGCGGCGCGATCGGCTGCAGCTTTGCGACCGCCGACGGCCATCCGCCGGCTTCGAGGCCGGGCAGCCAGCCGCGCAGGCGCCGTTCGCAACCGTAAAGACCGAGCAGCAGATCGGGACCCTCTGGCTGGCGATACAGAACCGCCGGTTCCGACGCGCTGCGCGGCCTTGCAGGCACGGCCGCGTGGGCAAGGGCAAAGTCGCGGCAGGCCGCATCAGGAGACAGGCCCCGCTTGACCAACAGACGGCCCGGATGTTCCGGACCGTCTTGCAGCGTGGCGAAAGCCGTGCGCATGTCGCGCACGGCCTCTTTGATCGGGTTCTCAGGCCGTGGCATCGGCCAGAACCGGCTCGAACCTCGTCGGACGGGCAGCCGCCGCCTTGCGGATACGATCGTAGACGATCAGCACCGCCGGACCGATGAAGACCTCGGACAGCAGCGCCAGGGCCGCACCCGCCGCCATCAGCAACCCGAAGCTCTGGATGTTCGACATCGACGACAGTGTGAAAACCGCGAAGCCCGCCATCACGACGATGGTCGTGGTGAAGATCGCGCGGCCGATCTCGGACATCGCACCGCCGATCGCATCCTCCATCCGGGCACCGGCAGCCAGCCGGTCACGAACGTTGTGGAAGAAATGCAGCGTGTCGTCGACGATCAGGCCGGTGATGATGCCACCGATCAGCACGGTGAAGGTGTCCAGCGGGATACCGAGATAGCCCATGACCCCCAGCAGCACCGCGAAGGGCGCAACATTGGGCACCATGCTGACCAGGCCCAGACCGACCGAACGCAGCGCGACGGCCATCATCGCCGTCACCAGCACCAACGCCAGTGCATAGGACACCGTCATGCTGTCCAGAACCTTTTTCGACGTCTTGGCCAGCAGCGCGATCAGGCCGGTGCTTTCGACCGAAGCGGTGTCACCAAGCGCAGCTTCGAACCGGCTTTCGATGGTTTCGATGACATTGGTGTAGAGCTTGGCTTCCAGCCAGGGCGTCTGGAACGACACCCGGCCCGAGGAATAGTCCATCGACACGTAACGCTTCATGTCGTCGATGCCCTGCCCCTCAAGCAGCAAGAGCTGGTCCCAGATCTGTTCCTGGCCGGGAATGCGCAGTTCCGCCGGATCGCCGTCGTTGATGGCCTGGTTGGTCTCTTCGATGAACGAGATGATCGAGGTGTGCCGACCGATCGGGATAGCCACCGCATCGTAGGATTCGCGGGCCGTGGCCTCGACCGTCTTGAGCAACGTCTCGTCACGGAAATCCCGGCCTTCGGTCGGCGTGATCACCATTTCCAGGTTCACCGTGCCCATGAAATTCGCATCGATGAATTCGGTCGACTGGCGCGCCTGGTTGTCGCCGGGCAGCCACAGCAGCGAGTTGTGCGAATAGCTGAGGTTCGTGATGCCCAGTGCGGCCGTCAGAACGACGGCGCCGCAAACGGCAAGCGTGCGTTCCGGCCGCGTGGCGGCCAGCATCGCGCCACGCTTGAGAACCCGGGCGATAAGGCCCGGCGCGTCGGTTTGCTTGTTCAGATAGCGTTCCGGCAGCGTGCGGAAGACCAGCGTCGCCCAGATCATGGCCAACAGATACGACAGCCCGACCGACACGGTGCCGAACAGGCCCAGGGCAGTAATCGGCGCCAGCGGTGCGGCGGCCAGGCCGATCAGACCGCCTGCGGTCGTCAACGCGGTGAACAGGATCGGGGTGTTCGCCTTCCTGACGGCGATCGCCAGGGCCGTCCGCCCGTCAGGTTCCGATGCCCGTGCCTTGAGCAGCGTCGCGACGAAGTGGATATAGGTGCACAACCCAACCACCAGCGTCATCGGGATCAAGAGCTGCGTCGGCGGGGTCATCGCCGTGCCGGTCGCTGCCAGCGTCGCCAGCGTCGAGAAGATCGCCGTGGCAAAGGACAGGAAGGCACCGATCGCCACCAGGAAAGACCGGTGCAGGACCAGCATCGCCAGAACCGTGATGATCACGCAGGCCAGCGTGAAGCGCGGCATGTCGGTTTCCATCATCCGGACGATTTCCGTAGACAGAACCGGCGAGCCGGCGATGTGGATGCGGAAACCCTCGGTTTCATAGCGTGCCGCGATCTCACGCGCGACGGCGGTCATCTCGGCGTAGTGCGGTGCGCCAAGCAGGGCGCGCTCGGACAGCGGCGTGAATTGCACCGCGCAGGTCAGGCCTTGCGACGGGTCGGGGACGCAATCGGCATTGCCCGGAGCATAGCGATACGGCTCGATCACCACGGCCGCGGTGCTGCCATCGGCCGAAACGATGAAATTCCGGTAGAGCGGCGTGGCGAGAATGCGGTCGCGCAGTTCCTGCGGGTCGCGGCCGCGCGCCAGCATGTTGCGCACTAGCTCCTCGAGATAGACGCCACCGTCCTCATGCTCGATGAACGGGATGTTGTAAGGCGAAAAGATCTCGGACACGTAAGGCACGGTGTCCGCCAGTTCGCGGTGCATCCTGGAGAAGGTGGTCAGGAACTCGGTCGAAAAGACGTTGTCGGATTGCACCGCCACGACGAGGCGGTTGTCCTGACCGAATTCCCGGCGCATCGCATAATAGGTTTCGAGAGCCGGATCGCTTTCATGCATGAAAGCTTCGACGCGGCCATCCTTTTGCAAGGTCGGAAGTTGGGTCGCCACAAGGCCGAAAACGGCAGCAAGCAGCACGATCACGGATTTGATACGGTGGGTGTACACCGTCTGAAGTAGACGCGTCGTCAGGCTTTCGACACGGGAAAGCGGGTTCATGGAACGGGCTCCTGGAACGTCTGGAGGAAACGGGAAGTCGGTACGCGGCGGGATCGCCCCGCCGCGCCCCGCGCGGATCAGTTGATGATGTTTTCGCTGCGGAAGTCCTTGAAATCGCTGTCGGGGTTCGACAGGTCATCCAGCTCGAACCAACGGCTCGGAAGGCCGATATTGAACGCCTCGCCTTCGGTCTCGAAATCCGAGAAGGACACGACGCGGCCTTCCTTGATCGTCGACACGCGATAACGGGCCGGGGCGAAGACGCCGTCGACCCAACGCAGGTCCAGGGTTTCCAGCACGCGCTGTTCGTTCGGCGCGTCGGCGTTGAAGCTGGAGTAGATCGGCATGAAGGTTTCGGTATCGGCCCACAATTCGCCGTCGCGCAGCCCGAGGCGGATCACTTCGTCTTCGGTGCGCGGGTTGACGTAGATCTTGTACACCGGGTAGCCGCGGAATTCGCCCACGCCCAGCATTTCGCAATCGTAGTCGTCGGCCTGGCGGATCAGCATCTCGCCCACGGCCAGGTCCGAGCCGTAGAGACGCTGGCTGAGGTCCTCGGATTTGACGTCGATGATCTTGTCGGCCGAAGGCAGATAGACCCAGACCTTGTCCGGCAGACCCTTTTCAAAGCTGTCGCGGACCGAAGATTCGACGCCGGCCAGTTCCTCGGGATCGAACACATAGGACCGAAGCCGGCGGTTGATGCCGTCGTTCTTGTGGGCCGCGGCGATACGGCGGGTTTTCACGGCGCCGGTTTCATCGGTGATCTTCATGTGCACGATGCGCCAGCTGTCGTAGCCGTTGTAGCGGTTCTGCACGCCTTCCATGACGGCACGGCAATCGGTGATGACCGGCGAGGTCGGCGTCGCCGGGTCCAGCAGCGGCTTGCCGCCTTCGGCCTGGGCCATTCCGGCCAGCAGGGCAACCGAGGCGGTGGCGAATGCGAAAAGCGATTTGCGATTCTTGGGAAACATGTTCGATATTCTCCGTTCAGATTGGCGGTGGAACTGTGGTTTTTCATTCCAACGCCAATGTGATCTGAACCGCGCTCAAATAAAAACGGCGTTTGGTTCCGTATTCTGGACATTTCACACAGTGTATTCGCCTTTGTGGCGGAGAATGGCCCAGAGTGACCACCGACCCTTGTGATGCACAGGGTGTCGAGGCGATAATCTTATTAATTACAGATGCTTGGTCAGCTCACCTTACGCAACGTCACGTAATATTCCGTGACATGGCAGAGTGTGATGGTGGGAAAAAATCCCCGAAATTTTGAACACAACGTTACCTGGCAAATCAGTAGCATCAATGACGGAAAATACGCTCCAAATTGAGTATTCAGGAGAGATCAATATGGATTTGAAGATCTGCGGGATCACAAATCGGACCGAACTGGATATCCTGGAAGAGGAAGGCGCGCGCTATGCCGGACTTTGGACCGGGATCGACGGCCACCCCCGAAACCTGAACGACGCGCGCTTCATGGAGCTTGCCGAAAGCTGCCAGACGGTGATGCCCGTAGCGGTCTGCGTGAAACGGCCCGTGCGGGATCTTTGGTCGCTTCTGCGCATGACCAATGTCCGCCACGTGCAACTGCACGGTTTCAACCCACCGGGCGACATCGCCTATCTGAAAGACAAGGGCATGACCCTGATCAAGACGCTGCATGTCGACGATCACGGTGGCTGCCCGCTCGAACGGCTGATCGATTCCTACCGCGACGCCGGCAGCGACGTGTTCCTGATCGACCGGTTCGGCGGGCGCCAGGCCATCGGATCGAGCGGGGTCAGCCTGTGTTCGCAACAGGCCGACCGCTGGCGCGAACGGCTGAACGGGGCGCGGATCTGGCTGGCCGGCGGCCTGACCGCCACGCGCATCTGCGAACTTGCCGAAGACGAGCGGTTCGAAGCCGTCGATGTCGACTCCGCGGCCCGCCTCAAGGGCGGCGCCATCCACCGCAAGGCCGCGCGTCTGCTGGTCCTTGCTTCCTCTCCCTCCAACCTTTTCCAGGCTGCTTGATGAACCAGATATCCGAATGCATCGCCGCCGGACCGGTCCTGTCGCCGGGCCGCATCCTTCCACCGACGCTGTGCCCGCTGATCATGGCCGGCGATCCTTCGCTCGATGCCACCCGTGCCTTGCTGCGCGAATGCGTCCGTCTTGGGGTCGGCATGGTCGAACTGTGCCTGCCCTTCAGGAACGCGTTCACCGATGGACCCGCCTTGATCCGCGCCCATGAGCGGGCCTTGCGCGACGAAGCGGGGCCGGCGGCGGTGATCCGCATGGCAGCCGAATTCACGGCGGACATCCGCATCATCCTGCTGGCCGACAGCAGCCACACCTTGCGCCCCTTCGGGTTTGAAAGGCTGTTCACGATGGCGGCCGAGGCGGGCTTTGCCGGTGTGCTTCCCCACGGGCTGCCCCCGGTTCTGTCCCAGCGATTCCATTCCGCCGCGCAACTGGCAGGTCTGCCGGTCGTCGGCACGATCTACGCCAACGCGATGCCCGAGACCCGCCAGCAGGTCATCGCGCGGGCGTCGGCCTTCATCTACCTGGTGTCGACCTGGGGCCGGTCCGGCGGCGCCGTCGACCCAAGCGACCTGTCTTGCCAGATCGACGCGCTGCGCGCCCACAGTGCCTTGCCGGTGGCGCTTGGCTTCGGGTTGAAGACGCCCAGTGACGTCGGCCGCGCCTTCCGGGCCGGTTGCGACATCGCGATCGTCGGAAGCGCGGTGTCCGGCGTGATCGAGAACGCCCTGGAAACGGGGCAGGATCCGGTGGAACGCGCCGCTCTTTTCATCGCCGACCTGCAAGAGGAGACCCGGCCATGAGCGCGCTGGACCGCCGTCTGGATACCCGCAACACGGTTCTGACCTATTCCCCGGACGACCGTCCGGGCGCCGCCCGGCTGATCGTCGACAGGGACCATCCGTTCTTTTTCGATCATCCCCTCGATCATGTTCCCGGGCTGCTCCTGCTGGAAGGCGCCGTGCAAGCTGCGCAGGATTGCGCGCAAGAGCCGTGTTTCGTCAGCGCGATCCGGGCCGATCTCATCCGCTACGCCTTTTTCGACGACCCGATCCTGCTGGACACCCGAAGCGAAGACCGCAATGGCCGCCGGCAATGCACCGTCATCCTGACCCAGAAAGGCAAGCTGTGCGCGCGGATCGAGGTCGAACTGACCCGGCAGGTCTGTCCGGTCCGCGCGCGGCCCATCTGGGATGCCGACCCGGCCCGTGCCCTGCCGCCCTGTCCCGGTGAACCGCTCAACAAACTGCGGCCCGAAAACGTGCTGATCACCACGCCGGCGTTGGACGACCGACAGGTCGAAGCGCGCCTTCTGCCGATGTCCGGCACCTGCCTGTTCGCCGACACGACACAGACCGTGCACCCGCTCTACCTGCTCGAGGCCTTCATGCAGGTTCAGCGCTATCTCAACGCCACACAAGATGGCGACCGGCGCATGCGCGACATTCTCACAGGCGTCTCCATCGAGCAGACCGTTCCGCTATCCGACCTGTCAGAGGGCGTTTTCCTGCGCGGCGCGCGCGCTTTTCTACCCACCGGACCGGGGCGGATGTCGCGGAGCGCGTGGATCTACGCGGCACAGCGCCCGGTCGCCAAATGCACAATCCAGACCGCCCGCGTGACTGCCCGGTCGAAACCATCCGAAGGAGAGAAAAGCTGATGGACCCCGTTCACATCATCGGCGCAGGGGTGTCCGGCCTTGGCGCCGCGCATTACCTTGCCAAACGCGGCATACCCAGCGTCATCCACGAAACCGGCAGCCATGTCGGCGGCCGCGCCGCCTGCATTCGCCAGGGCGCGCACGCCTTCGAGATCGGCGGCAAGAACTTTTCCAGCGCCTGGCCACGGTTCAACGCCTTGCTGGACGAATTCGGGATCACCGAATTCGAGGATCAGCATCCGGGATTTCACATCGTTCTGCGCGACAAGCTGGTGGCGCTGGAGAAATCCAAGACACTGACCGGCGACCTGCGCCTGGCCTCGGCGCTTGGCCCGCGCGGTGCGCTGCAATTCCGCAATTTCCTGACCTATGCAAGGCAGAACGCGGATCGGCTGAACTATTCCTCGGGCCTGATCGAAGAGGTCGAACGCCGCTGGGACCACGCCACGATCGACCGACACTTCACCGCGCGCCTGAACGAAGGCCCGTTGCGCCTGTTCTCGATCATCATGGGCGGCGCCGAGCCGTCCGAGCTTCACCCGTCGCTGATGATGCTGTTCGCCTCGGGCTTCGGCAAGGGATCGCACCACGCAGTCGCCGGCGGCATCGGACGGTTCCACGACAGCCTCGCGGCGGGCAAGACGATCCGGTTCGGCGCCCGCGTCACCCGGATCAAGCTCTTCGACGGTCATGTCTCGGGGATCGAGGTGCAAGACGAAACGGGGACCCGCATGGAACCGGTGCGCCGGGTGATTTCCGCTGTTCCTGCCCACGTCTTGCGGCAGTTGATAGACCTGCCCGCCTATGGCCGCGTGGCCTTTGACCGGCTGCGCTACTACCCGCTGGCGTTGGTCAACGCGGTCTACGACGCGCCGGTTTTCCGCGACGGTGTACATTCGATCATGTTCGAACCCGGCGCGCCGCTGGGGCATTGCTCGGCCAACCGCCTGCATTCTCCGCATCACGTGCGCTACACGCTGTCGGGCAAGGCGGCCCGCGATATCCTCGACCGCTCCGATGCCGAGCTGGTCCGGATCGCCGAGCAGACCTTTTCCAAGCGGTTGCCGATCAGTGCCAAGCGCCTGCAGGTGCATGTCGCGCGCCATCCGGGCGGGATCTGCGGCTACGCGCCCTATTTCACTGCGGTCAAGCGCGACATCCTGCGCGCCGTGGACGGCATCCACGGCTTCGAGATTGCAGGCGACTACCTCGAAGGCCACACGATGGAGGGCTGCCTGACCTCGGCCGACCTTGCGGTTCAGCGGCTGGTGACTGCGCCGTCACAGAGCAGTGCGGCCGCGGCATGACCGGTATCGATCATCGCGCGGTGATCTGGGCCGCGGGCGCTTGCGGCGTCATGAGCGGCGCGGCCATCGCCCCGGCGATCCCGGCCATCGACCTGGCGCTGTCCGGTGCGGTGGGGGGCGGGTTCTGGGGGCGCCTGGCGCTCGTCCTGCCGGCGATCGTGATCATGGGTCTGGGCCCGTGGATCGGACGTCGGACAGCGGGTCTCGATCAGCGCAGGGGCTTTGCCGCCGCCCTTTGTGCCCTGGCTGGATTCGGGGTGCTGGGCGGGCTGGCCACAAGCCATGGTTGGCTGCTGGCCAGCAGGATCGGCCTGGGTGTGTCGACGGCCGCGGTGCTGTGTTTCGCCACTGCCGCGTTGGCAACGCTGTTCCGGGGACCGGAACGTGCGCAAGTGATCGATCGCCAATCCGCGATCAACACGTTGGGCGGCGTGGTGTTCGTGCTGGCCGGCGGCGTTCTGGCCCAGTTGGGTTGGCGCGTTCCGTTCCTGCTGTATCTGCTGGCCCTGCCCGTGGCCTGGCAAGCGGCGCGGATGGCCTGGCCGGCGCCCACTGCCCTGCCCGACAAGCGGCCCGATCTGGCGGCGATCCGTGCGCCGATCGTGACGCTGGGTGTCGCGATGACCGCGTTCTATCTCGTTCCCGTCCAGGCGCCTTTCATGCCGGCGTTGAGCGGCTTTCCTTCGTTGGCCGGGTTGACCATCGCCAGCGCCACGCTGATCGGCGGGCTGGTGTCGTGGAACAGCGGCGGGCTGAGGCAGGCGGCGTCGGACCGTGTGGTCGAGGCCGGCGGCCTGGCACTGTTGCTGCTGGGTTTGCTCGAATTCGGGCTTGGCACCTCGGTTCCCGCGCTTCTGCTGGCCGCGGGCATGATCGGGGCGGGTTTCGGCGCGCTTCTGCCGCTGACGGTGCAACGCATCCTTGCACAATGCGGACCCGACACCGCCCATGCCGCCGCGGGGTTGATCGCCTCGGCGCTCTATGCCGGTCAGGTCGGTGCATCGGCACTGGCCTTCGGCTTTGGCATCGGCGGGCCTCGGCTGCCGTTCCTGATCGCCGCCGCCGGGCTGGGTCTCGGGCTCTTTCTCTGGGTCAACCGGCAGCAGCTTGGTCCCTGGCGGCACTGGATCGTCGAACACATGGCCTGACCGGACAGTTTCGGACAAACATCGAAGGGCCCGGCAAATCCTGCCGGGCCCTTCGGTGTTCCCGGAACGTTCAGACCAGAGTCGACCCGGCCGGAAACAGCTTGCGCCAGGCGATCGTGCGCAGCGTCCTGAGAAGGCCGTCGATCCGCAGGGGTTGTAGAATGAAATGATCGGCGCCGCATTCCAGCAGATCGATCCCGCTGTCGCGGGTGGCGTCGTTCAGGACGGCGACCACCGGGGTCACTCGGTTGCCGAGACGCAGATCCTCGCAAAACGACAAGGCGGCGGGCACGGGCAGGCTGTCCATCAGAACGAAGGCCGACGCGAGCGACCAGTCGCTGAGGTTCAGCGCTTCGCGATGGCCGGTAACGAGGATCGGCAGATAACCACGACGGCTCAGGCACTGGAACAGTACCAAACCCGGCCTTTCGGGCGTTCCGTATATCGCGATGGTTTCTCCCCCGACCGGCGGGGGGACCGGAATGGAGGATCTCAAGCCGGAACCGCCCTGCTGTTCGTTGCCTGCAGGAACCGCCGCACGGTCATCCCGACCGGGTCGGGTCCGGACAAAAGCGCCGTGCCGACGAGAACGCCGTCGAAACCGGCGGCCATGGCACGCTCGACGTCGGAGGGTTTCATGAAGCCAGAGGCGCTGACCAGCAGACCGGCATGACGGCTGCGCGCGAGAGAAAACAACTCTTCGCTTTGCTCGACCCCGCCATCGTCGGTTTCCTTGCCGCGGATGTTGCGGTTGTTGATTGCCAGGATCGCGCCATCCGGCAGGCTCAGCCCGTCGAGTTCGCGTGCGCTGGCGGCCTCGACGAAGGGGGTCAGGCCCAGGCAAAGCGCGGCATCGGCCAGCCGCACCAGGTCGGCCCGGCGCAGGAGCGTACAGGTCAGCAGCACCGCCGCGGCCCCGGCCGCGCGGCTTTCCTCGAGATGTCTTTGCGACGTGATGAAATCCTTGCGCAGCACCGGCAGACCGGTGGCCGCCATCTCGGCGATCATCGCCGGGTCGCCGCCGTGCCAGGCGCCGGTGGTTACCGACAGGCAGCCCACCCCCGCCGCGGCGTAGTCGCGCGCAATATCGGCAACGCGCCGACCCGCCAGAAGCGGGCCGGTCTTGGGCGAGTGTGGTTTGATTTCGGCGATCAGCGGGGCTGCAGCATTCGCCAGCGCATCGTGAAACGACGGGCTCATGCCACGCACTCCACCCTGGGGGCTTGCTGTTTCAGGAAGGCGCGGGCCTGTTCCAGCTTGGCGTAGGGCGCACCATCGGCCAGGCAGGTCAGTGCCAGCTGCGTTCCGGCTGCAAGGTCGGGCGCAGCACCGCCCGCATAAAGCGCGGCGCCGGCGTTCAAAGCGACGGTCTGGGTGGCCACCACCCCCGCCTTGCCTTTCAGCAGCGCGGTCATCAATGCGATGTTGGTCTGCAGGTCGCCACCGGCCAACGCATCCGGGGTTCCGGGTTGCAGGTCCAGTTCGCGCGGGTCCAGCAACGACGGGCTGGGCCTGTTGCTCCACTGGCAGGTGTTGGGGCAGATGCTGAGCAACTCGTCGACGCCCAAATGCGCGTGCACCACGAGCGCGGGAATATCCAGAGAGGCCGCAACCCCGTGAATTTGCCGAAACAGCGTCGGCGTCGCGGTCCCGATCACGTGCGCGCGCATCCGGTAGGGTGATATGAGCGGACCAAGCGCGTTCACGAAACGCCCGATCACCTTGAAGTTCAGCGGCATCGCCGCGATCGCCAGCCTTTTGCAGATGGGTGCGTACCGGCCCTGCGCCGCAAAGGCCAGTCCGGTTTCGGCGAGCATGGCATCGGTCACGTCATCCGACTTGGCGCCAGACAGGCCGAGCGCGTTCAGAATGTCACCCGATCCCACCGAAGACGAATAGGCCGACGACCCGGACTTCAGGACCTGTCCACCGGCGGCCGCGACGACGAAAGCCGCGCTGGTCGAGATGTTGAAGGTGGATATCCCGCCACCGGTTCCGACGATGTTCACCGCCTGCCGCGCCGAGCGCAGCGCGACCGGCGGCGCGCTGTCGCGCACATATTGCACGAAGCTGCGCATGAGGCCGGTATCCGATGGTCGGGCCGAAAGCGCGGCCAGCACGGCCACGGTTTCGGCCCGGGGGCGAAGACCCTCGTCGGTTGCCCGCCAATACGCGCGCATCTGCTCTTCGGTCGGTATCTGGCCCGCGATCAGATGCGCGGCGGTGCGTTCCGGCGTCATGGTCTTCACTCCTTTGATGATCGGGCCTGCCGTCAGGCGGCTGCAGCCGCGTCGCGCTTGGACGCAACCAAGGCTTCGATCTGTCCGATGCTGCGATAGAGATCGGCATCCAGCTCGTCGGGCGTGATGGTCAGGTCGTATTCGCCTTCGAGAAAAGCGATCAGCTTGAGCACGCCCAGGCTGTCGACGATGCCGGTCTCGATCAGGTCGAGATCGGGGGTCAGCCGGTCGGCGGGGATGTCCAGCGCGAATTCCTCGGCGATGAAGATGCGCAAGGCTTGGAATGACATGGGGTGGTCTCCTTGTGAAAAGATATTGGTCTGTCTGGGAATGCCGTCATGCGGCGGCGGGGTCGCAGTTCTGCGCCAGAAGACGCCTGCAGGCTTTCCCGTTGGAGTTCCGCGGAACCGCCAGCAGGGAAATCGTGAAATTGCGGGGGATCGCGGCGGCAGGAAGCGTTTTCATCAGGTGCAGACGCAGATCGAGGCTGTTCAGTTCGTCCGACTGGGTGGTCACCCAGGCGTTCAGAACCGTCCCGTCGCCCGAGCGCGTGACGAAGCACAGCGCCTCGTCGACGCCGGGATAGGCGGCCAGCGCCTGGTCGACTTCGTTCAGGTCGACGCGCACACCGCTCAGTTTGACCACGGTGTCGATCCGTCCGACGAAGTGGATCATCCCCGCGGCGTCGCGCCGTACCAGATCACCCGAGCGGTAGTATTGCCGTCCGTTCAGACAAACCAGCGCGCGTGCCGTCAATTCCGGGTCGGAGTAGCCCCGCATCATCGTCGGGCAATGCACCCACAATTCGCCCTCGCCCGCGCCGATGATTTCCCGGTCCTCGGCGTCGACCAGCAGGAAGTCGACGTAAGGCAGCTTGCGGCCCAGCGGCAGCGGGTCCGGAGTGGCTTGGCGCGGCACCTCGTAAAAGAAGGTGTCGTTGGTTTCGGTGCAGCCGTAGATGTTCAGGAACCGCGCATTGGGGAATATCGCGAACAGCCGCTTCAGCACGCGGGCGGGCATCGGTTCGCCGGCGAACAACACGCAGCGCATCCACGGCATGACCTGGTCGCCGGCGCTTTCGGCCAGCAGTTTCAGTGCCGACGGTGCCGAATGCCACACGGTCACGCCGGCCTGTTCCATCAACTGGCACAGCCTCGCGCCGTTGCGCGCGGTGCGGGCATCGGCCAACACGAGGCCGGCCCCGGCCATCAGCGTGGCATAGATGTCGAGAAAGGACAGATCGAAGGCGAAGGGCGCGTGGCTGAGCACGCAATCGTCGATGCGCAGGCTCAGTTCCTCGACCACCCAATCCTGGAACAGGTTCAACGCATGCGCCTCGATCTCGACCCGCTTGGGCTTGCCGGTGGAGCCGGACGTATGCAACAGCGCGGCCAGATCCTGTTGCGCGACCGCGACGGGGCGGATCGGCGTCGAGAATTCCCGCTCGGGCATGCAGGACAGATCGACCAGGGGGATCTGTTGCGCGCGTGCCCAGGGCGCGATCATGTCATGGGTGCTGGCATCGACGATCACAGCGCCGGGCTGCAGATCGTCGAGAATCGTCGTCAGCCGGGCAACCGGGTGCGTCGGATCCAAGGGCGCATAGGCTTGGCCGGTGCTCAGCACCGCCAGCACCGCGGCCAGGCAATCGGGGCTCTTGGCGGCGCAGATCGCAATGCTTTCCTCGGCCTTCCGCCCCGGTCCGGGCAGGCGTTCGCGGATCAGGTCGGACCGGTCCAGAAGCGCTGAATAGGTCATGGCACTGCCATCCGAGCCGTGCACCACGGCGTGCGGCATGTGGCGCATTTCCGCGCGCAGACGGCGATAGAACGCGTGGGTGCCGTGGATGTCGAAGGTGTTCTTCTGCAACATGGGTCGGGTCCTCGGGTCAAAGGCCAAGCATGGCGGCGATGCGGTTTTTCTGGATGTCGGAGCTGCCGGAGTAGATCAGCCCTCCCACGGCGTTTCGCAGGTGGCATTCGATCCCGGTCTCGGTCATGTAGCCGGAACCGCCATGCAGCGTTATCGCGTCGATGGAGTTGGCGACGTGGGCCTCGGATATGGCCAGTTTGGCCGAAGCGATTTCCAGCGATGCCTGGCCGCCGCCTTCCATCGCGCGCACCATCCGTGCCAGCCAGCTACGCGCCGATTGCAGGCGCATGTGCATGTCGGCGACGCGATGGGAAATCGCCTGGAAACTGGCGATCGGCGCGCCGAACTGCCTGCGCTCCTTGGCATAGCGGATACAGCGGTCAAGCTGGCGGCGCATCTCGCCGACCTGCAATGCGAAGACGCACAGGATTTCCCACCGCATCACATGATCCAGAATCGCAAAGCCCTGCCCTTCCCGCCCGATCAGGCGCGTCGCCGGCACCTTGACCTCATCGAAATAGAGATCCGCCATGGGCGCCGTGCGCAGACCCATCTTGCTGCGTTTCTTGCCGATGGCGAAACCGGGACTGTCGCAATCCACCGCAAAGGCAGAAAACCCGCCCAACGCACCCTTTGTCGGATGTGTGCGGGCATAGACGACGCAGATATCGGCAATGGGCGCGTTCGAGATAAAGCATTTCTCGCCGCTGAGAACGTAGTGATCGCCGTCCCGCGTGGCGGTCGCCTTCATCGCAAATGCGTCCGAGCCGCTGTCGGGTTCGGTGATCGCATGCGCCCCGACGCGGTCTGCCTGCGCCAGCAAGGGCAGCAACTCGGCCCGCATATCGGCGCTGCCGAACTTCTCGACCGGCAGGCAGGTGCTGCACAGATGCGTGGCAAGCGAAAATCCAAGACCGGCATCCTCGCAAAGATAGCCCAGCGTCTCCAGCAACTCGGTCAATTCCTGAACCGACAAAGCCAGGCCGCCGAAATCCTCGCTGGTGACAAGGCCGGTCAACCCGGCCTCGACCAAGGCCCGCCAGCGGGCCTCGCCGAAGCTGCCGGTCTCGTCGTCCTCGCGCCACCCGGCATTCAGCGCCGGCGCCCACTGTTCCAGCGCTTCGAGCAACGGTTGCATCAAGTCGGACCGATAGGACGATCCGGCCCCTGCCGGCAAAAGGCTACGGATCGCGCGCATCACGGCTCTCCCATTTCGAGACGTTCAAGGATCAGGCTGCCGTTCAAGCCGCCGAACCCCAGCGAGTTCTTCATCGCCACCTCGCCCGAGATGCGCCCATCCGATTGCAAGACCGGCAGCCGAAACCCGATATCCTCGGGCTCTCGTGTGGTGGCCATGACCGGGGTGTCGCCCTTGGCCAGCGCCAGAATGGTCGCGACCGTTTCGATGGCGCCCGCGGTTCCAAGCAAGTGACCGGTCGCGCCCTTGGTTGAACTGACTACGGGCCGCGGCACACCTGCGGGAAAGACCTGGTTCAGCGCGTCGGCCTCGGCGGCGTCGTTCAGCGGCGTGCCGGTGCCGTGGCAATTGACATAGCCGATCTCGTTCGGGCGTCGTCCGGTCAGCGCCAGCGCCTGTTGCATCGCACGGACAAGGCCGCGGCTGTCCGGACTGGTGATGTGGTGGCTGTCGAGCGACAGGCCAATGCCTTCGAGACGCACCAGCGGCCTTGCCCCACGGGCGCGTGCGTGATGTTCGTCTTCGATCACCAGCATGGCCGCACCATCGCCGATCATCATGCCCCGGCGGGTCTTGTCGAAGGGGCGGCAGCGGTCGCGATCCATCGCGCGCAACGCGTTGAACCCGGCGAAGTCGGCTTCGCGCATGCGGTCCGATCCGCCGACCAACATGATATCCGCATCGCCGGAGGTGATCCGCGCCATGGCGTAGGACAAGGCGGCAAGCGACGACATGCAGGCGCAGGAGAAGGCGCAGACCGGCCCCGACAAGCCAAAGACCCGTGACAGAACCTGCGCCGTGCTGGCCGGTGTGACCAAAGCGCCGTCGCCGCGCCGGTTGTCGTCCAGCGCATCGCTGAACCGGTCCATGAGCCCGCCCGACGTGGTTGCCACGGCGCACCCCATCCCGGTTCGCGGCGAACTGGCGAGGCCGGCTTGGTCGATGGCTTCGAGCGCAGCCAGCAAGCCATGCCCCGCACAGGCGATCTCCGGTTCTTCGAGCGGCGGCAACCGCCCGGCGGACAGGGCGGTGTAGAGTGCCGCGCGCGTCGTATCGGGGTCGGTTGCATGCGCGCGGCGGGCGCGGAAGCGCTCGGTATCGAATTGCTTCGGCGCGTCCGGCTCTGATCCGCCGCGATCGAGCAGCTGCTGGAATTCGGCAAGGCAGGCGGCGTCGCGAGTCACCACGCCCAGCCCGGTCACGACGACAGAACGGGTCATAAGCAGTCTTCCATTTGTCCAATCCCGATGCCGGCGGCCACGCCGCTGACGCCTTGGGCGGCCGCGGCGATGCGCCATTGCACCCGACCCGGCTGGCCCGCAGCGGGGCTGTTCAGCAGGTCGTGCAAGGCCAACAGGCCACCGGCACCGAGAAAGTCGAGATTTCTTGGGGCAAAGCCCTGAGTTGTTTCGCTATCCGCCCGAACCGAGAGACCCGGCTTGGCCGGCGGCACGGTGCCGATCGACGTAAGAACCGGCAGATCGGTCCGGCCCCGGGCGGCCGCGGCCCGTGCGGTTTCGAGAAGCACGACGACCATCGCTTCGCCATAGCCTTGCCCGGAGCAGAGATGCGGCCGCGCGCGACCGGCGAGGTGGTCGCCGGTTGGCGAGGCAAAATCTTCGTAGGCGGTGACCAGCACCCGCGTGCAGCGCCCGGCCCGAAGCCAGTCATGCGCACATTGCAGAGCGTCCAGCCCCGCGGTTTCGGCATTCAGAATCGAAAGGCACGGACCTTCGATCCCGTATTCGATGGCGCATGCCGAAACCGGATAATTGTGGGTCGCCTGGGCAAAGCGGACCGCATCGACACCGCGCGGTCCGAACCGCTTGAGACGCCTGTGCATGTCGTAGACTTGCGAACAGCCATAGACAGAGCCCGAAACGATACCGCATGACGAACCGGCCAGCGCCTGCGGCGCCAAACCGGCACGATCGAGCAGCCGCGGCACCAAGGACGACAGGCGGTGCGACACCCGCGTGTGACGGCCGCGCTCGGCCGGCGACGCCGTTTCGAAAGCGGTGTGGTCCAGGCTGAAAACCGAAAAAGTGCCAAAGGGTGCTGCCGCCGTCTGTCCCGCGGATGGGAGGAGGGCAGGAGACGCGACATCAGCGCAACTCGCAGAAATCACGATGCTGTCATTCATGGCGGTGCAACCCTTTGGTCAGTCGGGGAGTGAGTGGGGAAGTGGGTCGGATCAGTAGGCCGAGCTATCGCCGCCAAGCGAGTGGCGCTCGTGGCCTTTCAGCGGCGGATTGAACACGCAGACCAGGCGCATCGTCTTGCTGGCCTTCAGCCAATGCTTGTCGTGCTTGTCCAGGGCATACATCGTGCCCGGCACGATCTTGTGCGTCTCGCCGGTCTGTTCGTCGACGACTTCGCCTTCGCCTTCGATGCAGTAGCAGGCCTCGAGATGGTTCTTGTATTCCAAAAGCGAGGCGGTACCGGCATTGACGACCGTATCGGTCAGGGAATAACCCATCTGATCTTTTTCGATCAGCAGCCGCCGGCTTTTCCCGTTGCCCCAGTCGACATCGCGGTCGGTCGTGGCGATCTTTTCCAGAGAATTGATAATCATGGTTTCCTCGTTTCCAGTATTCATTTGCCGGTGACCGTCGCAGGATTTCGAATTTCATCCGGCATGATTGGATCATAGACCATTCATCCCAAGGATAGTTTGTTGTTTTGTTCAGAAACATCCTACTAAGACACAGAGTTTTTGACGCCCTACGCGTGTACGACCCGAAGCAAGACACAATGTGGCGCTGTTTTTCGACATCGTGGCGGCACCTTTATGGTATTGACACAACGAAAAAAGGCGTCGATGCCTCGACGCCCACAAGCCCAGCCGACCAGAGTAAAGGAGTTGGAGCGCTACGCTATATCAGCAAGCAGAGAACCCGACTTGAATCGCGTGCTTGTCTTGAAAAGACTTGCGTGCTTTTTTCTCAGACCCGCCATGACAGTATCATATGGAAGATCGTCAAACTCTCCATGATCATTCATAATTTCCATATGTGCACGCCCTTGCAGATCATACGCGTGGTGTACGCAATCGGAATAACCATCGAACTCCAATGGTGCCATTCCGTATAATTGGCAAAGACGGGCGTTGAATACCGGCGTTGCCTTGTACCATCGCCCGTCCAAACGAAGACTGACCAGGGCGTGGTAGTGAAAGATCTTGGTGCCCATCAGCCGTTCCAGCTGCGGCGAACAGAGGTGGTTTTTCACATCCGTCAGCCAAAGACGCGACGGTATTCCGGCATGTCTCAGCAAGGCCGCGTAAACCAGAGACTTGTGGATACACAGGCCCGACCGTCGCTTGAGGATCGCGCTTGCCTTCATCGAACCGCGCGAGAAATCCGCGTTGTAGATTTCGTAGAACAGGCCATCGCGCACCGCGTAGAACAATGCCACGGCCTGTTCGCGCGGGTCCGGTCCGCATTGGGCCAATATTTTTTCGGCAAAGGCGGCAACGGACGGATCGTCGTGATCCAGGAACTCGGTCGGCGCCAGCAATGGATCCGCGTTCTGGACCGGGGCGGCGTGGGTCGTCGGGGGCATGTCAGAATTCCTCCAGAGTGGTGCACAAGGCATTCGGCAGAACAGCTGTGATTTCAGTGCCTTCGCCCAGTTTGCTTTCGATATCGATGCGTCCGCCCAGGCCGTTCGTGATCGTCCGGCACAGGTAGAGACCAAGGCCATAGCCACCCGACGCCCTGCCCCGGGATTCGTCGGCGCGCCAGAACGGCTCCATCAGATAGCGCAGTTGATCGGGGGCGATGCCGATGCCCTGATCGCGCACCGACATGCGCATGTCGCAGGAATTTTGACCATCCGCCGAGAAAATCACCTGGATCGGTTTGCCCTTGCCGTAGCGAACCGCGTTGCTGACGAAGTTCTTGAGAAGGACGCTGGTCAGAAAACTGTCGAAATAGGCGGTCTTTTGTCCGGTCTTGTTCTGGATCGTGATTTCCACGCCGGAATGCACCATTTGCGCGATCTGTTCCTCGGCATACGGTTCGATGTCGATGAAATCGGCCGAAGTCGTTCCCGCGCTGCGTTTTTCCGCAGCTAGGATCGAAGACAGGATTTCCTCGACCACCGAGATGTCTTTGCTGATCTGCGCACGCAGGTCCGGGTCGTCGACCATGTCCTTTCGCACTTTCAGGCGCGACAGCGGGGTCAGGATCTCGTGCGGCAGCGCCAGAAGCATGTGGCGCCGGCTTTCATGGATCCGCTGCAGCTCGGAAACCATCTTGTTGAAGCCTTCGGCGAAGGTCCGGTATTCGCCAAAGGTGTTTTCCAAAGGGATCTGGTAGCTCAGGTCGCCCTCTTCGACCTTGCGGATGCCCGCGGTCAGCACGTCGAAGGGCAGCGTGAGCCGGCGGATCAGCAGATAGATCGCAGTGATCGCGAAAAGCACCGACATGATCACGACACCGACCAGAAACAGCGCATAGGTGGATATTTGCCGGCCGAACTGGGGAAGCACCGCCACCGTATCGCCGCGCACGGAAACAGCCGCGTAGTGATCGCCCAGCCGGCGGATGGCGATGCCGTCGAGATCGTCCAGCGCGTCCTCGTAGATCGCCGCAAAGCGCGAATTCGCGGCCTCTTGCGGGGTCATGAGAACCATCGGCGCTTCGCCGATCACGGACACCGCTTCGCCGGGGTTCAGCGCGCTTTCGGCGAAGGCGTCGAACAACGCGCGCGCCAGGTATCTGCGGGGGTGTTCGTCGGCGACCCGCTGAAGCGAGAGGATCAGGACCAGGCTCAGAAGCGTGGTCGAGGCCAACGTCGCCCACAATAGGTGACTGAAGACGGATCGCGTGCGGATCCAAAGCTTTGCGCGGTCGAGAAAGTCGGTCATTTCGCCTGCTCTGTCTTGATGCAATAGCCCTGTCCACGCAGGGTCTTGATGAAGTCGAACTTCAGCCCCTGTTCGCGGAACTTCTGTCGTATCCGGTAGATGATCGTATCGACCATGGCCGGATCGCTTTGCGTATGGTGGCCGATGCGTTCGAGGATCTCGACCCTGCTCATGATGGCGCCTTCTGCTTCCTTCAGGCATTGCAGGATGCGCAATTCCAGTTCGGTCAGGTTGACCGCGTAGGGGCCGTAGACCGCCGACATGTGTCCGGGGGACAGGTGCAATTCGGTTGCGGATTGGGATTCGGCCTGGGCCGGAGAGGTATTGCCGGCATCGCGCTTGCGCCGGACCACCGCGCCGATCCGCGCCACGAGTTCGCGCATTTCCACGGGTTTGGCGACGAAGTCATCGATTCCGCTTTCCAGCGCGACGATGCGATCGGTCAGCTCGGCCCGCGCGGTCAGGGCGACGATGGGGATTTCGGCGAACGATTTGCCGCTTGACCGGATCGACCGGCAGACGGACATCCCGTCCAGTTCGGGCAACATCATGTCCAATAGCATGACATCGAAACCTTCGGCGCCCAGCATGTCGAAAGCCTGCGATGGCGTGAACGCCAGTGTCAGCTCCATCCCGTATTTCGCAAGAACCGGCTGCATCAAGGCGCCCAGTTCTTCGTCGTCGTCCAGCATCAACACGCGCACAGTTGTATCCTCATGCCTCGGCGTTATCGGGCGTCTTGGGGCGCCCGTGTTTCAGAACGTGTAGGTAAAGCCCATCTGGACCGAGCTCTTGTTCGGATTGGCCCCGTAGATCGAGGTATCATCTCCGAACGTGCTTATCGCGCGCAGGTTGAAATTGCCATTCTGACCGACCGGAATGTCCAGCGACAATTGCGCCAGCCCGCTGTGATCCGCCGGCACGTAGAAGGCCAGCAGGGACAGGTCGGCATCTTGCACGGCGTCGTTCCAGGCGATGCGGGTAAAGACCTGTTCGCGCGCCAGCGGATCCTGCCTGCGGTTGGCGACGCCATAGATGGCCGAGGCCGCCAGTCCGTCCAGACCGGTTGCGCCGGACAACGCAGCGATCTGTCCATTGCTCAGGCCGGCTTCGTTCAGGTGGTATTCCAGCGTGATCGAAATGTCCTCGGCGCCGACCAGGCGCTCCGGCAAGGCCCAGTTCAATCCGAGCGCGGCTTGCAGGTACCATTCCTTGCCTTGACCGGCGCCGACGCCGTCGCGGAACGCGGCAGAACCCAGGGTGTCGCCCAGGGCCTCGTCGACCAGCGACAGCCGTTTCTGGGCCATGGCCTCGCCATAGAGAACCAGATTGTCGCCGAGTGTTCCGCTGAGTTCGAAGCCCAGGCCGGGATCGTCATCGATCAGAACCGCGTTGGCGGTAAAGGAAAGGTTGTCGTTGATGCGTGGTGTCATCTTCAGGAACCACGCTTCGGACGGATTGGTGCGGTCCAGTCCCATGCCGAACACATCGGCGTCGGTCCAGACGGTATCGGGGTCGGCATCGATCTCGGGGCGATAGCCCAGTTGCACGAGGGTCTGACCGATCGTCGTCGTCGCGGTCAGCGCAAGCACGCCCAGCCGTTCGTTGCGCCGGTCCGCCGGAGCGGCGCTGCCGGTCAGCACCAGGCTGTCGTCGCGGAACCAGTCGGTCGGGTTGAAGCCGGTGGCGACTCCGTTGCGGATATTGATGCGCCCGAACTGCAGGCTGGTGCCGGGGGTCACCGCGTAGGACAGGTACAGTTCCTGAATATCGATGGCGAAGTCGTCGCCAAAGTCATAGTCCCGTCCCTCGGCGATCTCGGTTCGCGCCCGCAAGTTGAAGTTCAGGCTGGTTTTTTCTCCGATGGCCCAATTGCCGAAATAGTGGGCCTGAAAGCGCAGGGCGGTATCGGTGTCGCCGTCCAGATCGGTATTGGCGAAGACGCGGCTTTCCAGTTCCAGCGTGGCCGACAACCCGTTTCCGGCGATGCCGGCCGGTTGGACCTGCGCGACGCTCGGCGCTTCGGCGAGAACGGGAACCGCCGTATCGGGCGGCAGTTCCAAATCCGCATCGCCCTCGGACAGCACGGGGCCGGTATCGGCAGCAGCGGACGGGTCTTCCGACGCACCCGGCGCCAAGGCGACATCGTCTTGGGGGAGGACGGTTTCGCCTGGCAGTCCCGGAAGATCGGGCGGCAGGTCGAAATCCTGCGCCATGGCCGGAACGGCGAGTTGAAAGGCGAGTGTCGCGGCGACCGAATGCGTCAGAAGGCGTTTCATGTCGGGGTCTCCTTTTCGGCAAACGTTGAAGGGAAGCCGACCCGAAGGGTCAGGCCTTGAAGTTCGGCAGCCATTCCTTGCTGAACCAAGCCTCGGGGATGTTCTTGGCGCGGTAGTTGGACATGCGCATCAGCGTCACCTTGTTGGGGTCGAACCCGTCGGCGATGACGATCTCGGTCGGACGGCTTGCACCCATCTGGTTGCGCAGGTTGCGATACCAGGCGACTTTGATCAGCTTGCCCGAGTCGGTGTAGTACTTGCCCTTCACCGGCTGACTGTTCGAGGCATCGACCCAGAACTCGACCGCGCTGTAGGGCGCCGAACTGGAGGCCTGGGTCAGGCGCAGCTTGTGGCAGTTGCGGTTCTTCTTGTCGCCGTCGGCGATGGTTTCGGTGCCTTCCATGCTGGCCTTGTAGTCGCCGACGAGGTTCGAACTGACGACATCGCCGTTCGACGCGTTGCCCAGCAAACGCTGGCGCGGCGAGATCCGTACGGACGCCTTGGAAGACGGGTCGTAAAGCCACAGGATGTTGCCGTTGCGCAGCAGGATCTTGCCCCGGTCCGCGGCCGGCGCGTTGATATGCACCAGCGTCTGGAACTGGTTTCCGGTGGCGCGGGAATAGGTGGTGACGCTGGTCTGTTCCTTAACGCGCCCGCGTTCATAGTTGATCAGGTCGACGTCAACGGCGAACGAGGTTTGCGGGTTGCGGATCGCATCGGCCTTCTTCAGCACCGAACCGGCGCTTTCGGCGGCCGCGCTCGGGAGACCGAAAGAGGCCAGCCCGGCTGCGGTCATCCCGCCGAGAAGAAGCCGGGCGAATTCGCGACGATCGAGTTCCATGGTCTGTTCCTTTCGAATGGCAGAGTTGTGGGTGTCGGGTCGTTTGCTGGGGTCTTCCGGCCCCGCGATCGAACACGGGACCGGCCATGGCAGGGCCGCATCAGGCCCGTTGCAGGCTTTCGACGATGTTCAGGCGCGCGGCCTTGAACGTGGGCAGCACCGCGGCCAGCAGCGCGAGGGCGATCAGGGCGCCAACCACGCTGGCGGCGAAGACCGGGTTGTCCAGCACCATCAGTTGCACCGTGAGCGGTGTGGCGTTGGACGGCGGGGTCCATTGCAGACCAGCCGCGTTCACCAGGTTGGCCACAGCCAGCGCACCGCCCAGGGCAATCGCCGCACCGATCACGCCGATCAGCGTGCTTTCGGTCAGGAACAGCGTCTGGACAAAACCCTTGCGGAAACCAAGCGCCCGGATCGTGCCGATTTCCTTCACCCGCTCGACGATGGTCATCGAGATCGTGTTGACGATGGTAAAGGCGATGACGATCGACAGCACGAAGGCGATGACCACGAACATGAAGCTGAACATCCCGAAGATGCGCTCGAAGGTCGGGTCGACTTCGGTGAAGTGGTAGACACTCAGGTCCAGCCCGGCACCGGTCAGGATCTCGGCGACGCGCGCCTTGACTGCGTCGACCTTGGCCGGATCAGCGACTTGCAGCATCAGCGTCGTGGCTTGCTGGCTGTCGCCGTAAAGCAGACTGCGGGCCTGTTCGAAGTGCATCATGACAAAGCTGTTGTCGACGGCGCGCACCGCCTGCGCCTGTGCGGCTTCGATGCTGACCCGGGCGATGTTCGGCACACCGGCAGAGGTTGCGGCCATGACGTTGAGCTGCGGCTTTTCGCTTCCCGCGCTCTGGTCGGACAGCCCGCCTTCCCCCGCGACGAGCGAAGTGAAGTCCTGTTCCTCGACGACGAGGTCCTCGGCCGCAACCGGCGCGTCCTGGCAATCCGGCACGGACAGGGCGGCACACATGCCCATCATCCGGGCCATGCCGAGACCGACGATCACGCTGTCAGAGCCACCGGCGGCAAGGCCCGTCGCCGGCGCGACCTGGCCGATTTTCCAGCCATCCCAGCCGCGCATTTGGTCCACTTGCGCGGGCACGATGCCGGTGCCGATGAAGGTCTTGGAATTGCCGGTTTCGTTGTTGCCTGCCACGCCGGCCAGATCGATCCGGGGTGTGATCACCGCAAGGTTTTCGGCCAGCATCGGATCAGCAGCCAGAAGGGCCGCGACCTGATCCCAGTTCTCGATCGTATAGGCATCGGGATTGGCGGCGCCGAATTCCAGATAGCCGTTGCGGTAGACCTGCAGGTTCCCCTGCTCCTGGATCATCGAGGTCTGCACCCCGTACCAGATCGAAGTGACGAAGCCGCCGAACAACAGAGCGGCAAGCCCGCCGACACCGATGGCCAGCGCCGTCGTCGTCGAACGCCGGGCGTTCTTGAAGATGTTGCGCAACGCGATTTTCCAGATCATGGCCCTTACTCCTCTGCGGTCTGGCCGTCGATGATGTGAATGACCGCGCTGGCCGGCGTGATCAGGTCGGTGTCGTGGGTGCAGATCACCACCGATGTGTTCAGTTCGGTCCGCACGCGATCCATGAGCGCGACGATCTCGCGCGAAGTCCGGCTGTCCAGGTTCGCGGTGGGTTCATCGGCGATGACGAGGCTCGGTTCGCTGACAAGAGCCCGGGCGATGGCGACGCGCTGCCGCTGGCCGCCCGAGATTTCTCCGGGACGACGATTGACCAGGTCGGCCAGGCCGACCGCATCCAGGTAATCCATCGCGCGGGCCTTGCGGGCCGCGCCGCTCATCTTGCGGTTCAGCAGCGGGAATTCGACGTTCTCGCGCAGGCTGAGCACCGGGATCAGGTTGAAGCTCTGGAACACGAACCCGATATGGCGGGCCCGGAAATCCGCAGCGGCGCGGTCGGACAACCCGGTAACGTCTTCGCCCAGAACGGTCAGTTCACCACCCGTCGGTCGGTCGAGCAGGCCCAGCAGGTTCAACAGCGTCGACTTCCCGCTGCCCGACGGTCCGGTGATGAAGGTCGTTCCGGCACGATCGATCCGCCCCGAGACACCACGCAACGCGGGAACGTCCACCCGGTCCATGCGGTAGGTCTTGGACAGCTTGCGGAAGCGCACCGCCGGTTCGGCAGCCGCGCTACCGGCCAGCGCCTGTGTTTGGTCGTATTGAAACGACTTTGGGTCAGATACTGTGTTCACGGTTTCAGTCCTCGCAAATTGGTCACTTTGTCCTGACGCAATTTACGAAACTGGAGGCACCAAACTCAAACAACAAAGAATGCTTTTTCGACGCCGTTTGAAGATGACCATGTAGAGAAAACAAGCCTGCATGACAGAAATATCATGCTCAATCATATTGCTGCCATAAAACAACAACATGCCGGATCGCGAAAAAAACCTATTCCGCCGGCCTTTTCGGACCGGCGGGCAAGTTGATCGGAATTTCGGTGCGCTCAGAGGGTTGTGGCGGGTTCGCGTGCGACCGAGTGCATCGCCGCGCCGGCCAAGGCCAGCCCGACCAGCGCCATGATCGCGCGAACGCTGTTCCAGAAGGTCCAGTCCGCGCTGTAGGCCGTCCAGGCGCTGGTGGCCTCTTCGATCGACAGGCGCGCCGGGTCAAGCGCTTCGATCGCGTGGTTCATGGGTACGCTGATATTGACTGTAGGCAGGAAGGACCCGCCGAAGTAAACCGCCGTGGCTGCCAACAGCAACAACGCCGCCGCTTGCCTCCCCTTGAAATACAAAATCGCCGCGCATCCGAAAGCGATGATCGGTGTGAACAGGAACGTGAACAGGAAAACCAGGTTGCGTGTGCCGCGGTTGAGTTCCTGCATGGCGCGAATTGCATCGATTTCCGGCAGGTTGTTCAATCCCTGCATGACGGATACCGAATAGGCATAAAAGAACCCACCGATTGCGCCGAATAGCACGAGGGGTGTCAGGACGAGAAAAAAGCTCAGGCGTTGCATGGCGATATCCCTTTCGGGAGACAAGAGAGAACAACACCAACATACGCCTATTTCCTAAAAAGGAGAATAGGGTCCAAAATATCTGCACAAAACTCTGTATATGAGAGTTTATTGGCGAAATCTGTTTTTGAATGACGAAAAATGTCACAAAAGTTTGCGGACCGTGGTTCGGCCCGTGACCCCGTGTCACAAAACTCGCCTTTTGAATGTATTCCCCAGGCCGCTTCCCGGCTGGCGGGTGTCGCGGTGCTATGCGCCGTTCAGCTGGTTCACCTGTCCAACCAGCGAATAGCCCCGTCCACGGACAGTGCGAATAAAGTCGACCGTAGCTCCGGCTTCCTTGATCTTGGTGCGCAGCCGATAGATCAGCGCGTCGATGCTGCGGGTATAGATCACGGTCGTGCCGTGAACCTCGCCCAGCAGGTCATCGCGATTGAGGATCTCGCCCGGCCGTTTCGCCAGCGCCGCCACCAGCTCGAATTCCATCGACGTGGTGATAAGCTTGTTTCCGTTGACCAGGATCTGGGCGCGTTGGGTTTCGATCTGCAGGGTGTCGCCGTCCAGGGTGATCTCGCAACTCAGCCCGGACTTCCCGCCAGAGGCGACGGGCTCGGCAGTCGCGTTCTGTGCGGTGTTTTCGGATTGCGGGGTTTTCGTCCGGCGCAGAATCGCGTTGATCCGGGCCACCAGTTCGCGCGGTTCGAAAGGCTTCTTGACGTAGTCGTCGGCACCGGTCTCGAGACCCACCACCATATCGGTCAGTTCGGTCCGGGCCGTCAGGATGATGATCGACACATCCTTGTAGGGTGCGTTGGAATACCGGATCTTGCTGCACATCTGCAGGCCGTTGACTTCGGGCAACATGACGTCGAGCAGCACCAAGTCATAGGTCTTGGCCTCGAGAGCAGCGAACCCTTCGCTTGGGCTGTGCACGGCATCCAGTTCGATGCTGTAGTTTTTCAGGATGTCGTGCATCAGCTCGGCAAGCTCGACATCGTCATCAATCAAAAGCACGCTTATCATGACAGTCTAATCACTTTTTCCATAAAAAAACATATGCCTGCGCGGCACCCAAGCAGTAACCTGACCGTTGACGAACCATACTCTTGGCGGTCCTTGTCATGCACAAGCTTCCCTAGGGTCAACTTACCCGGCGCTCTCCTTAAAGGAAACCCCCGGCGCTGTCCACAATCATTAAGGGATCGATATCACAACATGTCCCCTCTGCGCCCCCCTCGCGTCGCTGTACCGCAGCATGGCCGCTGCAGAATAACCGTCGGGTTGTCCGGCGCATCCGGTATGCCCTATGCGCTGCGACTGCTCGAAGTGCTTCAGGGTCTGTCGGTGGAAACGCACCTGATCGTGACGAAAGCGGCGGTTCAGACCCTCGCCGTGGAAACCGAAAACGGCTACGAGATGGCCCGTTCGCTTGCCGATCACGTCCATTCCAATTCCGATATCGGCGCTTCGATCGCGTCAGGTTCCTATCCCGTGCAGGGCATGATCATCGCCCCTTGCAGCGTCAAGACGCTGGCCGAGATCGCCAACGGCATCGGCAGCAGCCTGCTCAGCCGCGCTGCTGACGTTACGCTCAAGGAAAGACGCCCGCTGGTTCTGGGAGTGCGCGAAACACCCCTTCATCTGGGGCACTTGCGCAACATGACCGCGGTGACCGAGATGGGCGCGGTCGTGGCGCCTCCGATGCCGGCCTTCTACACGCGCGGACAAACGCTGGACGATCTCGTCAACCACCAGGTCCAGCGCTGGCTGGATGCCCTCGGCATCCACACGGCACTGGCGCCCCGTTGGGCCGAACCGGCGCATACGCTGTGCTGACGGGCCGGATGTGACGCTCGGAAGCCACGCAAGGCAGGCTGTGGCGGAGGCTGTGGGATTCGAACCCACGGGACGCTTTCACGCCCAACGGTTTTCAAGACCGCCGCATTCGACCACTCTGCCAAACCTCCGGTGCCGTCCAGCCTTAGCGAGCAGGCTGCGATTCTGAAACCCGGGCGATGCGGGAAAATCCGCGCATTTTCGACTGCGGGCTTTCCACAGCGCCGCGAAGCGGTTACTCTGCCCCGGAAGGCGCGGCAAAAGCGCTCACACGAGGCATGCCAGAGCGGGACATCACCCCCGATCGGCAGCGCGCAAGCGCATAGAGACAGGCAAGGGACACGCCATGAGCAAGGCTTTCTCGACTTTTCGCGGCAGGACGCTGCACGGAATGGTGCTACTCGCAGCTATGACGACCTTGACGGCCTGCGCCGATGGCCAGATACCCGCATTCCTGCAACCGAAGACAGCTTCCGGTGGCGAAGAAACCGTGGCCCGCGCTGCAACCAGCGGCGGGCGCACGACAGAACGCGACGTCGAAGCCCCCGAGATCTTCCAGGCCACCGAGGCCGGGCTTTGGGATGGCCGGCCATCGCTTGGCGGCGTCTGGGTCGCTCATCCCGACGTCAAGGATCCCGAACGCGCCATCATCCGCAACGAAAAGAACGGCCAGTTCGTCATCGGCGCGCTGTTCCGTCGCGAACGCCAAAGCCCCGGGCCACGCCTGCAGGTGTCGTCGGACGCGGCAGCGGCGCTCGGCATCCTGGCCGGTGCGCCGACCAATCTGAACGTCGTCGCCCTGAAGCGCGAAGAAGTGGTGGAGCCCAACGCTGCACCCATGGACGAAAACATGGCCGCGCTCGACGAAGCGATGCCCGTCGCACCCGAGGTCAGCGAAGGCGCGCTGGAGCCGATCGCTGCCGTTGCCGCGTCCGCGCTGGACGCCGCACCGCAGCCGGCCGTGGCGACCGACCTCGTACCGGCCCCCGAACCGGCCGCCGCCATCGCTCCGGCGCCGGCGCCATCCAAACTGGCCAAGCCATTCATCCAGATCGGCATTTTCAGTGTCGAGCAGAACGCCGAAAACACCGCAACCGCGATGCGGCAGGCCGGCATGGTGCCCACCGTCAAACAGCAAAGCTCGAACGGCAAGACGTTCTGGCGGGTGCTGGTCGGACCGGCGCAAACCAAGTCGGAACAGGCCACATTGCTGAAAACCATCAAGGGGACGGGCTTTACCGACGCCTACGCCGTCACGAACTGACGCCCGACCATACCAGGACAGGAGCTGCCCATGATCCCTGCCCTTCGCCGCCTGCTTGCCGGCGCCGCCGCCGCGGCGCTGCTTGCGTTCCAGGCGCAGGCTTTCGATACCCGCGCCCAGGCGGCCTATGTGCTGGACGTCAAGACCGGCACCGTTTTGATGGCCAAGAACGCCGATCAGCCTCTGCCGCCGGCCTCGATGTCCAAGCTTATGACGCTTTATGTCGCCTTCGAAGCGGTGCGCGACGGCCGACTGCGGCTGGACGAGGAACTACGCGTCTCGCAGCATGCCATGGATTACGGCGGCTCGACGCTGTTTTTGAAGGCCGGCGAACGGGTCAGCGTCGAGGACCTGATCCGCGGTATCATCGTATTGTCGGGCAACGACGCCTGCGTGGTTCTGGCCGAGGCGCTGAGCCCGGACGGAACCGAAGCCGGTTTCGCCCGGATGATGACGTCACGCGCCCAGCAACTGGGCATGACCAATTCGACCTTCAAGAACTCGAACGGCTGGCCCGAGGACGGCCATGTCATGTCGATGCGCGACCTGGCGTTGCTGGCGCGCCTGCTGATCGAGGATTTTCCGGATTACTATCCGATGTTCGCCGAGACCGAATTCCTTTTCGACGAGAAGGAAAGCCAGAACCGGTTCAACCGCAACCCGCTGCTGGGGCTGGGGATCGGCGCCGACGGGCTCAAGACCGGCCACACCCAGGAAGCGGGCTACGGTCTTGTCGGATCGGCCAAGCAGGGCGACCGGCGGGTGATCTTTTCGATCACCGGTCTGGACAGCGCCAAGACCCGCGCCGAGGAATCCGAGGCGATCGTGAACTGGGCGTTCCGGCAATTCGCCGAGAAGACCATCGTCAAGCCCGGCGTGCGCATCGCCGAGGCCGAGGTCTGGATGGGCGCGTCCGACCGCGTGGGGTTGGTCGCCGAGGCCGAGACCACGCTGCTGTTACCGCTGGCCGCGGCCACGCCCTACACGGCCGAAGTGGTCTATACCGGCCCGATCGAAGCGCCGATCGCCGAGGGGCAGCGCCTGGCCGAACTGATCATTCGCCCGGACGGTCTGCCCGAACATCGCGTGCCGCTGGTGGCGGAACAGACGGTCGAAGCCGGTGGTTTCGTGAACCGCATGCTTACCGTCAGCCAGGTCTTGCTCAAACGCATGCAATCGGGCGGCGCAGCGGAGGCAATGTGAGCCGCAAGGGCCTGTTTCTGAGCTTTGAAGGCATCGACGGATCGGGCAAGTCCACGCAGGCGCGGCGCCTGGCCGAAAGCCTGCGCGCCGGCGGCCGTGACGTGGTTCTGACCCGTGAACCGGGTGGCAGCCCCGGCGCCGAGGAAATCCGCGCGCTTGTGCTGCAGGGCGATCCCGACCGTTGGTCAGCGGAAACAGAGCTGCTTCTGTTCACTGCGGCCCGCCGCGATCACCTTGAACGCACCATTCGGCCCGCGCTGGACGCCGGCAAGGTGGTGATCTGCGACCGCTTTGCCGACAGCACGCGCATGTACCAGGGGCTCAGCCGCGGCGATCTGCGCGCCAAGGTGGACGCGCTGCACGACCTGATGATCGCGACCGAGCCGGACCTCACGCTGCTGATCGACATGGACCCCGCCGCCGCCTTGTCCCGCGCCAAGGCCCGTGCGACCGAGGAAGAGCGGTTCGAGGATTTCGGGATCGGCCTGCAGGAACGGATGCGCGCAGGGTTCCTCGCGCTGGCGGCCGAATTTTCCGACCGGTTCCGGGTCATAGACGGCAACCGCGGCGAGGCCGACGTGGCACGGGACGTCGCCGCCGCAATCGCGCCGCACCTGCCGTGACCGACACCGCCGACATTCCCGATCCGACGCAGCTCGACGGCGCACCGCATCCGCGCGAAACCGCGCGGCTGCTGGGACAGGGGCAGGCCGAAGCCGGTTTCCTGGATGCCTTCGCGACCGGGCGGCTGCATCACGGCTGGCTGCTGACAGGTCCGCGCGGGGTGGGCAAGGCGACGCTGGCCTGGCGCATCGCACGGTTCCTACTGGCAACGCCGCTGGAACAGGAAGACGGGCTGTTCGGTGCCCCTCCGCCGCCGAACTCGCTGGACATTGATCCGGATCATCCGGTCGCCCGCCGCATCCGCGCGCGATCCGAACCTGGCGTCTTCCTGCTGCGCCGCTTCGGCAAGGGGCCGGACAGCAACCCCGATCTGCGGTTGCAGAATTTTCAGAAGGGCGATTTCTCCAGCGAAATCCGGGTTCCCGAAGTGCGCGAGATGGCGCGCTTCCTGCACCGCTCGGCTGCCGATGGGGGTCGCCGCGTGGTGATCGTCGACGATGCCGATGCGCTCAACACCAATGCGGCCAACGCGTTGCTCAAGCTGCTCGAAGAGCCGCCGGCCGATACCGTGATGCTGCTGATCAGCCATCAGCCGGCGGGCTTGCTACCGACAATCCGGTCGCGCTGCCGGACCCTTCGGCTCGCCAGCCTTTCGGCCGAGGACATGGCGGCAGCCCTGGAACAGGCGGGCGCCCAGATACCCGTCGAAGAGACCACGGCACTGTCCGCACTGTCCGGTGGATCGGTGGGGTCGGCATTCCAGTTGCACGAGGCCGGGGGATTGGCGCTGTATGCCGACCTCGTGTCGCTGCTGGGCAGCCTGCCGCGGCTTGACCGCCCACGCCTGCTGGCGCTCGCCGAAAGCTGCGCGGGACGCGGCAAGGAAGCCCGCCTGGACCTTGTGCTGAGCCTGACCGACCTGTTGGCTGCCAGGCTGGCGCGGTCCGGCGTCATCGGCGCACCGCCCGAACACGAAGCCGTCCGAGGCGAATCCGAAGTGCTGCGGAGGCTGGCGCCCGATCCCGCCACCGGACGCCGCTGGGCCGAGGCGGTGCAGGTCGCCGGTGACCGCGCCCGCCACGCCCGCGCTGTCAACGTCGACTCGGCCGCACTGGTGACCGATCTGTTTCTGACATTGTCGCGCGCCGTCTGAACCCCGCGCAAAACCCTCGCCAGGGTTTTGCAAATGCCTCACAAGGCATTTGGCGGCTCAGACGATCCCGCCCTTGATCAAACGGTCGGCCAATTGCGCATAGGCCCGCGCCATGTCCCCGTCGCCCGCCGCGACGGGCGTGCCGGCATCGCCTGCCACCCGTGTCTCCAGATCGATCGGCAATTGCGCCAGAAGCGGTACGCCCAGCTTTTCCGCCTCGGCCGCGACACCGCCATGACCGAAGATGTGGCTATCCTTGCCGCAATGCGGGCAGGTAAAGACCGCCATGTTCTCGATAAGGCCCAGAACCGGCGTCTTCAGCGTGGCGAACGCATCAAGCGCCTTGCGCGCATCCAGCAGGGCCACATCCTGAGGGGTCGAGACCACGATTGCACCCGCCACCTCGGACTTCTGGCAGAGCGACAATTGCACATCGCCCGTTCCCGGTGGCAGATCGACGATCAGCACGTCCAGATCCCCCCAGTCGACCTGCATCATCATCTGCTGCAATGCGCCCATCAACATCGGCCCACGCCAGACCACGGCCTTGTCCTCGGCCAGCATCGACCCGATCGACATCACGGTCACGCCATGCGCCCGCAACGGGATGATCGTCTTGCCGTCCGGGCTGGCCGGACGTTTCGTCAGACCGAACATGCGCGGTTGGCTGGGTCCGTGGATATCGGCGTCGAGCAACCCCACCCTCTTGCCGGCCCGCGCCAGCGCCACCGCCAGGTTGGACGAAACGGTGGACTTGCCCACCCCGCCCTTGCCGGACCCCACCGCAAGCACCGTCTTGACACCTGCGGGTTTCATTACACCGGTCTGCGGCTGGGCATGGCCTCCGATTTTCAGTGATGGCGGTTTGGGTGCGGGGCCGTGCGCCGTCAGCGCGACCTGGACATTGGTCACGCCGGGCAATTCCGAGACAAGCCGTTCCGCCGCCTGGCGCAAGGGTTCCATCTGGCGCGCCATGTCGGCATTGGGGGCCTCGATCACGAAACGCACCGCGCCGCCGTCGACGCTCAGCGCTCGAATCATGTCGCGTGAGATCAAGTCGCCGCCATCCGGCAAAACAAGCCGTTTCAAAGCGCTTCGGATCGCGTCGGAGTTCGTCATCTGCCGGTTCCTTTCGTTCTCTGCCTGAGCAAGTGGCAGTGACGCCGCGGCAATCAAGTCGAAGCGCCGGTTTTGTATCACAATGACGCTTTTTCAAGCAGTTATCATATGCATTTGCTGCATAGCAGCATTGCCGGAGAGAGCATTGTGCAAGTGCAGCATTTGTCCCATCTTTGCTTCAACGAAACGCACACAGGTGCAAGAGGCAAGAATACGATGGCAAACGTGACCGACAGTTTTTCTCGCACGCAAGGTGGTCTGGGCGGCCGGTTCGCAGCGTTGGTCGTTGACCTTCGCGCACGCCTTGCGCGGCGCCGGATCTACCGGGAAACCCTTCGCGAGCTGAACACGCTGAGCGAACGTGAATTGAACGATCTGGGTCTGAACCGCTCGGTGATCCGCCGCGTGGCCTGGCAGGCCGCATACGAAGTTTAAGCGATACGGCAAAGGCTCCTCCTCCCCGAGCCTTCCGTAACAAGGCGGTGATGCGCTCCTCCTCCCTAGCATCACCGCCGCAAACACCGGGGCAATGCGCCCCAGACATGCAGGAACCCTCCTCCTCCCTTCGGGTTCTTGACATTGGCGGTGGCACCGCTCCTCCTCCCTAGGTGCCACCGTTCAGAACATCGAAGCGCGTGACGCTTCACCGATATTCGGTCCGCCTCTCCTCCTCCCTGGCGGCCGATGACCTGAACGGCGGCGCCTCTCCTCCTCCCTGGCGTCGCCGTTTTTTCTTGCCCGGGTGCGGGCATTCCCATCGCCAAGCCTTTCCCTTCCCTGCCCCATTCGCTAGGAGAGCCGGGACCAGACAACCAGGCACGAGGGACATCCCGCGATGGCGATGGACAAGACCTTTGACGCAGGCGCGGCCGAGCCACGGATCACCGCCGCATGGGAACGGGCCGAGGCTTTTCGGGCCGGCGCCAACAAGCGGCGCGACGACAGCTTTTGCGTGATGATCCCGCCTCCCAACGTCACCGGTGCGCTGCATGTCGGCCACGCGTTCAACAACACGTTGCAGGACATCCTGGTGCGCTGGCACCGGATGCGCGGTTTCGACACGCTGTGGCAGCCGGGACAGGACCATGCCGGCATCGCCACGCAGCTGCAGGTCGAAAAAAAGCTGATGGCCGAAAGCAACCTGCGCCGCACCGACCTGAGCCGCGAGGCGTTCCTGGACAAGGTCTGGGAATGGAAGGGCCAGTATGGCGGCACCATCGTCGAACAGCTCAAGCGCCTGGGCTGTTCCTGCGACTGGGAGCGCAACGCCTTTACCATGGCCGGCGCTCCGGGCGACCGGCGCATCGGACACGAGAACTCGGCCAATTTCCACGACGCCGTCATCAAGGTCTTCGTGGACATGTACGAAAAGGGCCTGATCTACCGCGGCAAGCGGCTGGTCAACTGGGACCCGCATTTCGAGACGGCGATCTCAGATCTCGAGGTCGAGAATGTCGAGGTCGCCGGTCACATGTGGCACTTCAAGTACCCGCTCGCGGGGGGCGCCACGTATGAATATGTCGAAAAGGACGAGGACGGAAACGTCACCCTGCGCGAAACCCGCGACTACATCTCGATCGCCACGACCCGGCCCGAAACGATGCTGGGCGACGGCGCGGTGGCGGTGCACCCGTCCGACGAACGCTATGCCCCCATCGTCGGCCAGCTCTGCGAAATCCCGGTCGGCCCCAAGGAACACCGCCGCCTGATCCCGATCATCACCGACGAATACCCCGATCCGACCTTCGGCTCGGGCGCGGTCAAGATCACCGGCGCACATGATTTCAACGACTACCAGGTCGCCAAGCGCGGCGGCATCCCGATGTACAGGCTGATGGATACGCGCGGCGCCATGCGCGACGACGGCGCGCCCTATGCAGAAGCCGCGGCGATCGCGCAAGCCGTCGCGCAAGGCAAGCGGACCCTGACCGAGTCCGAAGCCGACGCGCTGAACCTCGTGCCCGACCACCTGCGCGGGCTCGACCGGTTCGAGGCGCGCGAGAAGGTGGTCGAGGAGATCACCGCCGAGGGGCTGGCGGTGATGACGCGGGCGGACGATCCGGTTCTGGGCCGCAAACTGGGCGACGACGACGACCCGGCGGCGCTGGTCCCGCTGGTCGAAGCCAAGCCGATCATGCAGCCCTTCGGTGACCGGTCCAAGGTCGTGATCGAGCCGATGCTGACCGACCAGTGGTTCGTCGATGCCGAAAAGGTGGTCGGCCCGGCGCTGGAGGCGGTGCGTAACGGCGATATCAGGATCATCCCCGAGAGCGGTGAAAAGACCTATTACCACTGGCTTGAGAACATCGAACCCTGGTGCATTTCGCGCCAACTCTGGTGGGGGCACCAGATCCCGGTCTGGTACTATCCCGGCCCCGAAGGCGAGCCCTATCACGTTTGTGCCGCGACCGAGGAAGAGGCGCTCCGGGAAATCGCCTATCGCTTTCCAGACGGCACGGATTTCCGGGTGGTCGACACGATCCACGATGCCGTCGACCTGTTGGGCGACGATCTGCACAACCTGCATGTTCGTACCGAAGGCCGGATACAGCAGCCTAGCGGTCCGGTTGTCGTTCCTGTCTGGCGCGACCCCGACGTGCTCGACACCTGGTTTTCTTCCGGTCTCTGGCCCATCGGCACGCTGGGATGGCCAGAGGACACGGACGAATTGCGGCGCTTCTTTCCGACCAGCGTCCTGATCACCGGTTTCGACATCCTGTTCTTCTGGGTGGCCCGGATGATCATGATGCAGTTGGCCGTGGTCGATCAGATCCCCTTCCACACCGTCTACCTGCACCAACTCGTCCGCGACGAGAAGGGCAAGAAGATGTCCAAGACCACCGGCAACGTCATCGATCCTCTTGATATTGTTGACGAGTACGGCGCGGACGCGCTGCGCTTCACCAATGCCTCCATGGCGTCCATCGGCGGGGTTCTCAAGCTGTCCAGGGACCGCATCGCCGGCTATCGCAATTTCGGCACCAAGCTGTGGAACGCGGTGCGGTTTGCCGAACTGAACGGAGCCGTGGGGATCGACATGGCGCCACGCGGGATGCCCGCGCCGAATGCGACGCTGAACCGATGGATCGTCGGCGAAACGGCCAAGGTTCGCGAAACGGTCGACGATGCGCTGACCGAGTACCGTTTCAACGATGCGGCGAACGCGCTTTACGCCTTTGTCTGGGGCAAGGTGTGCGACTGGTATGTCGAGTTCTCCAAGCCGCTGTTCGAGTCCGACGACGCCGCCGTTGCGGCCGAGACGCGCGACACCATGGCCTGGGTCATCGACCAGTGCCTGACCCTGCTGCATCCGTTCATGCCCTTCATCACCGAGGAACTGTGGGGACTGACGGCCAAGCGGGACAAGATGTGCGTGCATGCCGACTGGCCCGAGGGGCTGGATACCTCGGTGGTCGATCCGGCGGCCGAGGCCGAGATGTCCTGGGTGATCGCGCTGATCGAAGGCGTGCGGTCCGCCCGTGCGCAAATGCGCGTGCCGGCGGGGCTTTACGTGCCGATGCTGGTCACGGAGCTGGACGAGGCCGGACGTGGCGCATGGGCGCGCAACGAGACGCTGATCAAGCGGCTGGCGCGGATCGAGTCGCTGGACGAGGTCGCCAGCTTTCCCAAGGGCTGCATCACAGTGCCGGTAGGCGGGGCGAGCTTTGGCCTGCCACTGGCCGACATCATCGACGTGGCCGAGGAAAAGGCGCGGCTGGAGAAGGCGTTGGGCAAGCTGAGCAAGGAGCTGGGCGGATTGCGCGGCCGGCTGGGCAACCCCAACTTCGTCGCCAGCGCACCCGAAGAGGTGGTCGAGGAAGTCCGCGAGAACCTCGCTGCGCGCGAAGCCGACGAGGCGCGGCTGAAGGAAGCCCTGGCGCGGTTGGCCGAGATCGCCTGAGCGGCTCGCAAGGCCGCGCAAGCGACTGGCAGGGCCATCGAACCGACGGTCATGCTTCGGGATTTCTCGCGCAATGCTGTTGGCTGCGCCCTACCTGATCCCGGGCGTGACGCGGATCACCGTCGGCACCGACGCCTCGAACGCCTCGCGCAGCGCCGCCTGCATCTCGACCAGCGTCCCGGGTTGGGCCGCCCGTGCTCCATAAGCCCTTGCCAAGGCGCAGAAATCCGGGTTGCGCGCAACCACCGCGTTGGGGGCGATCTGGCTGCGGATCATCGATTCCTCGATTTCCGCCAATTTGCCATTGTCCCAGATCAGGATCGGCAGGGGCAGGCCCAGTTCCACCGCCGTGCCCAGTTCCTGCACCGTGTATTGGAACCCGTAATCCCCCAGGATGGCCAGCGTGGGCGTGCCGGGCCGCGCCACCGCGCCACCGATGGCAGCCGGCAAGGCGTAACCCAATGTGCCAAAACCGTAGGGGTGGTGCCAGTGACCCGGCCGGGACATGTCCCAGATTTCCTTGGCGGCATAGGCGAATTGGGTCATGTCGGAATAGACCATCGCGTCTTGCGGCAAGGCCGTGCGCAAGGCGTCGATGACCGGCGGAAGGCCTGGGCGCTCGGCCTCGATTTCGGCCCGCCAGCGGTTCCGGGCGGCAGCGACCTGCCCGGCATCCCATTTCGGCGGCAGGTCCCATGATCGGGCGGGAATAGCGATGGCCATGGCGCGCAACAGCGTGCCCGCGTCGCCCAGCACGGCCAAGTCTCCGGCGCGGGCCTGCGCAAGCATCTGAGGGTCGATATCGATGCGGATCATCGGGCAGGTATGGCCGGGCGCGTCGCGCCACAGATCGACTTCGGCCAGTTCGGTGCCGATCGCGACCACAAGATCGGCTTCGGCCAGCACCCGCGCGCTGTCGGGACGGGCAAGGTAGGACCCGAAGAACAACGGCGTTCCCGGCGGCACCAGTCCGCGGCCGGCATAGGTGACGAAAGACGCAGCGCCGGTCTGGCGCAGCAGATCGGGGATCGCCGCCGCGCCGCCCCGCGCGCCCCCGCCGAACAGGAAGAGCGGTTTGCGCGCGAACAAAACCGCGTCAACGACCCGGCGCAGATCATCGGCCGATGCCTGCGGCAAGGCGGGCCGGGGCGGCGTTGGCGGGGCGGGATCGGCTTGCCCGCCAAGAACGGGAATCGGAACCTGGATGTGGCAGGGTCGCGCCCGGCCCGCCTCGAACCCCGACAATGCCCGATCGATCAAGGCATAGGCCTGCCCGGGGCTGCGCGCCTCTTCGGACCACGCGCAGACGGTTTCCGCCGCCGCGCGCTGGTCGCGCATCTGGTGCAGTTGACCGCGCATCGCGCGCGTGTCGTCCAGGCAGGACGTGACCGCCAGAACCGGCACACTGTCGGAATAGGCCTGGCCGAGCGCGGTCAGGGCGTTGGTGAGACCGGGGCCAGTGATAAGAAAACATACCCCCGGCTTTCCCGTGGCACGGGCATACCCATCGGCCATGAAGGCGGCGCCCTGTTCATGGCGCGCCAGAACGTGGGTGATGCCAGCCTCTTCGATGCCGCGATACAGCTCGACATTGTGCACGCCGGGAATGCCAAAGATCACCTCGACCCCGCGCATCCTGAGCATGTGAGAGATTTCCGAGCCCAGTGTCGCCATCACGCCCTCCAGAACCGGACGGTGAAGATCGCATAGACCGCCAACAGCTCCAGCCGGCCGACCAACATGGCAAAGCTCAGCATCCATTTCGCGGTATCCCCCAGTCCGGCGAAATTCCCGGCCGGACCGATCTGGTCACCCAAGCCGGGACCGATATTGGCCAGGGCGGCAGCCGCCCCCGACACCGAGGTCACGAAATCAAGGCCGGTCATGCCGAGCGCAACCGACAGAACCCCGAGACTGACGACGAAGAAAACGAAAAAGGACATGACCGAAGACAGCACGTCGTCGCTGACCGGGCGTCCGTCATAGCGCGGGGTAAAGACGCCATGCGGGGCTTGGATCTTGCGCAGCTGCACCTTGATCGAGGCGAACAGCAGTTGATAGCGGAATATCTTTATTGAACAGGCCGTCGACCCGGCGCACCCTCCGATCAGGCCGATGAAGAAGAACAGCGCAACGGCAAACGGACCCCACGTGTTGTAGTCGGACGAGGCATAGCCGGTGCCGGTCAGGATCGAAACGACGTTGAACAGCGCCTTGCGAAAGGCCGGTTCGCCGCTGTCGCCGCCGGAAACCAGCCGCCAGGCGGTGACCACCGCGACAATGACCAGGGCGGTCGCGAAAAAACCGCGGACCTGGCTGTCGAGCAGCAACGGGCGCGCGGTGCGTTGGGTGGTCAATTGCACGTAGCGCACGAATGGCAACGCCGCGAGCAGCATGAAGATCGAGGCAACGTATTCCGCACCCGCGCCATACGCGGCAAAGGACGCGTCGGAATTGGCGAACCCCCCCGTGGCCACGGTGGTCATGGCATGCACCGTCGCATCGAAAGCGTTCATCCCGGCCAGGATGTAGGCCCCGGCACAGACAAGCGTCAGCGAAACGTAGATCGTCGAGATCGACGAGGATATCTGCGTGGCGCGCGGCAGGATTTTCCCCATCGTGTCAAAGCCTTCGGATCGGAAGATCTGCATCCCGCCCACGCGCAGTTCCGGCAGGAACACCATCGCCACCACAATGATCCCGATCCCGCCCAGCCATTGCAGGATGCCGCGCCAGAACAGCAACCCTTTCGGCAGTTCCTCCAGCCCGCTGAAAACCGTCGATCCGGTCGTGGTCAGGCCGGACATCGCCTCGAAGAACGCATCGACGAACCGGGCCTCGGTGGCGCCCAGGACAAAGGGGATGGCACCGAAAACCGGAAGAGCGACCCAGACCCCGGTTGTCAGAAGAAAAGTCTGCTGGATCGACAGCCGGTCGGGCACGGAATTGGCGCATGCCAACGCCATCAATCCGCCGCTGAGGATGGTGACGATCGCGCTTTCCGCGAAAACCGACCATTGCCCGCGCCCCTCGGCGATGTCCACCAGCATCGGCAACAGCATGGTGGCACCCAGACAGGCGACAAGCAGGCCAATGACATAGGCAACGGGGCGGACGTCGAACATGGGCGAAGCGTTGGCGTTGCCCCGCCCCGGTGTCAAGCCACGGGCGTCAGGCAGGTGGGCTCAGCAGATCGCCGAAGACATGCGGAATGATGTCTTCTCGGCGCAGGCCCATGCGGGCGAGCTCGCCGTCGCTTTGCGCTTCAAGCGCCACGACCTCGCTCAGACGGGCACGCCGCAGTGCGTAACTGTTGAAGCCTTGTCCGGCTGCCGCGAAGAACAAGTCGAGCTTTTGCCCCAGACCGTCGGGCATGATGCGGATCTGAACATTCGTTTGCGTCATCTTGGAAACCTTTTGCCTGCGAGGTTTCCTCCCTTCGCGCAGCATGCCCCGCCCAAGGTTAAGAAATGAACGGCACCCATGGGCAAGGAACAGCGAATTTCAGCCACACGCACGAAAAAGCGCCCGGTATGACGCGGGCGCCGGTTTCCTGAACGTTTCGGGTATCAACCGATATGGAACAACGTCGTGAAAAGCTTGGGGTCCAGGCTGTCCTGCGCAAAGGTCGGGCCTTCGGTCAAAACCGAAACCGCATCATGGCTGTGCAGGCTTTCCTGGTGGCTTGCTATGACCCGATAGTCGCCGACCCGCGGATCCGCCTGCAGCTGCTCGGCGAAAAGCCGGGCGGCATCCTCGACAAAAATCGGGTTGGCGGCATTCAACTCGGCAAACGCCTGTTCATCCTCGCGCTTGACCATCACCTGGGTCTCGGTCGGCACCGCGCGGCGGCACATGTCGACCAGATCCTCGAACCACAGGCATTCGCTGCCCGTCAACTCGACCGACAGGCGCGCGACGGAACGCTGCGAATGCGGCGTCGCCAGCTGGCCGCGCGCGCGCCGCGCGTGTTCGCTCAACTCCAGTGAACAGGGGCAGGTCGAGCTGTAGACGTAATCGACATGCATGATCTTGCGCCGCACGCCGGCTGCTTCGACCAGTTCCAGCGCGATATCGTAATACTGGTAACCCGTGAGACCCGAGCGCAGGCTTTCCACCTTCATCGGAAAACTGAGCCGCATCATGATCCGCGCATCAAAACTTTCCAGATCGCTCTTGTAATCGTCCAGGGCCGCCTCGATCACCTCGAAGCTGAAGGTCTTGTCGGCGTGGGCATAGAACGATCGCATGATGCGAGACATATTGATGCCCTTCTTGTCGGCATCGAGGCTCACCGTACCGGTGACGCTGGTTTCAAGCGTCAGATCGCCGTTGTCGCGGGTGTGGTACTGGATCGGCAGGCGGAAGTTCGAGATACCGACATGCTGGATCGCGCGGTTTTCGCCGCGGATCAGCGAACTGGGGCCATTCTGCAGATCGGGCAAAGACGCCTTGTAGGCGGGCGTGACACGGAAATCGGTCGGGTATTGTCTTGCCAGATCGGGATAGGCTTCGGGCGCGGCACCAGGAACGAGACGGGCGACGACCGGATCAAGCGCGTCGATCTCGGCATCATGCGCCTTGCCGGCCCAACGCCGCAGCACAGCGAGGGCCTGTTCGGCTTCTTCGCGGCTCGGCTTGCGGTCTAGATCGGGCGTGAAAATGTTCATCTGGGCCTCCCTGGCCGTCTGTACACTGAACGTAGGCGCACCCGCCTACAAATTCCATGTCAGTGTTACGGAGAAAGATGCCGATCGGTTCACTCTTTTCTGTCGATTTGACGCCGGTTTGCGTCAAACCGCGTCGAGCGCCGCCAGGATATCCGCAACCAGATCGTCGGGATCCTCGATACCGACCGACAGTCGAACAAGTCCATCGCCGAACCCCATGGCTGCGCGCTGCTCTGGCGTAAGCCGCTGATGGGTTGTGGTCGCAGGATGCGTCGCAATGGACTTGGCATCGCCCAGATTGTTCGAGATCACAAACACTTGCAGTGCGTTTAAAAAACGGAACGCCGCGGCTTTTCCACCGCCGAGGACGATCGACAGCATCGTGCCGCCCGCGCCCATCTGGCGTTGCGCCAGCGCATAGTCCGGATGGCTGGCAAGTCCGGGATAGATCACCCGCTGGATCTTGGCATGACCATCGACCGCTTCGGCGATGGCCTTTGCGCCCGCGGTCTGCGCACGCACCCGCAGGTCGATGGTTTCCAGACCCTTCAGCATGACCCAGGCGGTGAACGGGCTCATCGAGCCGCCGGTATGCTTCATGTAGGGCTCGATCTTTCCCCGGATGATGTCGCGCGGCCCCAGGATGACCCCGCCCAGTGTCCGACCCTGTCCGTCGATATGTTTTGTCGCCGAATATACAACAATATCAGCTCCTTGCTCGATGGCCTTCGAGTAAATCGGAGTGGAAAAGACGTTGTCGACCACCACCCATGCACCGACGGCATGTGCAATCGCGGATATTGCTTCGATATCAACAAGTTCCAGCGTCGGATTTGACATGGACTCGAAGAATACGAGCGTGGTTTCCGGCCGGACCGCAGCGCGCCACGCATCCAGATCACCGCCATCGACGAAGGTCACCTCGACCCCGAATCGCGGCAGGATCTCTTGCAACACATAGAGGCACGACCCGAACAACGCACGCGCCGAAACCACGTGGTCGCCGGCCTTCAACAAGGCCGACAGCGCGCCGGAAACCGCAGCCATGCCCGACGCCGTTGCAAAGGCATCCTCGGCCCCTTCGAGCAGCGCCATGCGTTCTTCGAACATGGCCACGGTCGGGTTGCCATAGCGTCCGTAGATGTACTCGTCCGGTCCGGTCTTGATGAAGCGCGCCTCGGCAGCTTCGGCGGTGTCGTAGACGAACCCTTGCGTAAGAAAGATCGCTTCGCTGACCTCGCCCCACTGGCTGCGCTTGGTGCCGCCATGCACGAGGTTGGTGCGTTTGCCCCGTTTGGTCATGTTCCGTCCTCCGGGCCCCAGGCCCAACAAAAAAGCCCCGATCGCGGTCAAGCGAAAGGAGCCCTTCGTCCGACCTCTTTAGCGGCATGTTTTACGTGGCCCGCAATCCGGTAACAAATCGCCACAGGCATTTCGATAGAGCCCCCCGCGCAACAGGTCAAGACCGTTACGCAACCGTAATACCCCCTTCACCTTTGCGTCGTAGTCTTCGCTTACCCGCACTGCACAACATGTTGTGGAGCGTTCCATGCCCCTGTTGCCAGTTTCCGTTATGCCGACCGGCTTGACCCTGCAAGGTCAGACAGTCGATCCGATGCCGGAAATGCGCCGGCTCCTCGATCGGACGCCGGGCGCGGTATGTGTCATGGTGCATGGCTTTAAGTATCTTCCGGGGCACCCGAGACACTGCCCGCATGCAGGCATCCTTTCCGCCTCTCCTGCGCGCAACACTGCCCGCGTTGTCAGCTGGCCCCGGCACCTGCACGCCGGTGTCCGTCGCGATACGTCCATCGGAGTTGCCTTCGGTTGGCCGGCCCGCGCTTCGATCTGGAACGCCTATGACCGGGCCTTGCAGGCCGGCGACGCGTTGGCGGCGTTTCTTGCCGCAATCCGCCGGCATGCACCCGCGCGTCCCATTCGGCTTGTCGCCCATTCGCTTGGCGCACGGGTGGCGCTGCGGGCCATCGCGCAGTCGCGCCCGAATACTGTCGAAACCGCCATCCTTCTTGCCGCCGCCGAATATGCCGGCCTGGCCGAAGCGGCGCTGGACGACAGCGGCACCCGCGTTCTCAATGTGTGCAGCCGGGAAAACGATGTTTTCGATTTCCTGATGGAACTGCTGATCCGCGCACCAAGATCGGGCGACCGGATGATCGGCCACCGTCCACTTGGCGCTGCCGGTTGCACGACCTTGCAGATTGACGATCCGGCGAGCCTGGCTGCGATTGCCCGTATCGGCTTTCCGGTTGCACCGCCTTCACGACGCGTCTGCCACTGGTCGGCCTATCTGCGGCCCGGGCTTTTCCCGCTCTATCGCGCCGTGCTCGACGGGACGTTGTCGCTGAGCCGGCTGAAGGCAGTGCTTCCCTCGGACGCAGGCCCGCGTTGGTCGTTGTTGCGCCCGAACCGACCGGTCTCGCCCCGGGGTCTGCCCGCATTCCCGGCATCGCGGTGAAACCCGGCGGTCAGTGCCTCTTGCATCGCGCCGACCTGTTGCCAATCCTGCCCTGCTGACCCACAGTTGCGGTGTTTCAAAAAGGAATCCGCATGGAATCGTTTCTGCTTCAGGCGTCCGTGTTTCTGGCTGCCGCGGTGATCGCGGTTCCGGTCGCGGCACGTCTTGGACTAGGGTCGGTTCTGGGGTACCTCGCCGCCGGTTTGATCATCGGGCCGGGACTGGGCCTTGTGGCCGACACGACCGACCTTCAGCATTTCGCCGAATTCGGCGTGGTCATGATGCTGTTTCTGATCGGGCTGGAACTGGAACCGCGGGCGCTCTGGGACATGCGCCACCGGCTGATCGGTTTGGGCGGCTTGCAGATCGTGCTGACGGCCGCTGCCGTCATGGCCGGCGCCATTGTGCTGGGCCTGGCGTGGCAAACCGCGCTTGCAGTGGGTATGATCCTCGCCCTGTCTTCGACAGCGATCGTGTTGCAGACACTGAACGAAAAGAACCTGATGCAAACCCAGGGCGGACGATCCGCCTTTTCGGTTCTGCTGACCCAGGACATCGCGGTGATCCCGATGCTGATCGCGCTGCCGCTTCTGGCGGTGGCCGCGCCGGTCACGCTGGGCCCCGACGGATCGATCCAGCGCGCGGCTGCCGATCATGCCGCCGACGCGCACCACACGATGAGCCTGGTCGCGGGCCTGCCGGGTTGGGGCGTGGCCCTGGTGACCCTGGCTGTCATTGCCGGAATCATCCTGGCGGGGATTTATGGCGCGCGTCCGCTGTTCCGCTTCATCCATTCCGCCCATCTGCCCGAGATGTTCACCGCCGTGGCGCTGCTGATCGTGGTCGGCATCAGTTTCCTGATGCTTCTGGTCGGGCTGTCGCCCGCGCTCGGATCCTTCCTGGCCGGCGTGGTATTGGCGAACTCGGAGTTTCGACACGAGCTGGAATCCGACATCGAGCCGTTCAAGGGGCTGCTTCTGGGGCTGTTTTTCATCACCGTGGGCGCCGGGATCGACGTGCCGGGCCTGCTGGCCGAACCGGTCACCATCCTGGGCCTCGCGCTAGGCGTGATCGTTCTCAAGGGCGCGATCCTCTACGGTCTCGGGCTCCTTTTCGGCTTGCGAAGGCGTAATCTGTGGCTGTTCACGCTGAGCCTGGCGCAAGCCGGCGAATTCGGCTTCGTGCTGATTTCCTTCGCCGCACAGCAAAACGTGGTCACGACATCGCTGGGCAGCCGGCTGTTGCTGGTCGTGGCTTTGTCGATGCTGATCACGCCGCTGCTTTTTCTTCTGTACGACTGGCTGTCGGGGCGGATGGAAGAGACAAGCGAAACGCACGATCCGGACGAAATCGACGAGGAAGGCCCTGTCATCATCGCGGGCATCGGGCGGTTCGGCCAGATCGTCAACCGGCTGGTGCAAAGCACGGGCCACAAGACCGTGGTGATCGACCACGACATGAAGACGATCCAGCTGATGCGGAAATTCGGCTACAAGGGCTTTTTCGGAGATCCGACACGGCCCGAATTGCTGCACGCCGCCGGTATCGAAAAGGCCAAGGTTCTGGTCGCCGCGCTGGACGATCCGAAATCGGTGGTCAAACTGGTCGCCTATGCGCGACGCGTGCGTCCCGATATCCACATCGTCGCCCGCGCGCGCGACCGTACCCATGTCTATGCGCTGTACCAGGCAGGAGCCAACGACATCGTGCGCGAGATGTTCGACAGCAGTTTGCGGGCCGGGCGCTACGTGCTCGAGAATATCGGCATGTCGGAATACGAGGCCGCCGTGGCCGAAGAAACCTTTTTCCACCACGACCGGCAAACGGTGCGGGAACTGGCGCAGCTATGGGATCCATCCATATCCGCAACAGAAAACGCCGCTTATATCAAACGTGCGCGGGAACTGGAGAAGGACCTCGAAACAGCGCTCTACTCGGCTTTGGAACAGCGCGGAAAGCAGGACGCAGCCTGACACCCCAACAAAAAGGCCGCGCGGGGTATCCGCACGGCCTTGTGTTCGTCTGTCGTGGTATCGATCAGGCCGCGCGGCGGCCCAGAACTTCGTCGACCTGACGCGCTGCGGCCACTTCGTCGCCACCAGAAACGGCCGCCACTTCGCGGGTCAACCGCTCCAGCGCCGCTTCGTACAGCTGACGTTCGGAGTAGCTCTGCTCGCGCTGGTCGTCCGAGCGGTGCAGGTCGCGCACCACTTCGGCAATGGCGATCAGGTCGCCGGAATTGATCTTCTGCTCGTATTCCTGGGCACGGCGCGACCACATGGCGCGCTTGACCTTGGCCTTGCCCTTGAGCGTCTTCATCGCCTGGCTCACGACGTCGGGCGAACTGAGCGAGCGCATGCCGATCTCGGTCGCCTTGTGGGTCGGAACGCGCAGGGTCATCTTGTCTTTTTCGAAGGAGATCACGAACAGTTCCAGGCTGATGCCGGCGATTTCCTGCTCCTCGATCGATACGATCTGCCCAACGCCATGGGCGGGGTAGACCACGTAGTCGTTGGGGCGGAATTCGGATTTCTTCGACTTGCTCATACGCTATCGTCCTCGCGTTTCACCAGGTTGCAGGCCGCACAAAACGCGAGCGGGGATCAAAGATTCCCGTTCACGTGTCATCGTCAGCTTGATTGTCGACCGGAGCAGTGGTTCACCCCGGAGCCCGAAACGTGGTCTGTTCATACGTTGAGACAGTTTAACATATTCAAAGGTCCGAAAACAGCGATGACGTAAAAACGTCATATTTCGTATTTTTTCAATATGTTAGAGGCGTCAGCTCACGTGATATCGATGAATATCGGCGCGAATCGGCTCAGCCCCCTTCGCCGGGGTTTTCCGAAAAGTACTTGTCCAGCTTGCCGGCTTCACCGTCGCGCTCCTCGGCCTCGGGCAGCGGGTCTTTCTTGGTGATGATGACCGGCCATGCCTCGGAGTATTTCCGGTTGAACTCCACCCACTTCTCCATGTCCGGCTCGGTATCGGGCCGGATCGCGTCGGCCGGGCATTCGGGTTCGCAAACGCCACAATCGATGCATTCATCCGGGTGGATGACCAACATGTTCTCGCCTTCATAGAAACAATCGACCGGGCACACCTCGACGCAATCGGTGTATTTGCAGGCGATGCAATTGTCGGTGACAACGTAGGTCATGAGCATGGGTCCGCTGGTTCGCGTCTTGATGGGCTAGCTAGACCACCCGGCGCGATCATTCAAGCGCCTGACCACGCATTTGATCCAGCCTGCGACGATCACGCTTGCTGGGCCGCCCACCGGCTTCGGCCTCGGGCGCCCCCGGATCCGATTGTCGCGGCTTCGGCGGATCGAGATCGTCGTACAAAGCCCGGGCCTCTGGCGCAGGGCCGCGCCGTTCGCCCAGAACCAGCACGCGGATGATCCGGACCTGGCGGTCCTTCGGAAAGGTCAGCACATCGCCCGGCGCCACCGCATAGGCCGGCTTGGCGATCACCTGGCCATTGACCCGGCAATGGCCGGACGACACCAGCTTGGCCGCGAGACTGCGCGTCTTGAAGAACCGCGCGTGCCACAGCCACTTGTCGATGCGCAGCTTGCTTGCCGCCTCGGCCACTCAGGTCTTGTCCTTGAGCCCCATGAGCGCGGCGGCAAAGGGGTTGTCGGGGTCGATGGGCTTTTCCCTGCGCGGCGGGCGCGCTTCGAAATTGCGCGGTCCACGGTCGCCTTTGGCTCCGCGGTCGCCCTTCGGCCCACCCTTGCCCTTCGGCTTGCCCTTGCCGCGAGGCTTGTCCGAGCGGTGGTCGTCCCGGCGCGGGCGTTGGTCCTTGCGCCCCTGCCCGCCGCGATTACCACCCCAGGTGAAGGTGAAATAGAGTTCGCGTTCGGGCGCTTGCGCGGGATCGAGCGGACCGGTCACCGGATCGGTATCCGCCGCAGCAATCGGTTCGGCCACATCGGCTCCAGCCGGTGCGTCCGGTTCTGCCACCTGTTCGACATCGCCGGTTTCCGCCGCGTCCTGCGCCTGCGTTGCCTCCGGTTCGGCAGGCTGTGCGGAGTCGGCGGTCTGGTCGGCCGGCGTATCCGGTGTATCCGGGGCGATGCCTTCGCCGTTGGTGCCGGTTTGCGATTGCTCCGGCTGGGTGTCCGGCTGCTCGGCGACCGGTTTGACCTTGTCGCGCTCGCCCCGCTCGGCCTTGTAACCCAACCCCTGCATGAGATCGGCGAATTGTTCCAGCGTCATGCCGGTGATCGACAGCATGTCGGCCTTGGCCTCGAACCCGCCGCGGCTGTCTTCGGCGCGCAGCATGTCCGCCAGCCGTTCAAGCATGTCGATGCGGATCGCCCGCGCTCCGGCCTTGCGATAGCCGGCAAGTGTGTAGTGTTCGGCCGGGACGCCATCGACATTGGGCACGGTCACCAGCCCCGGCGGCGGCGCCTCGGGGAAGATGTCGAGCCCCTGCGCGAGACTCCACAACACCAGCCGCAGCCGCGTCGGCGCAGGCTTGAGCAGCGCCGGCATGAATATCGTGTATTGCCCGAAGCGGATACCGTGCTTGCGCAACGCGCCGCGGGTGTCCTGATCCAGCGCCTTGACCTCGTCGGCCACCTTGGAACGCGGGATCACGCCCATATCCTCGACCATGCGATAGGCAAAGCCACGTGCCTGGCCGGTCAGTGTCTCGTCGTCGCGCATCTTGACCAGCGGCTCGAACAGCGCGGCGATCTTGCGGTCGATGAAATGCTGCAGGCGGCGTTCGACTTTCTGGGCCACGTCCGGCCCGGCCTCCTCGTCGACAAAGGCGACGACGCGGGGTTTCAGCGGATCATCGCCCTTGGCCAGTTTTCCGACCGCCTGTTCGCCCCACATCAACCCGCCCTGTTCGGTAAAGTCGATCTCGGTGTCGGGCGAGTTGTAGAACTTGTCAGCCCGCAGATGGAAATGCGGCGTCAGCGCCTGCAGGGACGCCGCGCGCAGTGTCTTGGCCTCCTGGCCTTGCGCGTCCTTGTCCTGCCGGAACCGGAACCCCTCCAGACGACCGACGAATTCGCCTTCGACGGTCACTTCACCCTTGTCGTTCACTTCGGCCAAGAGGGCCTCCTTCTGCTTCAACCGGCGCATCAGCACGGATGTGCGCCGGTCGACGAATCTTTGCGTCAGACGGTCGTGCAACGCATCCGACAGGCGGTCTTCTACAGCGCGGGTCGCGCCGCGCCAATGGTCTTCGTCGCCAACCCAGCCTTTCCGCTGCGCGACATAGGTCCATGTGCGGATATATGCCAAGCGTTTCGACAGCGTGTCGATATCGCCATCGGTGCGGTCGATGCGGTTCACCTGCCGGGCCAGGAAATCGTCGGGTACCGATCCGCGCTGGTGCAGATGGCCAAAGATCACCTGCAACAAACCGGCATGTTCGGCATGGCTGATACCGCGAAAGTCGGGAATGCGGCAGACATCCCAAAGCAGCCTGACCGAAGCGGCATCGGACGCACGCGCCTGAACCTCGGCCACATCGGACAAGGCCTTGAGCGCCTGAAGGTCGTCGGCTTCGCGCGCCTTGACCAGGGTCGGGTCGTCCGGCGCGATCTCCAGGCTGTCGACCAGCGCGGGCACCGACCCAAAGCGCAGATCGCTGTTGCGCCAGTTGATCTTGCGCAGCGGGGCAAAGCTGTGGTTGCAGATCGCCTCGACCCATTCATCGGGGATCGGGCCGGCATCGCCGGTGACGCCGAAGGTGCCGTCGCGCATCCCCCGCCCCGCGCGCCCGGCAATCTGCGCCAGTTCGTTGGGTTGCAGAGGCCGCATCCGCCGGCCGTCGAATTTGGTCAGACCGGAAAACGCGACATGGTGAATGTCGAGATTGAGCCCCATCCCAATGGCATCGGTGGCAACCAGATAGTCGACCTCGCCGTTCTGGTAGAGCGCCACCTGGGCGTTGCGGGTCCGCGGGCTGAGAGCCCCCATCACGACAGCGGCACCACCCTTTTGCCGGCGGATAAGCTCAGCGATCGCATAGACATTCTCAACAGAAAACCCGACAACAGCGCTACGTGTAGGCAGTCTGCTTATCTTTTTCGAACCAATATAGCTCAACTGGCTCATCCGCTCGCGGCGCAGGAACTCGACACCCGGGACCAGCGTGGCGATGGGCCCGCGCATTGTGTCGGACCCCAGGAACAGGGTCTCGTTCAGGCCGCGCATCCGCAAAAGACGGTCGGTAAAGACATGGCCGCGCTCGGGATCGGCGCAAAGCTGGATCTCGTCGATGGCGGCAAAGTCGCATCCCATGCCCTCGGGCATCGCTTCGACCGTGCAGACCCAGTATTGCGTCCGCGGCGGCACGATCCGCTCTTCGCCGGTGACGAGAGCCACCACCGACGGCCCGCGCAGTCCGACAATCGTGTCGTAGACCTCGCGTGCCAACAGGCGCAACGGCAGGCCTATGATGCCCGTGCGGTGGGCCAGCATCCGTTCGATGGCGTAAGAAGTCTTGCCGGTGTTGGTCGGGCCTAGAACGGCCGCGACCCGAGCCTTGAGGGCCATGCGCCTGTCCTGTTAGAGCGAGGTGCCCTTCACCCTGCCTTCGAGCCGCGTCAACGCGTTCAGCACGTCTTCGTCATGCGGCCGCAGTTCCAATACACGGGCATAAGCGTCATAGGCAAGCGCATCGGCGCCCACCTGTTCGTGCACCGCCCCCACTCCGCGCAAGGCACCGAAGTGGTCCGGGTTCAGCGCCAGGGTACGCTCCAGCGCATCCATCGTCGGTCCCAGCATCTCGGCCTGGTAGTAAGCCAAGGCGAGGGCGTGCCAACCTTCGGCGAAATCCGGCGCATGGTCGGTCAGGGCAGTCAGATGTTCGATCGCCTCGCCGGTCTGGTTGACCTCGAGCGCATCGCGGCCGCGCTTGAGAAGCAGGTCCATCGCAGCCGAACCGGATTTCGACCATTCCCGCATGACCGACCGTTCCAGCCGCGCCGCGGCGGAGTCGTCTTCGGCCTGGGACAGCTGTTCGAGCAGGGTTGCCGCGTCCTGCGCCCCTGCTGGTAAGGAAATCATGACTGCCGCGACAAATGCCGTAACGGTAGATTTGATATTCATGTGTCCCGTGCTCATACGTTGTAATCAGTTTAGCGCCAGTGCGCCGGAAAACCAGCGCACGATTTGGAGAGGAAGGACAAGGCATGAGCGACACCCTGACAGCGGCCGTGGCGGCCCTGAATGAAAAGATGGGCGGTGAAGGCTTCGACGGCACCGCGAAATTCGTCATGGGAGACGAAGGCAGCATGATCGTCGACAGCAACGGCGCCCGCGAAGGCGACGGCGATGCCGACGTGACCCTGACCGCCGATGTCGAGACGTTCCAGGAAATCTTCGAAGGCGGCTTGAACCCGACTGCCGCGTTCATGTCCGGCAAGCTCAAGATCGACGGCGACATGGGCGCGGCGATGCGCCTGGCCTCGGTGCTGGCCTGATGGAACTCGCACCCGCCCCCTTCCATGCCGATCTGGCCGAAGGTCCCGCGGGTGCGCGCGCCTGGTGGGCGCGGGCTTCGGACGGTCTGCGCCTGCGGCTGGCGCACTATCCGGGGCCAGGGGATGCCCGGGGAACGGTTCTGCTGTTTCCCGGCCGCACGGAATACGTCGAAAAATACGGCCGTGTCGCGGTCGACCTTGCCAAGGCGGGCTACCACACGTTGACGATCGACTGGCGCGGCCAGGGGCTGGCCGACCGGATGCTGGACGATCCGCGCACCGGTCATGTTCATGTCTTCGAGGATTACCAAAAGGACGTCGCGGCCATGGTAGCCGCCGCTGTCGCGCTCGACCTGCCCGGCCCGCATTTCCTGCTGGGCCATTCGATGGGCGGCTGTATCGGCCTACGGTCCGTCATGGACGGGCTGGCCGTTCAGGCCTGCGCATTCACCGGACCGATGTGGGGGATCCGGATGACCCCGCCCGTGCGGCCAGCCGCCTGGGCGCTCAGCTGGGGCGGCAAGCGGATGGGCGTGGGACACCTGCTCGCTCCGGGCACGGGCATCGAAAGCTACGTGACCACCGCACCGTTCGAGGACAACACCCTCACGACCGATCCGGACACATGGGATTACATGCGCCGCCAGACCCTCGCGATCCCGGAGCTGCAACTGGGCGGCCCGTCGCTGACCTGGCTGCACGAGGCGCTGGCCGAATGCCGGGCGCTGCATCGGCGCCCCTCACCCGGCCTGCCTTGCTTTGCCGCCGTGGGCAGCAACGAACGCATCGTCGACGTGCCCCGCATCCTGTCTCGGATGGAGCGCTGGCCGAACGGCCGGCTCCAGGTCGTGGAAGGCGGCGAACACGAACTGCTGATGGAACGCCCGGAATTGCGCCAGCCGGTGATCGACGGCATCGCCGCGCTGTTCGAAAGCGTGCCGACCCAGCCGCAGTCGTTATCCGCCTGATCCCTTGATCGCCTTGACGGCCGCAACGTCGGCGGCCGCGGCCTTGCGCATCCAGCCATGTTCCGAGGCGATGAAGAACATCGTCATACCGTAATCCCGCGCCCAGGCCTGGGCGTCCTCACCGGTCGGCACAAAGCTCATGTAGGCACAGCCCGCATCGCGCGCCGCCCGCCCGACCCGGGTCAAGGCCGCCTTGAGTTCATCGCTGTTCTGGTGGTCGTATCCATAGCCGACCGACAGGTCGGCAGGCCCAAGGAAAAGCCCGTCGATTCCATCGGTCGCGGCGATGGCTTCGACAGCCTCCACGCCCGCCGGTTCCTCGATCTGGGCGATCACCACGATTTCGTCGCGTGACCTTTGAAGCAATTCCGGCATCGGGCGCGTGGCGTAGCCGGCCCAACGGGTCGACCCCGCATAACCCCGCCCGCCCAGGCCGAACCGCGCCGCGCGCGCCACCTCGGCGGCCTTTTCGACACTGTCGACATGCGGAACCACGACCCCCGCCGCGCCGTAATCCAGCGCCTGCAGGATTTCCCGCGGCGATCCGTCCGCTACCCGCACCAGCATCGGCAGGTCAAGCGCGCGGCCCATCGCGATGCAGACATCCAGCCCGGCACGGCCAAAAGGCGCGTGTTCGGCATCAAGGCACAGGAAATCGAGCCCGGCCTGCTCCAGCACCTCGACCAATTGGTGCGCCGGGGTCTTGAGAAACGTTCCGGCCAGCGGCGCGCCGCTCAGCATCGTTTGTCGGAAATTCTTCGTGCGCATCGTGCGGACCTCCCGCCCCGCACCCTGACCGCGCGCGGAACCGACGGCAAGCCCCCGTTCTTCTCTTTGTCAAATACGCAGATGCCGTCACTGGCCGCCCGCGTCCCGTCCACTATAGTGGGCACCATGGCCGTTCTGACCTTCACCGATCGCGGGATCTATTGCCCGGCCGGGGATTTCCACATCGACCCCTGGCGCCCGGTCGACCGCGCGCTGATCACCCATGGCCATGCCGACCACGCCCGCCCCGGGCACCGCGCCTATCTGGCGACCCAAGCCGCCGCTCCGGTGATCCGGCACCGGCTGGGCGACATCAATCTCGATACGATCCGCTTTGGAGAGATGCGGCGGATCGGTGCGGCGAACGTGTCGTTCCACCCTGCCGGCCACATCCCCGGCTCGGCGCAGATCCGGGTCGAAGCCGGCGGCGAGGTCTGGGTGGTGTCGGGTGACTACAAGACCGATGCCGACGGGCTGAGCGAGCCGTTCGAGCCGGTTCGCTGCCACAGTTTCATCACCGAATGCACCTTTGGCCTGCCGGTGTTTTCCTGGCGCCCGGCCGGCGAGATCGCCGCCGAGATGAATGCCTGGTGGTCCGCAAACGCTGCGGCGGGCAAGGCCAGCATTCTGGGGGCCTATTCACTGGGCAAGGCGCAACGACTCCTGTCCTTGGTCGATGCCTCGATCGGGCCGATCCTGACCCACGGCGCCGTCGAGGCGACGAATGCCATCCTGCGGCGCCAGGGATATGCCTTGCCCGATACCGTCGCCGTGACGCCCGAGACGAAAGCCAAGGATCACCCCGGTGCCCTGATCGTCGCACCGCCCGCGGCGCTTGGATCGGCATGGGCACGGCGCTTTGGTGACGCGTCGACCGGATTCGCCTCGGGGTGGATGCAGTTGCGCGGGGTGCGGCGGCGTCGCGCCACGGATCGTGGCTTTGTCATCTCCGATCACGCTGACTGGAACGGCCTGCTGGGGGCGATCCGTGATACGGGTGCGGAAAATATATATGTCACGCATGGTTACACGGATATCTTTGCACGTCACCTCAACGAATCCGGTTGGTCTGCCCAGGTCGTTCCTACCGAATTCGGCGGTGAAGACGATGAAACGGAGAGCGCCGCATGAAGGCCTTTGCCGCGCTCTTCACCGTTATCGATCAGACCACGAAAATCAGCGTGAAAACAAAGGCCTTGGCGGATTACTTCAGAACGGCTCCGGACGAAGACAAGCTCTGGACGATCGCGCTGTTCTCGGGCCGGCGCCCGAAACGGGCGGTCACGACGACGCAATTGCGGGAATGGGCGGCCGACCGCGCAGGCATCCCGCTCTGGCTGCTCGAGGAATGCTATCCAATCGTCGGCGACCTGGCCGAGACGCTGGCGCTTATCCTGCCCCCGGCAAGTGCACCGCTGGACTGCGATCTGACGTTCTGGATCAATAGCTTGCGCGCCCTTCGTGATGTGGATATCGACGAGCGCCGCGCCCGTATCCTTCAGGCCTGGGACCAGCTCGACACCGCCGAACGGTTCCTGTTCAACAAGCTCATCACCGGCGGCTTTCGCATCGGCGTCAGCCGCAAGTTGATGACCCGCGCACTGGCCCAGGCGACCGGACAGGACGAAGCCGCGCTGGCCCACAAGCTGATGGGCGGGTGGTCACCCGATACGACAACCTACCACGCGCTGATCGAGGCGAAGGACCCGCAGGCCGATCAGAGCCGGCCCTATCCGTTCTACCTGGCCTACCAGCTCGAGGACACAGCCGAGACGCTGGGCGATCCCGGTGACTGGCAGGCCGAATGGAAATGGGACGGCATCCGCGGTCAACTGATCCTGCGTGGCGGCGCCCATCATGTCTGGTCACGCGGCGAAGAATTGATGACCGACCGCTTTCCGGAACTGGCCCGGGCGGTGGATTTCCTGCCCGACGGCACGGTGCTGGATGGCGAATTGGTGGCTTGGGACGGCGCGCAGCCGCTGCCGTTCAACACGTTGCAGGCGCGGATCGGACGAAAGACCGTGCCGAAAAAGCTGTTGCAGGACGCGCCCGTGATCCTGCTGGCCTACGACCTGCTCGAAGCCGATGGTCGCGATATGCGGGCTGCGCCGCTTTCGGAACGGCGCGACCGGCTCGAGGCATTGACCACCGATCTGCCACCTGCGGCGGGCGTCCGCGCCTCGCCGCGGATCGCGTTCGACGACTGGACCCATCTGGCAGAGATCCGGGCCACCGCGCGCGATGCGCGTGCCGAAGGGCTGATGCTGAAACGCCGGGCCGCGCCCTACCTCGCGGGCCGCAAGAAGGGCGATTGGTGGAAATGGAAGCTCGACCCGCTGACCATAGACGCGGTGATGATCTATGCCCAATCGGGCCACGGCCGCCGCGCCAACCTGTTCACCGATTTCACCTTTGCCGTGTGGTCGGGCAATGATCTCGTGCCCTTCACCAAGGCCTATTCCGGCCTGACAGACGACGAGTTCCGCCAGATCACGGCCTGGGTGCGCAAGAACACGCTGCAACGCTTCGGTCCGGTGCGGCAGGTCCGGCCCGAGCATGTGTTCGAGATCGCCTTCGAAGGCATCCAGAAAAGCCCGCGGCACAAATCCGGGGTTGCGCTGCGCTTTCCCCGCATGTCCCGTTGGCGCCACGACAAACCGGTTCAGGAAGCCAACAGCCTGGACGATCTGAAAGAGATGCTCGCGACATATGGATAGACCGCTTGCCCCGCCCCCGCCCGAGACAGTCGTTGCGCCGGCGCCGTTGCCGCCGGGCGCGATTAACGCCCATGTGCACCTGGTGGGCGACGATTTCCAGTTGCAGGACAAGGCCGTGGAACGCCCCGCGCCGGGCACTCTGGACGCCTGGCTGACGCGGTTCCGGGCGCATCAGGCGCAGATCGGTTGTTCCCGCGCGGTGATCGTACACTCGATCCTCTACGGCGGCGACAACACCGTCACGCTTGAGGCGGCGCGCCGCTACGGCCCCGGCACGCCCGCCGTCGTGCTGATCCGCGACAATGCGACCGAGGCGCAGATCGCCGCACTTGCCGATGCGGGCGCCAAGGCGGTGCGGCTGAACTACGTGCATGGCGGCCTGCTGAGCTGGGAGGGGATGGTGCGGCTGGCCCCGATGCTGGCCGCGCATGGTCTGCATGTCGAGATGTTGGCCCATTCGCATCTGCACCTGACCGAGTTGGCCCCGCAAGTGCCTGACCTGCCGGTCGATATCGTGTTCGACCATTGCGCCTGGCCGGATCGGTCGCTTGGCGTGACCGACGGTCAACGCGCGCTGGAACGGCTGCTGGCCGACGGCCATGCCTGGTGCAAGCTGAGCGCGGCCTACCGCTACGACCCCGAACCGCAGGCGCTGTTTTCCCGCCTGATCGCCGCCAACCCCGAACGGCTGCTCTGGGGCAGCGACTGGCCGCATCTGATGCTGGGTGACGCGGTGATGCCCGATACCGGCGCAGAGCTGCGCAAGCTGCAATCGGTGCTGGACGACGCCACCGCGCAGCGCATCTTTGTCGACAATCCGACACGGCTCTACCGCCTGCCCTCTTGAACCCACCCCCGACGAGGCCTTAGCTCACCTTCATGATGACGCCTTTCACACCCCCCGCCCGCCTGTTCGACGCCAATGCCAGCGCCAAGGGAAAGGATCTCGGCAAACTGCCCGAATGGAACCTGTCCGACCTTTACCCTGCGCCCGATGCCCCGGCCCTGACCGCCGATCTGGACTGGCTCGAGGCCGAGTGCCGCGCTTTCGCCGCGGATTACGAGGGCAAGATGGCGGATCTGGATGCCGCCGGATTTCTGACCGCGATCCTCCGCCACGAGAAGATCGAGACCAAGGCCGGGCGGGTGATGTCCTTTGCGGGCCTGCGCTATTACCAGCACACCACCGATGCCGCGCGCGCCAAGTTCCTGTCGGACACACAGGAAAAGATCACCAATTTCACAACGCCGCTGGTTTTCTTCACGCTGGAACTGAACCGGCTGGACGACGCGCTGCTGGATGGCTGGATGGCCGAGAACGCCGAGCTTGCGCGCTACCGGCCCGCCCTGCGGCGCATCCGGGCGATGAAGCCCTACCAGCTGTCGGACGAGCTGGAGAAGTTCCTGCACGATCTGGGCGTGGTCGGTGACGCATGGGAACGCCTGTTCGACGAAACCATCGCAGGGCTGAATTTCACCGTCGATGGCGAAGAGCTGAACATCGAGGGCACGCTGAACCTGCTGACCGAGCAGGACCGCGCCAAACGCCAGGCCGCCGCCGAAGAGCTGGGCCGCGTTTTCCAGAGCAACATCAAGACCTTCGCGCGCGTTCACAACACCCAGGCCAAGGAAAAGGAAATCCTGGACCGCTGGCGCAAGATGCCCACGGCGCAGACCGGCAGGCACCTGTCCAACGATGTCGAACCCGAGGTCGTCGAGGCGTTGCGCAACGCCGTCGTCGCGGCCTATCCCAAGCTCAGTCACCGCTATTACGAGTTGAAACGCAAATGGCTTGGGCTGGACCGGATGCAGGTCTGGGACCGCAACGCGCCCTTGCCGATGGAGGCGACGCGCACCATCGGCTGGGACGAGGCACAAAAGACGGTGATGGAGGCTTATGGCGCCTTTGATCCCCGCATGACGGAAATCGCGCAGCCGTTCTTCGAACGCGGCTGGATCGATGCGGCGGTCAAACCCGGCAAGGCACCGGGTGCCTTTGCACACCCCACCGTGACCGAGGTCCATCCCTACATCATGCTGAATTACCTCGGGAAACCGCGCGACGTGATGACTTTGGCGCACGAGCTGGGGCATGGCGTCCATCAGGTTCTGGCGGCAGGGCAAGGCGAGATGCTGGCCTCGACCCCGTTGACCCTGGCCGAAACCGCCAGCGTGTTCGGCGAGATGCTGACCTTCCGCGCCATGCTCGACCGCGCCAAGGACGAAGCCGAACGAAAGGTGCTGCTGGCCGGCAAGGTCGAGGACATGATCAATACCGTCGTACGCCAGATCGCCTTCTACGATTTCGAATGCAAGCTGCATGAGGCGCGCCGCGGCGGCGAACTGACGCCCGAGGATATCGGCGCGCTGTGGATGAGCGTTCAGGGTGAAAGCCTGGGGCCGGCCTTTGATTTCATGCCGGGATACGAGACCTTCTGGGCCTATATCCCGCACTTCGTCCATTCGCCCTTTTACGTCTACGCCTATGCGTTCGGCGATGGGCTGGTGAACGCGCTTTACGCGGCCTACCAGGAGGCGCCGGAAGGGTTCCAGGACCGGTATTTCGACATGCTCAAGGCGGGCGGGTCGAAGCACCACAAGGAATTGCTGGCGCCGTTCGGGCTGGACGCCAGCGACCCGGCCTTCTGGGACAAGGGGTTGGGCATGATCGCAGGGTTCATCGAGGAATTGGAGGCGATGGAAACCTGACCCGGCGGCGCGGCGGCGTCACCTGCGGTCATGCGTATTTGTAAAAGAGAAGAAGCGCAGCCGCACGGATGGCCGCGCAGCGATCACAAGGCGTTGTGAGAGCCGTCGCATAGCGGTTGTTTCTGGCTGGCCTTGCAACCGCAGAAGAACGCCTTTCCGTCCTTTTCGGCGGTCCATTTCTGCGGCTGGAACGGCGTGTCCTTGTGCGAGCCGTCGCAGAAGGGCTGGTTCTGCGACCTGCCGCAGGCGCACCAGAAATAGGTCTTGCCCGCCGTTACATCGACGGGAAAAGGCCCTTTCTGGGCGATGATCGGCGCATCTGACATGGTGGTCCTTCCTTTGTTTGCAGCTGTTTTCAGCGTTGCGAGACAGCTAGAACGTGTCGGGCTCGTGGCCAGCGGGCTTACTTCAACTGGCTGTCCTTCGAGCCGCGCCGGTTGATGCCGCCGCGCGCCCGGACAGCACCGTCGCGTTCCGCAGCGCAGTCGATACAAAGCTTGACACCGGGCAGCGCATCGCGCCGGGCCCGGGGGATTTCCTCTTCGCATTCGGCGCAGTGGGTCAGGCTTTCGCCGTGCGGCGCGCGGCGGGCCTTCAACCGTTCGAGTTCCTCGGCGATGGAGGCCTCGATCTGGTCGTTCACCGCTCCGTCGCGTGTCCAGCCGCCGGCCATGGCATCAGTCCAGTTCGGTCCAGGGCCACGGCTTGACCTCCGACGCGGCGGTCTGGTACCGCGCGGCCTTGGCCATCCAGATGCCCAGATCGGTGCCGAAATCCGACAGCCTTTCATTGGGTTGGCGGTTGTTGACCAGCATGATGACGAACTGCACCACCGTGCACGCGGTCAGAACCGTCTGCGCGAGGCTGAGCATCAGCCAGATCAGCAGCATGTTCAACAGCCGCAGCCCCATGTTGTCGGCTTCGGCGGCTGGCTGTTCGCCATGGATGCGCCCCTGCACCTTGTCTTCGTCGCTTGTCATGGCAGCCCCCTGTTTCGATTGTCCGAAGGTAACGCAAACGGACGCTGGACGCCAAGCACCAGACTTGACGCCGGCAACGGAACGCTAATTTGCACCCCATCGATCGGAGGATGCGATGAAACGTCTTGCAGCAGCTATCCTGGCACTATTCTCGACCCTTTCGGCAGCCGCGGCCTTTGAGTTCGACAATATCGACGGTGGCACGCTGGACATGTCGGACTGGGCGGGTCGTCCCGTGCTGGTGGTCAACACCGCGTCCCAGTGCGCGTTCACGCGGCAATATTCCGAATTGCAGGCGCTGTACGACCGCTATCGCGACCGGGGGCTGGTGGTGCTGGCGGTGCCATCCGACGACTTTCGCCAGGAACTGGACAGCGCCGAAGTGGTCAAGGAGTTCTGCGAGGTCAATTTCGGTCTGACCCTGCCCATGACCGACATCACGCCCGTCAGCGGCCCGCAGGCGCATCCCTTTTACCGCTTCGTGCAGGAAACCGCCGGATTCGCGCCCCGCTGGAACTTCAACAAGGTGCTGATCGGTCCCGACGGCGCGGTTGTGGCCACGTGGGGATCGGCGGCCAAGCCGCTGTCGCGTAGCGTGACCGACCGGATCGAACCCTTGCTGAACTAGGTTCCGGCGTTCAGCATCGCCCAGATCTCGTCCTTGAGGGCCGCGCGGCGTTTTCGCAGTTCGGTCTCGGCAAGGTTGTCCATGGGGTCGAGATTGGTTTCCGCGCGATGGACCTGGCTGTTGACCTCGGCATAGCTTTCGGCGAGGCGGGCGAAATGCGCGTCGGTCTGTTTCAACTGGCTGATCCTGGCGACGAATTGCGGGAACTCTTGGGCGAGGTCATGCGGGGTATGGGACATCTGGCTTCTCCTCCGGGCTGTTGTGCGCAGAACAGAAGATCAGAGGCCGGCGCCGCTCTCCTTGACCCGGATCAAACTTGCGGAATATGTGCCTATCGTTTGGCCGGCCGCCAGCCCGCGTTTCGCGCATCCGCTTCCGAGCAGAACCAGCGTTCACCCTTGCTTTCATCGATCCGCGTCTCGTCGTACCAGCGCTGGCCGGGGACGTGGAATACCCGTCGCCCCGAGGCCGAGATATTGCCCTTGATCGCACAGTCCGGTTGCGGGGTTCCGGCCCCCTGCCGCGCGGCCGACCGGAAGGCGGCGGGCGATTGCACGCCGGTGCCGTGCAAGCCCCGCCCGGCGATCGCCGCGCCCTTTTCGTCCAGGTCGTAATCCCAGGAATAGCGCCGATAGGCGAAAGCCAGACCATCCTGCACAAGCCGTCTGGCGATATCTTCGCCGTCAAGGTTGCAGCGCGCCACGACACGGCCATATCGGTCGCGATCGAGCGCCTCGCAGGACACATTCTTGCCGTCGAGCCGGGCTTTCACGTTGCTGACGACCCAGGCCCCGCAGGGCCAGACCGGAGCGTTCTGGCCACCGCAGCGCTGACCAGCCTCCGGCGCGTCGATCCCGAAAAGCCTGATGCGGATACCGCCCACGTCCAGCGTGTCGCCGTCGATGACGCGGACCGGGCCCGCGATCTCTGCTTGCGCAACCCCGGCGCACAGAAGAACGAGAAGTGAACAAATCCTTAACATTCCCTTAATCTGGGCGCGCAAGCCCCCGCGATCAACGGGAAAGACAGGAAATCGTTAACGTTGCAGCGTCCGCCAATCCGGATGGATCCAGGGCTCGGCGTTTTCGGGCGGCAGGCCGCGACCCAGCACATGGTCGGCGATCTTTTCGCCGGTCATGATCGACGGCGCGTTGAGGTTGCCGTTGGTGATGCGGGGAAAGACGGAGCTGTCTGCGACGCGCAACCCGTCGACCCCGATCACCCGACCCTGCGGATCGACCACCGCGTCGGGATCGTCGCGCCGGCCCATCTTGCAGGTACCGCAGGGATGATAGGCGCTTTCGACATGCTCGCGGATGAAATCATCCAGCGCGTCGTCGTCTTGCGCCGCCTCGCCCGGCTGGATCTCGTGGCCGCGGAAAGGCGCAAAGGCATCCTGCGCGAATATCTCGCGCGTCAGCCGGATCGCCGTGCGGAAATCCCGCCAATCCTGCGGATCGGCCATGTAATTGAACAGGATCTTCGGTGCGTCCTCGGCCCGTTCCGACCGCAGCGTGACCGACCCCCGCGACGGCGAGCGCATCGGCCCGACATGGGCTTGGAAACCATGCCCTTCGGCCGCGACCTTGCCGTCGTAGCGCACCGCCAGCGGCAGGAAATGGAACTGGATGTCGGGATAGTCGATGCCCGCGCGGGACCGGATGAAGCCGCAGCTTTCGAATTGGTTCGACGCGCCTGGACCACGGCGCCGCAGCAGCCATTGCGCCCCGACCCAGGCCTTGCCCAGCAGCGACCAATACTTGAACAGGCTGACCGGCTGGGTTGCGGCCTGCTGGATATACAGTTCCAGGTGGTCCTGCAGGTTCTGCCCGACGCCGCGCCGGTCGGCGATGACGGCGATGCCGTGTTCGGCGAGGTGCGCCGCCGGTCCGATCCCCGAAAGCATCAGCAGTTGCGGCGAGTTGATCGCACCGGCGCTCAGGATCACCTCGCGCGTGGCACGCAGGACGCGCCCGCCCAGATCGACACCTGTGGCGCGGCCGTCCTCGACAACCACCCGCCGCGCCAGGCCGCGCACCAACTGTGCGCCCAGCTTCTGCGCCGGGCGCAGATAGGCCTTGGCCGTGGACCAGCGTTCGCCATTCCAGATCGTCCGGTCGAAGGCACCGAAGCCTTCTTGCTGGTGGCCATTGTAGTCGCCGGTGACGGGATAGCCCGCCTGGCGTCCGGCCTCGACAAAGGCCTGCACCAGCGGGTTGTCGCGGGTGCCGCGGGTCACGTGCAATGGCCCGCCCTGCCCGCGCCAGTCCGGGTCGCCGCCGTGGCCGCCGGCATGCCAATCCTCAAGCCGTTTGAAATAGGGCAGCACGTCGGCATAGGCCCAGCCATCCGCGCCCTGATCGCGCCAGAAATCGTAGTCGCGGGCATGGCCGCGGACATAGATCATGCCGTTGATGCTGGACGACCCGCCGATCACCTTGCCGCGCGGGCAGGCCAGTTGCCGCCCGCCCAGATGCGGTTCCGGCTCGGTCCGGTAGCCCCAATCGTAGCGCGCCATGTTCATCGGGTAGGACAGCGCGCCGGGCATGTTGATGAACGGCCCCCGGTCGGACCCGCCATATTCCACCACGATGACCGAATGCCCGGCTTCGGCCAGCCGGTAGGCCACCGCACAGCCCGCGCTGCCGGCGCCCACGACAATGTAATCGGCCTTCGGTCCGTCGCTCAAAACGGCGCCTCGACCCGACCCATGCGGACATAAACGGATTTCAGTTGCGAATAGTGGTGGATCGCCGCCTTGGAGTTCTCACGCCCCACGCCCGACATCTTCACCCCGCCGAACGGCGCCTCGACCGGCGCGTCGTTGTAGGAATTGATGAAGCACGACCCGGCCCGCAACTGCCCGATCACCCGGTGCCCACGCGCCAGATCACGGGTGAAAACTCCGGCCGAGAGACCGAAGGGCGTGTTGTTGGCCCGCGCGATGGCCTCGGCCTCGTCGTCGAAATCCAGCACCGCCATGACGGGGCCGAAGATTTCCTCGCGCGCGATCACCATGTCGTCGGTGACGTCGGCGAAGACCGTGGGCTGGATGTAGAAACCGTCACCGTCGATGACCGAGCCGCCGCAGACCAGCCGCGCGCCTTCGGCCTTGCCCTTTTCGATGTAGCCCAGGACGATCTCGCGCTGCCGCGCGCTGACCATCGGGCCGAAATTCACGCTCTCGTCCAGCGGGTCGCCGATTTTCGCCTGCGCCAGCCGCTCGGCCAGACGCGCCAGGAACGCCTCCTTGATGCCCCTCTGCACAAAGACCCGCGTGCCGTTGGAACAGACCTGCCCCGAGGAATAGAAATTGCCCAGGATCGCGCCGCCCACCGCATCGTCCGGATCGGCGTCGTCGAAGATCAGCAGCGGCGACTTGCCGCCCAGTTCCATCGTGACGTGCTTCATGCCATCGGCGGCGGCGGCATAGACCTTGCGGCCCGTGGGCACCGAACCGGTCAGCGACACCTTGGCCACGTCCGGGTGGCCGACCAGCGCTGCACCGACCGCGCCCGCGCCCTGCACCACGTTGTAAAGCCCCGCTGGCGCGCCCGCCTCGACCAGGATTTCCGCCACCTTCAGCGCGCAGAGCGGGGTTTCTTCGGACGGCTTGAAGATCATCGCGTTGCCGCAGGCCAGCGCCGGCGCGCCCTTCCAGCAGGAAATCTGGGTCGGGTAGTTCCATGCCCCGATACCGACGCACAGGCCCAGCGGTTCGCGGATCGTATAGACCCAGTCCTGTCCCAGCTGCACGTGTTCGCCGGTCAACGACCCCGCCAGGCCGCCGAAATACTCCAACGCGTCCGCGGCGCTGGTGGCATCGACATACAGCGTTTCGGACAGCGGTTTGCCGGTGTCACGGGTTTCCAGGACCGACAGGTCGCGGTTGCGATCACGCATGATCCGGGCGGCGCGGGTCAGCACCCGGCCACGTTCGCGCCCCGACAGGGCCGCCCATTCCGCCTGGGCCCGCAGCCCGCTTTCCACCGCCTTGGCGATCACCGCAGGGGTCGCGGCATGGATGCGGGCGATGACGGCGCCGGTGGCGGGGTAGACCACGTCGATCGGGTCGCCGGCTGCATCTTCCAGATAGGCCCCGTCGACGAAATGGCTGGCGTTCGGCTGGGTGTCGTAGGTCATATCGTGTCCCGCAATTCGTCGTAGTTCAACATGACATGGGCCGCGTAGGCGGGCCGTTCCGTCAGGCGGCCGTAATAGGCCCGCAAAGCCGGAAAGTCACGCCGGTCGATGGCGATATCGAAGTAGCGATACAGCACGTGACCAAGATGGATGTCACCGGGCGTCATGGTGTCGCCCGCCAGCCAGGGACTGCGCGCCAGCCGGGCCTCGGCGATGGCCAGCGCGGTTTCGAACCGGTCCACCGCGGCGCGGATGGCGGCCGGGTCGTGCCGCGCTGCGGGGGTGCGCACGACGCGCCAGAAGATCGGGCCGGTGAAGCGGTTCGCGATCTCCTGCTTGGCCCATTCCGACCACTGGTCCACCCTGGCGCGGCGCGCCGGATCGACGGGCCAGAAACCGTCGTCGCCATAGGCACGGGCCAGGTGACGCAGGATAGCGGCGCTTTCGAACAGAGTCAGATCGCCGTCGCGCATCACCGGGATCAGACCATTGGGGTTCATTTCCAGAAAGGACGGGGTGTCCAGCCCGCCATAGCCGCCGCCGGCGTCGATGCGTTCGATCACCAGGCCCAGTTCGGCGGCCCCCCACATCACCGCCTGCACGTTGGACGACGACGCGCGGCCCCAGATCGTCACCATCGGGTCATTCCCCCCGCGGGAAACGCTGGCTGTCTTCAAGCACGTTGAGATCCATGTGATTTCGCATATAGCGTTCGGACGCGCGTTGCAGTGGCTGGTGGTCCCACGGGTAATAGCCGCCCTGGCGCAGAGCCTGGTAGACCACGTGCCGCCGCGCCTGGCTTTCGCGGACAGCGGCGTCGAATTCCTCGAGATCCCAGCGTTCGGCGGCGGTTCGGCGGAAATACTCCAGCACCGGCCGGCAATCACCATCCTTCGCCCGGTTGGCCAGTTCCTGCGGATCGGCGTCCAGATCGAAAAGCTGTTCGGGGTCGAGCGCGCAATTGGTGTATTTCCACCGCCCCTGGCGCAAGGCGATCAGCGGCGAATAGGACGCCTCGGCCGCATATTCCATCGCCACCGGGGTCTTGCGCCGTCCGCCCTGCATCAGCGGCACCAGGTTTTCGCCTTCGGTCCAGGGCGCCACCTCGGACATGTCGACACCGGCCAGCGCGCACAGCGTCGGGCACAGGTCGATGGTCGAAACCGGGTCGGCCACCATGCGCCCGCCCTGCCCCGGCACGGCGATCATCATCGGCACCCGGGCCGCGCCTTCGTAGAAGTTCATCTTGAACCACAAACCGCGTTCGCCCAGCATGTCGCCGTGATCGCTGACAAAGACGATGATGGCCTCCTGCCGCGTCTCTTCCAACACCGTCAGCAGCTCTCCGATCTTGTCGTCGAGATAGGAAATATTGGCGAAATAGGCGCGACGCGACCGGGCGATGTCGTCCTCGGTGATGGTGAAGTTGCGCCAGTCGTTGGCATCGAAGATGCGGCGCGCGTGCGGATCGTGGGCGTCGTATTCCATCGCGGGCACCTCGGGCTGGAGGTGATCGCAATCCGCATAGAGATCCCAGTATTTCCGCCGTGCGACATAGGGGTCATGCGGATGGGTGAAGCTGACGGTCAGGCACCAGGGCCGGTCGTCCTTGCCCCGGGCGAGGTCGTACAGCTTCATCCTGGCGAAATGCGCGACCTCGTCATCGTATTCCAGCTGGTTGGTGATCTCGGCCACGCCGGCGCCAGTGACCGAGCCCATGTTGTGATACCACCAATCGATGCGTTCGCCGGGCCTGCGGTAATCCGGCGTCCAGCCGAAATCGGCGGGGTAGATGTCGGTGGTCAGCCGTTCCTCGAAGCCGTGCAACTGGTCGGGGCCGACGAAATGCATCTTGCCGGACAGGCAGGTCTGATACCCCGCGCGGCGCAGGTGGTGGGCATAGGTGGGGATGTCGGAGGCGAATTCCGCGGCGTTGTCGTAGACGCGCGTCGCGCTGGGCAACTGGCCCGACATGAAGCTGGCGCGACCGGGCGCGCATAGCGGGCTGGCGGTATAGCTGTTGGCGAACCGCACCGAGCGGTCGGCAAGGGCGCGCAGGTGCGGCGCGTGCAGCCAGGGGGCGGGGCCGTCGGGAAACAACGTCCCGTTCAGCTGATCCACCATGACGATCAGGATGTTTTGCGGCATCGGCCCCCCTCCGGCGTTGCGTGCCGGGATCGGACCTGAGCGCAGGGCGTCTGTCAATCGCCTGCGTGCCGTTTCACCTGCGCCGAACCGCTGCGCGCGACAGGCGGATCAGATGGAAAGCGTGCCCAGGAGTTCGTTGCGCGGCAGGCGGCTGACCTCGATCCCGGCATCGGTGCGGCGCAGGTTGTAGCCGTAGCCACGCATCCGGAAACGCCATTCGGTTTCCGACAGCACCTTCTCGCGCTCGGCCAGCAGAAAGGCCCGGACCTCGGTCAGGTCGTCGGTCAGTTTGTCATCAGCGAACATCGCAGGGCTCCTCGTAATGCGGTTTCACTGGACAGGAGCCTTGTTAAGAAATCGGTCCGCAATGCGTCCGAACCGGGGATTTTTCGAGATCGCAGGACAATCGCTGGCCGGTCAGGACTTTGTCTCGGGAACGGCCGGGGTCACGCGGCGTTTCAGCACGGCCTCGCGCCAGGTGATGAAGACCACCGCGCCGATGATCAGGCTGCCGCCGGCGATGACCCAGGGGTCGGCGGGTTCACCGAAGAACAGCGCTCCGAGCGCCACCGACCAGACCAGTTGCAGGAAGGTCACCGGCTGGGTGACCGCCACCGGCGCGGCGGCGAAGGCCAGCGTCATCGTGTAATGCCCGGCCGTGGCGAAGAAGGCGACCGCCGCGAGGATCAGGAGGTCGGACCAGCTTGGCCAGACCCAGACCGCGATGGCGAAGGGCGCCAGCCCGATGGTGACGGTGATCGACAAAAGCGCCACCACGACGGTGGCGGATTGTTCGCCGGAAAACATCTTGGCCATCAGGTAGGAGCCGGCGAAGAACAGCGCCGTGGCCAGCATGGCGATATGGCCGGGATCAAGCTCGCGAAAGCCCGGGCGGAGGATCAGAAGCGCCCCGAAAAGCGCCGCGCAGATCGCCAGGATGCGCCGGATCGCCAGCTTTTCGCCCAGGATAAACACAGCCAGAACAGTGACATAGACCGGGTTCAGATAGTTCATCGCCGTGACTTCGGCGATCGGGATGCGGGTCATCGCGTAGAACCACAGCATCACGCCGCCGGTATGGAAGGCGCCGCGCAGGGCATGCAGTTTCCACAGCCGCGGGGTCATCTGCGCGGCGCGCAGGGCGGACCAGGCGGGGATCAGGAAGACCAGGCCGATGACGTAGCGCAGAAAGGCCGATTCCGCCGCCGGGATGCGCCCGCCCAGCGTCTTGACCAGGGCGGTGACGGCGACGAAACACAGGCCGGTGAGGATCATCCAGAAGATGCCGAGACCGGGGCGGGAGGGGCTTTGGGTCATGCGTTCTTGGTAGCGGTTCTGCGCGCCGCGGCAAGGGGTGTGCGGCCGCCGCGGAGCGTGGGGCCAGACCCTCCCCCCCCCCCCCGGAAGACCTCTGGCCGGAGGACGCGGATCAGCCGAGCAGGAGCTTGGCGGCGATGGCCCACATGGTCAGGCCGATGAGGATGTCGAGGACCTGCCAGGCGCGCGGACGGGCAAAGAAGGGCGCCAGCGCGCGGGCCCCATAACCCAATGAGAAAAAGAAGAAAAACGAGGCCGTCATGGCACCGAGCGCGAAGGCCAGCCGGTCGTCGTACTGGGCCGACACCGCGCCCAGCAAGACCACGGTATCGAGATAGACATGAGGGTTGAGCCAGGTCAGGGCGAGGCAGGTGAGCACGGCGGTCCTGAGGCTGGTGGTGCCCTGCCCGGCTTCGAGCGACTGGCCGCCGCGCCAGGCCGACAGGAAGGTGCGCGCGCCATACCAGACCAGGAAGGCCGCGCCGGCCAGCCGCATGAAAAACTCCAGTCCCGGCAAGGCCTTGGCCAGTGCGCCGAAGCCCGCGACTCCAGCCGCGATCAGCGCCGCGTCCGAGACCGCGCAGACCAGCACCACGGGCAGCACGTGCTGGCGCCGCAACCCCTGGCGCAGCACGAAGGCGTTCTGCGCGCCGATGGCGAGGATCAGGCTGAAACCCAAAGCGAACCCGGCGAAAGCGGCGGTCATGTCGGCGTCCTGTCTGCGTCGGCGCTTGGTGCCCGAGACGGTCGGAATTGGCAAGCGGGCGAAAAAAGCCGCGCGGGTCACGGGGTTTTGAAAGGGGGTCGGTTCGGCCGGTTCGCGGCGGTGTCCCGGGCAGCGATCCGTCCTGTTTCCTGCCGGTTCGGGACGGATCGGTGGGGCGGTTTTCGGGCGGATCGGCGGTGCGGGCCGAGCAATCCGTCCGATTCGACGCGATTTCGGGACGGATCGGTCGGGCGGGATCGGCGGATGTGAAAGACCGGTCGCGCCTGCGCGCGGTGCCTCAACGATCGCGGGTTCGGCCCGGGCGGCGGATGCGGCCGGAGGACGAGGTCGGCCGCCGCCGGGATGCTGAGCCGGCCCCCGGCCGCGTTGTGCGGCCGGGCTAGCGCCGCGCCAGCATCGGCAGGACCGGGGCCCATCGGGTTTCCCGAGGCGGTCCCGATGGCCGGAAACCAGGCTTTCCGCAGACGGCGATCGCGCGGGCATTGTCCGGATGCGGGTCGGTGGCGATCAGCGGGGCGCCGGCATCGAACAGCGCCCGCATCCTGATGCGCAGGAACGCCGATCCATGTCCGACGCCGACGAGGTCGCGCCCGCGAAATCTTGGTCGATGCCCCGCGTGCCCCGGGGCAAGCCGGCGAAGTGGTGATCGCCCCATCCATGCACCGTGTCGTCCTGCATGAAGGCGAAGGGCCGCCCGGCGCGTGACACGATCCAGCGCGCGACCCGCGGATCGGCCAGGGTTAGTTCGTCGCAGGGCTGGTCAGACTGTCACCACGCGCGCACATGCGGGCGCACCAGCCAGGTCCCGAGCAATGCGAGATCGTCCAGGGTCGCCTTGCCAAACGCGTCGTCATCGGGCGCGATCATTCGGGCAGTCCAGCAGAATGTCCGACGATCGTGCCGGGCCGGCGATCATGCCGGGCGGGACATCGTGACGTGCGACGCGCGGGACCGCGGCGCGGGCGGATCCGATTGGCGGAAAACGACATCGCGTCGCAACCGGACGCGCAGGGATCGGCCAAGGGCGTTGAGTGTCGGGAAACCCGCGAGAGAAGACGATGCACGAGCGCCGGATACCCGAATGGCTGCGCCACGCCCCGGCGCCGAGCCTGCGCGGCTTTGCCGTGCTTGCCGGGTTCGAGGCGATCGCCCGGGGGATGCTGATCTCGGTCTTTCCGGTGGTGATCTACGCCGCCCTGGGGGATGTGCGGGTCGTGTCGGGGGTGTATTTCGCCATCGGCGCGGTGTCGCTGCTGGTCGGGCTGCTGGTGCCCTTCGTGATCCGGTTCGTGCCGCGCTGGTGGGTCTACGTGACGGGCGCGCTGATGTTCGTGACGGGCGCCCTGGCGGCGACGCAGGACAGCCCCGGCGCGGTGGTGGCGGGGCTTGCGCTGACGACATGCGCGGTGGTCACCACCTTTGTCTGCTTCAACGCCTACGTGCTGGATCACGTGGCCAAGGTCGAGCTTGGACGGTTCGAGACGTCGCGGCTGTTCTACAGCGCGCTTGGCTGGACCATCGGCCCGGCGACCGGGACGGCGCTGTATGCCTGGTGGCCGCCGGCGCCGTTCGTGATCTCGGCGCTGGCGTCCTGCACCATGCTGGCGGTGTTCCTGGTGATGCGCCTGGGCAATGGCCGGCTGATCGCGAAACGCCGCAGACCCGCCGCCAACCCCTTTGCCTATTTCCGGCGCTTCGCCGCGCAACCGCGCCTGGTGGCCGGCTGGGTCTTTGCCGTGGTGCGGTCCTGCGGGTGGTGGATCTACATGGTGTACCTGCCGATCTTCGCGGTGCAGAACGGCTTTGGCAACCAGCTGGGCGGGATCGTGCTGTCGATCTCGAATGCCGGGCTGTTCCTGGTCCCGGTGATGCTGCGCTTCATGCAGCGCCATTCGGTGCGCGCCGCGGTGCGCACCGGGTTCCTGATGTCGGGGCTGCTGTTCGTGCTGGCGGGGATGCAGGGCGGCGCGCCCGGGCTGGCGATCGCGCTGCTGCTGGCGGGGTCGTTCTTTCTGATCCTGCTCGACCTGTCGGCGGGGTTGCCGTTCCTGCTGGCGGTCAAGCCGTCGGAGCGCACCGAGATGTCGGCGATCTATTCCAGCTACCGGGATTTCTCCGGCATCGCGACGCCGGGTGCGGCCTGGCTGGTGCTGCTGGCCGCACCGCTTTCGGCGGTGTTCGTGGCGGGCGGCGCCGGGTTGCTGGTGATGTGGGTGGTGGCGCGGCGGCTGCACCCGCGGCTGGGCCGGGCGCGGCTGGCGGTGTCGTAGCGGACGGGTTCCGGCGGCGGCTCGAGGGCATGGCGCGTCCGGGTCGCGGCGGTCGTCACCGCCCGAACAGGATGTCGCCCCGGATGGAGCGCCCGATCAGCGTTTCGACGCCTGCCATGCTCAACAACGCGCCCCGAGGCATGATGCGCGGGATGCGCCCCGTACGTAGCGCGAATTCGTCGCCCCGAATGATCGCGGTGATATCGCTGGAGAAGAGCGGGCCCGGCCGGCATTCCCACCGACCGCCATATTGCCGAACGACCGGGTTGTAGGAGCTTTTCGGGTATCGAAAACAGATCACCGCGCCGCCATTCGGGGCGGAGCCCGCTTGGACCTTCCATTCGCTGGGCACCGCGATGGTGTTGCCCGGATACCAGAGATGGGCGGTGCCGTCCGGATGAAAGTATTCGATCTGCGTGCCGTGGCCACGGCCGTCGAATTTGACGGTCGTTCCCGCCAGTTGCCGCCGCATGTTAGCGGGGTCTTGCGACAGGACGGTGCGCGCGGCGACAGGCATGGGGCGCGCCACTGTCTCGGGTCCGCAGGACGCGGTCACCCAGCAGGCACAGAGCAGCAGGACGAGCAAGAGCCTGGATGGTCTGGTCACGCTTGTCTCCATGGGGTCGGCCCTGCGCAAGGCGGTCACGGCTGACGATAGATCAGGCGGACTGACGCGCCCGCGACGATCCATATCATGCCCGAGGCCCGATTCCACGTCTAGCCCGCCGATGCGCGAACACGGGAATAAGGAATTGCCGAAACCTGCCCGGCCTGTACGGCATGCGGCGACAGGCTCTGCCCGAGGGAGGCAATCGTCACCAGGCCCTATCGTTTGATCCAGGGCTGGACGCGTTGCCGGGCTGGTCGGGCGTCATGCCTTCGAGACCGACGGTGCATCCGGCACGGGACGCGACAATCCTGAGATCGGACGTCTGGGAATTGATTCGTTCGGATGTGATTGTCCGCCCATCCCCGGCGGTCGCCCTGAGCTTCAAGCTTTGATAACCGAGGGATTCGATGCCGCGCATGACGGCCTCGGCGTCGGGACACCGCGTGCAGATGTCGACGGCCCGACGCGCCGCGGCAAAGCGGTGCGCGTGGGCGGGCGTTTGACTGATGGTTGCGGTATGGACCGGCGGCATGCCGGCGCTTCCCGCAATCGTACGCGTCTCGGGGTCGGCCCATTGTGAGCGCCGTCCTGTCCGGACCGTCCGGCGCGCGAAATGACGCCGGTGTCGCCTTCGTCACAGCGCGGGCGAGGCTGCCCGATGCGGGACCCGAAGCGGAGCGGTCGTCGTGGTCGACGAAGGGCTGATGCCCGTAACAAGCGCGGCGCGCGGTCTGCCCGGATGTCTGCACCACCGCGGGTCGGCTCTGCAATGCGGCGGGAGCCCGGCCCGGAAGGCGGCGTTATTCGGCAGCGTCGAGTTGGGCCATCACCGCGTCGGAGGCTTCGAAATTGGTGGTGACGCGCTGCACGTCGTCGTCATCCTCGAGCGCGTCGACCAGTTTCATCAGCGCCTGCATGCCGTCGAAATCAAGCTCGGTCGTGGTGGTGGGGGACCAGATGAGCTTGGTCGATTCCGACTCACCCAGGGTCGCTTCCAGCGCCGATGCGACGTCGTTGAGGTCGGTGTCGGCGCAGGTGATGATATGGCCGTCCTCGGAGCTGTCGACATCCTCGGCGCCGGCCTCGATCGCGGCCATCATGACGGTGTCGGCGTCACCCGCCGAGGCGGGATAGGTGATTTCGCCCTTGCGTTCGAACATGAAGCCGACCGAGCCGGTTTCGCCCAGGTTGCCGCCGTTCTTGGTGAAGGTCGACCGCACGTTCGACGCGGTGCGGTTGCGGTTGTCGGTCATCGCCTCGACGATCACCGCGACGCCGTTCGGGCCGTAGCCCTCGTAGCGGATTTCCTCGTAATCCTCGCCCTCGCCGCCGGTGGCCTTCTTGATGGCGCGTTCGATGTTGTCCTTGGGCATCGACTGGCCGCGGGCCTCTTTCACCGCCAGGCGCAGGCGCGGGTTCTTGTCGGGATCGGGATCGCCCATCTTGGCGGCGATGGTGATTTCCTTGGAAAGCTTGGAGAACAGCTTGGCGCGCAGCTTGTCCTGACGGCCCTTGCGGTGCTGGATGTTCGCCCATTTGGAATGGCCGGCCATGGGGTGCCTCGTTCTGGTGTTCGGGGTGGCGGATTTGCGCGCCTCTCTAGCCCAAGGCGGCGGGGCTTGCCAAGGCCTTGCGCGCAAGGCCCGCTTGGCAAGCGCGGGCAAAGCGGCTAAGGCGCGGGGATGGCACGCTTTCTGCTTTTGCAGCTGCGCCCCGAAACCGAGGCCAGCGACGACGAATACCGCGCCTTCCTGGACAAGGGCGGGTTGCGCGGCGACCAGGTGCACCGCGTGCGGCTGGATCGCGAGGACCTGCCCGCGGGGCTGGACGTGGCGGATTACGCCGGGGTGATCGTCGGCGGCGGCCCTGGTTGCGTGTCGGACGCGCCGGCCGACAAGAGCCCGGTCGAGGCCCGGATCGAGGCGGCCTGCCTGTCGCTGATGCCGCGGATCACGCGGGACGACGTGCCGTTCCTGGGCTGCTGCTATGGCATCGGCATCCTGGCCCATCACCTGGGCGCCGAGGTGTCCAAGGCGCGCTATGGCGAGCCGGTGGGCGCGGTGGACTGTCGGGTGACGGCGCCCGATCCGCTGCTGGACGGCCTGCCCGAGCGCTTCGCGGCCTTCGTCGGCCACAAGGAGGCGGTGCAGGCGCTGCCCGAGGGCGCGGTGCAGCTGCTGGCCTCGGACCCCTGCCCGTTCCAGATGATCCGGCACGGCCGGAATGTCTATGCCACCCAGTTCCACCCCGAGGCCGACGCGGCGGTGTTCGAGACCCGCATCCGGGTCTATGGCGGGCGCGGCTATTTCGCGCCCGAAGAGGCCGACGGGTTGATCGCCATGTGCCGCGCCGCCGACGTGGTCTGGCCCGCGCGCATCCTGCGGAATTTCGTCGCGCGGTACGGGTGAGCGGGGCGGCTGGGTTTGCGTGCGGTCAACCGTCCCCGGCGGCCGTTCGCATTTATTGCGGCGAAGGTCCGGTTTGAGCCCTTGGCGGATATCCCCCTTGCGCGAATAGCGCCGAAGGCGCCGCGCATCGCCGGGCCGCCCCCCGGCACGGCGATTTGTCACCACCAGCGCAAGGCTCGGGTATTGTCCGCACTTGGCTGACATAAAGCGCCCAATGCCGACGGTTGATCGCCGCACCGCGGCCCGGCAATGCGCGGCTTGTCGCTCTTCTGCCGAAAGACCGCTCCGTCCGCCGTGGTGTCATCCGCGCGCATTGCTGCGAAGGTCTGCTTTCCGCCCCGCCCTACAACGGCCAGAAGATCGGGATCAGCACCGAGGCGACGACGCCCATCAGCAGGTTCATCCCCAGCCCCACGCGCACGAAATCGGTGAAGCGGTAGCCGCCGGGGCCGTAGACCAGGGTGTTGGTCTGGTAGCCTATCGGCGTGGCGAAGGCGCAGGAGGCGGCGATCATCACCGCCACGACCAGCGGCCGCGGATCGACGCCCACGGCCGCCGCCAGGCCGATGGCGATCGGGGTCACGACCACGGCGACGGCGTTGTTGGACACCGCCTCGGTCAGGGCCGAGGTCAGGAAGAACACCGCCGCCACCAGCAACACCGGCGGCAGGTCCATCATCGCCGGGGCGATGGCCTTGACCACAAGCGCCACGGCGCCCGAGCTTTCCAGCGCCGCGCCGATGGCCAGCATGGCGAAGATCAGCGCCAGCAACTGGCCCTCGACGAAGGAGAAGGCCTCGTCCGAGTCGATGCAGCGGGTCAGGAACACCACCGCCACCGCGATCACCGCCAGCGCCAGGATCGGCGCGACGCCGAGCGCCGACAGGATGACGATACCCGCCAGTGCGGCCAGCGCGATGGGCGCGTGGCTGCGGCGATAGGCGCGGGCGGCGGGTTTGGAGACATCCACCAGCCCCATGTCGTCGGCCAGCCGCTTGATGTCGTCGGGCGCGCCTTCGAGCAGCAGCGTGTCGCCGACGCGCACCACCAGTTGATCCAGCTGGCGGCCGATATTCTGGTTCCGCCGGTGCACCGCCAGCGGGTAGACGCCGTAGCGGCGGCGCAGGCGCAGCGCGCCCAGCGACCGGCCGACCATCTTGCAGCCCGGCGTGATCAGCACCTCGACCGTCGTCGTCTCGGTGGCGGAGACCTGGTCGACGCGCTTGAGTTCCTTGTTGTTCTGCAGGCTGAGCAATTCGGTCATCTGGGTGCGCAGCACCACCCGGTCGCCGACCTGCAGCGTCACGCCATCCAGGTTGCGGCGCAGCGATTCGTCGCCGCGGATCACGTCGACCAGCCGCACGCCTTCGCGCTTGAACAGCTGCACGCCCAGCACCTCGCGGCCGATCAGGTTGCTGTCGGGGGGGATCACCGCCTCGGTGAAGAATTTCATCTTGGACCGGTCCGACAGCATCCCCGCCATCGAGGTGCGGTCGGGCAGCAGGAAGGGGCCGACGACCAGCAGGTAGGCCATGCCGCAGACCACAAGGATCAGCGCCACCGGGGTGACCTCGAAGATGGTGAAGGGTTCCAGCCCGGCGCCGCGCGCCACGCCGTCGACCAGCAGGTTGGTCGAGGTGCCGATCAGCGTCGTGGTGCCGCCCAGGATCGCGGCATAGCTGAGCGGGATCAGCAGCTTGGAGGGTGCGAGGCCGAGAACCTTGGCGAGCTGCACGAAGATCGGCAGCATCACCACCACGACGGGCGTGTTGTTCATGAAGGCCGAGGCGACGATCACCACCGCCATGATCATCGCCATCGCCCGGCGCGGGCGCTTTTGCACCTCGCTTTGCGCAAAGCTGGTGAAGGCATCCAGCGCCCCGGTGCGCACCAGCGCCCCCATCACCAGGAACATCGCGGCGATGGTCCAGGGCGCGGGGTTGGACAGCACCGAGACCGCCGCGTCATAGGGCAGCGCGCCCAGCGCCAGCAGCACCGCGACGCCGCCCATGGCCACCACCTCGGTCGGGTAGGTTTCGCGCAGGAACAGCACGAACATGCCCGCCACGGTGGCGAGCGTGACATAAGCCTGCGCCGTCTGGCTCAGCTCGAAAATGCCCATGGAATATGTCCCTGCTCTCAACCCAACCCAGTGTGACCGAGCGGCGCGGCGGGCACAAGCGGCGCGCGCGGGCGCGGCTGGACCAGCGCTAGGCCCGCCAGCATCAGCGCCAGGGCCGCCCAGATCCAGCCGCCATAGCCTTCGCCCAGGAACAGCATCGCCCAGGCGACGCCGAACAGCGTGACGAGGTAACTGACCTGCACGGCAAAGACCGCGCCCGCCGCGCCCACCATCCAGACATAGCCGGTATAGGCGCCCGCATGCAGCAGCGCCGAGGTCACCAGCGCGGCATCCGGCGCGCCCCAGGGCGCGCGCGGGTCGATGAACTGGCCGGTCAGCAGCGCCAGCGGCAGGGTCAGCACCGCCCCCACCAGCGAGGCGCCCGCCAGCACCTGCACCGGCCCCAGCCCGCACGTGCCCCAGCGGGCGACGACATTGCCCTCGAGCGCGTAGAAGGCCGAGGCGATCAGCGCCACCGGGATCCAGGCCGCCTTGGCCGGGTCGGGCAGGCTGGTTTCCGGCAGGACCAGCGCCAGGACGCCCGCCAGGCCAAGCCCCAGCCCGGCGATGCGGCGCCAGCGGAACCGCTCGAGCCCCAGGGCCAGCGCCACCGGAAAGGCCAGCATCGGGATCGAGCTCAGCAGGATCGACAGCACGCCCGCCGGCAGGTGGATGGCGGCGGTGTAGGAGGCGATGCCGGGCAGGACCGAGCCCAGCAGCGCGATCACCAGGTAGAGCCGCAACCGGGCGGGATCGAACGGCAGACGCCGCCCGCGCGCCAGCGTCAACCCGCCGAGCACCGCAAAGCCGATGACCAGTTGCCAGAACAGCAGGCCGAAATGGCGATACCCCTCGGAGACCGCGATCTTGGCCAGCGGCTGGGTCGCACCCCAGGCCGCGCCGGCCAGCACCAGCACCGCGAAGGGCAGCGCGCGGCTCACGGTCCGGCCTGTTGCAGCCGCCCGCCCTGGCGCACCATGGTGATCGCGGTCGCCCGGCCGGTGCGGTCGTCGGTTTCGACCAGCACGCCGCTCAGCGTCGCCGCGCCCAGGGCAGGCTGGAACCGTGCCTTGGCCATGCCGGTGACGAAGCGGCGCAGCGGCTCGGTCTTCTCCATGCCGATGACGGAATCGTAATCGCCGCACATGCCGGCATCGCTGATATAGCCGGTGCCGCCGGGCAGCACCTGTGCATCCGCCGTGGGCACATGGGTGTGGGTGCCGGCCACCAGGCTGGCGCGGCCATCGCAGTAATGCCCCACCCCCATCTTCTCGGATGTCGCCTCGCAATGGATGTCGACGATGATGGCCTGCGCCTGCCCGCCCAGCGGATGGGCCCGCAGGGTCGCGTCCAGCGCCGAGAAGGGATCGTCGAAGGGCCGCTTCATGAAGATCTGGCCCAGCACCTGCGTCACCAGAACCTTGCGCCCGCGCCGGTCGGAAAACAGCCCCGCACCGCGCCCCGGCGCGCCCTTGGCGAAATTCAGCGGCCGCAGGATGCGCGGCTCGGTCTCGATGAAGCCCAGCATGTCCTTCTGGTCGAAGGCGTGATCGCCCAGCGTGACCACATCGGCGCCGGCCTCGAGCAGCGCCTTGGCATGGGCACCGGTGATACCGGCACCCGAGGAGGCGTTCTCGCCATTGACCACGACGAAATCCAGCCGCCAGTCGGCGCGCAACCCCGGCAACCGTTCCGTCACCGCCGCGCGCCCCGCGCGCCCCATCACATCGCCCAGAAAGAGGATCCGCATGGCCGACAGCTATCGCGCATCGGGGCGAAAGCAAAGCCCCGACCTGCCCCTTCTCCGGTTCGGAAATATCCCGGGGGAGTCGCCGCTTGCGGCGGCGGGGGCAGAGCCCCCTTCTTCAGCGGCAGGCCAAGGCCCGCGCGACGGCGGCGGCGCTGTAATCGCCCAAGGCCCGCGCCGACAGCGCGCCGTCGAAACGCACCGCCATCACCCGCCGCCAATCGCCCGAGGCCAGCACCATTTCCGGGCCGTCGCCGCACTCGCGGATGCCGCCCTCGATGTAATCCCAGCCGATGCGGTGGTTGGAAAAGCCCTCCAGCGCCGCGACCTCGGTCAGCGCGCCGCCCTCGAACCGCCAGACCCGCAGCACCCGGGCCAGGTGCGGGCGATCGACATAGGCGATCTCGACCGCGCCGTCGCCGTCCAGATCCGCCGCGCCCACCGGCGCCAGCCAGCGGTTGGGCTGGCCGATATGGGGCGTCGCGCCGATGCGGCCGGTCTCGTCCCAGATCGCCAGGCGTCCGCCGCCGGTCTGCGAGGCTTCGACCGTGACGACCTCGGCATCGCCGTCGCCGTCCAGATCCGCCAGCCGCGGCGCGATATCCTCGAAGACCAGGTCCTCGGGCAGCACCGCGCGCAGCCGGGTGCCGTCATCCAGCACCAGCTCCAGCGCGCCGTATTCGATGGCGTCGCCCAGAACGCCATGCGCATAGCGGGTGGTCGGATCGGTGTATTCGGCGCGCAGGATATCTGCCGCCGCGCCTTGCCCGGCCAGCCACAGGCAGGCCGCCAGCCCCGCGCCGCGGGCCAAAGACCGCCACGGGCGGGCGGGCTGTCGCGGCGCCTTCGCCAAGGCTAGATCTGTTTCTCGGGCATCTGCACCACCAGCCCGTCCAGCGCGTCGGTCACCTTGATCTGGCAGGTCAGGCGCGAGCGTTCGGGATCGGGCTCGTAGGCGAAGTCGAGCATGTCCTCTTCCATGTCCTCCTTGCCGGGCAGTTTCGCCACCCAGTCGGGATGGACATAGACATGGCAGGTCGAACAGGCGCAGGCACCGCCGCAATCGGCCTCGATGCCGGGAATGCCGTTGTCTCGGGCGCCTTCCATCACGGTCAGCCCGTTGGCCACGTCGACGACATGCTCCGTGCCGTTATGCTCGATATAGGTGATCTTCGCCATGCCACCGCTCTCCCTTGTTCCGTCCGCGGCTTATCTAGTGGCCCCGGCCCGCGCCTTCCAGCGGATTTTGCGCGCCTGTCCGCGGGCTTGGACAAAAGCGCGTGATGTTCTATCTTCGTTCACATGACACATCCCGATTACGACTGGCCCCGGCCACCGTCCGCCATGACCGCCGCGCAGCTTGACCTGCCGCCCACCGGCGCGCGGGTCACGGTGGCGGGGCTGGTGATCCTGCGCCAGCGGCCCGGCACCGCCAAGGGGGTGATCTTTCTCACGCTCGAGGACGAGACCGGCGTGGTCAACATCATCGTCTGGCGCAAGCTGTACGAACGGTTCCGCCGGGCGGTGATCGCCGGGCGGATGCTGCGGGTCACCGGGCGGCTGCAGCGCGAGGCCGGCGTCACCCATGTGCTGGCCGAAGAGATCGAGGATGTCTCGCGCCTGCTCGACCTGCTGCTGGCCGAGCAGCTTCCCTCGGGCGCCGAAACCGGCTAGAACCCCGGGCCAAGAGGCGGAGAACGCTGGAACAGGGCCCGGGCAGATGATCCACAAGGCGCGCGATTGGGCGATCCGTGCTGCGGCGCTTGCGCTGGCGGCGGGCTGCGCCATGCCGCAGGGGGCCGAGGGGCCGGTCGCCACGCGCGCCGCCGCGCCCGAGGTCGGCGCGCGGGTCGAGACCCTGGCCGATGGCAGTTGCCGGGCCCGCGAGGTGACGCCGGCGGTCTATGAACAGGTGATGGGCGAGGTGCAGGTGGTGCAGGCCGAGATCGGCGCGGACGGCACGGTGATCCGTCCGCCGGTCTATCGCCGCGCGCCGGTGCCGCGCATCGTGCGCCCGCGTGCCGAGATCAGCTTCGAGGCGCCCTGCCCGGCCGACATGACCCAGGAATTCATCGCCTCGGTGCAGCGCGCGCTGGCCGCGCGCGGCTATTTCGGCGGCAACGTCACCGGCCTGCTGGACGGCCCGACCACGGCGGCGATCCGGCGCTACCAGTCCGAACGCGGGTTGCAAAGCGGCCAGCTGTCGCTGGCGACCGCCCGCGACCTGGGTCTTGTGGCGGTGGCGCGGCCCGGGGGCCGGGCGCGCGGCTAAAGCGCCATCTCGAAGAACAGCATCCGCGCGGCGATCTCGGCGGGCATGTCGGTATAGGGGCCGCGGCGGCGAAAGCCCAGATCGTCGTAGAGCCGGGCCGCGGCCTGCAGCGGCTGTCCGGTATCCATCACGATGCGCTGAAAGCCCTGCGCCCGGCACTGGTCGATCAGTGCCAGCATCAGCGCGCGGCCCGCGCCGAGGCTGCGCGCCGCGGGGGCGACATAGACGCGCTTGATCTCGGCGGTGCCGGGCAGAACGGTATGGAACATCCCGCAACCGATCGCCTTTCCCTGGTGGCGGGCCAGCTTGATGCCGCCCGCGGGCGGGGCGTGCTCGGTCGCGATCCGGTCCATCAGCGCGGTGTATTTCTCTTGCGGATAGGCGGCGAGCACCGCGCGCTTGTCATCGGGGCCCAGCGTCAGCAGGAAGGCGCGGTAGTCCCAGCACAACCGCCGCACGGCGTCGAAATCCTGCGGGCTGGCGGGGTCGGCGATGGCGATCATCGGCGGATCTCCGGCGGCTGGGCGGTCAGGCTATTCGCCATCGCCTTGCGATGGAACCGGGAAAGGAAAAAGGGCGCCCCGGCGGAGCGCCCTTGTGATCTTGGCCAGGTGCGGCGTGCAGCGGTCAGCTGTCTTCCAGCGCCAGCGCCACGAAGCGCGGGTCGCCGGCGCGGCGCACCAACAGGAGGATCGACTTGCGGCCGCCCTCGCGGGCTTCGTCGATCCGGGCCTCGAGATCGCTTAGGCTTTCGACCGGGCTCTGGCCCGCCTCGGTGATCAGATCACCGGTACGCAGGCCCTTTTCGTAGGCCTCGGAGGTCTCGTCCACCGCCATCACCGCAAGGCCGCTGGCGTTTTCGTCCAGCTCGAGCTGCGCGCGGATCTCGTCGGTGAGCGGGCTGAGGGTGAGGCCCATCAGGTCCATGCTGTCGGGCTCTTCCGGCTCGACCGGCTGGGCGGCGGGCACGGCGCCTTCGGCTTCTTCGCGGCGGCCCAGCGTGACGAGCAGGGTTTCCTGCTTGCCGTCGCGCAGCACCACGACGCGCACGCTCTTGCCGACTTCGGTGTTGCCGACGATGCGCACCAGCTGGCGGGTATCGGTCACCTCGCGGCCGTCGAAGCTGAGGATGATGTCACCGGCCTGCATGCCGGCCTCTTTCGCCGGGCCTTCGGGCACATCGGAGACCATCGCGCCATCGCTGGAGGCCAGGCCGAGCGCCTCGACCATGTCGTCGTCGACATCCTGGATGCGCACGCCCAGCCAGCCGCGGCGGGTTTCGCCGAATTCCTTGAGCTGCGTCACGACGCGGGTCACGACATTGGACGCCATCGAGAAGCCGATGCCGATCGAGCCGCCATTGGGCGACAGGATCGCGGTGTTCACGCCGATCACCTCGCCGTCCATGTTGAACAGCGGGCCGCCCGAGTTGCCGCGGTTGATGGCGGCGTCGGTCTGGATGTAGTCGTCATAGGTGCCGCTGAGCGCGCGGTTGCGGGCCGACACGATGCCGGCGGAAACCGAGAAGCCCTGGCCCAGCGGGTTGCCCATGGCCATGACCCAATCGCCCACGCGGGCCGTGTCGCTGTCACCGAAGGGCACGAAGGCCAGCGGTGCGTCGGTGTCGACCTTGAGCAGCGCGATGTCGGTGTTGGGGTCGGTGCCGATCACCGTGGCCGGCAGTTCGTCACCCGAGAAGAATTCGACCAGGATCTCGTCCGCACCGTCGATCACGTGGTTGTTGGTGACCACGAAACCGTCTTCGGAGATCACGAAGCCGGAGCCCAGCGCCGAAGAGCGGCGCGGCCGGTCGCCCTGGCCGCCGCGATCCTGGAATTCGCGGAAGAAATCCTCGAACGGCGAGCCTTCGGGCACGATGCCCTGCGGTCCGGTGCGGCCGGCGACGGTGGTCGAGGTGGTGATGTTGACCACCGCGGGGCTGATGCGCTCGGCCAGGTCGGCGAAGCTTTCGGGCACGCCGCGGGCCTGCGCCATGAGCGACTGCGACAGGATGAGAATCATCGAGAGGCTGGCCAGCCAGAACAGCCGCAGCGGCCGGGCAGCCTGCCGGGGGATTGCAAGGGATTGGGATATCACGCGAAGCTCCTTCGTCTGCGCGGGCCGGCCTTGTCGCGGCCGCCTGCCTTCTGTCATTGTGGCAAAGATAGGTGCGAAACGGCAACACCAAAGGGTTTCGCCGAATTTTCAAGCAATCGTGAGTTGGCGCGCCCCCGCGGCCGGTGCCGGACAAAACTCTTGCGAGAGTTTTGCAAGAGTTTTCCGGAAAACTCTTGGCCGGCGCGCAGCATCACCGTTGCGCGATCCAGAGCAGGATCAGCCCGGTGGCCACGGTCGCCAGCCCCAGCGTCCGCCGGGTTTCGACCGGCATGGCGCGCAGCGCCTCGAGCAGGCGTTCGACAAGCGAAGGGGCCAGCGCATAGACCAGCCCCTCGATCACCAGGACCAGCGCGATCCCGGTGAGGATATCGGTGCCGGTCAATTCGCCGGCGCCTGCCCGGCCCGTTCGTTCGAGAAATAGTCGAAGAACTGGCTGTCCGGCGTCATCACCATGGTGGAATTGCCGCCCTGCAACGCCCGCTCATACGCTTGCAGCGAGCGGTAGAAGGCGAAGAATTCCGGGTCGGCGCCAAAGGCTTCGGCAAAGATCCGGTTGCGTTCGGCGTCGGCCTCGCCTCGGATCACGTTGGCGTCGCGATCGGCCTCGGAGAGGGTTTCCACCACGGTCCGGTCGGCCAGGGCGCGGACCCGCTGCGCGGCCTCGTTACCGCGGGCGATCTCGTCGGCGGCCTCGCGTTCGCGTTCGGCGCGCATCCGGGCGAAGGTCGCCTCGAGGTTCTGCGCCGGCAGGTTGGTCTGCTTGAGCCGCACGTCGACCACGTCGAGCCCCAGCGAGCGCGCCTCGGCGCGGGCCTGGTCGCGGATGCGGATCATCAGCCGGCCGCGATCCTCGGACAGGATGGTGTCCGACGTGACCTGGTCGGCACCCAGCACTTCGCGGATCTTGGAGTTGAGGATCGAGCTGAGCCGGTCCTCGGCGAAACGGATGCCGCCGACGCCGACGGCCTGGCGGAACTGCACCACGTCCGCGATGCGATAGCGCGCAAAGGCGTCGACCACGAGGCGGCGGTCATCCGACGGCGTGACCTCGATGGTTTCGGTGTCCAGCGACAGGATCCGGTCGTCGTAGCGCACGACTTCCTGGATGATCGGGATCTTGAACGCCAGGCCCGGATCTTCCTTGACGGCCTTGATCTGGCCGAATTGCAGGACCAGCGCCTTTTCGCGTTCGTCGACGACGAAGATCGCCGACAAGGCCGCCACCACGGCGATGACCAGAACGGGGATGAGATAGGTTGTCTTTTTCATCTCAGTTGCCTCCCTGCGCGCGCGGCCGGCCGAGTTCGTTCAGCGGCAGGTACGGCACCACGCCGCTGCCCTGGCCAGAGCCGGTGATGCTTTCGTCGAGGATCATCTTGTCGACCCCGCCCAGCACCTTTTCCATGGTTTCCAGATAGAGCCGGCGGCGGGTCACGTCCTCGGCCTTGGAGTATTCCTCGAGAACGGCGGAGAAGCGGCTGGCTTCACCGACGGCGTCGTTGACGACCTGGGCGCGGTAGCCCTCGGCCTGCTGGATCGTCTGGGCCGCTTCACCGCGGGCCTCGGCGACGACGCGGTTGGCATAGGCGTCGGCCTGGCGTTCCAGCCGGTCGCGTTCCTGTTCGGCCGCCTGGACCTCGCGGAAGCTGTCGATGACTTCGCGCGGCGGGTCGGCGGTTTCGAGGTTGACCCGGACGATGGTGATGCCGCTGTCGTATTCGTCGAGCGTGGCCTGGATGCCCTCGCGCGCGGCGTCGGCGACGATGCCACGGTCCCGGTTGAGGATGGGTGCGAGGTTGCTGGCCGCGATGATCTCGCGCATGACCGATTCCGACACCGCCTGCACGGTCAGCTGCGGATCGCGGATGTTGAACAGCAGTTTCGCCGGGTCGTTGATGTTCCAGACCACCTGGAATTCGATATCGACGATGTTGGCATCGGTGGTCAGCATCAGCCCGTCATTGCCGGCCCGGCCGCCGCCGATATTCTCGGTCCGTTCCGAGGTGACGTTGACGACCTCGGCGGTGACCAGCGGCCAGGGCGCGAAGTTGAGGCCGGGATTGCCGGTCGAGGCGTATTCGCCCAGGAACAGTTCGACCGACTGTTCTTCGGGCCGCACGGTGTAGAAGCTGGCGAAGGCCCACATGCCCAGCGCCACGATCAGGCCAAGGCCCACCGTGCCGCGGGTGAAGATCGGCCCGCCGCCCCCGCCGCCGCCGCCGCGGCCTGCGCCGTTGCCAGAACCGCCGCGCCCGCCCATCAGCACGCGCAGCCGTTCCTGGCCCTTCTTCATCAGCTCGTCGATCTCGGGGATCTGCGGCTCGTCCGGACGGCGCCCACCGCCCTGTCCCCGGCGCCGATCGTCGTCGCCACCCCGGTTGCCGCCACCGCCGCCCCAAGGGCCGCCGCTGTTTCCTGCCATGAGGTCTGGTCCTTCCTCGGTCTTTTTCGTCAGTGCGTAATTCGTCAGTGTGTCGTTCGTCAGTGCCTAACCTGTGCGCGAATGCGCGGAATTCAAGCCGTTCTCACCGGGTTGCGCATGGTCACGATTTCTTCGGACATCGTGGGGTGCACCGCCACGGTTCGGTCGAAGTCTTCCTTGGTCGCACCCATCTTGACCGCGATCCCCGCGAGCTGGATCATTTCGCCCGCCCCGGGCGCCACGATATGGCAGCCCAGCACGGTGCGGTTGGCCTTGGACACGATCAGTTTCATCAGCACCCGGTCGGGTCGTCCGGCAAAGGCCGTCTTCATCGGGCGGAACGAAGTGCAGTAGACCTCGATCTCTTCGCGGTCGCGCGCGGCCTCTTCGGTCAGGCCCACGGTGCCCAGTTCGGGCTGGGTGAAGACAGCGGACGGGATCAGCGCGTGATCGACCGGGGTCGGGTTGCCCCTGAACACCGTTTCGACAAAGGCCATGCCCTCGCGGATCGCGACCGGGGTCAGGTTGACCCGGTCGGTGACGTCGCCGATGGCGTAGATCGACGGCACCTTGGTCTGGCTGTATTCGTCGACCACGATCTGGCCGCCGCGGCCCAGCTCGATCCCCAGCGCCCCGAGCCCCATTTCGGCGGTGTTGGGCCGCCGGCCGGTGGCGAACAGGACCTGGTCGTAGACCCGGGTCTGGCCGTTGGTGGCCTTGACCCAGACCGGACCCTCGCCGCTGTCGGGGGCGGGCTTCGCGCCGATCTGGCGGGCCTCGACAGGGGCCGACATCTGGGCATCGGTGGCTTCGTCGCCGGTGGCGCGGCGCATCTCGACGATATTGGTGCCGGTGTGCAGGTCGATGCCGCGTTCGCGCATGGATTCGGCGATCAGCCCGCGCGCCTCTTCGTCGAAGCCGCGCAGGATCTGCGCGCCGCGGTAATACTGGGTCACCTCGACGCCGAGACCCGACAGGATGCAGGCGAACTCGCAGGCGATATAGCCGCCGCCGACGATCAGGATGGATTTCGGCAGTTCAGGCAGGTGAAAGAGGTCGTCCGAGACGATGCCGCATTCGGCGCCGTCCATGTCGGGACGCACAGGGTGACCGCCGGTGGCGATCAGGATGTGCTTGGCGGTCCGGGTCTCGCCGGTGGACAGCTTTACCGTGTGCGGATCGACCAGCGTGGCGCGGGCATCATAGGTTTCGACACCGGAATTCTTGAGCAACGAGCGGTAGATGCCTTCGAGCCGGTCCAGTTCGGTGTTCAGATGGCCGCAGAAGGTTTTCCAGTCGAACGCGCCGTCGGCGATATCCCAGCCATAGGCGCGGGCCTCGGACGGCATGTGGGCGAATTCCGAGGCGAAGACCATGAGCTTTTTCGGCACGCAGCCACGGATCACGCAGGTGCCGCCATAGCGGTCCATCTCGGCCAGGCCGACCTTGGCCCCGGCCTCGCCCGCCGCGACCCGCGCCGCGCGCACCCCGCCCGAGCCGCCGCCGATGACGAAGAGGTCGTAGTCGAATGTGGTCATGGATCGGGTCCCGCTGCTTTGGCCAGAGGTATTTCACAAGGGTCGCGGCTTGGCCAGAGGCGCGGGTGGCCCCTGGCTCCGGTGCGCCGCGCCCGTGGCCGCCGCGGCTTGCGTATTTTCGAAAGAGAAGAAGCAGCAGAAGGCGCGCAGAGCCGCGGCGGGGGCGCAGGCCGCGTCCTGTCTTCTTCTCTTTTGCAAATACGCATGACCCGGTCGCCGCGGGCGCGCCCGTCAATCCCCCAGATCGGCGAAGAGGTTGTCCGTCTCGACGAATTCAAGCCGGTCGGTGCTGACGGTGCCGGCGTTGATGTCGCGCACCTCGACCCGGCCGTCGCCGAAGCCGATGACCACCTGGTCGCAGATGTCGATGAACAGCCCGTTCTCGACCACGCCGGGAATCTGGTTGATGACCAGCGCGAGCTGGCGGGGATTGCCGATGCGGCCCAGATGCAGGTCGAGGATATGGTTGCCCTCGTCGGTGACGAAGGGCACCTGGCCGTTCATCCGCAGCGTCGCCTTGCGGCCCATGACGTCCATCGAGACCAGCGTTTCCTCGACCAGCGCCTGGGTGGTCTGCCAGCCGAAGGGGATGACCTCGATCGGCAGTGGAAAGGCGCCGAGATTTTCGACCTCTTTCGCGGCGTCGGCGATGACGATCATCTGGTCCGAAGCGGTGGCGACGATCTTTTCCTGCAACAGCGCGCCGCCGCCGCCCTTGATCAGGTTGAGATCGCTGTCGAATTCGTCGGCGCCGTCGATGGTGAGATCCAGCCACTTGGCCTCGTCGAGCGAGATCACCTCGATGCCGACCTCGCGGGCCAGTTCGGCGGTGCGGGTCGAGGTCGGCACGCCGCGGAACTGCAGCCCGTCCTCGCGCACCATCTCGCCCAGGCAGCGCACCAGCCAGGCGGCAGTCGAGCCGGTGCCGAGGCCCACCCGCATGCCGTTTTCCACGAAATCCGCGGCGCGCTTGGCGGCGACGAACTTGGCCTTGTCGATGGGCGACAATTCTCCGGTCATGGCATTCCCCTTGTCTGGCGGGCCGCGATCTGTCGGGCGCCTTATTGGCACAGATCGCGGCGCCGGGTAAGGGCGAATTGGCGCGGATTGTCGATGTCGCGGCCGATACCGCAAAACGCGTGTTACGGTATTCCATACTTAACCACAGGTTGATCTTGCGACATACTGTGGCCACCGCTGCGTGATTTTCGGCGGATCGCTTTTTCAGACAAACCATTTTCAGGAAAGGAAAACTCATGGCTACCGTGAGCAATGTCCGGCTGCGGATCGAACAACTCGACGACCGCCGCAGCCGTGTCCATGTCACCTACCGGATCTGTTATTCGCATTGCGAGGCGATGGCGGGCTCGACCTTTGTCGAACGCGTCACCCTGCGCGGCGACGACCCGATCTGGGACGATCATCTGATCACCCTGCGCAATGGCTGCGTGCGGGCGCAGAACGGCTGCATCGAACGCGAGATCACCCGCGTGGTGGCGAACTCGACGCTGGACGAGGACCCCGACACGATCATCTTCGGCTGGGTGATCGGCAACAAGGACGAGGTTTACGCGCGGGTGCGCCTGACCCCGTTCCAGCCGACCGGCAGCCAGGGCGACAGCAACATCGTCTCGGCGCATTTCGGCCCGGCGGGCTGATCCGGCACCTGGATGGACGGCGGGCCGGGTGCCCGCCGTTTTCCGGTGGCCGGGCCGCGCCACCGGTTTTTCCGTTTTCCGGCGGATGGATGCCGCAACCGGGCGATGCGGCGGGCGCCGCGCGGCCTAACTTGCCGGCATGACCACCTATCGACTGCACTATGCCCCCGACAATGCCTCGTTCATCATCCGCTGGGTGCTGGAGGAACAGGGGCCGGGTTACGAGACCCGGCTGGTGGACCGGCGCGCCGGGGCGCAGCGCAGCGCGGCGCATCTGGCGCTGAACCCCGCCGGACGGATCCCGGTGCTGGAGACGCCGCAGGGGCCGATCTCGGAAACCGCGGCGATCCTGCTGTGGCTGGACGAGGCGCATGGCGGGCTGCTGCCGCCCCGCGGCACGGCGGCACGGGCGCGGATGCTGAACACGCTGCTGTTCGTCGCCAACACGCTGCATCCCGAGGCGATCCAGACCTTTTACCTGCACCGCTACGGACCGGCGGATGCCCAGGACGGAATGCGGGCCGCCTTGCAGGCGCGGCTGCGCGGTCATCTGGCGATGCTGGATGCGTTGACGGCGGCGCATCCGCCGGACGGGTTCGACGCGGTGCAGCCCTATCTGGCGGCGATCCTGCGCTGGCTGGCGCTGTATCCGCCCGGCAAGACCGCATGGTTCGCGCTGGCGGATTATCCCGCCCTGCACGGCATGGCCGCGGCGCTGGAGACCCGGCCCGCGCTGATCCGCGCGGCGGCAGCCGAGGGGCTGGGCGCGCATCCCTTCACCGCGCCCGAACCGCCGGACCCGCCCGAGGGATCGGCGGTCTGAGGCGGCGCACGGCGCGGGCGCGATGCTTTCGCTTGTCCGGTTGGCGGTGCTGATGCAGACTTTGGCCTGGGGAGGGATGTCGTTTTCGCCGCCGCGCCAGCGTGCGGGCGGCCCAATGCCGTGACATGCAGGGGAGGCGTGCGCCATGACATCCAGCACCGCAAAGACCGGAACGCCGGAGGTCAACCCGGTGACCGCGGCGGACATTTCCGCATCGCTGAAAGCCGGGTTTTCCGACTTTCTGGCCCGCCCGGTCATGAGCGGCGCCTTTGGACTGTTCTATGTGGTGTTCGGCATCTTTTTCCTGTGGTGCCTGGTCTGGCTGGGCAAGGTCTGGATGATCCTGCCCGCCGCCGTGGGCTTTCCGCTGGTGGCGCCCTTTGCCGCCGCGGGGCTTTACGAGATGTCGCGCCGGTTGCAGGCGGGCGAGCGGTTCGGCTGGTCGGAAATCCTGACCGTCATGGCCGATCAACGCAAGCGCGAGATGGGCTGGATGGCCTTCGTCACGCTGTTCGTCTTCTGGGTGTGGATGTACCAGATCCGGCTTTGGCTGGCGCTGATCCTGCGGGACGCGCCGTTTTCGGATCTAGACGGGTTTCTGAACACCGTCTTCTTCACGCCGCAGGGCTGGCTCTTCCTGGCGGTGGGCACCTGCGCCGGGGCGATCCTGTCGGCTGCGCTGTTTTCGCTGACGGTCATCGCCATGCCGATGCTGATGGACCGCGACACCGATTTCGTCACCGCCATGCTGACATCCATCCGCGTCGTCGTGGAAAACCCGGTGGTCATGCTGGGCTGGGCGGCGATCATCTCGGGCGTCATGCTGGTGTCGATGGCCCCGGCCTTTCTGGGCCTGATCCTTGCCCTGCCGATCCTCGGGCACACCACCTGGCATCTTTACCGGCGGGCCGTGCAACCGCTGGAGGGGTGATCCGGCCACCCCGCGATCGGTGGGCTTGTGTCAAAAAGGGTCGTTTTCGGGCGCGCCGGGCCGCACGGTCGCGTTAGGTAGCGCGACAAAGCAAAGGATGGCGCGCATGTTCCTGTCGGTCTTCGAGATGTTCAAGGTGGGAATCGGCCCGTCCTCGTCGCATACGATGGGGCCGATGGTGGCGGCGGCGCGGTTTCTGGACATGCTGCGCGCGGCGCCGTTCACGGCGCATGGGCTGCGCGCCTCGCTGCACGGATCGCTGGCCTTTACCGGCGTGGGCCATGCCACCGACCGGGCGACGGTGCTGGGGCTGGCGGGGTTCACCCCCGACGGCTATGACCACGAACAGGCCGAGGCCGCGCTGGCGGCGATCCGCGAAGACAAGGTCGTAACCCCGCCGGGCCTGCCGGCGCTGGCCTTTGATCCGCAGGCCGACCTGGCCTTCGATTTCGGACCGGCCCTGCCCGGCCATGCCAACGGGATGATCCTGATGGCCACCGACGCGCAGGGCGACGTGATCGCGCAAGAAACGTTCTATTCCATCGGCGGCGGCTTTGTTCTGACCGCGGCGGAACTGGCGGCGGGCAAGGATACCGATGACGGCCCGCCGGTGCCCTACCCGTTCAAATCCGCCGCCGAAATGCTGGAGATGGCATCGGCGTCTGGCCTGAGCATCGCGGCGATGAAGCGGGCCAACGAACTGTCGCGGCGGTCGGTCGACGATCTCGACCGGGGGCTGGCGCGGCTGTGGGAGGTGATGAACGCCTGCATCGAGCGCGGGCTGGCCAATGACGGCATCCTACCCGGCGGGCTGAAGGTGCGCCGCCGCGCCAAGGCGATCCACGACCAGCTGCTGGCCGAGCGCGGCCGCAACCTGACCGCGCCGCACACGATCAACGACTGGATGAGCGTCTACGCCATGGCGGTGAACGAGGAAAACGCCGCCGGCGGACAGGTTGTCACCGCGCCCACCAACGGCGCGGCGGGCGTGGTGCCCGCGACGATCCGCTATTGGCTGGACCATGTGCCGGGCGCCAGCGCGCGCGGCGTGCCGGATTTCCTGCTGACCGCCGCCGCGATCGGCGGCCTGGTCAAGTTCAACGCCTCGATCAGCGGTGCCGAAGCCGGCTGCCAGGCCGAGGTGGGCAGTGCCAGCGCCATGGCGGCGGCGGGGTTGTGCGCGGTGATGGGCGGCAGCCCCGAGCAGATCGAGAACGCCGCCGAGATCGCGCTGGAGCACCACCTGGGCATGACCTGCGATCCGGTGAAGGGGCTGGTCCAGGTGCCCTGCATCGAACGCAACGGTCTGGGCGCGATCAAGGCGGTGTCGGCGGCCAGCCTGGCGCTGCGCGGCGACGGCCAGCATTTCGTGCCGCTGGATGCGGCGATCGAGACGATGCGTCAGACCGGCCTGGACATGAGCGAGAAATACAAGGAAACCTCGCTGGGCGGGCTGGCCGTCAACGTGCCCAACTGCTGACGCCCCGGGCTTTGCCCCCGCTACGCCGAAAGCCGGGCGGCGGACGGGTTTCCGGGCGCGTCGCGTTATCCACGGGAAAGGCAAGGGCCGTCGCCGGGGCGGGTTGGCACCGACACGCCGAATCGCCGACGCTCAGCCGGTCACCGAGAACAGGAAGAACCGAACGCCGGTTTCGCCCTGCGCCTGCAGCGCCACCGGCCCGTTTTCGTGAAAGCGCAACACGTCGCCGCGGGCGATCTCGTGGGTTTCGTCACCCTGCGAGACGGTCAACTGTCCCTGCATCATGAGGATGTGGCGTTCGGCACCGGGCTGGGCGGATACCGGCAGGGTTGTCGCCGTGCCCGGACCCAGCCGGCATTCCTGAACGCAGCCCGACAAGCCCGGCCCGGCGGGCGACATGTCGCGCAGGGTGACCGGGTGATCGGAGTCGCGCCACTGGTTCTGCTCGTCGGCCCCGACCAGCGCCGGATAGCATTCCTCGACCCGGGCGAGCAGTTGTGACAGCCGCACGCCATGCGCCGCGCAGAGCCGCGCCAGCGCATCGGCGGTCGGACTGACCTCGGCGTGTTCCAGGCGGGACAGGGCGGCGCGGCTGACGCCGCTGCGTTCGGCCAGCTGGTCCAGCGTCCAGCCCTTTTCGGACCGCATCGCAGCCAACGCTTCGGCCAGGCGATGGGTGACGGTCCGCGGCATGGTCTTCTCGTGTTCGAAAGCTCGTGGCGGCCAGATTATCCGCGCAGCGCTCGGGGTCAATGACTGACGCTGTTTGGCGACAAACCGACGCGGACATTCGCCCGCGATGGGCGACCCGGCCTGCCGAAAAGACGTTGGGAAGGGAATGGTGCGGTCGAGAAGACTCGAACTTCCACGGGAGTTACCCCACAGCGACCTCAACGCTGCGCGTCTACCAATTCCGCCACGACCGCACTGTCTGTGACTTGGTGGGCGGTTCCTAGCGAAGCGCGCCCGCCTTGTGAAGAGGAAAAGCGCGGCGCGGCGCAATTGCGCGGCTTCCGTCGGCGGCGCGGGACGGCTATCTGTGGCGCATGGTGGAATGGATCGCGACCGACGGGCTTACCGACTACGAACAGGCGCTGGCCTTCATGGAGGCGCGCGCCGCGGCGATCGCCGACGGCACCGCGCAGGAATGCATCTGGCTGCTGGAGCATCCGCCGCTTTATACCGCCGGCACCTCGGCAAAGCCGGAGGACCTGCGCGATCCCGACCGGTTCCCGGTCTACGCCACGCGGCGCGGCGGGCAATACACCTATCACGGGCCGGGACAGCGGGTGGCCTATGTCATGCTGGATGTAAGCCGGCGCGGGCGCGACGTGCGCTGTTTCGTGCGTGACCTGGAATCCTGGGTGATCGCCGCGCTGGCCGAGTTCGGAATCACCGGCCATGTCCGGGACGGCCGGGTCGGCGTTTGGGTCGAACGGCCCGACAAGCCGCGCCTGGCGGACGGGCGGATGGCCGAGGACAAGATCGCCGCGATCGGCATCCGGCTGCGCAAATGGGTCAGTTTCCACGGCATTTCGATCAACGTGGAACCGGCGCTAGAACATTTCTCGGGCATCGTTCCCTGCGGCATCACCGATTACGGCGTGACATCGCTGGTCGATCTGGGCCTGCCGGTGACGATGGACGATGTCGACGTGGCCCTGAAACGGAATTTCGGCCGGGTTTTCGAGACGAAACAGGCGGTTGCAAGAAACAGCTAAGGGTTGCACGCAAGCCGTCACAAAAGCTTAATAATTGTGTTACAATCCCGCAACGGACCCGACCTAGACGGTCCTCGATCGCGTTATTCCGCGCGACCAATTACCCAGGGAGTCAAACAATGAAAGACGTCGACACTACCAAGCTGTCCGCCGACGAGTGGGACGAGTTGAACTTTCCGCGCCCCGAGGCAAACGATTTCGACGCGGTGGTCGAGCGGGCCATCTCGCGCCGCGGGTTCATGGGCGGCATTCTGGCCTTCGGTTCCGGCGCTGCCGTCATGGGCACCGGCCTGCTGAGCGGCAGCTCGGCCCAGGCGATGAACGCCGCCAACCGCTTTCCCTTTACCCCGATCGACATCGCGACGGATTTCGACGTGCATGTCCCCGAGGGCTATCGCTGGCAGGTGCTGGCCCGCTGGGGCGATCCGCTGTTCTCGGACGCCGATGGCTATGACGTGGCCGAGGGCGGCCCGGTGGCCGGGTCGGACCGGGTGTTCGGCGAGAACACCGACGGGATGGAAGTGTTTTCGTTCCGCGGCCACCAGCTGATCGCCGTCAACCATGAATACGCCAACCGCGACGTCAACCTGCCCGCCGCGCAGGACGGCACGCCGGCCAATGCCGACGACGTGCGCAAGCTGCAGAACCTGCAGGGCGTCACCGTCATGGAGGTGCGCGAGGGCGACGCCGGCTGGGAGGTGGTCAAGGACAGCCCGTTCAACCGCCGCATCCACCACAACACGCCGATGACGATCGTCGGGCCAGCCGCCGGCCACGACCTGCTCAAGACCGAAGCCGACCCGACCGGTACGGCGTCGCTGGGCACGATGAACAATTGCGGTTCGGGCATGACGCCCTGGGGCACCTACCTGACCTGCGAAGAAAACTTCAACGGCTATTTCGGCGCCACGGCCGAGCCCGAAGTCACCGCGCAGGTCAGCGACGGCTTCAGCCGCTATGGCATTGGTGCCGATGGCTGGGGCTATGATTACCACAAGTGGGACGCACGGTTCGACACGGCCAAGAACCCCAACGAGCCGCACCGCGCGGGCTGGGTGGTCGAGATCGACCCGACGAAGCCCGACAGCACGCCGGTCAAGCACACCGGCCTGGGCCGCTTCAAGCACGAGAATGCCGAGGTGGTCCTGGCCCCCGATGGCCGCGTGGTGGTTTACATGGGCGACGACGAGCGCGGCGAGTTCGTCTACAAGTTCGTCTCGAACGGCACCTACACGCCGGGCGGGTCGACCGAGGGCCTGCTGGACGACGGCACGCTGTTCGCGGCGAAGTTCAACGATGACGGCACCGGCGAATGGCTGGCGCTGACGCCCGAGACGACCGGCATGGCGAACCTGGCCGAAGTGCTGATCTTCGCGCGGAAAGCCGGCTCTGCCGTCGGCGCGACGACGATGGACCGCCCGGAATGGATCAGAGCGAATCCCCGGGCGGTCGAGGCCTATTGTTGCCTGACCAACAACCGCAACCGTGGCGTCAAACCCAATGCCGGCGGCGACGAGACGCCGGTCAACGGCCCCAACCCGCGCGAGACCAACAATTACGGCCAGATCGTGCGCTGGCGGCCGCATGACGACGACCACGCGGCCGATACCTTCGACTGGGATCTCTACGTGATGGCAGGCAACCCGAACGTCTATGACAACGTCTATGGCGGTTCGGAGAACATCACCCAGGGCAACCTGTTCAACTCGCCCGACGGCATGGGCTTCGATTCGACCGGCCTGGTCTGGATCCAGACCGACGGCGACGACAGCAACGAGGGCGAGTTCGAAGGGATGGGCAACAACCAGATGCTGGTCGGCGATCCGGTGACCGGCGAAATCGCACGGTTCATGACCGGCCCGAACGGATCGGAAGTGACCGGCCTGGCCTGGTCGAGCGACCGCCGCACGATGTTCGTGGGCATCCAGCATCCCGGCGGCAGCTGGCCGGACGGCACCGGCCTGCCGCGGTCGGCGATCATCACCGTGACCCGCGAGGACGGCGGCCTGGTCGGCTGAACCCGGCGCGAGACGAAAAAAAGGGGTGCGCCGCGGCGCACCCCTTTGTGTTTCGGAAGCCTTCCCCCGGATGCTTCCGTCGCCTCAGATTCGACGGTCCGTCGCGAAGACATGCGCGACGATCGTGTCGCGGGTCAGCCCGTACGCGGCCAATTCCGCGTCGTCCATGGCCCGCAAGGCCTCGATCCGCTGCGCGAGACGGCGCTGACGGATGTCGAAAGGCGTTTCGAGAAAACGCGCAAAAACGCTGCGCAAACCTTTGTCGTCACTTGAAAATTCATGATCGAAATAACTCATGGAAAAATCCCCCGGCAGAATGCCAATCAACAGGGAACATGATGCCCTGCCGCAGCGGAAACCGACAGTGGGGAATCCCTGACCCTGCGTCACCGCAAAAGATAGGTGCGACAAAAAGCTTTGATCTGGATCAAAGGGATCGGTTGCCCCCCCCGGCCTCACATTCTAGAACGTGCAGGAGAATTTGGCGGCGGGGGATTCCCGCACGCCCGGACAGTGTTACCAACAGGAGGCAGACGATGGCAGACGCCGCCATTCACGGCCACGAGCACGAAGACACCCGCGGCTTTTTCACCCGCTGGTTCATGTCCACGAACCACAAGGATATCGGGATCCTCTACCTGGTGACCTCGGCGCTCGTGGGTTTCATTTCGGTGGCCTTCACCGTCTACATGCGCATGGAGCTCATGGAGCCCGGCGTGCAGTACATGTGCATGGAAGGCGCGCGCCTGACCGCCGCCGCCGTGGCCGATTGTACGCCCAACGGGCATCTGTGGAACGTGCTGATCACCGGCCACGGCATCCTGATGATGTTCTTCGTCGTGATCCCGGCGCTGTTCGGTGGATTCGGCAACTATTTCATGCCGTTGCAGATCGGCGCGCCGGACATGGCGTTCCCGCGGATGAACAACCTGTCGTTCTGGCTGTACGTCACCGGCACGACCCTGGCGGTGTGCTCGGTCCTGTCGCCGGGCGGCAACGGGCAGTTGGGTTCGGGCGTGGGCTGGGTGCTCTACCCGCCGCTGTCGGTCAACGAAGGCGGCATGTCGATGGACCTGGCGATCTTCGCCGTGCACGTCTCGGGCGCTTCGTCGATCCTGGGCGCGATCAACATGATCACCACCTTCCTGAACATGCGCGCCCCCGGCATGACGCTGTTCAAGGTGCCGCTGTTCTCGTGGTCGATCTTTGTCACCGCGTGGCTGATCCTGCTGTCGCTGCCGGTTCTGGCAGGCGCCATCACCATGCTGCTGACCGACCGCAATTTCGGCACGACCTTCTTTGATCCGGCCGGCGGCGGAGACCCGGTGCTGTACCAGCACATCCTGTGGTTCTTCGGCCATCCGGAAGTCTACATCGTGATCCTGCCGGGCTTCGGCATCATCAGCCACGTCATCGCGACGTTCTCGCGCAAGCCCGTCTTCGGCTATCTGCCGATGGTCTGGGCGCTGATCGCGATCGGTGCCCTGGGCTTTGTCGTCTGGGCGCACCACATGTACACGGTGGGCATGTCGCTGACCCAGCAGAGCTACTTCATGCTGGCAACGATGGTCATCGCGGTGCCGACGGGGGTCAAGATCTTCAGCTGGATCGCCACGATGTGGGGCGGCTCGGTCGAGTTCAAGACGCCGATGCTCTGGGCCTTCGGGTTCCTGTTCCTGTTCACCGTGGGCGGTGTGACCGGCATCGTGCTGAGCCAGGCCGGCATCGACCGCGCCTATCACGACACCTATTACGTTGTGGCGCATTTCCACTACGTGATGAGCCTGGGCGCGGTGTTCGCGATCTTCGCGGGGATCTACTTCTACCTGCCGAAGATGTCGGGCCGGATGTACCCGGAATGGGCGGGCAAGCTGCACTTCTGGACGTTCTTCATCGGTGCCAACCTGACGTTCTTCCCGCAGCACTTCCTGGGCAACCAGGGCATGCCGCGCCGCTATATCGACTATCCCGAGGCTTTTGCCTACTGGAACGCCTGGTCGAGCTACGGCGCCTTCCTGTCCTTTGCGTCCTTCCTGTTCTTCTTCGGGGTGATGTTCTACACGCTGCGCTCGGGCGCCAGGGTGACCCAGAACAACCCGTGGAACGAATACGCGGACACGCTGGAATGGACCCTGCCCAGCCCGCCGCCGGAGCACACGTTCGAGATCCTGCCCAAGCAGGAAGACTGGGACAAGGGCCACGCGCATTGATGCGCGGCGGGGTGAACCCCGCCCTACACACAAACCCAAGGGCCCCGGCATCGTCCGGGGCCTTTTTCTTCGCCACGCCCCCTGTCCGGCTATTGCCGCGCCCTAGCTGAGCCGATCATGCCCTACCGCTGGACCGAAACCTCCGCTTCGCCGGACCTGACCCTGACGCTGTGGCCGCACAACGCGCTGCCGGCGCGGGGTTTCGCGGCGACCGTGCTGGGCTTTTTCTGCCTTGCGTCGATTCCGCTTTACGGGCTGCTGGGCACGGTGCTGCTGTGGGGGGTGCTGCCCTTCATGCTGATGGCGACGGCGGGGCTGTATTACGCATTGCGGCGCAACGAACACGACCGGCAGATCGTCGAAGTGCTGACGCTGTCGCCGGACCGGACGCATCTGGTGCGCACCAATCCCGGGGGCAACGTGCAGGACTGGGACAGCAACACCTACTGGGTCAGGGTCGCGATGCACGAGGCCGGCGGGCCCGTGCCGTTCTACGTCACGCTCAAGGGCAACGGGCGCGAGGTTGAGATCGGCGCGTTTCTGAGCGAAGACGAACGCAAGGCGCTGTTCGACGACCTGAGCGACCGGCTGGCACGCCTGACCCGCAACTGAGCCCGGAGGCCAGAATGGCCCAAGCCCCCGCCACACCCAAGCTGCGCCGCCTGCTGTTGCGGATGGTCGCGGCCGTGGCGGGGCCCGGGCGCGCCCGATCGCTGGCCCGGGCCCCGTCCGAGCAGGCGGCGCTGACCCTGCGGCAGGCCGCGGCCGGGCGTACCGTGCCGCGGGCCGAACGGGTGGTCTTTCTGATCCCGCTGGTCGGCCCGCAGCATGTCGGCGACTGGCAGGCCGTGGCGGCGCGACTGGACGCAACGCTGGCCAGCCTGTTGCAGCAGGACGATCCGAACTGGCGGGCGGTGATCTGTTGCCAGCAGCGCCCGCCCCTGCCCGACGATCCGCGCATCGCCCACCTGCCCTTCGACGATCCGACGCCGGGCAACGACAAGTGGCGCAAGCTGGCCGCGCTGTGCGACGACCTGTCCGCGCGGGGCGGCACGCCCGCCTATGTCATGAGCTTCGACGCCGACGACCTGCTGCGCCAGGGTGCCGTGGCCGAGATGCTGCACCGCCAGGCGCCGGGCGGTTACCTGGTGCGGGCGGGCTATGTCATGGATCACGCCAGCGGCGCCGTCGCCCTGGCCGATGCACCCGACCTGTCGCATCCTCTGCGCAAGCCGTTCTGGAAGCTGTGCGGATCCTGCGCGGCGGTGCTGCACGACCCCGCCCTGCCGCAAAGCGCGGATTTCCTGCGCGCGATGACCGCGCATGAGCACCGGATGTTTCCGTATCTGGCCGCGCTGGCCGGAAAACGGCTGGCACCGCTGTCGCGGCCTTCGGTCCTGTATGTGCTGAACCACGGCGAAAACTTTGGCGCGCGGCGCGGCCGGGTGGGGTTCAAGACGCGTTTCGTGCAGCGCTTCCGGATCACCGATCCGGCCGAACTGCAGGCCGTGGCGCGGGATTTTCCCGCGCCCTGACCGGCTTCAGGCTTCAGGCGCCGCTGGCCAGGCGGTCCTTGACCAGCTTGCCGACAGCGCCGAAATCCATCTGACCAGCGTATTTGGTCTTGAGCGCGCCCATGACGCGGCCCATGTCGCGGATCGAATCCGCGCCGACCTCGGTCACGGCGGCATCCACCGCCTTTTGCACCTCGTCGTCGCTCAGCGCCTTGGGCAGGAATTCCTCGATCACCTCGATTTCCGCCAATTCGCGCTCGGCCAGATCGAGCCGCCCGCCTTCCTCGTAGGTCCTTGCGCTTTCGCGACGCTGCTTGACCATTTTGCCAAGGATCGAAAGCACTTCGGCCTCGTCGACGCCGGTCTCGTTGCCGTCCGCGCGCACCGCGATGTCGCGATCCTTGATCGCGGCGTTGATCAGCCGCAGCGTCGACAGGCGTTCGGGCGCCTTGTCCTTCATGGCCTGCTTGACCGCCTCGTTGACACGAGTCCTGAGATCCATCGAATTCATCCCCTTGCTTTCGCAAGGCCGGAACTTAGCGAAAGCCGCGGCGGGGCGCAACCGTTGAGAAACATATCAAGCTATTGTTTTTATTGTGTTTTTGTTTTTTGACTGACCCTTGACCCAGGGCTCTGCGCGACATAGGGTCCGGCCAATTTGCCGCCAGCCGGAGTCGCCGCCATGCCCCTTTCATCCGCTGCCCGCCCCACCGCCTGCCTCGCGCTTGCCGATGGAACGGTGTTCTACGGGCAAGGCTTTGGCGCCACTGGCCAGACCGTGGCCGAGCTGTGTTTCAACACCGCGATGTCGGGCTACCAGGAAATCATGACCGACCCGTCCTATGCAGGGCAGATCGTGACCTTCACCTTTCCCCATATCGGCAATGTCGGGGTGAACCCCGAAGACGACGAAACCGGCGATCCGGTAGCGGCCGGCATGGTGGTCAAGTGGATGCCCACGCAGGCATCGAACTGGCGCGCCGCGCAGGAGCTGTCGGACTGGCTGGCCGCGCGCGGGCGCATCGCCATCGGCGGAATCGACACGCGGCGCCTGACCCGGGCGATCCGTCAGCAGGGTGCGCCGCATGTCGCGCTGGCGCACGATCCCGAAGGCCGGTTCGACCTGGCCGCACTGGTCAAGGCGGCGCAGGGCTTTCCGGGTCTCGAAGGGCTGGACCTGGCCCGCGACGTCACCTGCGCGCAAAGCTACCGCTGGGACGAGATGCGGTGGGCCTGGCCCGAGGGCTACGCACGCCAGACCGCCCCGAAGCACAAGGTCGTGGCCGTCGATTACGGCGCCAAGCGCAACATCCTGCGTTGCCTTGCCTCGGCCGGTTGCGACGTCACCGTTCTGCCCGCCACGGCAACCTATGACGACATCATGGCGCACGACCCAGACGGCGTGTTCCTGTCGAACGGCCCCGGCGATCCGGCGGCGACCGGGCGCTACGCGGTGCCGATGATCCGCGACCTGCTGGACAAGACCGCGCTGCCGGTCTTCGGCATCTGCCTGGGCCACCAGATGCTGGCGCTGGCGCTTGGCGGCAAGACGATCAAGATGAACCACGGCCATCACGGCGCCAACCATCCGGTCAAGGAAATCGAGACCGGCAAGGTCGAGATCACCTCGATGAACCATGGTTTCGCCGTCGACAGCCAGTCCCTGCCGGCCGATGTTCTGGAAACCCATGTCAGCCTTTTCGACGGGTCCAATTGCGGCATCCGGATGAAGGATCGCCCGGTCTTTTCGGTGCAGCACCACCCCGAGGCCAGCCCCGGACCGCAGGACAGTTTCTATCTGTTCGAACGATTCGCCGCGTCGATGGCCGCCGTCTGAACCGGCAGCCCGTTCCGAGTTAACCGGACCTTAACCAACCGCGCGCCACTCTCCGTCGGCAACAGGAGGGGACGGAGCCATGCAACCGCTTGGGCTTCAACGCGACGCGTCGGTCTTGGCGCAATCCGGTGCTGCTCGCGGCCAGCCGCTGGGCCGCTTGCTGATCGACGCCGGCATCGTGGCGCCGGATGCCATGGTACGCGCCATGGCCGAAGCCACGGCCCTGTGCACCGACCTGCCGCATGTCCTGGAATCCGAGGCGCTGGCCGCGCCGGACGAGATCCTGCGGGCGCAGGCGGCCCGCTGGGGCGCGCTGGCTCTGCGCCGCGCCGATGCGCCGCCCGATCCGGACCTCGCGGACCTGCTGGCGCCCGATTTCTGCCTGGCCCGCGGCGTATTGCCGTGGATGCGCATCGGCCCGACGCTCGTGCTCGCCACGTCGCGACCAGAACGCTATGCCGCCCTGCTGCAGGAAATCCCCGGCGATCTGGGCCCGGTGATGATGGCGATCACCACCGAACAGGACATTCACGACGCGGTGGCCGACCGCCACGGCGCGCTGCTGGCGGCTCGGGCGGAAAGCTGGGTTCCCGCATCCGAAAGCTGCCGCGACATCGGGCAAAGCAGCCTGCGCGGCCGGGTGATCGGCCTGGGTTTCACATCGCTGGCGATCGGCTGCCTGGCGGTCTGGCCCGCCGTGTTCTTCGGCCTTGCGATCGGCCTGGCCTGCCTGTCGCTGTTGGCGGCACAGGTCTTCAAACTGTCCGCCCTGCTGGCCAGTTTCCGGCGCGCGGCGCCACAGCCCGACCCCGTGCTTCCCGCGCCGCCACAGATGGTGTCGCTGCTGGTGCCGTTGTTCAGAGAACCCGAAATCGTCGGGAGCCTGGTCGACCGGCTGGAACGGCTGGTCTACCCGCGCGCCAGGCTGGAGGCCCTGCTGATCCTCGAGGCCGGCGATGACGCCACGCGCGCGGCGCTGAACGGCCGAGATTTGCCGGGCTGGATGCGGGTGGTCGAGGTCCCGCCGGGATCGGTGACGACCAAGCCCCGCGCGATGAATTACGCGCTGCGCTTCGCCCGTGGAGACATCGTCGGCATTTACGACGCCGAGGACGCCCCGGCGCCCGACCAGCTGTTGCGCGTTGCCGACCGGTTCGCCCGCGAGGGGCCCGAGGTCGCCTGCCTGCAGGGCATCCTGGATTTCTACAATCCGCGCGCCAACTGGCTGTCGCGCTGTTTCGCCATCGAATATGCCAGCTGGTTCCGCGTCCTGCTGCCCGGCATGGCCCGGCTTGGCTTCGCGATCCCGCTGGGCGGCACCACGGTGTTCTTTCGACGCGCGGCGCTGGAAGCCGTGCATGGCTGGGACGCGCACAATGTCACCGAAGACGCCGATCTGGGCATCCGCCTGGCCCGGCACGGATACCGGACCGAGCTGCTGGGCACCGTCACGCGGGAAGAGGCGAACAACAGGCTTTGGCCCTGGATCCGCCAGCGGTCGCGCTGGCTGAAAGGCTACGCGCTGACCTGGTGGGTGCACAGCCGCAGGCCCGCCGCGCTGTGGCGCGACGTCGGCGCGTGGAAGTTCCTCGGCGTGCAGTTTCTGTTCCTGACCACGCTGCTGCAATTCGCGCTGGCGCCGCTGCTGTGGTCGTTCTGGCTGATCCTGGCCGGCATTCCGCATCCGCTGCAATCGCATGACCCCGGCGGGCTGTTCGCCGCGCTGGTGGTGCTGTTCCTGTCGGCCGAGGCGGTGACCCTGGCGGTCGGGCTGGCCGCGGTCACCCGCAGCCCGCACCAGCGGCTGTTGCCCTGGGTGCCGACGCTGGTGGCCTATGCGCCGCTGGGCACCGCGGCGGTCTACAAGGCGCTGTGGGAAATCATGGCGCGGCCGTTCTACTGGGACAAGACACGGCACGGCATCTCGGCGCCCGACGCGCCGCATGCCGATCTGCCGGAGACGGCGGCGCCGGGCCGGGGCTAGCCCGCCGCGCCGCTGCGTTGCGCCCGGCTGTCGAGCTTGAGCCGGGTGACGAAGGCCACAGAGATATGGTCTCGCAGCGCCTGGTAGGCGGCGGCCTCGTCGCGCCGGGCGATGGCGTCGACGATGGCCTTGTGTTCGGCCAGCGCGATTTCGCCTCGGCCCTCGGCCGCCAGCGAGGTGGTGGCCATCAGCGCCATCGACCGGTGCACGAGATCCAGCTGCTGCACCAGGTAGCGGTTGTGCGACGCGAGGTGGATCATCTTGTGGAACCGCCGGTTCGCGCGCGACAGCGAAGCGGGATCGTTCAGCAGCGCGCGGTCTTCGTCGACCATGTCGCGCAGCACCTGGATTTCCTCGTCGGTGGCGTGCCGGGCCGCCAGCCGCGCCGCCAGACCTTCGAGTTCGGTGCGCACGACATACAGCTCGGCCATCTGGTTGTGATCCAGCGAGGCCACGATCAGCGACCGGCCGTCACGGGCCAGAAGCGACTGGGTTTCCAGCCGCTGCAGCGCCTCGCGGATCGGCGTCCGCGACACACCGAACCGTTCCGCCAGTTCGCTTTCCACCAGCCGGTCACCGGGACGGTAGGTGCCGCCGTCGATGGCGTCCAGGATCAGGGTATAGGCATCTTTCTGCGGCGTCTTGGCCTGGGCCATCGGGGCATCCTTTTCCGGCGTTGCGCCACGATAGACATGCGGCGCCGCGGCAATCAAGCCGCGCATGGACAGCGATGCATCCGCGCCCTAGCTTGCGCATCATGACCAAACCCGCTTTCGCCCATGTCCGGCACTGGGTTTTCGACCTGGACAACACGCTTTATTCCCCCGCGGTGCGGCTGTTCGACCAGATCGAGGAAAAGATGACCGGCTTCGTGATGCGCGCGCTCGGCACCGACCGGGCCGAGGCCGACCGGCTGCGCCGCGCCTATTGGGCGCAATACGGCACGACCCTGGCCGGTCTCATGCGCGAACACCGGATCGACCCGGATGCCTATCTGGAAGAAGTGCACGACATCTCGTTCGATGCGCTCGAACCGGACCCGCATCTGGCCGAATTGATCGACCGCTTGCCGGGCCGCAAGATCGTCTACACCAATGGCAGCGCGCCTTATGCCGCGCAGGTTCTGCGGGCGCGCGGACTGGACGCGGCCTTCGACGCGATCTACGGCGTCGAACATGCCGGCTACCGGCCGAAACCGGAACGCCTGGCCTTCGAGGCGGTCTTTGCCCGCGACGGGGTCGACGGCCCCCGCGCGGCGATGTTCGAGGACGAGCCGCGCAACCTCGCGGCGCCGCATGCGATGGGCCTGCGCACCGTCCATGTCGCGCCCGAACCCGAACCGGCCGACCACATCCACCACCATACCGAGGACCTGGGCGTTTTCCTTGCCCGGTTGACCTGAGGCCTGCGACAAAAGGCACATCGTGGATGCGACAATTCGGCCATGGCAAAGCCGCCGGTCGGTCATACCTCCTGTCGCGACAGCACAGGAGATATCGATGACCATGATCCACACCACCCCCCGCCCGATGCGCCGCCTCGGCCTGACCGGAGCCGTGCTTCTGGCCGTTGCCGCGTTGGTCGCGCTTGTGGCCAAGGCCACGGTGCTGTGGGGACTGCCGGCGCTGGCGATGTCCGCCATGGCGATGGTTCCGGTGGCCTTCGTGGTGCTGATCATGATCACCCAGGGCAAGTAAACCGCATGGCGCCGGGCCGCGAAGCGGGCTAGACCGGATGCGTCAACAGAGGTGCGGGGCATGGATTACGATATCGTCGTCTCGGGCGGGGGCATCGCCGGGCTGACTGCCGCGGCGGTCTTCGGAACGGCCGGGTTCCGCGTGCTATGCGTCGACCCTGCCGCGCCCATCACCGATCGCGAGGCGGCCGGTGCCGATCTGCGCAGCACGGCCTTTCTGCAACCCGCCCGCGAGCTTCTGGCCGAATGCGGGTTGTGGGACCGGCTGGATGCCCATGCCATGCCACTTCAGGTGATGCGCATCGTCGATGCCGGCGGCGACCGGCCCGAACCGCGGATCACCCGCGATTTCGATGCCGAGGATATCTCGGAACTGCCCTTTGGCTGGAACCTGCCGAACTGGCTGCTGCGGCGCGAGATGGCCGCGCATCTGGAAACACTGGAAACGGTCGAGTACCGCCCCGGCACCGGAACACGGTCGCTGTTCACCCGAGAGGCGCAGGCGCGGGTGGGTCTTGGCGATGGCAGCCGGGTCACCTGCCGGCTGGTGATCGCCGCCGACGGGCGGCATTCGCCGATGCGGCAGGCGGCGGGGATCGGGGTGCGCACCTGGCGCTTCGGTCAAAAGGCGCTGGCCTTTGCGGTCACCCACCCGATCCCGCACGGCAACGTGTCGACCGAGATCCACCGCACCGGCGGGCCGTTCACCCTGGTGCCCTTGCCCGACCACCAGGGCCGGCCGTCCTCGGCCGTGGTCTGGATGGAGGACGGGCCGAAGGCGCAGGCGCTTCACGACATGGACCAGCCGGACTTCGAGGCGGCGATGTCGGAACGGTCCTGCTTTCTGTTCGGGCCGCTGACGCTGGCCTCGCAACGCACTATCTGGCCGATCATCGCGCAGGAAGCGGACGCGCTGACGGGCCAGCGGATCGCGCTGGTGGCCGAGGCCGCGCATGTCGTGCCGCCGATCGGTGCGCAGGGGTTGAACATGAGCCTGCGCGACATCGCCTGCCTGCGCGACCTTGCCACGGCGCAACCGGACAAGCTGGGCGAGACACAGATGCTGGATGCCTACGCCCGCGCGCGGATGCCGGATATTCGCGCCCGTGTCGCCGGGGTCGCGGCGCTGAACCGCATCTCGCAGGTGTCGACGCCGATCCTGCGGGACTTGCGCGCGCAGGGGCTGAATGCGCTCTATTCGGCCAAGCCCGTGCGCACGACGATGATGCGGCTGGGGCTGGGCGCCAAGGGCTGACCCCTTACAGAACCTGGTCCACGACGCGCTTGAGCCGGTCCATCGTACCGTCGACATCGTAGAGCTTGTCGAGGCCGAACAATCCGATGCGGAAGGTCGAGAACTCCGGCGGCTCGTCGCATTGCAGCGGCACGCCGGCGGCGATCTGCATGCCCTTGGCGGCAAAAGCGCGGCCCGACTGGATTTCGGGATCGCGGGTATAGCTGACCACCACGCCCGGCGCGCCGAAGCCGTCCGCGGCCACCGACCGAACCCCCTTTTCCGCCAGCATCGCGCGCACCCTGGTGCCCAGGTCCCATTGCGCATCCTTCAGGCGGTCGAACCCGTAGTCGCGGGTTTCCAGCATCGTGTCGCGGAACGCGCGCAGCCCGTCCGTGGGCATGGTGGCGTGATAGGCGTGGCCACCGTTTTCGTAGGCTTCCATGATCTGCCGCCACTTCTTGAGATCGGCGGCGAAGCTGTCCGAGGTGGTCTCGGCCATCCGCGCCAGCGCCCGGTCCGACAACATCACCAGACCGGCGCAGGGTGTGGCCGACCAGCCCTTTTGCGGCGCCGAGATCAGCACGTCGACGCCGGTGGACTTCATGTCGACCCAGGCGCACCCGCTGGCGATGCAGTCCAGCACCATCAGCGCGCCGACCTCGTGCGCGGCGGCGGCCATCCGGGTGACGTAGTCGTCGGGCAGGATGATCCCGGCGGACGTTTCCACATGCGGGGCAAAGACCACGTCGGGCTTTTCCGCCTTGATGCGCGCCTCGACCTCGTCGATGGGCGCGGGGGCAAAGGGCGCATCGGCCGCGTTGCCGGTTCGGCGCGCCTTCATCACTACGGTCTCGGACGCCAGGCCGCCGGCCTCGAAGATCTGGCTCCAGCGGTAGGAAAACCAGCCGTTGCGCACCACCAGCACCTTGGCGCCGCGACCGAATTGTCGGGCCACCGCCTCCATACCGAAGGTGCCGCCGCCGGGAACCAGCGCCACGGCATCGGCGTGGTAGACCGCCCGCAGCATGTCCGAGATATCGCGCATCACCTGCTGGAACGCGGCCGACATGTGATTCAGCGACCGGTCGGTGAAGACGACCGAGAATTCCTCAAGCCCGGTGGGATCGATGTCGTCGCGCAAGGCCATGGCGTCCGCTCCTTGTTGTGCCCGACCTTGATACCGCGCGACACGCGCAGGGCAAGACTTGCTTTCGCGCCACGGTGCCGCGCCAGGGTTCCGATACGCGGCGCCCTGCCATATTTGCGCCACAATTTCGCCCCAAGACGGTCAAACAGGTTAAAAAAACGTCGAAAATCGACGGCAAACCGGCCGCAAGAGCCGGGGGCGAGGCAGTCATGGCGGATATCACCTTTGCGATGAATGCGTTCAGCATTCTGGGCGGCGCCCAGATGCGGGTGCGCCCCAATGGCGGCAACCAGAACGAAGGCGGCGTCGAGGTGCGCAGCGGGTCCTTCGTCTGGGAGACCGACGACATCGTCGTGTTCAACGTCTCAGGCGCCGGCGCCGATGGCGGGATCGATCAGAACTCCACGATCACCGGGATCACCGTCTACGACAACGCCACCGCCTATCTCAATGACCTGCCCAAGTTCACCTATACCGGCACCGGAACGATCCGTGGCAACAACGCGGGCGTCGGCGACAATTACCTGCGGCTGAACGTCAACGGGCTGACATCGTCGGATGCCGGCGCACCGGACCTGAACCAGCTGTTCCTGGTGGCGGGCCAGGATCTGAGCAGTATCGCCAATGGCGGCGGACCGACCTTCTTCGACCAGTTCAGCGACAACGACTACGACCAGAACGACACGATCGACGGCGGCACCGAACCGGCGGACGGCATCTTTCACGGCGGCGCGGGCGGGAACGACATCTATCTGGTGCTGTGTTTCGCCCGCGGCACCCTGATCGAAACGCCGCAGGGTCCGCGCTATATCGAAACGCTGGCCAAAGGCTATCTGGTCAACACGCTGGATGACGGACCGCAACCGATCCGCTGGATCGGCGCCACCACGATGGCCGGAACCGGCCCCAACGCGCCGGTGGTGATCCGCGCCGGAGCGCTTGGCAACCTGCGTGACCTGGTGGTGTCGCAGAACCACCGGATGCTGGTGCGCGGCGCCGAGGCGGAATTGCTGTTCGGCGAACCGGACGTGCTGGTCGCAGCCAAGCATCTGGTCAACGGCGACACGATCCGCATCGCACCCTGCGAGACGGTCGAGTATTTCCACCTGCTCTGCGAAGACCACCAGATCGTCTTTGCCGAATGCTGCCCGGCCGAAACGCTGTATCCCGGCGAACAGGCGCTGCGCTGCATCGACGACACCGCGCGCGACGAAATCACCCGGATCTTCCCCGAACTCACCCTGAGCGACACCACGATGCCGCTGTCGCGCTATGCCTTGCGCGGCTTCGAGGCGCGCGCGCTGCTCAACCGCGCGGCCTAGCCCAGCGGGCCCGGGCGGCGTTCCTCGGACAGCAGGACATTGGCATCGACATTGCCGACCCCCGGCAAGGTCATGATCCGCCGCCGCAGCACCCGTTCGAAATCCGAGATATCGCGGGCCACCACGCGCAGGCGGTAATCGTACATGCCCAGCAGGTGTTCGACGGTCTGCACCTCGGGGATGGCCGTCACCGCGCGTTCGAAATCCTGCAGGCTCAGCCGGCCCTTGGTGGCCAGCTTGACGCCAAGGAAAACCGTCACCCCGAAGCCAAGCGCGGCGGCGTCCACGTCCAGCCGTTCGGCGCGGAACACGCCGGCCTCGCGCATCCGCCGGATTCGCCGCCAGCAGGCGGGCTGGGACAGGCCCAGATCGCGGCCAAGCGCCCCGGCACTGGCAGTGGCGTCGCGCGCAAGGGCCCGGATCAGCGCGCGGTCGGTATCGTCCAGCGCGATCATATCGGCAGGCTTTCGTCGGCCTTGACCCGGGCGACATGCATCAGCGCCTCGATATCGGTCATGTGCGGCAGCGTCAGGATGTGGTCGCGGTAGAGCTGCTGGTAATGCGCCATGTCGCGGGCGATCACCGACAGGCGCACATCGACCTGGCCCAGGAAGGTCTGTATCTCCAGCACTTCGGGTACCCGGCGCGCCGCTTCGATGAAGGCATCGAAGGCGCGCGGCTGGGTCTTGTCCAGCGTGATGCGCAGGCTGACTTCGACGGCATAGCCAAGCGCCGGCCAGTGGATCACGCCGCGCACGCCGCGCAGGATGCCGTCGGCGCGCAACCGGTCGAGCCGCCGCGCCAGGGTCGACGCGGTGACGCCCGCGCGGTCGGCCAGGTCGGCGGCCGGCGCGCCGGGTTCGGCCTGCATCTGGCGCAGGATGCGCCGATCGGTATCGTCTAGCATGATTTCACCGAAAAACATCCAGATCACGAATAGTTCTTCTTCTCTTTCGCAAATACGCATGCAGAACGCAAACACGCATCCGACCAAACCCCCTAATGTGCCCGGCAATCCAAACGCCAAGAGGGAACCGAACATGCGCGTTTATTACGACCGCGATTGCGACATCAACCTGATCAAGGACAAGAAGGTGGCGATCCTGGGCTATGGCAGCCAGGGCCACGCCCACGCGCTGAACCTGCGTGACAGCGGCGCCAAGAACGTCGCCGTCGCCCTGCGCGAGGGCTCGCCCTCGGCCAAGAAGGCCGAAGGCGAAGGTCTGACCGTGATGGGCATCTCCGAGGCCGCCGCCTGGTGCGACGTCATGATGTTCACCATGCCCGACGAATTGCAGGCCGAGACCTGGCGCAAGCACGTCAAGGACCACATCAAGCCCGGCGCGGCCATCGCCTTCGCGCATGGCCTGAACGTGCATTTCGGCCTGATCGAGGCGCCCGACAATGTCGACGTCATCATGATGGCGCCCAAGGGTCCCGGCCACACGGTGCGCGGCGAATACGTCAAGGGCGGCGGCGTGCCCTGCCTGGTGGCGGTGCACAACGACGCGTCCGGCAAGGCGCTGGAAATCGGCCTGTCCTACTGCTCGGCCATCGGCGGCGGCCGTTCGGGCATCATCGAGACCAATTTCAAGGAAGAATGCGAGACCGACCTGTTCGGCGAGCAAGCGGTGCTGTGCGGCGGCCTGGTCGAACTGATCCGCATGGGTTTCGAGACGCTGGTCGAGGCGGGCTACGCCCCCGAGATGGCCTATTTCGAATGCCTGCACGAGGTGAAGCTGATCGTCGACCTGATCTACGAAGGCGGCATCGCCAACATGAACTACTCGATCTCGAACACCGCCGAATACGGCGAATATGTCAGTGGCCCGCGGGTGCTGCCCTATGACGAGACCAAGGCGCGGATGAAGGCGATCCTGACCGACATCCAGACCGGCAGGTTCGTGCGCGACTTCATGCAGGAAAACGCCGTCGGTCAGCCGTTCTTCAAGGGCACGCGCCGGATCAACGACGCCCACCAGATCGAGGAAGTCGGCGAAAAGCTGCGCGGCATGATGCCGTGGATCTCGGCCGGCAAGATGGTCGACAAGTCCAAGAACTGATCGCCGCTGGCGACAAGTACGGAGGCCGCGAATCGCGGCCTCCGGTCAGACCCGCTGCCGGGCAGCGCCGCCCGGACGACGATCGAGAGCGCTCGCGACCCTCAGAGATCGTCCTTCAGCTTGAACACGCACAGCGCCAGAAGCGCGAGCAGGATGATGATGGCCAGAAACGAATAGGTGGTCATTGCAAACTCCTTCTCCCTTGCACCGGGCCAGCATAGGCGTCAGACCGGCAGGCTCAATTCAACGTCGGCAGAATCGCATCATAGCGCAGCATCCGTGATGAAAAACCATGCAATCCGCACCTGACATCACGCCGCGCAGCTGGGCGATGGTGGCGACGCTGGGGCTGGTCTGGGGCGCGACGTTTCTTTTCATCGAACTGGCGCTGGAGGGAATCACGCCGTTCTGGCTGGCCGCCGGGCGCATCGTTTTCGCCACGGCCCTGACGCTCGTGGTCTGGCGGATGGCGGGTGGTCGGCTGTATCTGTCCGACGCGCGTGACCGGCGCGGGTTGCTGGTGGTGGGGGTGCTCAGCACCGCCCTGCCCTTCATGTTGCTGAGTTGGGGACAGCAATTCGTGACCTCGGCCTTCGCCGGCGTGTCGATGGCGTCGGTGGCGCTGATGGTGTTGCCGCTGGCGCATTTCCTGGTTCCCGGCGAACGGATGACGGTGCGGCGCACGCTGGGCTTCCTGATCGGGTTCGCCGGGGTCTGCGTGCTGATGGGCGGGCAGATGTTCAATTCGACCGGTGCCGCGCTGGAACCGTTCGGCCAGCTTGCCTGCCTGGGTGCGGCGGCCTGCTATGCCGTCAGCTCGATCACCATGCGCCGTCTGCCGCCGATCGACCCGATCGGGCTGGCCGCGGTGCCCCTGGTGATCGGCAGTGCGGTCGTGGTGCCGCTGGCTTTCGCGATGGAAGGCCCGCCGCCCCTGCCCGATGGCCGCACGCTGCTGATCCTCGCGGCGCTCGGCCTGCTGCCCACCGCGGCGGCGAACCTGCTGCGGGTTCTGGTGATCCGCAGCGCCGGGCCGGTCTTCATGAGCCTCACCAATTACCAGGTGCCGCTTTGGTCGGTGCTGCTTGGCGCGCTGGTGCTGGCAGAACCGGTGCGGTCGTCGCTGTTGCTGGCGCTGGCGCTGATCCTGTCGGGCGTCGCACTCAGCCAATGGGGTGCGTTGAAACGGCTGTTCGGAAAGACGTGACCTCCGAACGACCGCGGCTCCGCCCGTTCGCGCCTGAATCGTGAGGAGGGATCAGGGGATCGTCCAGTGGACGATCACCGCCGACGCAAGAGGAGCGTTTCCACGACGGCTGGGCTCCGCCCGTTCGCGCCTGAAACGCTCCGCAGGAGCGTTTCCACGACGGCGCTCACTCCCAGCAGCTGACGAGCACGGTGATCTCGGCGGCCTTCGTGGTCAGGTCTTCGGGCGGCAGCGACCGTCCGGCCTGAACCTCGGACGCGCGGATGCCGGCCTTGGCCAGCAGGGCCAGGATATCCGCACTGTCGGCGGCAAAGCTGACGCCTTCGGGCAATTGCCGGTTGGCCGCTGACCGGTCCGGCAGCAACATGCCCAGAACCGAGCCTTCGGTGTCCAGCACCGGCCCGCCGGCATCGCCCGGCAGACTGCTCAGCGCCAGACGCTTGAGCCCGGGTTCACCCTGCAGGCCGCGCAGGTCTTCCAGCGTTCCGAAGGTCAGGCTGGGCGCGCTGAGCACGCCGCCGAAGGAAAAGCCCGCCACGGCGACCTCGGATTGCAGCCGGGGCGAACCGGTGCGGAACGCCGCCACGGCCCGCGGCGCAAGACGCGTGACCGGGCGCAGCACCGCGACGCCCAGATCCGTATCCTGCGCGACGATCTGCGCATCATAGCTGTTGTTCAGGGTGATCTGCGAACACGCCCCCACCACATCAGTGCTGGCAAGGACCGCGCCACCGTCATCGACGAAGAAACCCGACCCGGTCAGCTTGGGCTTGCGCACCTTCAACCCCGAAACCAGGTCGATCTGTTGCCCGTCATCGCTGACCTCGGCGGGATCGAGCACGCCGTCGGTCACGGTCAGGCTGGCCTGCATCCGTTCCAGCACCCGGGTGCGGCGTTCCTCGTCGCCTGCGGGCCAGACCAGCGTGAAACCCTTGATCGCGCCGTTGCGCACCGAGGCTTCGGTGTGGCTGACGATGCGGGCATTGGCGCCGGTCAGCACGAAACTGTCGCGGCGCCGCTGGCGTTCACCATCGACGGGGACGATTTCCAGCGTCTGCATGATCTCGTAGAGGCCGCCCAGCGTCTGGTTGTCGCCGGGCTGGCTGATCAGCAGCACTCGGGCGCCGGGCACCGCGTCGCCCAGGGGCTTGAACAGGGCGAACGGCGCCTCGTAGCGGTCGAAACTCACCACGCCAAGCGGCAATTCCACCGTAATCCCGATGCGCGGGTCGGCATATTGCGCCATGCCCATACCGTCGAGCGGGGCATAGTACTGTTGCAGCAGCGCGGCACGCTGGCGCGTCGTCAGAACGCCGGTGACGTCGACACCGTTCTCGCGCTGCCATCCAGCCATCGCGTTGCGGGTTCCGCGACCGAACGCGCCGTCGATCGCCGCATTGTAGAAGCCCGCCCATCGCAGGGCGATCTGCAACTCTTCGCGTTCCGCAGCGTTCAGGTCGCGCTCTGACGCCAGCGCCTCGCGTTGGGTTTCCTCACGCTCGTCTTGCGCGACGGGCGCGGGCTGGGCGGCCGTGACGGTCGGCGTCTCGGGCACCGGATCGGGGCGCGCGGCGGTCACCGGCTGGCGCGGCTGGGCGCCGATCGGCCAGAACTGCTGACCGTATTGCGCCCCGGACTCGACATAGGAATCGCTGGGAATGCGGCGCGCCGCGCGCAGTCGGCGCAATTCTTCGTCGGCGTCATCGCGGCTGGCAAAGGGCCCGAGCGCCACGCCGTACCAGCCGCCACCCAGAGCGAAGCCGTTCACATCGCTGAAATCCGAGGTGTAGTCGCGCACGCTTTGTTGCGCGGCGGTCAGGCTGGTCCGTGCTTCGACCTGGATGTAGAAGAATTCCTGCTGGGCAAAAACCGATTGCGTGGTCATCCAGACCATAACGAAAACTGCGAAAAGTGTGCGCATCATACCTGTATCGTGCCGTCTCGGTTGGGCTGTTCTCGAATGCTCCGGGCAGTCATAGCAAAAACACCGCCGCATGCACGTCAAATAATGCGGCGCGCTTACATTGACCCCGTTGGCCGGCCCGCCTAATCAGTCGGCACGTGCCACGGGAAAGCCGATATGACCGATACCCAGACCAAGCCGAGGTCCTTCCAGGACATCATCCTGCGCCTGCAGAGTTATTGGGCTGCCAAGGGTTGTGCGATCCTTCAGCCCTACGACATGGAAGTCGGCGCCGGCACCTTCCATCCGGCCACCACCTTGCGCGCGCTCGGCTCGAACCCCTGGGCGGCGGCCTATGTGCAGCCCTCGCGTCGTCCGACAGACGGGCGCTATGGCGAAAACCCGAACCGGTTGCAGCACTATTACCAATACCAGGTCATCATCAAACCCAGCCCGCCGGATTTGCAGGACCTGTATCTGGGTTCGCTCAAAGCCATCGGCATCGACATGGGACTGCACGACATCCGTTTCGTCGAAGACGATTGGGAAAGCCCGACGCTGGGCGCCTGGGGCTTGGGTTGGGAGGTCTGGTGCGACGGCATGGAAGTCAGCCAGTTCACCTATTTCCAGCAGGTCGGCGGGCATGATTGCCAGCCGGTTTCGGGCGAACTGACCTATGGGCTGGAAAGACTGGCGATGTATGTGCTGGGCATCGACCACGTCATGGACATGCCCTTCAACGATCCCGACAGTCCGCAGCCGCTGCGTTACGGCGACGTGTTCCGCCAGACCGAAGAGGAATACAGCCGCTGGAATTTCGACGTGGCCGACACCGAGGTGCTGCTGCGCCATTTCGAAGAGGCCGAAGCCGAATGCGCCCGGATCCTCGGGCAGGACGACCGCGATCCCAAGACGGGTCGGCGCATCGTCATGGCGCACCCTGCCTATGACCAATGCATCAAGGCGTCGCACATCTTCAACCTGCTGGATGCCCGCGGGGTCATCTCGGTCACCGAACGACAGGCCTATATCGGCCGCGTCCGCGCACTGGCCAAGATGTGCGCCGATGCCTTCGTGCAGACCAAGGCCGGGGGTGCAGCGGCGTGACAGGCAAGGTTTTGGCGCTGGTGGTGCTGCTGTGCGCGGTGCTGGCCGGGATCGGCGTATACTACACGCAGGTCTATGCCTATTACATCGAGGTCGAACCGAGCGGCGTCGATGACGTGCAGCTGACGCCCAAGGGCAGCGACGTACCGGAAACCGTTCTGTACGGCGATTTCCGCGCCATCGAGAAAAAGAGTTCGCCCATCGGTTACCGCGCCTGTTTCACCACCGACACGCCCTTGGCGCAGTTCACGGACCGCTACGAGGAATATGTCGGCAGCAGCCCGCGCGTCGCACCCGGCTGGTTCGACTGTTTCGACGCCGAGGAGATCGGCACGATGATCGCCAACGGGCAGGCGCGCGTGTTCACCGGGCAACGCAACCTGTTTTACGGCATCGACCGGGTGGTCGCGATCACCGAGAACGGCCGCGGCTTCATCTGGCACGAGGTCAATGAGTGCGGCGCCAAGACCTATGACGGCAGCCCGAAGGGTGAGGATTGCCCGCCCCGAGACGGAGAGACGTGATGGCCGATCTGCTGATCGAACTGTTTTCCGAGGAAATCCCGGCCCGGATGCAGCCGCGCGCGGCCGAGGACCTGCGCAAGCTGATGACCGACGGGCTGGTCGAGGCGGGGCTGACCTATGCCGGGGCGGCGGCCTATTCGACACCGCGTCGGCTGGCGCTGACCGTGCAGGGGCTGAGCGCCAAGTCGCCGACGCTGCGCGAAGAACGCCGCGGCCCGAAGGTGGGCGCGCCGGACAAGGCGATCGAGGGGTTCCTGCGCGGCGCGGGCGTGACCCGTGACGCCCTGGAAGAGCGCGAAGACAAGAAGGGCACGTTCTACTACGCCACCGTGGTCACGCCCGGCCGGGACGCCGACGAGATCGTCGCGGAAGTTCTGGAAAGGACCGTTCGCGCCTTTCCCTGGCCGAAATCCATGCGTTGGGGAACGAGCAGCCTGCGATGGGTGCGGCCCTTGCACCGGATCGTCTGCCTGCTGAGCGACGAGGCCGGCGACCGCGTGGTTCCTCTCACCATCGACGGAATCGTCGCAGGACAGACCACCGAAGGCCACCGTTTCATGGGCAACGGTCCCTTCCAGGTGACCAGTTTCGAGGATTACGAGGCCCGGCTGAAACGCGCACGCGTGATCCTGTCCGCCGAAGAGCGCGCCGAGACGATCTGGCACGACGCCACCAACCGCGCCTTTGCCATGGGGCTCGAGGTGGTCGAGGATCGCGGCCTGCTGACCGAAGTCGCCGGGCTGGTGGAATGGCCGGTGGTTCTGATGGGCGAAATCGGGGCCGAGTTCCTGGGCCTGCCGCCAGAGGTGTTGCGGACCTCGATGAAGGAACATCAGAAGTTCTTTTCGGTGCGCAACCCGGGATCGGGCCGGATCGAACGGTTCATCACCGTGGCCAATATCGAAACCGCCGATGACGGGGCGACGATCCTTGCCGGCAACAACAAGGTTCTGGCGGCGCGCCTGTCGGATGCCAAGTTCTTCTGGGAAAACGACCTGCGCGTGGCCAAGGAACAGGGCCTGTCCGCCTGGACCGACCGGCTGGCCAACGTCACCTTTCACAACAAGCTGGGCAGCCAGCGCGACCGCATCGCGCGCATCGCCGCGCTGGCCCGCGACATCGCGCCCGCCGTGGGTGCCGACGCCGGGCTGGCCGAACAGGCGGCCCTTGTGGCCAAGGCCGACCTGAGTTCGGAAATGGTCTATGAATTCCCAGAATTGCAGGGGCTCATGGGGCGCTACTATGCCCAGGCCGCCGGTTTGCCCGCCGAAGTCGCCGCGGCTTGCGAAAACCACTATGCGCCGCTGGGCCCTTCGGACGACGTGCCCGATGCGCCGGTCTCGGTGACCGTGGCGCTGGCCGACAAGCTGGACACGCTGACCGGCTTTTGGGCGATCGACGAAAAGCCCACCGGTTCCAAGGACCCGTTTGCATTGCGGCGCGCCGCGCTCGGCGTGATCCGGCTGGTGTTGGAGAACGGGTTGCGGCTGCCGTTGGACCGGATCATCGACGCGCAATTGCTGCGGCACAAGATCGACACCAACGGTGACGCCGCCGAAGAAGCCCTGCGCGACAAGCTGCTGAGCGAAATCGCCCGCCACGGCGTGTTCGGGGCTGCCGTTCATGCGGTGATCGACACGGCCGAGGGCGACGCTCCCGACTGGATCGAGGCGGTCAGGCAGCACAAGCCCGACCTGTCCGACGACCTGCTGGGCTTTGTCCACGACCGGCTCAAGGTCTTTCTGCGCGACCAGGGCATCCGCCACGACGTGATCGACGCCTGCCTGGCGATGCCCGGCAAGGACGACCTGACGCTGCTGGTGGCGCGGGCGCGGGCGTTGAATACCGTTCTGGCCACCGAGGATGGCGAAAACCTGGTGCAGGGTTTCCGTCGGGCCAACAACATCCTGACCCAGGCCGAAGAAAAGGACGGGGTCGAATATTCCTTCGGTGCCGATCCGAAATTCGCCACGGCGGACGAGGAAAAGGCGCTGTTCGCCGCGCTCGACGCCGCCGACGCCGCCATCGCGCCCGCCATGCAGGCCGAAGACTTTCCCGCCGCCATGGCGGCGATGGCCGATTTGCGGGCGCCCATCGATGCCTTTTTCGAGGCGGTGCAGGTCAACGACGAAAACGACATCGTCCGGCGCAACCGATTGAATCTGCTGGCCCGGATCCGCCAGACATGTCTGCAGGCGGCCGACCTGACACGGATCGAGGGATGACGTCGCTGCAACGCTGACAACCGCGCTGTAAAGGCACCTTGTCAGATGCGTGCGAGGGCGTATTCTGCGTTGCGACGAAAGGCGCTGCAGTGCAGAAAGATGTGTTCGACCAGCCCGCGGTGACGCTGATCACCCCGACCGCCCCGGTGACCACACCGACGCATGGCGGCCGGGCGAAATGTCTGCAGCGGCTAGTGCGGTTGTCCCTGCCGGTGCCGCGCACCATCGCGTTGTCCTTCGACACGGTGCACGGCATCGCCGGCGGCAAGATGCCGGATATCGCGGCGATCTGCGCGCAATTCGCATCGGGTTCGTTGCTTTGCGTGCGGCCGTCTTCGGAAGATCCGGACTGGGGCGGCCCGGGTGCGATTCTGAATATCGGCATGAACGACGCGGCCTATGTCGAACTTTCCGACCGCATCGGGGCGGAAGCGGCCGCTGGGCTTTATACCCGTTTTGTCCAATCCTATGCCGTGCACGTCGCGCGGCTGGATCCCGATGTCTTCGACGATATCGATTTCATCGGCCAGGAATCCCTGTCCGAGGCCCTTCGCGCCTACGAGGACGAGGCCGAGGAACCCTTTCCGCAAGATCGCGAGACACAGCTGGCCGAGGTGCTGCGCTACATGGCCCGCGCCTGGGAAGGCACGACGGCACGGTTGCTGCGCCAGGCCAAGGGGGCGCCGGTCGATGCCGGTCTGGGCCTCGTCGTGCAGGAAATGGCGCTTGGACTGGGCCAGGGCGAATGCGGTTCGGGCGTGTTGCAGCTGGTCGATTCCGACACCGGTCTGCCCCAGATCACCGGGCGCTACCTGAGCCAGAGCCAGGGCCGCGAGGCGTTGGAAAGCGGCGCCGCGGCGTTGTTCCTGGAACGCGACCCACGCGGCCCATCGCTCGAGGAACTGGCCCCAAAGGCGTTCGAAACGCTCAAGACCCAGGCCGCGCTGATGCGCGAGCGGCTGCGCGAAGAGATGCAGATCGAGTTCACCATCGAGAATGACAAGGTCCATATTCTGGACGGCGTGCGCGTGGCGCGCAGTCCGCGCGCGGCCTTGCGTATCGCGGTCCGGCTGGCCGAGGACGGTGTCATCAGCCGCCGCGAGGCGGTGATGCGGATCGATCCCGGTGCGTTGCCCGAATTGCTGCACCGCCAGGTGGCCCCCGAGGCGGATCGCGACGTCATCGGGCGAGGCGTTGCGGCCTCGCCGGGGGCGGCCACCGGCCGGATCGTGTTTTCCTCGGCCGACGCCCAGGCCAGCGCGGCGCGACGCGAGCCCTGCATCCTGGTACGCCGCGAAACCAGCCCCGAGGACATCCGTGGCATGCATGCCGCCGTTGCGGTTCTCACGGAACGCGGCGGCATCACCAGCCACGCGGCGGTGATCGGGCGCGGCTTGGGTCTGCCCTGCGTCGTCGGCGCGGCGCGGATGAAGTTTCACCTGCGCGACCGGCAATTGATCTCGGAAAGCGGCCGGATCTTCCGCGACGGCGATACGATCACGATCGACGGCACCACCGGAACCGTTCTGGCAGGCGCGCCGGCGATGATCGAGGCCGCACTGGACGACGCTTTCCAGACCTTCATGTCCTGGGCCGATGCCGAACGCGACATCGCCATCCGCGCCAATGCCGACACCCCGGCCGACGCACAGACCGCGCGCAATTTCATGGCCGAAGGGATCGGGCTGTGCCGGACCGAGCACATGTTCTTCGAGGCCGACCGCCTGACGCCGATGCGCGAGATGATCTTTGCCGACACGCCCGAGGACCGGCAATCGGCGCTGGCACTGATCCTGCCCATGCAGCGCGCCGATTTCACCGAATTGTTCCGCATCATGGAGGGGCTGCCGGTCTGCATCCGGCTGTTCGACCCGCCGCTGCACGAGTTTCTGCCCACCGATCGCGCCGGGCTGCGAGACCTGGCCGAAGCGCTGGACCTGCCGGTGTCGGACGTCACCCGGCGCGTCGACAGCATGGGCGAATACAACCCCATGCTGGGCATGCGCGGCGTGCGGCTGGGCATCGCCGTGCCCGAAATCTACGACATGCAGGCCCGCGCCATCTTCGAGGCGACGCTGGATGCCTCGGCCGCGGGCGACCCGGTCGTGCCCGAAATCATGTTGCCGCTGGTATCGGCCAAGCGCGAGGTCGAACTGGTGCGCACCCGGATCGACGCCGTGGCCGCCGAGGTGCGCAACGAACGCGGCGCGGATTTCGACTACCGCCTGGGGGTCATGGTCGAAACGCCCCGCGCCTGCCTGCGCGCCGACGAAATCGCCCAACACGCGCATTTCCTGTCGTTCGGCACCAACGACCTGACACAGATGACCTATGGCCTGTCGCGCGACGATGCCGGGCGGTTCATGTCGGATTACGTCCAGCAGGGCGTTTTTCCCGAAGACCCGTTCCATCGGCTCGATGCGGATGGCGTCGGCGAACTGCTGGCGCTCGGGGTTGCGCGCGGCCGGCAGGGTCATGCAGCAATTACCCTGTCGATTTGCGGTGAACATGGCGGCGACCCCGAATCGATTGCCTTCTGCCGCGGGGTGGGTATGGACTATGTCAGTTGTTCGCCGTTCCGCGTACCGGTGGCCAGACTGGCTGCGGCACATCTTGCGATCCGGGAAAAAATACTTGTAGATCAATGACCTGACGCCGCCATGCGCTGATTTCCGCCATAGCGGCGGGTGGTCGCAGGGTCGAAAACTTTACCAAAATCGCGGTTTTCGGTATCCCGCCTGCTGTTGAGGCGCCCTGGAAAACGGGCCGCCGCCCACAATTCGCGGTTACACCGATGTTTGTCACAGCCCGAACGGCCCTGCGCCGCGCCACCTCCGGCATGCTGATACTTGCCTTTTCTGTTGGCCTTGCCACGACCCCCGCACAAGCGGAGCGCGCAACGGCAGCACAGCTGATCTCGCTGGAACAGAAAGCGTTGGGCTCGGCACGACAGGCGCATCTCAAGCGCCTGCTGACCCCGGTCGCACAACCGGCCCGCCCGGGTGCCGTGCGCTACAGCATGGATTGGCTGGCGCAGCAGCCGCGCGCACAAGGCGGTCAAGAATGGCGCTGCCTGTCCGAAGCCCTGTATTTCGAAGCCCGCGGCGAAACCGTCAAGGGCCAGTTCGCGGTGGCCGAGGTGATCCTGAACCGCGTCGAAAGCGACCGCTTTCCCAACTCGGTCTGCGGCGTCATCAACCAGGGCACCGGCAAGAAATATGCCTGCCAGTTCACCTATACCTGCGATGGCCGGCCGGAAAACATCGGCGAGCCGCGCGCTTGGGACCGCGTCGGCAAGATCGCCAGCGCCATGCTCAGCGGTCGGGCACCCCGTGATCTGACCCAGGGTGCCACGCATTATCACACCACTGCCGTCCGGCCGAACTGGTCGCAGGTCTATACCCGGACCGCGTCGATCGGGGATCACCTGTTCTATCGCCACACCTGGCGCACCAGCAGCCGCTGAAACGGCGGCACGGTCGCATTTCCGCCGCGACAGGCCGGTCCCGGGTTGGCGACGCCTGACGACGCCGCTAGGGTGCCGGCAAACGCGCCGACAGGAGGCCAGTCGATGGCCAGCGAGATCCGCCTAGCCTTTTCCCACCCCGACGAGCGGTCGATTGCGACCGCCAGCGGCGATCCGCGAGACCGGATTTCGCTGCGCGATCATATCGTCGAGGTCGAGATCGGCGCATTTCAGGCCGAACGCGGCACCACGCAGCGGGTGCGATTCAATGTCGTGGTCGAGGTGCGGCCCTTCAGCTCGCCTCTGGATGACGATGTCGACCGGATCCTGTCCTATGACCGGGTGACCGAAGCCATCGCGATCGAACTCGATGCCGAGCGTGTCAACCTCCTGGAAACGCTCGCCGAGCGGATCGCCGAGCGCATCCTGCTGGAACCGCAGGCGATGCGGGCCTTCGTGCGGATCGAAAAACTCGACCGCGGGCCGGGGGCGCTTGGCGTGGAAATCGTGCGCTCGCGCCGCGACCTGGGGCCGCGGATCGGCGAAGCCGCGCAGGAACGCCCGCATCCGCGGGTGGTCTACCTGTCCAACACGGCCATCGCCCGCGACGACATCGCCGCGCGGATCGACGCGATGGCCGCCGACGGCGCGCCGTTGATCCTGTGCGTTGCCGCCCCCGAAGATGCCGCGCCGACCGCCATCCATCCCCTGGCGCAGCGCCGCATCGACCTTCTGGCCATCGAGCAGAACGGCTGGGTGCTGGCCGCCCGCGCGCCGCAATGCAAGGTGGTGGCGACACGAACCGAACTGGATTGGGCGATGAGGAACGGCCAGATCTGTATCTGGGCGCCGTCCAAGATCGTTCTGGACGCCACCCACGGCCCGCAAGGCCGGCCGCGCGATACGCTGGCCTTGGCCAACTGGTTTGCCGGGCACATGGAGGCGCGAGAGCTTGTGGTCATGGACGGGCCGATACCCAGCGGCGGTTCCGTGCCGGTGCGCCCCTGGACAGCCAGCTAACGCGCTTGCGCCGGCGCAAGGCTTGCGGCACTGACGGCGCATGTCCGTGTATTTCCGACCTCTCGTGAGTTTCGATCCCGTGATGCCCCGGGGTGCCATTCGCCTGGCCGGCGGACCCGGCTGGTTCACGCACGCGGTCCGTCTGGTTCGGGGTGTCGCGCCGCAAACCGTCCGGACCAGCGACATCCCCACCGAGATCGCCGAGCGCCTGAGCGCCCCGCGTCCGGCCATCGCCGGCCTGTCGATGGAGCGCCCGCGGATCATGGGCATCCTCAACGTCACCCCCGACAGCTTTTCCGATGGCGGACTGGACAGCGGGCCCGAACAAGCGGCGCGGCGCGGCGCGGCGATGGTGGCCGCAGGCGCCGACCTGGTCGATATCGGCGGCGAAAGCACCCGGCCGGGCGCCGCCACGGTGCCGGAAGCCGACGAAATCGCCCGGGTTGCACCGGTCATCGCTGCGCTGGCGCCGCGCATCGCCGCGCCGATCTCGATCGACACCCGCAAGGCCGAGGTGGCACGGGCCGCCGTTGCGGCCGGCGCCACCCTGGTCAATGACGTCTCGGGTTTCACCTACGACCCGGCACTCGCCCCCTTCTGCCGCGAGACCGCCTTGCCGGTCTGCGTGATGCATGCGCAGGGCGACCCGCAAACGATGCAATCCGACCCGCGCTATGACGATGTGCTGCTGGATGTCTACGACTTCCTCGACGGCCGCATCGCCGCGCTGACCGCGATCGGCCTGCCGCGCGACCGCATCGTCATCGACCCGGGCATCGGCTTCGGCAAGACGCTGGCGCACAACCTGTCCCTGCTGAACGGGCTGGCGCTGTTTCACGGCCTGGGCTGCCCGATCCTGCTGGGTGCCTCACGAAAAGGTTTCATCGGTCGGCTGTCCGGTGCCGACCCGGCCAGTGCGCGGATGCCCGGATCGGTTGCGGTGGCGCTGGCGGCTGTGGCACAGGGGGTGCAGATCCTTCGGGTGCACGACGTGGCCGAGACACGGCAGGCCCTGACCCTGTGGCAGGCCGTCCAAAGCGGAGAAGCAGATGGAACGTAAACTCTTCGGCACCGACGGCGTGCGCGGCACCGCCAACACCTTTCCGATGACGGCCGAGATGGCGTTGATGATCGGCGCGGCCGTGGGCCGCTATTTCCGCAACGAACATGGCGGTGTGCATCGGGTGGTCATCGGCAAGGACACCCGCCTGTCGGGCTACATGTTCGAGAACGCGCTGACCGCGGGCCTGACCAGCACGGGGATGAACGTGCTGCTGCTGGGCCCCGTGCCGACGCCCGCAGTGGGTCTGCTGACGCCGTCGATGCGCGCCGACCTGGGCATCATGATCTCGGCCAGCCACAACCCGGCGCAGGACAACGGCATCAAGTTCTTCGGCCCCGACGGCTTCAAGCTGTCCGATGCGGTCGAGGCCGAGATCGAGGCGCTGGTCGAAGCCGGCGTCGCGTCCGCCAGCCCGGTCAATATCGGTCGGGCCAAACGCATCGACGATGGCCGCTTCCGCTATCAGGAACGGGTGAAAAGCAGCTTTCCTGCGGGCATGCGGCTGGACGGGATGAAGGTCGTGGTGGATTGCGCCAATGGTGCGGCCTACCGAACCGCGCCCGAAGTCCTGTGGGAACTGGGTGCCGACGTGGTGCCGGTGGGCGTGGCACCGAACGGGCTCAACATCAACCAGGATTGCGGATCGACCAAGCCGCGCACCGCGGCCGAAGCGGTGGTGGCCCATGGTGCCGATGTGGCTCTGTGCCTCGATGGAGACGCCGACCGGATCATCCTGATCGACGAAACCGGCCGGGTCGCCGATGGCGACCAGATCATGGCGCTGATGGCTGCCCGCTGGGCCGAGGAAGACCGCCTGCACGGTGGCACGCTGGTGGCCACGGTGATGTCCAATCTCGGCCTGGAACGCTTTCTGCAGGGTCGCGGGCTGCGGCTCGAGCGCACCGGGGTCGGCGACCGCTACGTGGTCGAGGCGATGCGCCGGGGCGGCTGGAACCTGGGCGGCGAGCAGTCCGGTCACATCGTGATGACCGACTACGCCACCACCGGCGACGGGCTGATGGCCGGGCTGCAATTCCTGGCGGAAATGGTGCGCACCGGCAAACGCGCCTCGGAACTGGCGCGCAATTTCGATCCGGTCCCGCAGCTATTGAAGAATGTCCGCTACGGCGACGGCAAGGCGCCGCTGGACAGCGCACCGGTGCAGACGGCCATCGCCGAAGTCGAACAGGCGCTGAACGGCAAGGGCCGCTTGCTGATCCGGAAATCCGGAACCGAACCGCTGATCCGGGTGATGGCGGAATGCGAGGACGAGACGCTTCTGGCGCAATCGGTCGACCGCATCGTCGCCGAGGTCGAAGCCGCGGTCTGATCTTCTTCTCTTTTGCAAATACGCGGTCCCGACCCCGCAACCGGCACCCGCGCCGGGCGGCTTGACCCTGCCCGCCCCTTCCCCGATACCGGGCGCAGAGGACGCCATGACGACAGCCCGGATCACCGACAGCCATTGCCACCTGGATTTTCCCGATTTCGACGCCGAGCGCGCCGAAATCGTGGACCGCGCCGTGGCGGCGGGCGTGCACCGGATGGTGACGATCTGCACGCGGCTGCGCCTGGAACCGCAGGTCCGCGCCATCGCCGAGGCGCATGCCCCGGTCTTCTACGCCGCCGGCACCCACCCGATGAGCGCCGCCGACGAACCGATGGCGACCGTCGAAGACCTGGTCGCGCTGGCCGCGCACCCGAAATTCGTGGGCATCGGCGAAAGCGGTCTCGATTACCACTATACCGCCGACAGCGCCGAGCGGCAGCGCCAGAGCCTGCGCGTGCATATCGAGGCCGCCCAGGAAACCGGCCTGCCCCTGATTATCCACGCTCGGGCAGCCGATGAAGACATGGCCACGATCCTGACCGAAGGCCACCGGCACCGGCCCTATGCCTGCGTCATGCATTGTTTTTCCTCGGGCGCGGGGCTGGCCCGCGCCGCGCTCGACCTGGGCTTCTACCTGTCGATGTCCGGCATCGCGGCCTTTCCGAAAAGCCGGGAATTGCGCGACATCTTCGCGGCTGCGCCGCTTGATCGCATCCTGGTGGAAACCGACAGCCCCTATCTGGCGCCGCCGCCCTATCGCGGCAAACGCAACGAACCGGCCTATTCGGTCCACACGGCGCAAGTGGGTGCCGACCTCTTCGGCCTCGACCTCGCCGAATTCGCGGCCGCGACCGAAGCGAATTTCGACCGCCTGTTCGCCAAGGCCGCAGCCTGGAAGCCCGCTGCATGAGCGAACGCCGCTTCACCATCCTCGGCTGCGGGTCCTCGGGCGGCGTGCCGCGGCTGGGCGGGGAATGGGGCGCTTGCGACCCGGCCAATCCCAAGAACCTCCGCCGCCGCTGTTCGATGCTGGTGGAACAGGACGGCCCCGGCGGCACCACCCGGGTTCTGGTCGACACCTCGCCCGATCTGCGCGCACAATTGCTCGAAACCGGCACGGGCGAACTGGACGCGGTGATCTGGACCCATGCCCATGCCGACCACACGCATGGGCTGGACGATCTGCGCATGATCGTCTTCAACATGCGCAGGCGCCTGCAGGTCTGGGCCGATGGCGATACGCAGAACGATCTGTTCGCGCGATTCGGTTATGCCTTCGTGCAACCCGCCGACAGCCCTTACCCACCGATCCTCGAGATGAACACGATCGCCGGCCCGGTCACGATCGACGGTGCCGGCGGGGCGATCCGTTTCGATCCGTTCAAGGTAGGTCATGGAAGCATCGATGCGCTCGGCTTCCGCATCGGCGACCTGGCTTATCTGCCGGATGTCGCCACCATTCCCGAGGACGTCTGGCCAAAGCTGCAGGGGCTTGATTGCTGGGTACTGGACGCGCTGCGCCGTACCCCGCATCCGACCCATGCCCATCTCGCCCTGGCGCTGGAATGGATCGCCCGCGCCGCACCGCGCCGCGCGGTGCTGACCAACATGCATGTCGATCTCGATTACGCCGAGGTGCTGTCCGAGACGCCCGACAACGTGGAACCCGCCTATGACGGCATGGTCATCCGCTATGCGCTGTAACCGGACAAAGCGCGCCGATCCGCTTCATCTGGCCGAAAATATCCCCGCCGGAGGCTCCCACGCCGACCGCCGGCGCCCGGTCGGGACAAGCGACCTGACCCGGAACCGGCGCGCCCCCGCGACGCGCGCAGCGCGGCGCAATACCTCTCGACAGCCGATCGCCTGACATGCAGGCGCTGCTCGACGTCATCCTTCCGGTCTTTCTGGTCATCGGTGCCGGGTATCTGGCGGTCTGGCGCGGTGTGCTGGGCGACGGCACGGTCGACGGGCTGATGGCCTATACCCAGAACATCGCCATTCCGGCCCTTCTGTTTCGCGCGATCTGGACGCTGGACCTGGGCGAAGGGTTCGACCCGGCTGTCCTGCTCAGTTTCTATACCGGATCGGCCAGCGGGTTCACGGCGGGCCTGCTTGCCGGCCGCTACCTGTTCGGCCGCGACTGGGAAGACGCGGTGGCCATCGGTTTCTGCTGCCTCTTCGCCAATTCGGTGATGATCGGCCTTGCGGTCACCGAACGGGCCTATGGTACCCAAGCCCTGACGACCAACTTCGCCATCGTCGCCCTGCACGCGCCATTCTGCTACGGCATCGGCATCACCGCGATGGAGATCGCCCGCGCCCGCGGCGCCCCGGCCCGCGCCCTGCCCGGCAAGGTGCTGCGGGCGATGTTTCGCAATGCGCTGGTCATCGGAATCGGGCTGGGCGCGCTCTTCAACATCGCCGGCATCGGCCTGCCGGGCCCGGCGACCGATGCGCTGAACATGGTAATCCAGACCGCCCTGCCGGCGGCCTTGTTCGGCATGGGCGGGGTGCTCTACCGCTATCGCCCCGAAGGCGACTTCCGCATCATCGCCTTCATCTGTGCCGTCTCGCTGGTGTTGCACCCGACCATCACATGGACGTTGGGCTCGGCTTTGGACCTGTCGACCGAAGCCTTCCGCTCGGCAGTTCTGACCGCAGCCATGGCGCCGGGCATCAACTCTTATGTCTTCGCCAACATGTATGGACGCGCTCGGCGGGTCGCGGCGTCTTCGGTGCTGTTCGCGACGGCGCTTTCGGTGATGACCGTGTGGCTCTGGCTGGCCGCCTTGCCATGACCGAACGATACGACAACCCGCCGCTGGGCATCGCCCTGATGCTGGGGTTCTGCATCGTCGCGCCGCTGGCCGACGCCTTGGCCAAGCTGCTGGGCCCGCATGTGTCGATCGGCCAGCTGGTGTTCCTGCGCTTCGCGGTGCAGGCGGTCGTGCTGGTGCCGCTGACCCTGGCCACGGGCCGGCCCTGGCGGATGCGGGGCCGCGTTCTGGCCCTGACCGCGATCCGCACCGGGTTGCATGTCGCCGGCATCGCGCTGATGTTCACGGGACTGCTTTTCTTGCCGCTGGCCGATGCCGTGGCCATCGCCTTCGTCATGCCTTTCATCATGCTCTTGCTGGGCCATGTCGTGCTTGGTGAAGAGGTGGGCTGGCGCCGGCTGTCGGCCTGCGCCGTGGGGTTCGCCGGCACGCTGCTGGTGCTGCAGCCGGCCTTTGCCGAAGTGGGCTGGCCGGCGCTGCTTCCGCTCGGTGTGGCGCTGGTCTTTGCATTGTTCATGCTGGTGACCCGCCAGATCGCCGGGATCACCGATCCGGTTGGGATGCAGGCCGTGTCGGCGCTGATGGCCCTTCCGGTCTGCGGCGCGGCGATCGTGTTGGCGCCGGACAACCTGGATCGCGCACTCGGCTGGGCGGCCCCGACCGGGCCGACCTGGATCCTGTTGATCGCCATGGGCCTGCTGGGGACCGCGGGCCACCTGTTGATGACCTGGTCGCTGCGCTATGCGCCCGCCTCGACCCTGGCACCGATGCAATATCTGGAAATCCCGGTCGCCACGATCTTCGGCTATCTGATCTTCGCCGATCTGCCGGGGCCGCTGGCCAGCCTCGGGATCGGCATCATCCTGGCTGCGGGTCTCTGGATCGTCAGGCGCGAGCGGGCCATGTTGCGGGCGCGGTCAAAAGAGCCGTTCTAAATACCGGTTCGGCCGCGATGGGCAGGATCACGATCATCCCCGGCTTTTCGAATTCCAGGGACACCGGACCCGTCACCGCGTTCGACGTTCCGATCACCCCATCGGGATGAAAGGTCAGCCCGTCGATCGGCCAGCGCAAACCCGCGCTGCGCCCGGCAACCTGGGCCAGCGGAAAAAGTGACAGGCGGCTGTTCTGCGGAAGGTCCAACCGGAGGCGCGGCGGTGCAAGGGCCACGACGTCCTGGGCTCCGACCAGCAGGCAGCGCCGATCGGGGCGGCGCACCAGCACCGACATCGCCGCCAACTGGTGATCCAGCCGCCGCCCCAGAAAACCATGCGCCACCACCAACGGCGCGACGATGTTGCGCAGGCATTTGTCGAAATCGGTGCTGTCCTGCTCGGCGATGCGGTGGATGGCCGGGCCCGGTATCGCCGCGCGCGCTTCGGCGGACAGCGAATCCAGGTCGCCGATCACCGCGTCCGGTACGTGGCCGCATTGCAGGATCGCATCGGCTCCGCCGTCCGCGGCGATGACCGGCGAGAACGCGGAAAGTGCCGAAATCAGGGCGTTCGGGTGGGTTTCCCCGCCTCCGACCAGAAGAACGGGGCTTTCGCTGTGAACAATGGGATCTTTCATGCGTGATTAATGCCGATTTGAGAAACAGACCACAATCAGGCCACGAAATGATACGCTCTCCGGCACAGATTCGGTCAGCTTTGGTCCCGTTACCCGTGGTAAACGCTCTGTTGCTGAGTTGATGAAAGTGAGCAACCCATGGCGAGTTCGAGCAAGATTCTCACGGTTTCCTATGGCACCTTTTCGTGTACCGCGGAAGGGTTCGAAGACCCTCTTGCGGTCGTCAAGGACACCACGCATTTCTTCCGAGGCATCGTCGGGCAGGATCGCTTTTTCGGCGCCGAGCCGCCGCAACTCGATGCCGAGATGGCGGGCGAGTTGTTCCGCCAGCAGATCTCGGCAGAGGCCGCCGATACCGGCCTGTTGCTGCGCCCGAGCGGCACCGCCGCCTCGGCCGGGGCGATGAGCGCCGCACTGGCCGCAGGACCCGCAGTCGCCCGCAAACCCGTTCCCGACCCGGTGCCCGAAGCCGAAGCCGCCGCGCCCGCGGTCGCCGAGCCCGCCGACGATCCGGTCGAACAGGCCGAAACCAGCGCCACGGTGGACGAAACCGTCGACGCGATCCCGGACGAGGACGACATCGACGACGCCGTTGCCGCGACGGTCGATACCGTCGAAACCGAGACCGATGTCGACGAGGTCGAAGAGGCTGCAACCGTTGCGCAGGATGATGAAGACGGCACGCTCGATGTCGCGGATACCGGACACGAAGCGGATGCCGACGACCTTGTCGCCGCGTTGACCGAAGCCGATCTGGCCGAACCGGCCGATCTGGACGATGTCGCACCGGTGGTCGCCGATGCTCCGGCTCCGTCTGCCGCCACCGCGCCGCAATCCGCCGACCCGTCGTCCGTCGCCGCCAAGCTGGCCCGCATTCGCGCGGTGGTTTCCGGCGACGCCACGCCGCAGCAGACCGAAGCCGACTATTCCGAGGACCAGCACGCCAACGGCTCGGCGGTTTTCGACAGTGCGGCGCTGGATGACATGCTGGGTGCATTCGAAGACGACGAGGACGATCCGCAAGACTTTCCACCGCTGGACGATAGCGCCGAAGCCGAAGACCTGCCCGACACCGCGCGCGAAGCGGCCGAAGATGTCGCGGAAGACGCAGTGGAATCGTCCGAAGACAACCTTTTCGCCGACACGATCGCGGGTCTGATGGAAGACAGCGTCGATGCGGATGACGATGACGATGACGCCTGGAACGCTTTGGCGGACGAGTTGGAGGACGGCGATGCCGACCGTGTCGCGGCCGATCTTGCTGCGACCGACGACGACGATGTCGACACTGACGAGGACGACGCCGCGACCGCCGACATGCCCACCGAAGAGCCGGCGGCACCGTTGCGTGCGCGTGTCGTCAAGGTCAAGCGCGCGGTGTTCGAAGCGGCCGTGTCCAAGGGTGACATCGAACCCGTGGATGATGACGGTCACTATGCGGAAACCGGCCTGAGCGACGAGGACGAGGACGAACTGACCCGCGAACTGGAAGCGGTGAAGGCAGAACTGACCGCCGAACTCGACGACGAGTGGGACGAGGACGAAGACGAAGACGAGCCTGTTGCCGAAGCCGCACCGTCGCAGCCGCTTCGCCTGGACAATCCCGTCGCTCCGGCCACCAAGGCCACGGACCACGATCTGGATGACGACGACGAATTCGACGATCTCGACGCCGTTGTCGAGCAGATCGCCGAAGACACGTTCGGCGGCGAAGACAATGTCCGACGCGCCGTCAAGATGGCCAGCCCCGCACGCGCCATGTTGACCGAAGGCGCTGTCAAGGACGACGACGAGTCGCGTATCCTGAACCAGACCAATACCCAGCTCGAAGAACCCGAGGGCAATCGCCGCCGCAGCGCCATCGCGCATCTGCGGGCCGCGGTCGCCGCCACCAAGGCGGACCGTCTGCTGGGTCGCAAACCCGATGCCGAGGTCCAGGAACCCTATCGCGAGGATCTGGCAAACGTGGTGCGGCCCCGCCGCCCGCAATCGACCGAGGCCCGCACCGAACGCCCGGCCGAACCGTCGGTCCGTCCGGCACCGTTGAAACTGGTGGCCGAACAACGTGTCGAGGATGTGCCCGGCGCGAAATCGGCGCAACCGGTGCGCCCACGCCGCGTGACCGTCGAGGATTTCGACGAGGATGAGATCGGCGACAGCGGGTTCGCCGCCTATGCCGAACAGGTCGGTGCGACCGATCTGCCGGAGTTGCTGGAAGCAGCGGCTGCCTACATGTCGTTCGTCGAGGGCCGCGATCAGTTCTCGCGTCCGCAGTTGATGACGACGGTGCGCCAGGCAGAGGCCAGTGAATCGAGCCGCGAGGACCGGCTGCGCAGCTTTGGCCAGCTTCTGCGCGAGGGCAAGATCGAGAAGACCCGCGGCGGCCGGTTCACCGCCTCCGAGCGGATCAGCTTCAAGCCGACGCGCGCCGCCGGTTGAGCGATGTGATAACAATCGATGTTACGAGATAACAGCGGCGGGCCAAGGCCCGCCGTTCTTCATTGATCCTTGGCATCCGGATCGGCCTGGCCGACGCCGCGAAAGACGAACTTGAACGGCAAGGCCCAGACGATCCCCAACACGACATAGATCAGGAACTCGACCGCGATCGGCGGACGGTCGAACCAGTTCACCACCGTCACAGCAGCGACGATATAGGCGGGCAGCCCCACCAGAAGGATGACCAGCGACCAGCGCCGCCGTGCTTTGTAACTCAGTGCCATTCCCAGCAGTTAGTCCGCGAAGGGGTCGGTGACAAGGATCGTGTCCTCGCGTTCCGGCGAGGTCGACAGCAGCGCCACCGGGCAGGCGATCAGCTCTTCGATCCGGCGCACGTATTTCACCGCGTTGCCCGGAAGATCGGCCCAGCTGCGCGCGCCCTCGGTGCTTTCCGACCAGCCGTCCATTTCCTCGTAGATCGGCACGCAGCGCGCCTGCGCCTCGGCGGCGATGGGCAGATGGTCGAGCCTTTCGCCGTCCAACTCGTAGCCCACGCAGATCCTGAGCGTCTCGAACCCGTCCAGAACGTCGAGTTTGGTCAGCGAGATCCCGTTCACGCCGGATGTCGCGCAGGTCTGGCGCACCAGAACCGCGTCGAACCAGCCGCAGCGCCGCTTGCGCCCGGTGGTGGTGCCGAATTCGTGCCCGCGTTCGCCCAGCCGCTGGCCGTCGGCGTCGTGCAGTTCGGTCGGGAACGGGCCTTCGCCGACGCGGGTGGTGTAGGCCTTGACGATGCCGAGGACGAAATCGATGGCCCCGGGGCCGATCCCGGTGCCGGTCGCGGCCTGTCCGGCAATGACGTTGGACGAGGTGACAAAGGGATAGGTGCCGAAATCGATGTCCAGTAGCGCACCCTGCGCGCCCTCGAACAGGATGCGATGCCCGGCGCGGCGTTTTTCGTTGAGCACCTTCCAGACCGGCCCGGCGAAGGGCAGGATCTGCGGCGCGATGTCGGTCAGCGCGGTCAGCAGCGCGGCGCGGTCGACCGGTTCCATCCCCAATCCTCGGCGCAACGGGTCGTGATGCTGCAGCGCGCGGTCCACACGCGCCTCAAGCGTCGCGGGATCTGCCAGATCGGCCACCCGCACGGCGCGCCGGCCGACCTTGTCCTCGTAGGCCGGGCCGATACCCCGACCGGTGGTCCCGATCTTTGTGCCGGCGCTCGCGGCTTCTTCCCGCGCTCGATCCAGCTCGCCATGGATGGGCAGGATCAGCGGTGTGTTTTCGGCGATCATCAGCGTTTCGGGGCTGATCTCGACCCCCTGAGCGCGGATCGTCTCGATCTCGCGGACCAGGTGCCAGGGGTCCAGCACCACGCCGTTGCCGATCACCGAAAGCTTGCCGGGGCGCACCACGCCCGACGGCAGGGCGTGCAGCTTGAAGACCGTGCCGTCGATCACCAGCGTGTGACCGGCATTATGCCCGCCCTGGAAGCGCGCGATCACGTCGGCGCGGCTGGACAGCCAGTCGACGATCTTGCCCTTGCCCTCATCACCCCACTGGGCGCCCACGACAACCACGTTGGCCACGGCTTTTCTCCTGTTCCCGGCTGAAACCCGCGCGTGTATAGCCGTCCGTTTCGTTGCGCGAAACCGCGAAAATGCCGCGCCGGACTGGACAGGGCGCGCGGGCTTGGCCAGTAAGAGACCACGGATGCGGGAGAGTGCGATGGGTTTCGTTCTACGCTGGTTGTTCGCGTTGGCCTTGTTGTCGGCGACCTGGAACCCGACACAAATGAATTTCGTCGCATGGGCGATGCGGAACTGGCAGAACCAGTTGCCGCTGACCGTTCTGATCGGCCTCGTGCTGTTCGTGGGCTACGTCATCTACCTGCGGGCGACGCTCCGTTCGATCGGAGCGTTCGGCATGGCGCTGGTACTGGCGCTGGTCGGCGCCATTCTGTGGGTTCTGTGGGATTTTGGCTGGCTCGACTTTTCCGACCGCGCCCTGATGTCCTGGCTGGGGCTTTTCGCGCTATCGCTGGTGCTGGGGATAGGTCTGAGCTGGTCCATCGTGCGCCGCAAGCTGAGCGGCCAGGTCGACATGGACGACGTCGAAGAGTGAGCGGCTTGCGCCCCTCGCCGCCTTCGCCTACATAGCGCCCAGCATCCAAGCAGGACCTCCGCGCCATGGAAAACGTCATTCTCATCGTCCACCTTCTGCTCGCGCTCGCGCTGATCGGCATCGTTCTGATGCAGCGGTCCGAAGGCGGCGGACTGGGTATCGGTGGCGGTGGCGGCGCAATGAGCCAGCGTTCGGCGGCCACCGCGCTTGGCAAGGTGACCTGGGTGCTGGCCATCGCCTTCATCTGCACCTCGCTGACCTTGACGATCATCGCGGCGCAGAACGCGTCGGGCGCGTCGATCCTGGACCGGATCGGCGGCGCGGCCGAAGCGCCGGCCGACAGCGGCGCCGATACCGGCGAGATCGACACCGACGCGCTGTTGCCGCCGCCGTCGACCACCGATCCCGACGCGCCGCTGGTGCCGCGCGCCGACTAAGAACCACTAAGGATTGAGGAAACCAAGCTTTCCGCAACAGCATCTTGCGGTCCGCTGGACTCACGCGCGCGAATCCTATAGAAGTCAAATCCCGTGATGCTGCGGCCCGAAAAGGCGGCGGGTGACCAGAAATACAGGCAAAATCACGGGGTTGGCCCACATGGCGCGCTTCATCTTCATCACCGGCGGTGTCGTTTCATCCTTGGGTAAAGGGCTGGCCTCGGCCGCGCTTGGGGCGTTGTTGCAGGCGCGCGGCTTCTCGGTGCGGCTGCGCAAGCTCGACCCCTACCTGAATGTCGACCCCGGCACGATGTCGCCGTTCGAGCATGGCGAGGTTTTCGTCACGGATGACGGCGCCGAGACCGACCTGGACCTGGGGCATTACGAACGCTTTACCGGCGTGCCGGCGCGCAAGACCGACTCGATCAGTTCCGGTCGGATCTACATGAACGTGCTGGAAAAGGAACGCCGCGGAGATTACCTCGGCAAGACGATCCAGGTCATTCCGCACGTCACCGACGAGATCAAGGATTTCATCGCCATCGGCGAGGACGAGGTCGACTTCATGCTGTGCGAGATCGGCGGCACGGTGGGCGACATCGAAGGCCTGCCGTTCTTCGAGGCGATCCGCCAGTTTTCGCAGGACAAACCGCGAGGCCAGTGCATCTTCATGCACCTGACGCTGCTGCCCTTCATCAAGGCCAGCGGCGAGCTGAAGACCAAGCCGACCCAGCATTCGGTCAAGGAACTGCGCAGCATCGGCATCGCGCCCGACATCCTGGTCTGCCGATCCGAAGGACCGATTCCGCAGAAAGAGCGCGAAAAGCTCGCGCTTTTCTGCAACGTGCGCCCCGACAGCGTGATCGCCGCACAAGACCTGAAATCGATCTACGAAGCACCGCTGGCCTATCACCGCGAGGGGCTGGACCAGGCGGTTCTCGACGCGTTCCAGATCACCCCGGCGCCCAAGCCCAATCTCGAGGTCTGGCAGGACGTGGCCGACCGCATCGCCAATCCCGAAGGCGACGTCAATGTCGCCATCGTGGGCAAATACACGCAGCTGGAAGACGCCTACAAATCCATCGCCGAAGCTCTGACCCATGGCGGGCTGGCCAACCGGGTGCGGGTCAATATCGACTGGGTCGATGCCGAATTGTTCGAACGCGAAGATCCGGCCCCCCACCTGGAACGCTTCGACGCGATCCTGGTGCCCGGCGGGTTCGGCGAACGCGGCACCGAGGGCAAGATCAAGGCAGCGCAGTTCGCCCGCGAACACAACGTGCCGTATCTGGGCATCTGCCTGGGGATGCAGATGGCGGTGATCGAAGCGGCGCGCAACGTTGCCGGCGTGAAGAAGGCCGGATCGGAGGAATTCGATCACGAGGCCGGGGAAAAGCGTTTCGAACCCGTGGTTTACCACCTCAAGGAATGGGTGCAGGGCAACGCCAAGGTGAACCGCTCGGTGGGTGACGACAAGGGCGGCACGATGCGGCTGGGGGCCTATGACGCGGTGCTGGCGGAAGGGTCGCGGGTCGCCAAGGTGTATGGCACGACCACGATCGACGAACGCCACCGCCACCGCTACGAGGTGGACATCAAGTATCGCGACAAGCTGGAAAAGGCCGGGCTGCGGTTCTCGGGCATGTCGCCGGATGGCCGCCTGCCGGAAATCGTCGAATGGCCCGATCACCCGTGGTTCATCGGCGTGCAGTTCCACCCCGAACTGAAATCCAAACCCTTCGATCCGCACCCGCTGTTCCGCGATTTCGTGCGCGCGGCGAAGGACGTGTCGCGGCTGGTTTAGGCTGGTTGCGGATACTGCCCGCAATTTACCGTTTGTTAGGCCAGCGACCCTTATCTCACGAGGAATTCCACTAGGAAATCCTTGAAAGGACAGGGTCTCATGCGTCTGATATCAGTATCCGTTGTTTTCGGTTTAACGCTTGCCGGATGCGCCGCGCCCCCGGCTTCGGAAATGGAGCGGCGGACCCGGATGGCGGCCGCAGCCGAAGTATCGGCTACGCAATGCGCGGGCTTCGTCGGCGGCTATGAATCAGCCAAGCAACTCAAGGCGGACGCCAACACGAACATCATCGCGGCGAGGCAGTTGGGCGCGACCGATGCCGATCTCGCCAAAGCGCGGAAAGACGTCCAGACAACTTTCAACACGGCTGCCTTGTTCACCAGCATTCCCGAGGCCTGCAATTCCCTCATCGGCAGCCTTGCCTGGACATCCAACTGACGCCGCACGGGCAAGGGCGGCCCGGGCCCTACCGTTGCTTCGGTGACAGGCATCCAGCGCTTGGGGATGCACGGTCTCTTTGACAGAAAAACGCCCGGAACCGAGGCTCCGGGCGCAGTTACGGAACGAGGGACAGTGAAGGTCTCGCGGGTGTTCCGTTCCCGCGGCCTATCCATTATCTAGGCATTAATGTCACAGTTTTAAGGCCGGTCACCGGATCGTGAGAAAAAATCCTTGACCTAGCCCGATTGCCGCTGCGGCTGTGCCAGGGCAGCGGTATCGGCCTTGACCGTTTCATGCAGCCGTTCCGACGGGTCCTGTCCGACAACCCTATGGGATCGCAGCAGAAACAGCTTTCCCAAACCGTGCCAGGTGCCGACGGACGGCGCATCGGTATCGCAGGGAAAGCGCCGACGCCAGTCCGTCGGAAAGGGCAGTGCGCAGTCTTCCATCCGTTCGATCATCCAGCAAAGCGGGATATTGGACAGCGGTCGCGCATCGTTGAAGCCCCCGAGTTGGCCGCCGATATCGCCATGTGTGCCGCGGAACCAGACCTGTTCGACATGGCCGTGCCAGCCGGGCGGGCAGCGCCAAAGCACCGGCGCATAAGCCTGCCGCGTCTCGTCCAGCGCCAGGGCGTGAAACCCGTGGCGGATCGTGGAACCCAGCGAGTCGTTGTGAAAGGCGTGCTTGTACTCGGTCAGCCTCCACAGCAGTGGCAGGCGCAGTCCCAGCGCCTTGACGGTGTCCCAGACGCCGACCATTTCGATCGGCGCTTCGGGATGGCAGAACTCGCGGGCGAAGACCTGCGCCGAAGGCCCGTCGGGATCGTAGCGATACAAGCGGTAGATCTGGCGGATGTTGCGTTCGGTCGCGCAGGCGGCGGTCAGCAACCCGATCCGGTCGATCATGCCGGCCATCGACCGGACCGCAAAGGCGCCGCGGGAATAGCCCATCAGAAAGATCCGGTCGCCGGGGCGGTAGCGCGAGGCGAGGTAGCCATAGGCACGGCAGATCTGGCGGTTGATGCCGCGGCCCATCATCACGTCGGGCGTGGTGCGCCAGTTCGGCCATTGGACGCCGGCCTCGTAGAAAAGCGACGCATGTCCATGTTCGTGCAACAGCTTGTAGACCAGCCCGGCATTGGTTTCCTCGCCGGGGCGCAGCGACGACATCGTGCCGTCCAGGATGATGACGTGATCGATGGGCCCGCGGCGGGCGGTCAGCTTGCTGTGTCCGGTGGCGAACCGCCGCCGGACCCAACCCAGTACCCTGTCACTCAGCCGCGAACCGCTCATCCCTCAACAATTCCCACATCCGGTGCGGCGTGAACGGCATGTCCACCTGCCGCACCCCGCGATCCCAGACCGCATCCTGTACCGCGTTGGCCACGGCGGCCAGCGCACCCACCGTACCGGCCTCGCCACAGCCCTTCATCCCCATCGGGTTGGCGGTGGACGGCACCGGTTCGGTTTCGAACCCGATCATCGGCACATCATCGGCGCGGGGCATAGCGTAGTCCATGAACGATGCGGTGAGCAATTGCCCGTCCTCGTCATAGACCACCCGTTCGGTGACCGCCTGTCCGATGCCCTGCACGACGCCGCCATGCACCTGGCCCTCGGCAAGCATAGGGTTGATGAGGTTACCAAAGTCATCAACGACGCTGTAGCGATCGACCCGGGTCACACCGGTTTCGGGATCGATTTCGACCTCGGCGACATGCGCGCCGTTTGGAAAGGACCGCGCCTCGAGCGTTGCCCGGGCCGTCCAGGTCAGCAGGTCGTCGCGCCCGGCCTCTCGGGCCATCTGTGCCACCTCGAGCATGGTGGGCGACAGGTTCGAGCCTTCGGCGCGGAACCGTTCGTCGTCAAAGCGCACCTGCTCGGGGGTCACGCCCATCTCCGGTGCAAGGAACGCCGCAAAGCCTTGGATCATCTCGGCCACGGCGACCAGCGTGACATTGGCCTGAACGGTGACCGACCGCGACCCGCCGGTGCCGCCGCCCTGGGCGATGCGGTCGCTGTCGCCCTGAACGACTTGGATGTGATCGGCCGGAATGCCGGTCTGATCCGACAGGAAACGGGCGAACACCGTCTCGTGCCCCTGCCCGTTCGACTGGGTGCCGACATAGATCAGCGCGCCGCCATCTTCGGTGAATTCGACCTTCACGTCTTCGCCCGGCGCGCCCAGGATGGATTCGATGTAGTAGCACAGCCCCTGCCCGCGCAGCTTGCCTGCTGCCTCGCTGGCAGCCTTGCGTGCAGCATAGCCCGCGAGGTCCGCCACCTTTGCCGCGCGGTCCAGAACGCGGGGGAAATCGCCGACATCGTAGGTTTCTCCGGGGATGGTCTTGTAGGGAAACTGGCCGGGCTTGATGAAGTTGATGCGCCGCAGTTCCCAGGGATCGATACCCAGTTCGCGCGCGGCGCGGTCGATGACGCGTTCCAGCACGTAGATCGCCTCGGGCCGGCCGGCGCCGCGATAGGCATCGACCGGCGTGGTGTTGGTATAGACGCCCTCGCAACGCATGTAAGCGGCGGGGATGTCGTAGACGCCGGTCAGCACGCGCGCGAACAGGTTGGTCTGGATCGGCTGGGCGAATTGCGAATTATAGGCGCCCATGTTCGCCACCGTATGCAACCGATAGGCGGTGATGCGGTTGTTTTCGTCAAAGCCCAGTTCGGCCACCGTCACCAGGTCGCGCCCGGCATTGTCCGACAGCATCGCTTCGGACCGGTCCGACATCCAGCGCACCGGTCGGCCAAGCGACTTGGCCGCGAAAGCGACGGGCAGGTATTCGGGATAGGGCATGCCCTTCATGCCGAACCCGCCGCCGACATCCGGCGTGGTGACGCGCACCGCGTCCTTTGGCAGGTCGAAGGCATCGGCCAGGATGTCCTTGAGCCCCCAGACCCCCTGCCCGGAATAGCCCATGTGCAGGCGCCCGTCCTGCCATTCGGCGAAACAGCCGCGCGCTTCCATCGAGTTGACGATGATCCGGTTGTCGCCGACCTCGAGGCGAACGACACGGTGCGCCTCGGCCAGCGCGCGGGTGGTCTCGTCCTCCAGCCCCAGCCCGAAATCGAAGGCGCGGTTTTCCGGCGCCTCGGGATGGATGGCCTCTCCGCCGATCACCGGGTCGACATGCACCGGCAGGTCGTCGAAATCGACCAGGATCATCTCGGCCGCGTCGCGGGCCTGTTGCAGGCTTTCGGCCACGATCATCGCGATGGCTTCGCCGACGAACCGCACCCGGCCCTTGGCCAGCACCGGGCGTTCCGGCTCGGCGCCCTTGCTGCCGTCGCGGTTCTTGACCACCGTGGCCGCCAGCGTGTGCCCCACGCCGGCCTCGACCATGTCGGCGGCGGTCACGACAAGGTGCACGCCATCGGCCTCGCGCGCCTCGGATACATCCAGTTCGGACAGGTCGGCATGGGCAACGGTCGAGCGCAGGAAATAGGCGTAGAGCGCGCCTTCTGGCGCGACATCGTCGATGAACCGTCCCGCACCGGTCAGAAAGCGCACATCCTCGACCCGCTTGACTGGCTGGCTCTTGCCGAATTTTTCCATATCCCTGCCCCTTTTTGCGTCCCGCGCGTCAGACTAGCCCCCAGGCAGAGGCTGTCCAGACGGTCTGCGACGCTTGAATGTCAGTCTTCGTCGGACTCGAGCCCGTAGCGCTTGAAAAGTCCGGCCTGCGCGATGAAAAACAAAAAGACCGCCGCCGTGAACCCGAAGGTCTTGAACCAGACCCAGGCCTCGGTGCTCATGGTCCGCCAGACGAATTCGTTCAGCGCGGCAAGTCCGAAGAACAGGCCGGTCACGCGACGCGTCAGGATCATCCATCCCTGTTCCTCGAGTGGCATCAACCCTTCCATCACCACGCGCAGATAGGATTGCCCGCGCAGCAACCCGAACAGCAAGGCCGTGCCGAACAGAAGATAGATCAGCGTCGGCTTGATCTTGAAAAAGCGTTCGTCGTTCAGCCAAACGCTGAGGCCGCCGAAGATGACGATCAGCACCGCAGTGACCACCTGCATGCGGCTGAGATGCCCGGTCAGCCACCACAACGCGCCCATCGCCAGCAGGAATAGCGGGATGAACCCGGCGGTCACCAGGATGAACCCGTCGTATTCCGTGCCCCCGATGACGAACACCCGGTCCTTCAGCCACAGATAGGCGGCAAAGAATGCCAGGATCGGCCCGTATTCGAGCGCCGATTTGACGAAGGGATTGACCTGCGGCTTGTCCATGAGCGTCTCCTTGATCCCTCAGATAGGGCGTTCAGCCGCCAAGCTCAACGATCACTGCGCCGAGCGCGATCAGTGTCATCAGCATGATGCGCCGCGGCCCGACGGTTTCGCGCAGAACCAGCCAGCCGATGAAGGCGGCAAAGACAGTGGATGTTTCGCGCAGGATCGCCGCCTCGCCCACCTTGTCCAGCCGGGTGGCCATCATCACGGCACCAAAGCTGCCGAAAGCCACAAGAGCGCCGACAAAGCCGCGAAACAACAACCCCGGCCCAGCCCCGTGCAGCCGGTGGCGCAGCGGTGTCGCCAGGAACAACAGCGGAAAGTCCAAGGAGGACAGGAAGAACAGCCAGAAAAGGAAGGTGAACGGGTTCGGTGTGGCGCGAATGCCGAAGGCGTCCCAGGTCGTGTAAAGCGCCACCGTCAAACCGGTGAGCAACGCAAGGGCAAGCGCCGGGCGCAGAGTATCGCGGGCGACGTCCAGATAGAGCATGTTGTAGACCGCCAGCCCGAAGATGCCGGCCAGCAGCACCGCCAATCCCAGCCATTGCGTTGTCGTGAACGCCTCGCCGAACAGCATCCAGGCGCCGATGACCGTGAACAGCGGTCCTGTGCCGCGCACCACGGGATAGACCACCGTATAGGCGCCACGGGTATAGGCCATGGCCTGCGCGGTCTTGTAGGCTAGGTGGATCGCGATGGCGCCCGCCAGGATCGGCCAGTGTTGCGGTTCCGGCCAAGGCACGACGAACAGGGCCACCGGCGCGGCCAGCAGCGCCATCCAGGAATCGATGGCGACGCGGCTGGTCCAGGGATCGTGGCGACCCTTTTGCAAGGCGCCGAAGACGGCGTGCAGGACAGCCGAGCCCAGAGCCAGCAACATCGCCAGCTTGTGGCCCGCCTCGGTGCCCTCGACCGACAGCAGCCACTCCGTCACGCGCTGCGCCGTGAGGGCGCTGCCCCCACACCCCCGGGATATTTTTGGCCAGATGAAGGATCAGGTCGTGTCACGCGGCGTCGAGGCCGGTCAGTGCCGCGGCAAACTCCTCGGGGTCGAAAGGGGCCAGGTCGTCGATCTGTTCGCCCACACCGATGGCGTGGATCGGCAGGCCGAAGCGGTCGGCCAGCGCCACCAGAACGCCACCTTTGGCGGTGCCGTCAAGCTTGGTCATCACGAGGCCCGAGACATCGGCGAGCTTCTGGAAGGTCTCGACCTGGTTCAACGCGTTCTGCCCGGTGGTCGCGTCCAGCACCAGCAGCGTGTTGTGCGGTGCGTTCGGGTCCTTCTTGCGGATGACGCGAACGATCTTGGCCAGTTCCTCCATCAGGTCGGCGCGGTTCTGCAACCGGCCCGCCGTATCGATCATCAGCAGATCGGCGCCCTCGGCCTGGGCCTTGGTCATCGCCTCGAAGGCCAGGCTGGCGGGGTCCGACCCCTGCGCCGCTGTCATCACCGGCACGCCGGCGCGGTCGCCCCAGACCTGAAGCTGTTCGACCGCCGCGGCGCGGAACGTGTCCCCCGCGGCAATCACCACCTTCTTGCCCGCGGCACGGAACTGGCTGGCCAGCTTGCCGATCGTCGTGGTCTTGCCCGAGCCGTTCACCCCGACCACCAGCACGACCTGCGGCTTGGTCGGGTACAGCGGCAGCGGCTTGGCCACGGGTTCCATGATCCTGGCGATCTCGCTGGCCAGCAATTCCTTGATCTCGCGCGCGCTGAGTTTGCGGCCCATCCGACCTTCGGCGATGTTCGCGGTCACGCGCAGGGCGGTATCCACGCCCATGTCCGAGGTGATCAGCAGCTCTTCGAGGCTTTCCAGCATGGCGTCGTCCAGCACGCGGCGGATTTCCGGTGCGGCGCCTCGGCGGCCCAGCAGACGGCCCAGCAGGCCCGGCCTGGACATCTCGGGCATGGGCGGGTCCGGCATCGGATCGGACAGCGGCGGGATGTCGAGCGGCGGCGCGGATGGCGTCTCGGAAGGGGGCGGCGCGACCGGGTCTTCTTGTGGCGGCAGTTCGACCGGCGGTTCGGGCTCGGGTGCCGGTTCCGGTTCGCGTTCGGGTTCCGGGACGGGCTGCGGTTCGGGATCGACGGGTTGTGGCGCTTCCGGTTCCGGTTCGGGTTCGGGCGCGGGCTCCGGCTCGGGTGTTTCGACCGGTGGCGCGACCGGTTCGGGCTCGGTCGGCGCGGGGACTTCCGGGGTCGGCTCCTCGACTCCGCCTTCCTGGACGATGGCATCCAGCCCTTCGTCGATCTTGGACGAGGACTTGAACAGCCGGTTCTTGAGCTTGCCGAAAAAAGACATGGCACCGCCTTCGTTTTTCTTCACCTAATATGCCGGCGCGGCAAAGAAAAGCCGCGCGACAGATGTGAATTGACCTGAAGGCGGGGGCCGGGCATCCCTGTGCCATGCTGCGGCTGCTTGCGATTGCGCTTGTTCTTCTGCCCGCGCCGGCCTTGCAGGCCGAGCCCGGCACGATGTGCAGCCGTGGCGTGTTCGCCCCCGTGGAGTGCATCCGGCCCAGCCATTTCGTGCACGACACCTGCCAGGCGATCGCCAATTTTGCCAAGGCACATCTGCTGGATGCGGGGTTCTTTGCGCGGCTGATCTGGCAGGAAAGCCGCTTTGATCCGAATGCCCGCAGCCCGGCCAATGCCCAGGGCATCGCGCAATTCATCCCCTCGACCGCCGCCTTGCGCGGGCTGCGCGACCCCTACAATCCGGCCGAGGCGCTGGAATTCTCTGCCGAATATCTCGGCGAACTGGCGCGCCGCTATGGCAATGCCGGACTGGCCGCCGTGGCTTATAACGGCGGCGAAGCGCGCGCCGACGGGCTGGTCGGCGAAACCGGCGGGCTGGCGCGCGAGACGGTGGATTACGTCCAGATCATCACCGGCCTGACGGCCGAGACCTGGCGCGACGAACCACCCGAAAACCACGATTTCAGGCTGCAGAAGGCCAAGGCATTTCTGCCCGCCTGCCACGACCTGGCCCGCAAGCGGCGCCTGACCGCCTTTCCGCGTCCCGAACCCGCGGTCAGACCCTGGGGTGTGCAGGTGGCCTTCGGGACCACCAAAGGGCGGGCATCCGATCAATTCAAGGCACGCACGCGATCCTGTGCCGCGCTGGTCGAGGGCGAAAAGCCAGACCTGATCTGGCAGAAAAGCCGCGCCAGCCCCCGCGGCGGCTATTTCATGGTGCGCATCGGTCGCGACGACCGCGACGAAGCCTGGCGCTATTGCGCGCGGCTCAAGGCGCAGGGTTGTTTGTGCGCGGTGTATCGGAACAGATAGGTCGCCGCCCGAACTCAGACCAAGACGCCGTAGAGAAGAAGGGATTGGGCCGCGAAATAGGTGACCCAGATCGCACGGGGAAGGACGTTCGCGAACAATCGGTCATCCATCAGTTCGACCGCGATCATCGCGTCGGAAAGGACAAACAGCAAGGCACCGATGCGCAAGGCCCAATCCCCGGTTTGCCAGGCGGCCAAGGCCATCGCCAAAAGCAGGACGGTATATAGACCCGCCGCCATGCGCAGCGGAACCGGATGCCCTTTCAAGGCCGCGGTCATGGCACCACCCAGCACGACCAGACCCAGGAAGGGCTGCTCGCGATTGATCTCGACCGCGATCAGAACCTCGACGATATCCGGCTTGAACTGGGCGATATAGCAGATCTGGGCAAACGCGAAAGCCGAAATGCCCAACAGAAATGCCAACCGGGACGACCGCGACAGGGCCCAATCTCCGGCCGCCGAGAACAGCAAGGCCAGAACCACCAACAAAGGTGCTTGCGCCAGAACGGCGGTTGCGGCCAGCGCCAGAACCGACGCCGTTTTGGTCACCGACCGCGCATCCGAAACAGCCGCCATCACGAAACGAAGCTGGTAGGTCATGGCAAGACCAAGCGCCAAGATGGCGGCGAACCAAGTCAATCATACCTCGTCGGCGAAATGCCTGATCGTCAGGCGGATCGGGTTCGGCGCGGCCTGGCCCAAACCGCAGATCGACGCATCGGCCATCGCCTGGCACAACTCTTCCAGAAGCGGTTGATCCCAACGTTCGGCCTGCATCAGCTTGACCGCCTTCTCGCAACCGACCCGGCAGGGCGTGCACTGGCCGCAGCTTTCATCCTCGAAGAACCGCAGCATGTTCAGCGCCGCATCGCGGGCGCGGTCCCGGTCGGACAGCACGACCACGGCGGCCGACCCGATGAAGGACCCGTGCGGCTGCAACGTGTCGAAGTCCAGCGGCACGTCGTTCATCGATGCGGGCAGCAGCCCCGAGGACGGCCCACCCGGCTGATAGGCCTTGAACACGTGACCCTCAGCCATCCCGCCGGCGGCCTCAATGATGTCGGTGATGGTGGAGCCTGCGGGCAGCAGGTAGACACCCGGCTTCGCGACCCGGCCCGAGACCGAGTAGGAGCGCAGCCCCTTGCGCCCGTTCTTTTCGATTCCACTCAGGATTTCAGGGCCTTCGCGGCAGATCTTCGCAACCCAGTGCAGGGTTTCGATGTTGTGGACAAGTGTCGGGCGCCCGAACAGACCCACCTGCGCCACATAGGGCGGGCGGTGGCGCGGCAGGCCGCGCTTGCCCTCGATCGATTCGATCATCGCGCTTTCTTCGCCGCAGATATAGGCCCCGGCGCCGCGGCGCAGCTCGACATAGCCTTTGTCCACAAGAGATGCGTCTTCCAACGCCTTGATTTCACAGCGCAGGATCTCCAGCACTGCCGGGTATTCGTCGCGCATGTAGATATAACAGCGCTCAGCCTCGACGGCCCAGGCAGCGATCAGCATTCCTTCCAGGAAAAGATGGGGTTGGCGTTCGAGATAAAAGCGATCTTTGAACGTGCCCGGCTCGCCTTCGTCGCCGTTCACAGCCAGGTAGCGCGGGCCGGGATTGGCACGCACGAAGCCCCATTTCTTGCCCGAGGGAAAGCCGGCGCCGCCCAGCCCCCGCAGCCCGGAGGCCAGAACCGCATCCTGCACCGCCTCCCAATCGCCCTTGGCGCGCAGCGCTTGCAATACCTTGTAGCCGCCGCCGTCACGATAGGCCGCGATCCCCTCGTAGTCGGGGATATGCGCATGGGTGTCGCCGGCAGCGATGGCGGCCCGGACCTTGTCGGGCGTGGCAAAGTCGATGTGGTTGTGTCCCAGCTCCAGCACCGGCGCGGTGTCGCAGCGGCCCATGCAGGGTGCGCGGACGACGCGCACCTGTTCGGGGTCCAGCCCGTCCTCCAGAGCCGCCTTCAACGCCTGTGCGCCGGCCAATTCGCAAGACAGCGAATCGCAGACCCGGATGGTCAGCGCAGGCGGCGGTGTCTCGCCTTCTTTCACCACGTCGAAATGCGCATAGAAGGTCGCGACCTCGTAGATCTCGGCCATCGCCAGGCGCATTTCCTCGCCAAGCGCGCGCAGATGCGCGGCCGACAGGTGGCCATGCGCATCCTGGATCAGGTGCAGGAACTCGATCAGCAAGTCGCGGCGTCGTGGCCTGTCGCCCAGCAGGGCCCGGATCTCGGCCAGGGCCGCATCGTCCAGTTGCCGCCCCTTGGGGGTGCGCCGTCCCTTGCCGGGAGCCGATTTCCAGACGCCCTTGTTCTCGTCGAGTGCCATTCCGCGCCTCCTGTCAACGCCGACAATCTAGACCACGGTTCTGCCCGCGATAGCCCGAAAAACGACACAGCACACTGCGCCTGCGGCCCCGAATTGCCCAGACGCAGCCGCAATGGTGACGGAATGCGAAGCGACGACTACGATCGGAGACATGAGGGCGGGTATGATCCGATTCACCGCGGCAACGCTGGGACTGGTGGCGCTGCTGGCGCTGGCACTGGTGCTGGGCCAGCCGTTTGCCGCGCTGGCGCTGCTGAGCATCACCGTGTTCGCCTATTTCCTCGACAAATTCGCCGTCTTGGCCGGGCCGGACCGACCGGGCCAGGAATTTCCCGCCGGTCACGGCTTGTCGACCACGTTGGGCCTGCTGCATTTCCCGCTGCTGTACGGCGGGGTCTGGGTGCTGGCGGCCGGACCGTTGCCTGTTCTGGACAAGGTTCTGATCTTCTTCGCGCTGTCGCTGTTTCTGGGCCAGGTCGGCAATTCCAACGCGCATGAACTGATCCACCGCGCCGACCGCTGGCCGCGCCGGTTGGGCACGGCGGTCTACTGCTCGCTGCTGTTCGGCCATCACGCCTCGGCCCATACGCGGGTGCACCATGTCCATGCCGCCACCGACCGAGACCCGAATTCCGCCCGCGCGGGCGAAACCTTCTACGCCTTTGCCCTGCGTGCCTGGGCGGGATCGTTCCGCGAAGGTCTGAGGGCGGAAACCGCGCTGCGAAAACACAAGGGCGGTCTGCATCCCTACCTCGTTTACGCCGCCGGCGCATTGACATCGCTGGGTGTCGCGGCGTTGATTGCGGGGGGTTCCGGGATCGTGGCGCTGCTTGGCCTGTGCCTTTACGCGCAGATGCAGCTGCTGTTGTCGGACTATGTCCAGCATTACGGGTTGCGACGGCGCGAGATCGCCCCGGGCAAACACGAACCGGTCGGCCCACAGCACAGCTGGAACGCGCCGCATGGCTTCAGCTCGGCCCTGATGCTGAACGCGCCGCGCCATTCCGATCACCACGCGCGCCCGGCGCGCAGCTATCCGGGGCTGGAACTGGACCGCGCGACGATGCCGATCCTGCCGCATTCGCTTCCGGTGATGGCCGTGCTGGCACTGGTCCCGCCGGTCTGGCGGCGCGTGATGGACCGCCGCGCGGCGAAATGGACCGGCGCAGCCCTGCCGGCCTGAACGCGCTCACGCGAATGGGACTTTTGCACGCCGCACCGCTCTGGCAGGATGCCGCCATGCTTCGAACCGCCGTCCTGCTTGCGCTCTGCGCTACCGCCCTGCCCGCCGCCCAGCCGATGAGCGCGGCAGAATTCGAATCCTATGTCACGGGCAAGACCCTGTATTTCGGGATGCAGGGCCAGCCCTACGGGGTCGAGGAATATCTCGACGACCGGCAGGTGCGCTGGTCGTTCCTGGATGGCAAGTGCAAGGACGGGTTCTGGTACGAGGAAGACAGCCAGATCTGTTTCGTCTACGAGGACAACCCGGCACCGCAATGCTGGACCTTCTTCCGCGAAGGCAGCGGGCTAAGGGCGGTGTTCCAGAACGATCCGACCGACACGACGCTGTACGAGGCCCAACAGGATGACGAGCCGATGCTTTGCTTCGGCCCGGATGTGGGTGTGTGACCGCTCAGAACAGCGTCCCCTGGTCGGGCGCATCGTCGGCTTTGGCCTTGCGCGCCGCAGCCCCTCCGATCTTGAGACGGCCATCGGCGAACTCGATTTCCAGACCCGACGCCGCCTGCGCCTGCACCCTGGTTGTCAGCACGCCCTGGTCGCCGCGCACGACTGCATAGCCGCGCGCCAGCGTGCCCTTGTAGCTCAGAGTTTCCAGCAGCCGGGCGGCGCCGTCCAACGTCTGTCGATGCGTGTCGAACGGGCGCAGGGGCGCGTCTGCCAGGCGTTTCGCCAGCGCGTCCAACCGTTCGCGGCGCTGCGCGAGTTCGACGCGGATCGGCCGTGGCGACAGCCTGTCGGCGCGGCGTCCGAGGGATTCGGCGCGCTGTGCCAACAGCCTCAAAAGGGCCGGTGACAACCGCGCCGCTCGGTCGGACAAGCGCCTGGATTCATTCGTGATCGCGCGCATGAGCGCAGCGGGGCGCAGCGTTCCGGTGATTTCGGACAGGCCCAACCGCGCGCGGTCGACGCGGCGCGACAGCGCACCGGGCAACCGGTCGCCCAACACGTCCAGTCGTTGTCGCGGTATGGCCATCAGGCTTTCGGCGCGCGGCAGCGCCCTGCCCAGGTCGCGCAACCGCTGCGCGGCGCGATCGGTGCGCGCCGTCATCGCGCGGGTCATCCTTGTCTGGGCTTCGCCGGTCCAGGCCAGCAGTTCCATCCGCACCGGTACCGCCAGTTCCGCCGCCGCAGTGGGCGTCGGCGCGCGCATATCCGACACGAAGTCGATCAGCGTGGTGTCGGTCTCGTGCCCCACGGCCGAGATCAGCGGGATATCCGATGCCGCCGCCGCCCGCGCGACGATCTCTTCGTTGAAACCCCAGAGATCCTCGACCGACCCGCCGCCACGCGCGACGATCAGAAGATCGGGCCGCGGCAGCGCGCCCCCCGGCGTCAACCGGTTGAACCCCTCGATGGCCCGGGCGACCTCGGGCGCGCAGGCCGCGCCCTGTACCGCCACCGGCCAGACCAGAACCTTGCGTGGAAACCGGTCGCGCAACCGGTGCAGGATGTCGCGGATCACCGCACCCGAGGGCGAGGTCACGACGCCGATCACCTCGGGCAGATAGGGCAACTTTTTCTTGCGGGCCGGGTCGAACAGCCCCTCGGCCTGCAACTGCGCCTTGCGCTTTTCCAGCATCGCCATCAACGCACCGGCGCCGGCCGGCCGGATTTCGTCGATCACGATCTGGTATTTCGACTGGCCCGGGAACGTGGTGAGCTTGCCCGTGGCGATCACCTCCATCCCCTCTTCGGGCTGGGTCTGCTGACGGGCCGCGACGCCCTTCCACATCACGCCCGAGATCACCGCGCGGTCATCCTTGAGGTCAAGATAGATGTGGCCGGATCGCGGACGGCTGACCCGCCCGACCTCGCCCCGGACCCGGACAAAGGAAAACTCGCCCTCGATCACCCGTTTCACCGCACCCGAGATTTCCGAGACGGTGAATTCCGGCGCGTTGCCGCCCTCGCCCTCGGGGGCGTCTTCGATCAGATCCATGCCCTTGCCTCGCTTGCCCTTGTGCCGTCATCATCTTAAAGCAGCCGCAGAGACGAAAACACCACCCTTTGCTTCATCTTGCCAAGCAAACTCCGGGGGTTCGGGGGCTGGCCCCCGATCCACCGCCAACCACGGAGCAGGACGCCATGAACATTCTCATCCTCGGCGGCGGCGGGCGCGAACATGCCCTGGCCTGGGCGACCCTGCAGAACCCGAAATGCGACAAGCTGATCGTGGCCCCGGGCAATGCCGGAATCGCGCAGATCGCCGAATGCGCGACGCTGCCCATCGAGGACGGCGGCACGGTGGCCGAATTCGCGCTGGAAAACGCCATCGACCTCGTGATCGTCGGACCCGAGGCGCCGCTGGCCGCAGGCGTCGCAGACCGGCTGCGCGAGGCCGGCGTGCTGGTCTTCGGCCCGTCGGCGGCGGCCGCGCGGCTGGAGGCGTCGAAAAGCTTCACCAAGGAAATCTGCGCCGCGGTGAACGCGCCCACGGCGGGCTACGGTCACTTTACCGATGCCGAGGCGGCCAAGTCCTATGTCCGGGCGCAAGGCGCGCCCATCGTGGTCAAGGCCGATGGTCTGGCCGCGGGCAAGGGGGTGATCATCGCCCGGACGATCGCCGAGGCCGAGGCCGCCATCGACGACATGTTCGGCGGCGCGTTCGGCGGCGCAGGCGCCGAGGTCGTGATCGAGGAATTCATGACCGGCGAAGAGGCGTCGTTCTTCGTTCTGGTGGACGGCGAAACCTGTCTGCCCTGCGGCACCGCCCAGGACCACAAGCGCGTGGGCGAAGGCGATACCGGGCCGAACACGGGCGGCATGGGCGCCTATTCCCCGGCCCCGGTTCTGTCCGAGGCCATCGCGCAAAAGGCGCTGGACGAGATCGTGCGCCCCACCATGGCCGAGATGGCGCGGCGGGGCATGCCCTATCACGGCGTGCTCTATGCCGGGTTGATGATCGAGAACGGGCAGCCGCGCCTGGTGGAATACAATGTCCGCTTCGGCGATCCCGAATGCCAGGTGCTGATGCTGCGTCTGGGCGGACAGGCGCTGGATCTGATCCATGCCTGCGCCGATGGACGCCTGGCCGAGGCCCAGGTGAACTGGGCCGACGACCATGCGATGACGGTGGTCATGGCGGCGCAGGGCTATCCCGGCGATTACGGGAAAGGCAGCGCGATCAGGGGATTGGACGGCCTGCCCGAAGACAGTTTCCAGATGATGTTCCACGCCGGCACCGCCGAACGCGACGGCGCGGTGGTGGCCGCGGGCGGGCGGGTGCTGAACGCCACGGCGCGCGGGCAGAGCCTGGCCGAGGCGCGCGCGCGTGCGTATGCCCTGGTCGACGCGGTCGACTGGCCGCAAGGCTTCTGCCGCCGCGATATCGGCTGGCGGGCGCTTTAGCCGGGGGCGCTGCCCCCGTCGCCGCAAGCGGCGACTCCCCCGGGATATTTTCAGCCAGATGAAGGGCGGATCGTGATCACTTCGGTCTCGGTCACGACCAGGTCGAGCGGCTGGTCCGTCGGTTCGAGCGGCAGGTCTTCGGATTCCTGTGCCGCAAAGGCAAAGCCGATGGCCAGTGTCGGGCGTCTGGCCCGCAGCCGTTCCAGCGTGCGGTCGTAGAAGCCGCCGCCATAGCCCAACCGCCCGCCGGCCCGGGTGAAGGCGACCAGCGGGACGATCAACAACTCGGGCTCGAAGAAGTCCAGCGCGGCCGGGATACGGGCGCCGAAGGGACCGTCCGTCAGGGCGCAGCCCGGCTCCCACCGGGCGAATTTCAGTGGCAGGCCCGCGGCTTCGATCACCGGCACGCCCACGGGGCCGTGGGCCGCGGCCTCTTCCATCGCGGGCAGCGGGTCGATTTCGGTCCGGATCGGCATATAGCCCGAAAGGGCCACGCCGCGATGGCCCGCCAGCACCTCGCTCAGCTTGCCCGCTGCGCCCGGACCCTGCCGATCGTAGGCCACCTTGCGCCGGGCAAAGGCGGCCCTGCGCGCGGCGGCCTTGTGTTCATCGAGGCTCACAACAGCACCACGACGGCAAGGCCCAGGAAGGCGAAGAACCCCACGACGTCGGTCACCGTGGTCACGAAGGCGCCCGAGGCCAGCGCCGGGTCGACACCGAGCTTTTCCAGCGCCACCGGGATCGCGATGCCGGCCAGGCCCGCGACCACCAGGTTGACGACCATGGCCGCCGCGATCACGCCGCCCAGAGCGGGCGAGCCGAACCAGATCAATCCGACCAGGCCCATGATGACCGCGAAAGCCAGGCCGTTGACCAGGCCCACCAGCACCTCGCGCCGGATCACCCGCCACAGGTTCGAACCGGTCAGGTCCTTCGTTGCCAGCGCCCGTACCGCGACCGTCAGCGCCTGCGTGCCCGCGTTGCCGCCCATCGACGCCACGATCGGCATCAGCACGGCCAAAGCCACGATCTGGGCGATGGCCTCTTCGAATTGCGCGATCACCAGCGAGGCCAGGACCGCCGTCACCAGGTTGACCGCCAGCCAGGGAAAGCGTTGTTTCGTCGTTTCGAACGTGTTGTCGCTCAGCCGGCTTTCCTCGCCCACGCCGGCCAGGCGGAGGATGTCTTCCTCGTGCTCGTCATCCAGCACCGCCATCGCATCATCGATGGTGATCACCCCGATCAGCCGGTCGTTTTCATCGACGACCGGGGCCGAGATCAGGTGGTACTGGTTGAAGGCATAGGCAACGTCGCCTTCGTACTGATCGACGGGGATCACGTGGAACGTGTCTTCGACGATGGATTTCAACAGCACTTCGCGGCGCGACGACATCAGCTTGCCGAGCGTCACGTTGCCGACCGGGTGCAGTTTCGGGTCGACCAGAACGATGTGATAGAATTGTTCGGGCAAGTCTTCGGAATTGCGCAGGAAATCGATCGCTTCGCCGACATTCCAATGCTCGGGCGCCATCACCACTTCGCGCTGCATCAGGCGGCCGGCGGAGTATTCGGGATAGGTCAGCGATTGTCGGACCGCCGCGCGGTCGCTGTCGCCGAGCGCACCGAGAATGGCCTCTTTCTGAGGCTCGTCCAGGTCTTCGACCAGGTCGACCACGTCGTCGCTGTCGAGGTCGCGCACCGCCTCGGCCAGGACCTCGGGATTCAACAGTCCGATCACTTCTTCGCGGATCGACTCGTCGAGTTCGGATAGGATGTCGCCGTCGAATTCGCGGTCATAGAGCCGGATCAGGCGCATCCTGTCGAACGCGTTGATCTGTTCCAGCAGGTCGGCGATATCGGCGGGATGCAGCGGCTCCATGAGCTCGACCAGCTTGGCACGATCCTCGATATCGACGGCGTAGAGAATCGCGGCGACAGCGCGGCGGTCCAGGGTGTAGGCGCCGCTGTCCTCGGTCTCGGCGTCGACGATATCGATCTCTTCGCTCATGCCCGCCCCCTGTCTGATCGCGCCCTGCCTGAACGCGCCCTGTCTATCGAATGGATAAGCCGAGCGACAGGGCGTTCAAGCGATTTACCTGGACTTGCCGCAGGCCTAGTCTGCCGCCAAAGGAGCCGCCCATGACCCCCGTCCTGCATCTTGGCCAGACGCTGGCCTTTCCGGCCTCGCCCTTCGAAGACGGTGTTTCGGCGGCTGACCACCACCGCCACGGAGCGGTGCTGGTCGCAGACGGGAAAATCGCGGCAGTGGGTCCGGCCGACGCGCTGCGCGCGGCGAACCCGACCTTGCCTGTCGAAGACCACGGCGATGCCCTGCTGATGGCGGGGTTCATCGACGCCCATGCGCACTATCCCCAGACCGCGATCATCGCCAGCTGGGGCAAGCGGCTGATCGACTGGCTGAACTGCTATACCTTCCCCGAGGAACTGCGGTTTGACGATCCGCAATATGCCGCCACCGTGGCCGAGCGATACCTGGACCTGCTGGTCGCGCAGGGGACGACGTCGGTCTGTTCCTATTGCACCAGTCACCCGGTTTCGGCCGACGCGATCTTTGCCGCGGCTCAGGCGCGGGGCATGCGGCTTTGGGCGGGCAAGACCTGCATGGACCGCAACGCCCCGGACGGTCTGTGCGACACGCCCCGACGGGCCCATGACGAAAGCGCGTCACTGCTGGCGCGTTGGCACGGGCAGGACCGGCTGGGCTATGTCATCACCCCGCGGTTTTCGCCGACCTCGTCACCTGCCCAGCTTGATGCGCTCGGCGCGCTTTGGGCGGAATACCCGGATTGCCTGATGCAGACCCACCTGAGCGAACAGCTCGACGAGATCGCCTGGGTGCGGTCGCTGTTCCCGGACGCACGGGATTATCTCGACACCTACGAGGCGCACGGGCTGCTTGGCGAAAACGGGCTGTATGGCCATGCCATCCATCTGGAACCGCGCGAACGCGACCGCCTGCGCGAGGTCGGCGCGGCATTGATCCATTGCCCGACCTCGAACACCTTCATCGGGTCGGGCCTGTTCGACATGGCCGGGCTGACCGCGATGGGGCTGCGCATCGGGCTGGCCACCGATACCGGCGGCGGGTCGTCCTTTTCGATGTTGCGCAGCATGGCCGCGGCCTACGAGATCGCGCAACTGCGCGGCCATGCGTTGCACCCGTCGGAATTGCTGTGGCTGGCGACCGTAGGATCGGCCCGCGCGCTCAAGGCCGATGACCGGATCGGCAATCTGGAACCCGGGCACGAGGCGGATTTCATCGCGCTCGACCTGACTTCGACGCCGGCCATCGCGCAGCGTGCGGCGCGGGCCGAGGATCTTTGGGGCGCGGTCTTTCCCACGATCATGATGGGCGACGACCGCGCGATTGCAGGTGTATGGCTGTCGGGCCGACGCGTGAAGTGACCCGGTCAGGACCCGCACCCGCCGCGGCCCAGCACCAGCACCCAGATGTCTCCCGGCGCGCGGACCAGCCCGTATTCCTCGATGTCGCGCAGCAGCAGGTTCTTTCGATGCGGCGCGGAATCGACCCAGGACCGCATGACGTTCTTGGGCGACTCCTGGCCCTTGGCGATGTTCTCGGCCACTTGGCAGAACCCGTATCCCGCCGCGCGGACCCGCGACGCGACGGTGCTGCCGTCCGATCCGGTATGCGAGAAGAAGCCGTTTCGCGCCATGTCCATCGCATGCTGCATCGCCGCCTCTTCCAACGCGGGTGACGGTTTCAGCGGTGCCAGACCGGCCTCGCCGCGCAGTCCGTTCAGCAATTGCCGCACCTCCTGTGCGGGGGCCGTCGTGGCGAAAACAAGTGCGGACAGCAAGACGCAGATACGGATCATGGCTGTGCGCTCCTAGACCGGTGTCCCGCGCAACAGGTCCAGCGCCCGGGCATGCAGGGTCGCGTTCGCCGCAGCCAGCACCCGGCCACCGGCATGCACGGGCGCTCCGGTCCAATCCGTGACGATTCCGCCGGCGGCTTCGATCACGGCGATCGGTGCCTGGACGTCGTAGGCAGCCAGCCCGGCTTCGATGACTAGGTCGATCTGCCCCGCGGCCAGCAACGCGTAGGCATAGCAATCCATACCGTAGCGCGTCAGGCGCACGCGATCGCGCACTGCCTCGAAGCCACGCCGCTCGGCTGGGCTGCCGACCTCCGGAAAGGTGGTAAACAGGATCGCGTCTTCAAGATGGTGGGTGTCGCGGGTTTCCAGGCTCGCGGTCGCGTTCCGCGGGCCGCTCCAGTGCGCCCGACCGAAGCCGCCGATGAACCGTTCCCCGGTAAAGGGTTGGTCGATGATGCCCAGCATCGGACCGGATTCGTTGGCCAGCGCGATCAGCACGCCCCAGGTCGGTGTTCCCGACAGGAACGCCCGGGTGCCATCGATCGGATCGAGCACCCAGGTCAGGCCGCTTTCGCCAGCCTGTTCGCCGAACTCCTCGCCCAGGATACCGTCCTGCGGTCGAAGCCGGGCGAGAGTCGCGCGCATCGCCTCTTCGGCGGCACGGTCGGCGACGGTGACCGGGTCGAACCCTTCGCGCGCCTTGTTGTCGGCGCTGAGCCCGCGAGATCGGAAATGCGGCAGAATCGCCTCGCCCGCCGCATCGGCAAGCGACAAGGCGGTCGCCAACAGCGTTTGCCGAAGTTCATCCGTCAGTTCGGTCATCGGACAAGGCCCGGCTTGGACCGGGCGTCTTTCGTCGCTCCCGGATCAGGCGACGTCGGACAGCACGCGTGCCAGTTCGAACAGGCGGCGGCGCTGATTTTCGGGGATCGCGTAGTAGGATCGCACGAGGTCCAGCGCTTCCTTGTCGCCCAACAGGTCGGCCGGAACGCCGTCTGCCTTGGCCGGTGTTTCGCTTTCGTTTTCAATGCCTTCAAAGAAGAAACTGACCGGAACGCTGAGCGCGTCCGCGATATCCCACAGCCGCGACGCGCTGACACGGTTGGCACCGGTTTCGTATTTCTGGATCTGTTGAAACTTGATCCCGACCTGTTCGGCCAGCTGTTGCTGGGTCATGCCGACCAGCCACCGGCGATGCCGGATTCGCTTGCCTACGTGGACATCAACGGGATGGGTCATTTCGTGATCCTTGTCTTGATACATCCGTCGCCTGCGACACGGACAGACGACAACCGGAACTGAAAGCGAGACGGGTGCCAGGCTTGGTCTGAATGACTACAGCACGCGGACGAAAAATATCAAGGAAAATGATACCCAATCGCTGTATTTGGTAAACACTCCGCACCCTCCAGTTGCATTGTCTTTACCCTCGGTTCCCGCAAGGCAACAAAAGGGCCTGACCGCCAAACATTTGACACCCGGTGGATTCGCGCCGAAGTAGCCGCCAACCAAGCCGGAGGATTCAATGCGTGCCTTTCAACTGACATCCCACGATACGCCCCCCGCCCTGGCGGACCTTGCGGTGCCCGATCCCGGTGCCGGGCAACTGCGGCTCGACATAGCAGCCTGCGGACTGAACTTCGCCGATCTGCTGATGATGTCCGGCCAGTACCAGGACACGCCGGCCCTGCCTTTCACCATGGGCATGGAGGTGGCCGGAACGGTCAACGCGGTGGGCGACGGCGTGACCGGCTTCGCGCCCGGAGACCGGGTCGCGGTGTTCGGTGGTCAGGGCGGATTGGCGGAACAGGGCGTGTTCGACGCCGCGCGCGCGGTGAAACTGCCGCCAGCCATGGATTTCGTCCAGGCAGCCGCCTTTCAGATCGCCTATGGCACCAGCCATGTCGCCTTGGATCACCGTGCCCGTCTGAAACCCGGTGAGACGCTGCTGGTGCTGGGCGCCGCCGGCGGCGTCGGTCTGACGGCGGTCGAGATCGGCAAGGTGATGGGCGCGCGGGTGGTGGCCTGTGCCCGAGGCGCCGACAAGCTGGCGGTGGCCCGGGCAGCCGGGGCCGACCACCTGATCGATGCCGCCAGCCAGGATATCCGCGCCGAGATGAAGGCGCTCGGCGGCGCCGACGTGGTCTATGATCCGGTCGGAGGCGAACAATTCGATGCCGCGTTCCGGTCATGTAAACCCGAGGGCCGGATCCTGACCATCGGCTTTGCCAGCGGTTCCGTCCCGCAGATCAAGGCCAACCACCTGCTGGTCAAGAATCTCAGCGTTCTGGGCCTGTATTGGGGCGGCTACCTGGCCTTCCGACCGGAGGTGCTGACCGGGTCGCTGGCGACCCTGCTCGACTGGTTCGACGCCGGCAAGATCACCCCGCATGTCAGCGACGTGCTGCCGCTCGAACGGGCGGCGGACGGCATGGCGCTGCTGCGCAGCCGCAAATCCACCGGCAAGGTGGTGATCCGGATCCGCGACTGACCTATTGCGCGGCGATCTCGCCGCGACCCGACATCAACGCGAATTCGGCGCGCAACATGTCCATCAGCGGATCGACCAGCTGGGGCCGGGACGGCGCGGCATAGGCGATGATCTTCTGGCTGCCCAGCTCGGGCAGTCCGGCGGCGTTGGGAACCGGCGCATATTGCTGGGGTTCGTGTCCTTCCAGCACGGCCGTCACCGCCATGTCGGCGCTGACCGCCACTTCGATGGCCCGGTCGCTGTCGGCGGCCACCACCTGTTCCCAATCGATACCGGACCTGTCGAGCGCGGCGACCGCGCCGGGCCGGAACGAACAATGGCTGCAGAACGCGACGCGCAAGGGCTGGGTGCGCCAGACCTGGCCATCCCGCGCGCCGTACCAGCGCAACGGCACGTCCAACAGTTCCTCGCCGCCCCTCGAGGGCTCGGGCTCGGTGGTCAGGATGACATCCACCGCGCCCTTGGCGAACTGTGCCTTGAGATCGAAGGTAAAGGAACTGAGCAGCTGCAGTTTGACCCTTGGAAAGTCTCGCTGCATCCGCTTCATCACCCGTGGGATGACCGGGTAGACGATGTCATGCGGAACGCCCAGCACCAGTTCGCCGACCCAGTCCTGCCGGGTCAGCCTTGCATAGATCTCGTCGTTCAGTTCGACCATCCGGCGGGCATAGCCCAGCAACTGATCGCCGGCCGGTGTCAACACGACGCCGCGGCCCGAACGTTCCAGCAGCGTCAGGCCCAGCAGCTCTTCCAGTCTCTTGATCTGCATCGAGACTGCCGATTGCGTGAGGTTCAGGAAGCCGGCCGCGCGGGTCACACCGCCGGAATCCGCGACGGCGACGAACGATCGAAGCGTGGTGATGTCAAGATTGCGCATACATCACGTTCCTTGATGTAATTCCTCAAAAACATTCGTTTCCAACATATCGCATGTGGCGCCATATTCATCAACAGAAAACACGCTGACCACCGCTTACATCACAAACACTGAAGGGTTTCATCATGATCCGTGCATTGTCTCTGTTCGCCCCCGTCCGCCCGGCTTCGCTGGCCACCCGCATCCGCAACTGGCGTTCGGTGAGCCGCCAGCGCCACGCCCTGTCGCGTCTCGACACTGCTGCCCTCCGCGATATCGGCCTCAGTCGCGAACAGGCGGAAAACGAGGCAAACCGCCCGTTTTGGGACGCTTCGGCGAATTGGCGAGTATAACGGTCGACTTTTCGTCAATCCGCACCGCCTTCGCCTTGAAATATCTCCGTGACCTGCCAATATCTGAGCTACAACCGGGCAAACCCCGGACGAGGTTCAATTCGGAGGCTTTCATGGCTGAATACAACACGATCCGGACGGCTGGCGTCGCTGGCGCCCACGCTGCCCAGATTGACGAGGGCCTGCGCGCCCACATGAACAAGGTCTACGGCACGATGTCCGTGGGCATGTTCATCACCTTCGCCGCAGCATGGGCGATTTCCGGCCTTGCCGTAACATCCGACCCCGCCGGCGCCACCGCGATGATCCGCGAGGGCCAGTTCCTGACGGCATTCGGGCAGGCGATCTACATGTCGCCACTCAAGTGGGTGATCATGTTCGCGCCGCTGGCCTTCATCTTCTTCGGCTTCGGCGCCGCCGTGAACCGGTTGTCGGCCGCCGGCGTACAGACCGTGTTCTACGTCTTCGCCGCGCTGATGGGCCTGTCGCTCAGCTCGATCTTCCTGGTCTTCACGGGCGTTTCGATCGTGCAGGTGTTCCTGATCACGGCAATCGCTTTTGCCGGCCTGTCGCTGTGGGGATACACCACAAAAAAGGACATCTCGGGCTGGGGTTCGTTCCTGATCATGGGCGTGATCGGCCTGATCGTCGCGTCGATTGTGAACATCTTCCTGGGCTCACCGGCGATCCAGTTCGCCATCTCGGCTCTGGGTGTGCTGATCTTCTCGGCCCTGACGGCATACGACACGCAGAACATCAAGAACACCTATCTGCAGCACGCGATGCAGGGCGATAGCGAGTGGCTGGGCAAGGCCGCCATCATGGGCGCGCTGAACCTGTATCTCGACTTCATCAACCTGTTCATGTTCCTGCTGCAGTTCCTCGGCAATCGCGAGTGATCCTGCCGCAAGACTGACAACCGGGGCCGGTCGACCAGACCGGCCCTTTTTTCGTTTCCCGGAGGCAAACGATGCCCGTACATGACGAAACCACCGTGCGGCGCGACGCCGGAACCGGCGCCTGCGGCCCCTACGAGGCGCTGCTGTTTTCCGACAGCGGCGGACTGACGCAGTTCGGGGCATTCGTCGAGATCCTGCCGCCCGGATCGGCCTCGTCCATCGCCCATTGGCACAGCGAAGAAGACGAGATGGTCTTTGTCCTGGCCGGCACCGTGACGCTGCTCGAAGGCGACACGGAAACCGCCCTGACCCCGGGCAAGGCGGCAACGTTCAAGGCCGGCGTCCCGGTCGGCCACCGGCTTGAGAACCGGTCCGACGCGCCCGCGCGGTATCTGGTGATCGGCACCCGCGCCGCGCAGGACCGGGTGACCTATCCCGGCCATGACCGTGTCCTGCACGTCACACGCGCCACAGGCGAACGGATCTGGACGGACCCGGCCGGGCAACCCGCCACGCCGCTTTACGACGATTGAACCGTCGCGGCCGGACCCGGCGTTGTCGTGCGATCCCGCCGGTTTGAGCGGATTTCTGCACGCCGCGTGCAATAAGGATTCCCCGCTTCCGCGCAATGTGGCACAACCGCTGCGACCGCCACACACGGGAGCTATTTGAAACGATGACGCTTCGCAGCAGCAGCCTTGCCCTCGCCGCCGCTTTCGGCTCCACCGCGACAGCCAGCCATGCCAATCCCAGCGATGTCTGGGCATTGCTGAAACAGATCGAGATCGACGAAATCGTCACCGACACCAACTACGAGGTGCGCAAGACCTATCCGACCGGCATCGCCGAGGAACAGATGGTCGAGATCACAGGCTACGCCGCGCCGATGATGCCCGGCACGACCTTCCGCGAGCTGGTGCTGGTGTCGGACATGGGCCTGTGCCCGTTCTGCGGCAGTGTCGACCACGGCGCGGCGCTGCAGGTCACCCTGGCCGATCCGATCGACACCGTTGACGAGACCAGGCGCATCACCCTGCGCGGCACGCTCAAGCGGGTGAACGACCCCGAAACCTGGCAGGCCGTGATCCTGGAAAACGCACAGATCGTCACACAGTAACGCTGTCGGCCGCCACGGGCCGATGGCAGGAAACAGGGCCGGTCGCGAAACCGGCCTTTTTTCGTGCCCCGGATCAGGCGCTGTGGGTCGTCTCGTCGGCCGTTTCGCGCACCACCTCGACCTTGACCTTGGTCACCAGCGCCGCCAGGGCGCCGATCACGGCCAACACAGGCGCCGCCAGCACCACGGCCCCGCCGGTTAACGCCCCCACCGTCAGGGACACGTCGACCGCCACGTCGCCATCGGGCTCGATCACCCGCAAACGCCGGACGTTGCCTTCCCTGGCCATCTCCTTGACGAAACCCACCAGTTTCTCGCCACCCACCTCGATGACTTCGACGATGGATTGCGGCTCTTCCGTCTTGTCACGATCAGTCATGTCTGACACTCCTATGCAGACACGGGCCTATGCAGACACGGGCGGACCCTACCCGGTCGGCGCAGAGGCCGCCTGATCGCCGTCAATCGTTCGCGTCTTTACAGCTGGGCCACCATGAACACGGCGGGAAAGTCTATCCCGCCGCGCAAGCCGATGGTCACCGGGCCGCGGGTGTCGAAGCCCATCGCGGCATAGAACGGTTCGGCCGTCAGCGTGCTTTGGCAATGCAGCTGAGCCATCCCGCTGGCCTTTGCCTCGATCTTGATGTGATCCAGCACCATCCGCGCGGCACCCCGGCGCAGCATCGCCGGATCGGTGGCAACATGGCGCACATGCCCCACGCCGCGGCGCCCCGGCGCCCCGCCCGGTGCGGCCAGCGACCATCCGCCCGCCGCGGCGATGCGGCCGCCTGCCTCGACGACATGGAACAGGCCCGACGCGATCAGCGCCGGCTGCGCGCGGCCGATCACCGGCACGGCGGTCACCAGAACCGATGGCGCGTAGTCATCCTTGAGAAGGGCCATGTAGCTGCGCTGGAACAGGTCGTCCAACGCGGGGATATCGCGGGCCTCGGCCCGGCGCAGGGTCAGTGTTTCGGTCATCGATCCCCTCCTTGACGGTAAGGTAGACCGCGACGGGAAAGAAAAAGGCCGCGCTTGCGGCGCGGCCCCGTGAACCTGTCAGGCAGGTGATCCTACTTGATCTTGCCTTCCTTGTATTCCACGTGCTTGCGCGCCACGGGATCGTATTTGCGCACCGTCATCTTCTCGGTCATGGTGCGGGCGTTCTTCTTGGTCACGTAGAAATGACCCGTCCCGGCGGTCGAGTTCAGGCGGATCTTGATGGTCGTCGGCTTCGCCATGGGTCGTCTCCTGCGGCGGACCCCGAAGGCCCGCGAAATATCATGAGACACGCCTTTTACCGATGCCGCCGGACGAGTCAACCGACGAAATCAAGGGAAACGCGCGGCGGGCCTGATATTGCCGGACCCGTCGGGGCATCCCCGCTCAAGCGAAAGGATTCGCATATGGCCGCACGACCGATCCTCGCCCTTGCCGCCGCGCTGCTGAGCGCACCGGTGCAAGCCGAGCCGTTCACCCGCATCGCCGACGAGGACGCGTTCCGCGCCCAGGCGACGGACCGCCAGCTCTGGCTGGGCGAAAACCACGTCACCATCCATGCCGACGGCACCATGACCGGCCATGTGATGGGCAAGCAGATCGTCGCGCAATGGACCTGGCAGGACGGTTATTGGTGCCGCCAGATCGACGGCGACTACAACAGCGGCGATTGCCAGCTCTGGGAAACCGATGGCACGCAGTTCCGCGTCACGCGCGACCGCGGCGAAGGCCGGGCGTTCATATACACGCTTGTGCAGGAATGACGCGCGCGGAGCGGCTGTAAGCCGGATTCTGTCTGCACCGGGTCGCCCCGGCGGAGATGACCATTCCTCTGCGGCACGCGTCGCCGCGCGCCTGATGCTGCCAACCCGGACCTGCTGGGGCAGAAGCGGCCCCGGGCCTTGCGGCCCGCGCGGTCCCTATTTGGCATTGCTCCCGGTGGGGCTTGCCGTGCCGGTCCGGTTGCCCGTCCCGCGGTGGGCTCTTACCCCACCGTTTCACCCTTGCCGGCCCTTGGGCCGGCGGTCTGTTTTCTGTGGCGCTTTCCGTCAGGTTGCCCTGCCCGGGCGTTACCCGGCACCGTCGCTTCTGGGAGTCCGGACTTTCCTCGACCCCTTTCAGGGCCGCGGCCATCCGCCGCTCCGCGCCTGACCGACATAGAAACGCCCGCTGCCGGGGTCAAGCATGGCCTTGCATCTTCTTCTCTTTCGAAAATACGCAGGCCCCACTGCAGCCGGCCGCGATCAGCGCAGGACAAGGGGCTGCTTGAGCCAGACGCGCAGCGCGTCGGTGGTGGCGTCGGGCGCTTCCAGCGTCGGCAGATGCCCGGCGCCCTCGATCACCACCAGTTCGGCATGCGGGATCAGCTCGGCCATGAACACGTGGCGCTTGACCGGGCACAGCGCATCGTGCTCGCCGCACAGCACCAGCGTCGGCACCCGGATCTTGCGCAAGGTGCCCTGCTGGTCGCGGCGGCGCTGCAGCGCGCGGCTTTGCCGGGCGAAGACATCCGGCCCCAACCCACGCGCCATGTCCATCACCAGCGCCAGGATCTCCGACCGGTAGGGGCCGGGCGCCAGGTAGTTGGGCTTCAGTTCCTGCGCCATCACCTCGTCCAGCCGGCCCGCCTTGGCGCGCACGATCTGCGGATCGCGGGCGGCGGCCTGCTGCGGCGTCTCGGCCAGCGGGTTGGTGTCCATCAGTGCCAGCCGCGTCACCCGGTCGGGCGCACGGCGGACAATCTCCATCGCCACGATCCCGCCCATGCTCAGCCCCGCCAGCGCAAAGCGCTTGGGGAGCGCATCCAGCAATCCCGACGCGATTTCCTCGATCCGGTCGCCACCGGTTATCGGGGCGGCCATGACCGGGTATTGGCGCGACAGATCGGCGATTTGCGGACCGAACAGCCGGGCGTCGCACATCAGGCCCGGCAGGAAAACGACGGGTTCGCGCACTCAGATCCTCCCCGAGGCGATCTGCGCGCCCTCGGCCAGCGCACCCAGCTTGGCATAGGCGATGGCGGGGTCCACGGCGCCGAACCCGGCAAAGGTGCCGAACCCGCAATCCGACCCGGCGATGACCCGGTCGGCGCCGACGATGTCGGTAAAGCGTTCGATCCGCTGCGCCACGACCTCGGGGTGTTCGACGAAATTCGTCGTGCTGTCGATGACGCCGGGCACCAGCACCTTGTCGTCGGGGATCTCGGTCTTGCGGTCGCGGAAGACCGTCCATTCATGGGCATGGCGGGGGTTCGAGGTTTCGAACAGCACCTGGCCCGCGCGGGTCTTCATCAGGGTCGAGAACACCTTGTCCATGCCGATGTCACAGACATGCGGGCCTTCGTAATTGCCCCAGCAGATATGCACCCGGACACGGGCAGGGTCGATGCCGTCCAGCGCGTGGTTCAGCGCCTCGACATGGGCACCGGCGACCTTGACGAAGTCGTCGTCGGACATGTCGGTGAACAGCATGTGGCGCGACAACGCGAGGTCGGGGCAGTCCAGTTGCAGCATCAACCCGGCATCGACGATGGTGCGGTATTCATCCCGCATCGCGTCGGCCAGCGCGGCCAGATAGGCGTCGCGCGTCTTGTAGAACCGGTTCGGCAGGAACAGCGAGATCACGCCGGGCGAGGCGGCGTTCATGAAGCCCTGCGTCGCGCCATGGGCGGCCATGCCCGCCTTGAGATTGGCGATGTCCTTTTCCAGCTCGCCCTGGCCTTTCGACCGCACTTCGCCCACGCATTGCGGTCGCGCATAAGTCGGCGTGCCACCATCGTCCTTGAGCCGTTCGAGGAAGGTCGGAAACATCTTGAGATCGGCCGGCGCGTTGCGCGGGCTGTCGCCATCGAAACCCGTGTAGCGATCCTTGACATAGGTGGCGTAGCTGATCTTGGACGTCTCGCCGTCGCTGACGATGTCGATCCCTGCTTCGACCTGCTTGCGGACGGTTTCCGCGCAAGCCGCTTCCATCGCCGCGTCAAAGGCGGCGGCGTCGTATGCCTGCCCCTTTTCGCGGGCAAAGATGAAATCCACCACCTCCTGCGTCCTTGGCAAGCTGCCCACATGGGTTGTCTTGATCGCGGTCATGATTGGTGCCTCCCTCGTCTTTGCGCGCACCCTAGCAGAGCGGTCCGGATAGAAAAGCCGCTCCATGCCTCCGGGGCGGGGCGGCGGCGGCGCGTCGTTCTGCCCGCCTCACCCGGTCTTCCGGGCCAAAAGCAGCGAATGCCCGTTGCATTGCGGATCGTCTGCGACATGGGTCACCAAGCCACAGCCGCAGGCCTCGAGGATCGCGGCATATTCCGCGGCATCGAGCGAGGCGTGGAACACCGTCTCGTCACCGACCCGTCCCGTCGTTTCGCCCGCCGAAGGACCGACCGTCAGCAACAACCGCCCGCCCGAACCCAGATGCTGCACAAGACGCGGCAGGGTTCGGCGTTGCTGGTCCTGCGTCAGGTGAAAGAAACTGCCCCAGCCGATGATCGCGTCGAACCGCTCGGGCAGGTCCAACGCATTCATGTCCGCTCGGATCACCCGCGACTGCGGAAACCGTTCGGCGAACAGCCGCAGCATCGGCGCGGAAAAATCGACGCCGGTCACGGCATATCCGCTCTCGACCAGGAACCGTCCGATCGGTTCGCCCGCGCCGCAGCCCAGGTCCAGCACTGTCCCGCCGCGCGGCACATCGACCAATGCGCGCTCCAGCCAGCCGCGTTCGAACAGGGTGCGCGACCGGCGGGCATCGTAATGCACCGCCTGCCGGTCATAGATCGCCTGCGTCCGGTCGCTCAGCCCTTCCACGTCGGCCCGGCAGGGTCGTCGGTGGCCACGATGTGATACAGCGCGGCGTCGCCGGTCATCGACGGCATCGCGCCGTGAGACAGGTTTTCCGGAACCGACATCGTGTCGCCCGGTGCCAGCACCGTCTCGCCGCCCTCCCAGAACACCCGCCAATGCCCGGTCACCGGCATCAGGACCGACGGGCGGTCGTGGCTGTGCAGGCTGTCAGACGCCGACCCCCGTGTGACCAGGTCGACCTCGAAACCGGGGCGGTCGCGCAGCATTCCCGTTTCGCCGATCACCTTGACCGGCTTTCGGTCGGCCAGCGCCACCATGTCCCAATAGCGCGCAACGCAGGTCGGCACGACCTCGGCGGTGGTCGGCTCGGGATAGGCCTTCAGTTCGTCCTCGGTCAGCAACGGCATCGGCTTAACGCCCGCGGGCAGAGACTGGCCCTTCTTGGTGTCGTAGAGCTTGCCCTTTTCGGACAATACCAGGCCATGCGCGGCGGCGTCCTCGATCACTTGCGGCGCCCAGATCACCCCGCCCCCGGCATCGTCGCCGCCGAGGATCGCCATGATCATCCCGTAATCGTCGCCGATATTCTCGAAACCGCGAAAGATGCCGGTGGGGATGTTGAAGATGTCGCCGCGTTCCAGCACCACCTCGCCGGCCTTGCCCCACCGGCCCCAGAAGAACCGCCAGCGGCCGGACAGGACAAAGAACACCTCGGCCGTGCGATGGCTGTGCAGCGAGTTGCGGCATTTCGGCGGCTGCCCGGCGGCACCGATGTTGAAGCCATGCGGGATCGCGATATGCACGTGCTGGTCGGCGCTTTCACTGACGCCGCCGCCGATGATGGTAAAGTTTTCCTTCTGGTCGCTGCCCGGCGTGTGGGCATCGATAAAGGCGGTGCGGCAGGGCTTCAATTCGCCGTAGCGCACGATGCGGGACTGCATCTGGGCAGGTGTCATTGCGCGGTCTCCTCGGGGGGCAGTTGCGGCTTGGGTTCGGGGTGGCCGGGAACCGACCCGGTCTGGTCCTGGTAGAGCCAGACCATGCGGTCGCAGAACCACAGTTTCGGAAGGAGCGCCAATGCGCCGCCCGCCACGGTCCAACCCGGGTCAAGCACCCAGAGGCCCCAGACCAGCGGCGGCAAGCCCAGCAGCGACAGCGCCGTCAGCCAGTGTGCGGCGGCGATATGGTGATCGGGCAGCGTGACGCTGTGCCGAGCCAGGAACCAGCGTTCGCCCAGCACGACACGCGTCATCCAGTGGCCGTGATCGGCGGGGGGCGGAAAGATGCGGGTGTTGACCCAGATCCATGCGGTGACGACCGCGATGGGCAGCAGGCTCCACCAGCCGATCCAGGCGCGGGCGTAGATCGCAAGGATCAGCACCGGTGCGGTGGCCATCCGGGTCAGCCCGCTCAGCGGGTTGGCGTGTCTCGCCCAGACCTCGGGTGACATCGCCATGGCCTTTTCGACGGCGCGAAACGGGTCCACCGGCTCAGCCCTCGTGCCGCAGGATCTGCATCCAGATCGCGGTTTCGTCCAGCAGCGTCCATTCCCGGCGCAGCCCCCAGGGGCCGAATTCTGCGTGGCTGATGCCCATGACATGAACCTTGGCACCGGTCGGTTTGCCGAAGGCGCCCCAGCCGTCATGCGTGCCGTCCAGCGACCAGCGGATCGCGGCGCGCGGCGGCATGTTGGCATCGGCCAACCCGATCTGATGGTGGATGGTGAAGACGGCCGAGGGAAAGGACGATCGCAGCCCCAGCCAGAACGCATCCGCCGCATCCCATCCATGGCCGGTGACCGCGCCGGGATATTCCAGGTGGCAGGCGCGGTCGTATTGGCCAGTGATGACCGACAGCTCTCCTGCCATGATGCGGGTCAGGATATCGGCAAGAGCCTGTCCCCATTCATTGTCGTTGCCGCGCCCGGTATAGGGCCCGGTCACGTCCACCTCGGGCCTGAAGGGCTGGGTTTCCGGATCCAGCCCCGACACACGCTCGCGCGCCCAGTCCCTGGGGTCGAAACCCAGTTGCCGAACCAGTCCGCCATTGTCGCGGATCAGCCATTCGTCGCTGATCTGGTTGGCCTTGGCATAGCAATCGGCGATGGCGCGGATCTTGACCTTGCGGCCCGTCGCGGCGCCGAACGCACCCGAACCGCGATGCGTGGCGGTGGACAGGATCCGGTGCGAACTGAGCATCCCCACTTGCGGATTGCCCGACCAGATCACGTCTTCGCCCAGCAGGATCCGGTCCGGAAATTCGGCCAGCGTCGCCATCGTGGCCGCCGTCATGCCCGGTTCGCCGAAGGAAATGCCACCGGGCATCCGCACGATGACCTGCGGGTGGTAGTAGTCCTTCATCCGGGCGCCAAGACCGCGATCCTCCCAGATCTCGCGGGTGATCGTCAGGATGTAGTCGGGAAAATCCCGGAATTTCTCGTCAAAGCCCTTCATCCCGCCGTCCATCCTCCGTCAACCAGGATCGCGCTGCCGGTGACCAGCGCCGATGCGTCCGAGGCCAGGAACACCACCGCGCCCATGATGTCCTCGACCTCGCCCACCCGGCCCAGCTTGATCTTGCCCTCGATCCAGGCGCGCTTGGTCGGGTCGTCGAAGGTGGGTCGGGTCAACTCGGTCAGGATGAAGGTCGGGCAGATCGTGTTGACCCGGATGCCCAAAGGCCCCCATTCGATCGCCATCGCCTTGGTCATGCCTTCGACCGCGTGCTTGGTCGCGCAATAGACGGCGCGATCCGGCCCACCAATATGTCCCATCTGGCTCGAGATCTGTACAATCGAACCGGGCTTGCCCGCCGCCTGCATGCCGCGTGCGGCTTCGGTCGCGAGAAAGTAGGCGCCGCGCACATTGGCGGCCATCACCGCGTCGAAATCCGCCGGGTCGGTGTCCAGCGCCGGGCTGTGACGGGCAAGGCCGGCCGAGTTCACCAGCACGTCCAGCGGGCCGGTTTCGGCCAGGGCCGACGCGACGGCCTGCGGGTCGGTCACGTCCAGAACGCGGGCTTCGGCACGAAGACCCGCGGCGACCATCTCGGCGACAGCGGCCTCCAGCGCGTCGCGTCCGCGGGCCGCGACGACCACCTGCGCGCCGGCCTCGGCCAGCGCCACCGCGCAGCCCAGCCCGATGCCGCGCGATCCGCCCGCGACCAGGGCCCGCTTGCCATCCAGTCGGAACGATGGGGTCTTGGGCAGGGTCATGGCGATTCCGGCGCTTGCAAACGTGTGCAAAGGCTAGGCCCAACCCGCGGCCACTGTCCAGAGCATCGTGTCAGGCCGGGTTCGAAATCCCGCGGAACGGCGGAAAATCGGCATAGCGCGCGCGACGCCGCTCCGGGTGTTCGTCCGGTTCCGCCCCGGACCGCAACAGTGTTCCCCGGGGTGCGATATAGCTGTCGATCCGGCGTTGCGGCACGGGTCGCCAAACCAGGTTGAACGCGCAGAGCCTGGGGAAGAACCAGATCTCGGAATAGTCGAGATGGTCATGTATCCACCAGGCCAGATCGCGCCAGTCCCGCCCCTGCGCATAGCGGTCGGCGAACCACGGGATGACCACCGACGCGCCCGCGACCGGCACATCCGGCAGGTCCCAGATGTGACATTCCAGAGGATAGTCATTGCGGGCACAGTTCAACCCGTGCGCATTGCCGAACGCGTTCAGCTCGGCCGACCGATATCCCGAGCGCACGAAGACCCGTCCGAACGTTTCCTCCAGCGGGTCGAGCAACGTCTCGCAGAACGCCCGGCCGCGTTCGACGGCAAGGTCGGGAAGATCGGGGATGTTGGGCACCCGGTGGATGTTGCCGATCTCGGAATACAGGAACTCGCGCATCCAGAAATGCCGCGACAACCGCACCCGCCCCAGCGTTTCCAGAGACCACATCGAGCGTGGGCGTCTCACGGCCGGATCGCCGCCAGTTCCCGCATCCGCGCCATGACGTCGACGCCGATCTGGTCGTACATGTGCAGCAAGTCCACCAGCACCCAGTTCTCGCGGATCAGGCCATCCTCCAGCCGCCAGAAATCAAGGCTGCGCATGGTGATCTTCTTGTTCACCGGCGGGATGCCCAGCCAGCCGTCATGGCTGATGGTCTGGGCCATGTCGGGCCAGCCGGTCACGCCGACATAATCGCCCTCGGCCATGAAATGATAGGTGATCTCGTCCAGGTATTGTCCGCGATCCGGCATGCCGTTGAGAAAGGGGATCTGGTGATGCCGGCGGAACCCGTCGATACCGCGCGCGGTGCCGATGCCCGCGGGCCCGTACCACATGAATTTCGGATGCCAGTAGCGCGGCATCTCCATCACTTCCGGCCCGCCTTGCGACGGGTGACGCTTCATCGCCGACAACATGTCGATCACGTGCTGGCGCGATGCCGCCGAGCGCGCCGGGTCATGCGGACCCAAGCCATCCCGCGATTGCGGCCCCGGCACATGCAGGAACCGGCCCAACTGCGGAACCATCGGCCAGACGCCGGCCTGCATCATCATCTCGGGCAGGTCCCACAGCGCCTGCATCTCGACGCAGGCGCCGTCCTCGACCCGGTAGAACTCGTGGAACCGCAGATGCGCCACCTGCCCGGTGGCCGGCATGCCCAACCAGTCGGCGACCCAGGTGCCGCAATAATACCCGCCCGATCCCACCCAGATCGCGCCGTCATCGTCGGCCCCCGCGATCCGGATATGCTCGACCCGCTCCAGATCCGGCAGCGCGGCCAGTAATGGCGCATGGACCGCGTCCCAAAAGGCCCCCGCGCCGTCCAGATCGCCGAACGGATGGCACATCCGGAACCGCGCACCACCTGCCACGCGCTCCAGCGCCGCCCGCGCGTCCTCGAAATCCCGCAATGCCGCGAAGACCGGGGCCATCACATGCTGCGTCGCGTTCGACATGGCTCCACCCCTGCGCTTCTCTGGTTCACAAATATCCCGGGGGTGTGGGGGCTGGCCCCCACTCCGGCGCTGGTCGCCTACTCCGCCGCGTCCCGGTACGGCGCGCCTTCGCCGTAAGGCACATTGACCCCCCCATACCGCCTCACCCGGACATTGCATTGCTCGGCATGGCCCACGAACCCCTCCAGCATGCACAGCCGCGAGCCGTATTCGCCGATCAGCGTGGCCGCCTCGTCGGTCAGGATCTTCTGGTAGGAATGGGTTTTCAGGAACTTGCCCACCCACAGCCCGCCGGTATAGCGCCCGGCCTTTTTCGTGGGCAGCGTGTGGTTGGTGCCGATCACCTTGTCGCCGTTGCTGACATTGGTGCGCGGCCCCAGGAACAGCGCGCCGTAGCAGGTCATGTTTTCAAGATACCAGTCGTCGCGGTCGGTCATCACCTGCACATGTTCCGACGCGATGTCGTTGGCCACTGCCAGCATCTCGTCATGGCCGTCGCACAGGATCACCTCGCCGTAGTCGCGCCAGGACACGCCGGCGGTGTCGGCGGTCGGCAGGATGGTCAGCAACCGGTCGATCTCGGCCAGCGTTTCCTCGGCCAGCCTGCGGGAATTGGTGACCAGCACCGCGGGCGAATTGTAGCCGTGTTCGGCCTGTCCCAGCAGATCGGTGGCGCAGATTTCGGCATCCACCGTGTCGTCGGCGATCACCATCGTCTCGGTCGGTCCGGCGAAAAGATCGATGCCGACACGCCCGAACAACTGCCGCTTGGCTTCGGCGACAAAGGCGTTGCCGGGGCCCACCAGCATGTGCACAGGGTCGATCGTTTCGGTCCCGATGGCCATGGCGCCCACGGCCTGGATGCCGCCCAGCACATAGATCTCGTGCGCCCCGCCCAGGTGCATCGCGGCGATCACCGCGGGGTTGGGCTTGCCCTGCCAGGGCGGCGTGGCGGCGATGATCCGCGGCACCCCGGCCACGCTGGCGGTGGCCACGGACATGTGCGCGCTGGCCACCATCGGGAACTTGCCGCCGGGCACGTAGCAGCCCACCGACTGCACCGGGATGTTCTTGTGCCCCAGGATCACGCCGGGCAACGTTTCGACCTCGATATCCAGCATCGAGTCGCGCTGCGCCCGGGCGAAGTTGCGCACCTGCTCCTGGGCGAACCTGATGTCGTCCAGTTCGCGCGGGCTGAGCTCGGCGATCAGCGCGTCGATCTCGTCCTGGGTCAGCCGGAAACCGGCCGGGCTGTAGCCATCGAATTTTTCGGACAATTCCCGAACCGCCGCATCGCCGCGCGCCGCGATATCGGCCAGCGTGGCCTCGACGATGCCGCGCACCTTGGCGTCATCCTCGGCGCGCTCCGCCTCGGGTTTGCCCCGCTTCAACCATTCCGCCATGCCAGACCTCCCCAACCGGAATCACCGGCGAGGATAGCTTGGGGCGGGGTTTTTGCAAACGTGTGCAAGCAGCCTTCACTGCAGCGCCGCGATCCAGTCGGCGATGGTGCCGCTCAGCGCTTGGGTCATCGACGGCGACATGATGTCTCCGGCGATCACGTGGGCATGGCTGTCGTCGTCGGGGCCGACCTTGACGACATGCAGTTGCGACGGCCCGCCCCAGGCGGCGGCCACCTCGCGGGTGACCGCGTGATCGACCACGCGGTCGGCATCGTCGAACACCCACAGGGCGGGAACCGCGATCCTGCCGTGATCCAGCGCGCGGGCGGCCTTGACCGTGGCGCCCATCGGCAGCAGGGCGGTCGTGGGATAGGCGCTGGTCCAGAACATGCCTTGCGCGGCATTGCGCGGCTCGAATACCCGTTCGGCGCCTGCCAGCTTCGGCAACCACCAGCGCGCCGCGGGCCAGGTCAGCAGCGCCGCCGCGGGATCGTTGACGCGGAAATTCGGCGACACGAAAACGGCGCCGGCCACGCCCTGCCCCATCGACTCGTGCAGCGCCAGCGCCGTCAGCGTGCCGCCGGTCGAGGTGCTGATGACGACGACACGCTCGCCCACCGCGCGGGCCACCGCCAACGCCTCGGCCATTTCGGACATCCAGCCTTCGACCGTCGCTTCGGCCAGCGCGGCGCCGGGGCGGCCGTGGCCCTGCAACCGGGTGAAGACCAGGTTCGCGCCCAATGCCTGCGCCACCCGGTCGGGCAACGGCCGGATTTCCTCGGAGCTGGCGGAAAAGCCGTGCACATACAGGATCGACAGCGAAGTCCTTTGCTCGGGGGACCCGGCCCAGACCACGCGTTTCTGCGTGCCTTCGGTCAGGTCGTCGAACCCGGCCTCGGCCTGCGCCAGGTAGTTGCCGACCCCGCCGGCCAGCCGGGTTTCATCGAATGCGACGCTGGTGACGACGGATTCGCGCGGGCCGAACAGCCACAGCGCACCCCCTGCCACGATCAGCAGGCCTACCGCCCAGCCCAGGACCTTCAGGATCATCGCGCGTCTCCCCTGCCGATGCGGCATCCTTGCCGCAGCGCCGGTCCAAGACAAGCGCGCCGCTGCGTCAGCCGGCGATCCCGGCGATGGCCGCTTCGATCAGCGTCAGGCAGGCAGGGTCGGAAAACCGGTGATCGGCGCCCTTGACCAGCGTCAGGCGCACATCCGGCCCGTCGATATGGTCGAGCAGCCGCAACGCCGTTTCGCGCGTGACGGCCTCGTCCTCGGTGCCCTGCAGCAGCCGTACCGGGAAGGGCATGGGCAGCGGCGCACGCAGCACCAGGTTCTCGCGCCCGTCCTCGATCAGCTTGCGGGTGACCACGTAGGGATCTTCATAGGCCGACGGCACCAGCACCCCGCCTTCTTCCATCACCGCGCGGCGCTGGTCGGCGTCGAACCCGGCCCAGAACCCGTCTTCCGTGAAATCCGGCGCCGCCGCGATGCCGACGAAGCCCGCGATCTCGGCCAGGCGCTGCGACAGCAGGCAGGCGATCCAGCCCCCCATGCTGGAGCCGACCAGCAGAACCGGACCGCTTGCCACATGCCGGATCACGGCCTCGGCATCCGCCGTCCAGTCGCCGATGCAGCCGTCCTCGAACACGCCCCCCGACGCGCCGTGACCGGCATAGTCCAGCCGCAGGAAATCCCGGCCCGTGGCTCGAGCCCAGGCTTCCAGGTGCACCGCCTTGGTGCCCTCCATGTCCGACCGGTAGCCGGACAGGAACACCACCAGCGGCCCCGCTCCGGGCGTGTGAACATAGGCCAGCCGGTCGCCGCGCGGCCCGTCGAGAGTGGAAATTCCTGTCATGTCCGCCCCTTTCGCGTCGCCGGCAGAATACGCACAAGCCCCTGAATTCCAAGCACCAACCCGCCCCTTCTTCTCTTTCGAAAATACGCATAGCCACGGCGCCACCCGGCGGGCAGAGGTGGATTTATAAGTGATCATCTTGTCACGTGACTAATTAGTAACGTATAAGAAAGCCATGGATTCGATCTTCAAGGCCCTGAACGACCCGGCCCGCCGCGCGCTGCTCGACAGTCTGCGGAAGAAGGATGGGCAAACGCTGACCGAGCTGGAAGACCAGCTCGACATGACCCGTTTCGGCGTCATGAAGCATCTCAGGGTTCTCGAAGACGCCCATCTTGTCGTCCCGAAAAAGGTGGGACGGTTCAAGCACCACTACCTGAACGCGCTTCCCCTGCAGGAGGTGATCGACCGCTGGATCGACCCCTTTCTGAAACCCCAGGCGCAGGCGCTGACGGCCCTCAAGACTGCATTGGAGAAACCCGTGACCAAACCCGATTTCATGATGTCGACGTTCATCAACTGCACCCATGACGCGCTGTGGGATGCCCTGACCAGGGGCGAATTGATCTCGCAATACCATTTCGCCTGTTCCAGGGTGACCGGCGACTACGCCAAGCCCGGCGACGTGGTTGATTTCCATTTTGACCATGGCGGTCTCATGCTGTCCAACAAGGTCATCGCGATCGAACCGAAAACCCGGATCGAGATGGCGTTCGAGCCGCATTGGGGCGGGGACGAAACCGCGTCGCGCTGCGTTTACCTGCTGGAACCCACCGCGTCGGGCATGAAGCTGACGGTCGAACACTACGACTTCAGCGCGGCGCAAACCGGTATCGGCGAAGGCTGGGCGCGGTATCTCTCGGGGCTCAAGACCTATCTCGAAACCGGCACGGCGCACCGCTTCTTCCCGGAGATGGCGCAATGACCACCGAGCTTTTCTTCCTGACCCTGACCGCCATTCTCGCCGCGTCGCTGTGGATTCCCTACATCGTCGGGGTCAACAGCACCGGCGCGCCGATGCCGGCCGACAATCGGCCCGCCAACCAGGCCGACATGGCGCCCTGGGTGCATCGCGCCTTTCGCGCGCATCTGAACCTGCTGGAACAGTTCCTGCCCTTTGCGGTGATCGTGATCGTCGCGCATCTGGCGGGCGTGTCGAACGCGGTGACGATCTGGGCGTCGGGGCTGTTCTTCGTCCTCCGGCTGGCCCACGCGGTCTGGATGATCGGCGGGTTTCCCGTGTTGCCGGTGCGGCCGATCATCTTCACTGCCGGCTGGGTCTGCGTGCTGGCCATCGCGGTCGCGGTGCTGGTCGCCTAGCCGATGCTCTGGGCCAGAACCCGGCTGATCACGGTCAGGCTCTGGTCCGATTCCGCGCGCCATCGGTTGAAGGCCGCCTGCACGGCGGCCATCGCCTTTTTCGAGGTCGGTGCGGCGTCGATGACGCCCTCGGCCACCAGCCGCGCAACGACGTCACGGGACAGGATAAAGCTTTCCTTGCCCATCTGGCGCAACATGTAGGCACCGGTCGACCCGCCCAGCCGCGACCCGCTGGCCTTCATCCAGTCCAGCAGCCCGGTGAAATCCTCGGCCGGCCAGTCGCCCACCTTGCGGCCGAAACCGCCGGCCTCGGACGCCACCTGCTGGATGAACACCGCGTTTTCCTGGATGGCGCGCACCTTGGGCGGGCTGCGGATGATGCGCCTGTCCTCGATCAGGTCGTAGAACCAGTCGTCCGACATCATCGCCACGCGGCCCGGGTCGAACCCGTGGAACGCCGCCTCGATATCGGGCCATTTCTTCTCGACCACCGTCCAGCTGATGCCGGCCTGAAAGATGCCGCGCGCCATGGCGGCCAGCCAGCGGTCGTCGGGGATCGCGGCCAGGCCATCGGCGCTTTTCGGGGCTGCGATGCCGTCCAGCACGGCGGATCGGCCACCCTTGCGGTCCGCGGCGATCGTCAGGATTTCGTCGAATGTGCGCATGGCGGCCCCCGTTTCGGCAAGACTGCCAGATCGCCGCGTCCGGGGGTAGCCCGATCAACTGCCCTGGGCTTCGTCCAATCCCAGGGCCAGCAGACCGCCAAGCGCGCTGAGCAACGCAAAGCCGCTGAGGGCCGCGACCGGCCCCAGCGTGGCCAGAGCGCCGCCGAACGCGCCCGAGACCAGCAGCAGCGTACCGATGGCGGTGTTGGCCAGCGCGGCATAGGACGACCGCGCATCGTCGGGCGCCATGTCGACCAGGTAGGTCGACCGGCCCTGCCGCACGCCGTGATAGGCGATCATCAGCGCGAACAGCAGCGCCGGCGTCACCCAGACCTGTGCCGTCCATCCCAGCGTGTCGGCCAGCACCGCGGCGGTCATGGCAGCGCCCCCGCCGAAGCCCGCCCAGCACAGCACCCGGCGCGACGACACATCGGCCAGCCGGCCCCACACATACGAACTGGCAAAGGATGCCGCGGCCGAGGCAAGCACCAGCGCGCCCAGGCCCTGCAGGGCGCTTTGTCCACCGCCAAGCAGGACGAAATAGGGCGGCGCCAGCGCCGTGACGGTCAGCGCGCCACGGGTCAGGATGAAATGGCGGAACTGCGCATCGTCGCGCAGCGGCGCCAGATCCAGCGCCGATGCGGCCTCTGCCTCCGATTTGTCCTCTTCAAGCCGCGAAAACAGCATCGCCGCGACAAGCCACAGGCAGGCAGCCAATCCGATGGCGGCGACGACCACGCCGACGGCCTGAACGTATCCCGACAGCAGCAGCGCCGCGAAGGCCAGCACCGCCAGCGCGCTCGCGGTCCCAGCCGCGCCCGTCACGGTGCCGCGCCGCGTTTCGGCGACGGTCTTGCCCAGCACGTCCTTGTAGCTGACCGACGCCGCCGCCCGGCTGAGCGCCAGCATTCCGACCGCCGCGCACAGGGCCAGACCCGCGGCCGGCCCCTCCAGCGTCAGCGCGATCACGCAGATCGCCGCGGCGGCGATGCCCTGCCCGACCGATCCGAGGACCCAGGCCCATTTGCGGTGGCGCAGCCCGCGCACCCAGCCCGCCAACAGCAGTTGCGGCAACAGCGCGCCCGCCTCGCGGATGGGCACCAGCAGGCCGGTGATCGCGGCCGGCGCTCCCAGGGCGCCGGACAGCCAGCTCAGCACCAGCTTGGGGTCGATCAGACCGTCGGCCACCTTGGTCATGCTCAGCGATGCGACATGCCGCAGGCCGTTGCGGGCCTCGCGCGCATCGGCCTCGGCGCCGGTTTCGGTCAGGGCCTCGTACACGTCCTGCGCGCCGAGACCGGGCATTTCCTTGTCCGTCATGCGCAGGACGGTAGCACGCCCGCCGCGCGCGGCCAGCGCGCAGGCACCCGGCCCGCGATCTTGACAGCCCGCGCCCGCGGCGGCACAAGGCGCAGACATATCACCCGCAACCGGGCGTTCCGTGGGCGCCAAACCGACGAGGAGTTCAAGGCCGATGGCCCCGATTTCCCTGACATTCCCAGATGGCAACGCGCGCGACTACGATGCCGGCGTGACGCCGGCCGAAGTCGCCGAAAGCATCTCGAAATCGCTGTCGAAAAAGGCCATCTCGGCCAGTGTGAACGGCGCGCATTGGGATCTGGCCTGGCCGATCGAACAGGATGCCAGCATCGCCATCCACACGCTGCAGGACGAAGACCAGGCACTGGAGCTGATCCGGCACGATCTTGCCCATGTCATGGCCCGTGCCGTGCAGGAAATCTGGCCCGATACGAAAGTGACCATCGGCCCGGTGACGGACCACGGCTGGTTCTACGATTTCGACCGGGCCGAGCCGTTCACGCCCGACGACCTGGGCGCCATCGAGGCCAGGATGAAGGACATCATCAATGCCCGCGACCCCGTCCGCACCGAGGTCTGGGACCGCGACCGTGCGCGCAAGTTCTACGAGGACAATGGCGAGCCCTACAAGGTCGAGCTGGTCGACCGCATCCCGGGCGATCAGCCGATCCGGATGTACTGGCATGGCGACTGGCAGGATCTGTGCCGCGGCCCGCATCTGCAGCACACCGGGCAGCTGCCCGCCGACGCCTTCAAGCTGATGGGTGTCTCCGGCGCGCACTGGTTCGGCCAGACCGACCGGCCGATGCTGCAGCGCATCTCGGGTGTCGGGTTCCGCAATCGCGACGAGCTGAAGAAATACCTGACCTTCCTGGAAGAGGCCGCCAAGCGCGATCACCGCCGCCTGGGCCGCGAGATGGACCTGTTCCACATGCAGGAAGAGGCGCCGGGCCAGGTCTTCTGGCATCCCAACGGCTGGACGATCTACACCGCGTTGCAGGATTACATGCGCCGCAAGCAACGCGCCGGTGGCTACAAGGAGATCAACACGCCGCAGGTCGTCGACCGCAAGCTGTGGGAAGCCTCGGGTCACTGGGACAAGTACCAGCACCACATGTTCATCGTCGAAGTGGACGAAAGCCGCGACGGCGAAAATGACGGTGCCGGCAGCAAAAGCCGCGAGCACACGCGGATCAACGCGCTGAAGCCGATGAACTGCCCCTGCCACGTGCAGGTCTTCAACCAGGGTCTGAAATCCTATCGCGACCTGCCGTTGCGGCTGGCCGAGTTCGGATCCTGCGCGCGGTTCGAACCCTCGGGCGCGCTGCACGGCATCATGCGGGTGCGCGGTTTCACCCAGGACGATGCGCATATCTTCTGCGCCGAAGACCAGATCCAGTCCGAATGCGCCCGGTTCATCGATTTCCTGGCCAATATCTACAGTGAACTGGGTTTCCCTGAATTCGAGATCCGTTTCGCCACTCGCCCTGAAAAGCGCGTCGGGACCGACGAAAGCTGGGACTACGTCGAAAACGCGCTCGAGAGCGCGATCAAGGCGGTGGGCCGCGACTATACGCTGGAACCCGGCGACGGGGCGTTCTACGGCCCCAAGCTGGATTTCTACCTGACCGACGCCATCGGCCGCGTGTGGCAATGCGGCACGTTTCAGGTTGACCCGAACCTGCCCGAACGTCTTGGCGCATCCTACGTGGCGGCGAACGGCGAAAAGACGCGGCCCTTCATGCTGCACCGCGCCTGCCTGGGATCGTTCGAACGGTTCATCGGCATCCTGATCGAGAACTGGGAAGGCAAGCTGCCGTTCTGGCTGGCGCCGCGTCAGGTGGTGGTCGCGTCGATCACCTCGGATGCCGATGAATACGTGCACGAGGTCGTCGCGGCGCTGAAGGCCGCCGGTGTCCGCGCCGAGGGCGATACGCGCAACGAAAAGATCAACTACAAGGTCCGCGAGCATTCTGTCGGCAAGGTGCCGGTGATCCTGGCGGTGGGCCATCGCGAGGTCGAGGACAAGACCGTGACGGTGCGCAGGCTGGGCGAAAAGCAGACCTCGGTCACATCGCTGACGGAGATCGTGAGCACGCTGGCGCGCGACGCCACGCCGCCCGATCTTCTGTAACATTCCAGCACCGGAAGGTTGCAAACGGGCCCTGCATTGTTGCGGGGCCCTTTCTTTCGCGCCTGTATTCGTTGCGGATTTTCGCTGTTGCGCCTCACAGCGCGGTGACGCCGCCTGACGGAATCGTGACGCACGGGGGCGTGAGTGGCTTTGCGAGGCTGGCCGCGACACTCTGTCCTCACCGCTCGAACGTCTCGGGACGGAACAGTTTCGACAACTCAAAGGGATGATGAAGATGTCCAAGACCATGAAAACCGTTGCCATCGTCGGTGCCGTCGCTGCCTCGCTGGCGGCCCACACCACCACCGCCACCGCGCAAGCCAAGGAAAAGTGCTTTGGCGTGTCGCTGGCCGGCAAGAACGATTGTGCGGCTGGCCCCGGCACCACCTGCGCCGGCACTTCGACGGTCGACTACCAGGGCAACGCCTGGACGCTGGTCGATGCCGGCACCTGCGCCGAGATCGAACTGCCCGCCATGGCCGATGGCACGGCACGCATGGGTTCGCTGGAAGAGCTGGACCGCGACCTGCCCCAGGGCTGATACCGGAACTGCCGGAGGCTCGATTTCCGGCAAATCGGCTCCGGGCGTGACAGACGCGCCCGGAGCCGCCTAGTCTGTCGGCCAGTGAACCAGCCCGGACCGCCACCATGTACGAGCATCTCAATGCCCTGCCCCCGCTGCCCGGTGTCGGCTACAAGCCGCAGCATTTCGGCGACATCCTGCAGGATGCGGCGCCGGTGGGCTGGCTGGAAATCCATGCCGAGAACTACATGGGCGATGGCGGCCGGCCTCTGGCGCAGCTGCGCGCGCTGTCCGAACGGTTTCCCGTCTCGGTGCACGGCGTCGGCCTGTCGATCGGCGGCGAAGGCCGTCTCGATCCCGACCACCTGGCGCGGTTGAAACACCTGGTCGGCTGGCTGAACCCCGCCAGCTTTTCCGAACACCTGGCCTGGTCGACCCATGACAGCCAGTTCCTGAACGACCTGCTGCCGCTGCCCTATACCGATGCCACCCTGGCCCGCGTCGCCGATCATGTCGACGAGGTGCAGGAGGTGCTGGGCCGCCGGATGCTGCTGGAGAACCCGTCATCCTACCTGGCCTTCGCGGAAAGCACCTGGCCGGAGACCGAATTCCTGCGCGAGATCGCGCGCCGTACCGGTTGCGGTCTGCTGCTGGACGTCAACAACGTCTTCGTCTCGGCCACCAACCTCGGCTATTCGCCGCAAGGCTATATCGCCGATTATCCGCTGGACCTCGTGGGCGAGATCCACCTGGCCGGCCATGACGAGGACCACGACGATCACGGTCAGCCGTTGTTGATCGACAGTCACGGCCGCGAGGTGGCCGACCCGGTCTGGGCGCTGCTGGACCTGACGCTGGACCGGTGCGGCGCGAAACCGCTGCTGATCGAATGGGACAATGATGTGCCCGAATGGGACGTATTGGTCGCCGAGGCGCGCCGCGCGGCGGACGCACTGGCCCGGGTGACGGCGTGACTTCGCAAGCCGATTTCCGCGCCGCGCTGCTGGATGCGGCGCAGCCGGTTCCTGCGGGCCTGACCGATGGCGCCGGGCAACCGGCCGGGCGGCGCTACGCCGTCTATCGCAACAATGTCGCCGTCAGCCTGCGCGAGGCGCTGGCCGAAGGTTTTCCGGCCGTGCAGCGTCTGATCGGCGAAGAGAATTTCGCCCGCGTCGCCGGGCTTTTCCTGCGCCGAGAGCCGCCGGTTTCGCCGCTGATGATGCATTACGGCGCGGGCTTTCCCGATTTCCTCGCCAGGTTCGAACCGCTGAAAAAGATCGGCTATCTGGCCGACGTCGCCCGGCTCGAACTGGCCCTGCGCCGGTCCTATCACGCCGCCGATGCCACACCCGCCGATGCGGCGATGCTGCAAGCGCTTGACGAAGACCGGCTGTTGCGGACCCGGATGACCATCGCCCCGGCGGTTCAGGTGATCGGTTCGGCCTGGCCGCTGCTGGCGGTCTACCGCTACACGATGACGCCGGGCCGGCCCAAGCCGCAGCCGCGGGCCGAGGACGTCATCGTCCTGCGCCCCGAATTCGACCCCGAACCGCACCTGCTGCCCCCGGGCGGCAGGGGGTTCGTCACCGCCCTGACGCGCGGCGGCACCTTCGGCGCGGCGCTGGATGCCGCGGGCGATGAATTCGAGCTGGGGCCGGTCCTGAGCCTGCTGCTGCAGAACGGCGCGATCGCCGCCATCCTCCCTCCCGACGACCGAAAGACCTGAACCATGAACGCCCTCCGCTCTCTCCATGACATGATCTTCGGTGCGCTCGAACGTTACGGCGCGGGCCTTTTGCCGCTGCTGGCGCGTTTCGTGTTTGCCGCGACCCTGCTGGTCTATTTCTGGAATTCCGGCCTGACCAAGCTGGGCGAAGGGGTGCTGGGCATACTGCGTCCGTCCTTTGGCGCCTATGCGCAGATCTTTCCAAGGCAGATGGAGGCGGCGAGCTATGACATCAGCCAGTTCGGCGTGTTCCACTGGGCGGTCGTGACCGCAGGCACCTGGGCCGAATTCATCCTGCCCTTGCTGATCGTCGTCGGGTTGCTGACGCGGCTGGCCGCGCTCGGCATGATCGGTTTCGTCGTGGTGCAAAGCCTGACCGACCTCTACGGACATCGCGCGATCGAGCACCCCGAAACGGTCGGCGCCTGGTTCGACCGGGTGCCGGACAGCGTGATCCTGGACCAGCGCGCCTTCTGGATGTTGCTGCTGGTCACGCTGGTGCTGAAAGGCGCCGGTGCGCTGTCCATCGACCGGCTGCTGGCCAAACGCCTTGGATCACCGGCGATCGCGTGATCAGAAATGCGCCTTGGGCTCGTCGGGCTTGCCCGCGGCCAGGGCCAAAACGCCGCCCAGCCCGGCAAAGGCGATCGGGAACATCGTGAACGGATTGAAGCCGAAGGCGGCATACATGCCGATGGCCGAGACCAGCAGCAAGATACCGCCCCAAAGCGCCCGCACCTTGGCCATTGCCCCGCCCGCGATGGCCAGCAACGGCGACAGGATCGACGCTGCGCGCACCAGGCCGGGATTGTCGAACATGCCGAAGATCTCTTCGACCTCGGCGTGGTTGCGGGCCAGTTCGGTATAGCCGTAGCCGAAGAAACCCACGATCATCCCGATCACGCCGGCGATGATACCCAAAGTCAGGGCCGCATTGCGCATGTCACACCCCCAATGCCTGTTGCGTGGCCTTGTCCCAGCCCAGATGCATGTCGCCCCCATCCACGACCAGCGGCCGCTTCATCAAGGTGGGATGCGCCGCGATCAGATCGCGCGGAGAGCCCTCGCGTTCGGCGTCGGACAAACCGCGCCAGGTGGTCGACCGAGTGTTCAGCAACGCCGGGCCGAAGCGATCCAGCGCCGCATCCAGCACGTCGGCGGGCAAGCCATCGGCGCGCACATCGACCAGTTCGGCCCGCGGCAGCGCCTTGAGCGCCTTGCGGCAGGTGTCGCAATTCTTCAACCCGTACAGGATCATGCCCGCTTCCTCATCAGTTTTGGTCAGATAACCGCCGGTTCACCAAATTGCGAGACCCGCGCCCTTGCTTTTTGCTTGACCCGTGCAATCTTGATCTAGGTGACCTAGGGGCAGGTGCGTTCTGCGCACCGGCTGTCTCAGAACATTCAACTCCCCGTTCGCGGGACGAGACGCCAGTAAAGAAGGAGCACGGGAAAGATGCCGAACGGCACCGTGAAATGGTTCAACACAACCAAGGGCTATGGGTTCATCGCCCCCGAAGACGGCGGCAAGGACGTGTTCGTCCATATCTCCGCTGTCGAACGCGCCGGTCTGACCGGGCTTGCCGATGACCAGAAAGTCAGTTTCGAGCTGGAAGAAGGCCGGGACGGACGGATGCTGGCGACGGAGCTCAAGGCGCTCTGACCACCCGATCCGCTTATTGCGACTGCAGCTTGCGGGCTTCCTTGCCCGCAAGATCGATGAGGTCGGTCATGAACGGTTTTTGCAGGTCTTCGCTGCGCGTGGCAGCGTAGAGCGTCCGCGTCACGCCTTGCCGCGTCAACGGCCGCGTGACGTAATCGGAGCTGTACTTGACCTCTCGCACGACCCAGTCGGGCAGAACCGACACGCCCCGGTTCGATGCCACCAGCAGCAGGATCACGGCGGTCAGTTCGACCTGCCGGATGGCCGCCGGTTCGACCTTGGCGGGCATCAGCAATTGGCTGAAAACATCCAGCTTGCTGCGATCGACCGGGTAGGTGATCAGGGTCTCGCCGCGGAAATCCTCGGCCTCGACGAACGACTTGGCCGCGAGGGGATGATTGGCGGCGGCGACGAAGACCGGGTTGTAGTCGAACAGCGGTGAAAAGGTGACGCCCGGGATGTCCTCGGGGTCGGACGAGATGACCACGTCGACGTCTTCCTTGGCCAGCGCCGGCAACGCGTCGAAGGCCAGCCCTGCGCGGATGTCGACATCGACATCGGGCCAGTTCCTGCGAAAGGTTTCCAGAACCGGGAACAGCCATTCGAAACAGGCATGGCATTCGATGGCGATGTGCAGCCGACCGGATTTCCCGGCGCGCAGACCGGCGAATTCGTCCTGCAGCGCCTCGATCTGCGGCAGAACCTGCTCGGCCAGACGCAACAACCGCAACCCCGCTGCCGACAGCCGCATCGGTTTTGACCGCCGCACGAACAGCTCGACCCCGGCCTGGTCCTCCAACCCCTTGATCTGATGGGACAGCGCGGATTGCGTGATGTTCAGCTTGTCCGCGGCCCGGGCCAGCCCGCCGGATTCGTGGATGGCCTTGATGGTGCGCAGGTGCCGGAACTCGATATGCATGTGTGATTCATGTTGTTGATGAGATTTATGAGTTTGTTTCACATCCGCGGCCATGCCACAAGAGCGCAAGACACACGAGGACAGACCATGACCCGCCCTGCCATTTCCTTTGAATTCTTCCCGCCGCGCAATATCGAGGCCACGTTCCGGCTGTGGGACACGGTGCAGGTCCTGGCGCCGCTGCAACCCCGTTTCGTGTCGGTCACCTATGGCGCCGGCGGGACGACCCGCGATCTGACCCGTGACGTCGTGCGCACCCTGCACCGACATTCGGGTCTGCGCACCGCGGCACATCTGACCTGCGTCGAGGCCAGCCGCGCGGAGACCCTGGGCATCGCCCGCGACTTTGCCGCCGACGGCGTGACCGACATCGTGGCGCTGCGCGGCGACCCGCCGAAAGGCGCCGACCGGTTCGAGGCGCGCGCCGACGGGTTCGGCAGTTCGGTGGAACTGATCGAGGCGCTGAGCGAGACCGGCGATGTCACCATTCGCGTCGGCGCCTATCCCGACAAGCATCCCGAGGCGGCCGACATCGCGGCCGATGTCGAATGGCTCAAGCGCAAGCTGGACGCGGGTGCCGCCGAGGCGATCACCCAGTTCTTCTTCGAGGCCGAGACGTTCTTCCGGTTCCGCGATGCCTGCGAGAAGGCCGGGATCGACAAGCCGATCGTGCCGGGCATCCTGCCGATCGAGAACTGGGCGGGCGCCAAGCGGTTTGCCGAGCGCTGCGGCACGCCGGTTCCGGCCTGGCTGTCGGACGCCTTCGACAAGGCGGTACGCGACGGGCGCGAGGAATTGCTGGCGACCGCGGTCTGCACCGAATTGTGCTCGGACCTGCTGGAAGGCGGCGTCGACAGCCTGCATTTCTACACGCTGAACCGGCCGGAACTGACCCGCGACGTCTGTTTCGCCCTGGGCATCACGCCCGAGGTCTCGTTGCAGAACGTGGCCTGATCCGAAGAAGCCCGCCTGACGGCGGGCTCTCTTTTCCTCTGGGGGCAAGCCCCCAGCCCCCCGCTCGGGATGTGTTGCCCGGGCGATGGGCCCGGTCACGCAGGGCAGGCCTGCGTATTTTCAAAAGAGAAGAACGGGGATCACCGCGGCTGGCCGCCCAGGTTCTGCGTGAGTTCCCGCGCGGCGGCGGCGACGCGGGCGCCGATTTCCGGCAGTGCCTGATCCGGCAGGCGTGCGGCGGGGCCGGAGACCGACAGGCCCGCCACCGCCTCGCCGTTGTGATCGAAGATCGCGGCGGCGATGCAGCGCATGCCGAGGTTCTTTTCCTCGTCGTCGATGGCATAGCCGCGGTCGCGGATGCGCGACAGATCGGCGCTCAGCGTCGCGTCGTTGACCAGCGTGTGCTTGGTGAACCGTTCCAGCCCGTGACGGGCGACGATGGCGGCGCAATCCGCGGACGGGACATGGGCCAGCAGCGCCTTTCCGATGCCCGAGGCATGCATGGGCGACAGCGTTCCGGGCGGAAAGAAGGCGCGGATCGCGTTGTGGCATTCGACCTGGCTGACGAACAGGACCTGGCCGTCGCGGGCGATGCCAAGATTGGCGGTTTCGCCGGTGTCGCGCATCAGCTGGCGCAGGATCGGGCGGGCACGTTCCACCAGAGACGTGCGGCGCAGGAAGCGCGCGCCGATCAGGAAGGCGCGCGGACCGATATGCCAGGTCTGCCCCGCCGGGTCGAAATCGACGATGCCGCGGGCTTCGAGCGTGAAGAGCACGCGGTAGAGCGTGGCGGCCGACTGGCCGGTGTCTTCGGCCAGGTCCGACAGGGTGGTACCGCCCAGTTCGCTGAGCCGTTCCAGCACCTCCATCGCGCGATCCAGCGCCTTGATGGTGTTCTGTTCGGACTTGTCGGACCAGGCGCGCGGACGGCCGCGGGGCCGGGATTCGGCAGGGCTGGGCATGGCATTTCTTTCATTATGAAATGATATTTCACCATATGAAAAATTCAAACGCCTGAAATCAAGGGAAATTTTTGGTTCTCGGATTTCTGAAATCGTTTTTCAAAAAAATTGCGGCGGGACGGACGGCCCGGTAGACCGATGGAAACGAGGAGGAACCCGCCATGAGCTTGCAGAATCCGGTCTTCATCCCCGGGCCGACCAACATCCCCGAGGCGATCCGCAAGGCTTGCGACGTGCCGACGATCGACCACCGATCGCCGCTGTTCGCGACTATCCTGCATCCGGCGCTGGACGGGGTGCGCAAGGTGCTCAAGCAGACCCGGGGCGAGACCTTCATCTTTCCGGCCTCGGGCACCGGCGGTTGGGAAACCGCGCTGAGCAACACGCTGAACCCCGGTGACCGCGTTCTGGCCGCGCGTAACGGCATGTTCAGCCACAAGTGGATCGACATGTGCCAGCGTTTCGGGCTGCAGGTCACGCAGGTCGATGTGCCCTGGGGCGAGGGCCTGCCGGTGGCGCAGTTCGAGGAAATCCTGCGCGAGGACGAGAGAGGCAGCATCAAGGCGGTGCTGGCCACCCATAACGAGACCGCGACCGGCGTCGTGTCGGACATCGCCGGGCTGCGCCGCGCGATGGATGCGGCGGGTCACGGCGCGCTGCTGCTGGTCGACGGGGTCAGCTCGATCGGGTCGATGGATTTCCGGTTCGACGCCTGGGGCGTGGATGTCGCGGTCACCGGATCGCAAAAGGGCTTCATGCTGCCCGCGGGCCTGGCCATCGTCGGCTTCAGCGAAAAGGCGGTGGCCGCGTCGAAGACGGCCACCCTGCCCCGGACGTTCTGGAGTATCGACGACATGCGCAAGGGTTATGCGGCCGACGCCTATCCCTACACGCCGTCGGTCGGGCTGATGAACGGGCTGAAGCTGGCGACCGAGATGCTGCTGGCCGAGGGGCTGGACACTGTCTTTGCCCGTCATGCCCGCATTGCCGAAGGCGTGCGCGCCGCGGTCGCCGCCTGGGGAATGAAGCCCTGCGCGGTGTCACCCGATCTCTATTCGAACACCGTCACGGCGATCCGCACGCCCGAGGGCTTCAACGCCTCGCGCATCGTCGAGCATGCGGCCACGCGATACGGCATGGCCTTCGGCACCGGCCTGGGCGACGTCGCGGGCAAGGTGTTCCGCATCGGGCACCTGGGGTCGTTGACCGATGCGATGGCGCTGTCGGGGATCGCCACGGCCGAGATGGTCATGGCCGACCTGGGACTGGACATCACCTTGGGTTCGGGCGTCGCGGCGGCACAGGCCGTTTATCGCCACGGCGCCGCAGCAGAAAGGATGGCAGCGCAGTGAAGGACACGATCACGCATCTTCCGACCTACGAGGACATGCTGGCCGCGCATGAGCGGATCAAGCCCCATATCCATCGCACCCCGGTGCTGACCTCGTCCTACCTGAACGAATTGACCGGCGCGCAGTTGTTCTTCAAATGCGAGAACTTCCAGAAGGCCGGCGCGTTCAAGGTGCGCGGTGCGACCAACGCGGTGTTCGGGCTGTCGGACGAGATGGCCGCGAAGGGTGTCGCGACGCATTCGTCGGGCAACCACGCGCTGTCACTCAGCTATGCTGCCGGCCGACGCGGTATTCCGTGCCACGTGGTCATGCCGCGCACCGCGCCGCAGGCCAAGAAGGACGCCGTGCGCGGCTATGGCGGCATCATCACCGAGTGCGAGCCGTCGACCACCTCGCGCGAGGCGGTTTTCGCCGAAGTGCAGGCCGCGACGGGTGCGGAATTCGTGCATCCCTACAACGATCCGCGGGTGATCGCCGGTCAGGGCACCTGCAGCAAGGAACTGATGGAGCAGACCGACGGGCTGGATGCGGTCATCGCGCCGATCGGCGGCGGCGGCATGGTATCGGGCTGCTGCCTGACGCTGTCGACGCTGGCGCCCGAGGTCGCGATCTATGCCGCCGAGCCGGAACAGGCCGACGATGCCGCGCGGTCCTTCAAGGCCGGGCATATCATCGCCGACGACGCGCCGGTGACCATCGCCGACGGGTTGAAGGTGCCGCTGAAGGAGAACACCTGGCATTTCGTGTCCAACCACGTGACCGACATCCTCACCACCTCGGAGGACGAGATCGTCGACGCGATGAAGCTGATCTGGAAACGGATGAAGATCGTGATGGAGCCGAGCTGCGCCCCGCCGCTGGCGGCGATCCTGAAGAACCCCGAGACGTTCCGCGGCAAGCGCGTGGGCGTCATCATCACCGGCGGCAATGTCGATCTGGATGCCTTGCCGTGGATGAAAGGCGCGTGAGACCACCCAGCCTGCAACAACTGCCGTGGACGGCGGGGTAAACCCCGCCCTACAGCCTGACCGAACCCTCCCTTCCTTTTGACTCCGACCCCTAGGAGACTTGCCATGAAAGACATGACCAATCTCGACGAACTCGAAGTCGGTTTCGACATCCCGGCCCTGCCCGGCATGGACGAGGCCGATATCCAGACCCCCTGCCTGGTGCTCGATCTCGACGCGCTGGAGCGCAACATCAAGAAGATGGGCGACTATGCCCGCGCGCATGGCATGCGCCACCGGGTGCACGGCAAGATGCACAAGTCGGTCGACGTGGCGCGGTTGCAGGTCGAACTGGGCGGCGCCTGCGGCGTCTGCTGCCAGAAAGTCAGCGAGGCCGAGGTCTTTGCCCGCGGCGGGATCAAGGATGTGCTGGTTTCGAACCAGGTGCGCGACCCGACCAAGATCGACCGGCTGGCGCGGATGCCGAAACTGGGCGCGCGGACGATCTGCTGCGTCGACGACATCGCCAACGTGGCCGATCTTTCGGCGGCGGCGACCCGTCACGGCACGCAGATCGAATGCCTGGTGGAGATCGACTGCGGCGCCGGGCGCTGCGGCGTGACGACGACACCCGCCGTGGTGGAAATCGCCCGCGCCATCGACGCCGCCGAGGGCCTGAAATTCGCCGGCATCCAGGCCTACCAGGGCGCCATGCAGCACATGGACAGCTATGACGACCGGAAAGCCAAGATCGACATTGCAGTGGCGCAGGTGAAAGACGCGGTCGATGCGCTCGAGGCCGAGGGTCTGGATTGCGACATCGTCGGCGGTGGCGGCACGGGCAGCTACTATTTCGAGAGCAATTCGGGCGTCTACAACGAGCTGCAGTGCGGATCCTACGCCTTCATGGATGCCGATTACGGCCGCATCCTGGACAAGGACGGCAACCGGATCGACCGCGGCGAATGGGAGAACGCGCTGTTCATCCTGACCAGCGTCATGAGCCACGCCAAGGCGGACAAGGCGATCGTCGATGCCGGCCTCAAGGCGCAATCGGTGGATAGCGGCCTGCCGGTGATCTTTGGCCGCGACGACGTGCAATACGTCAAGTGCTCGGACGAGCATGGTGTCGTGATGGACCCCGAAGGCGTTCTGCAGGTCAACGACAAGCTGAAGCTGGTGCCCGGCCACTGCGACCCGACCTGCAACGTGCACGACTGGTATGTCGGCGTACGCAACGGCAAGGTCGAAAGCGTCTGGCCGGTCTCGGCCCGCGGCAAAGCCTATTGAACTGGATGGCAGGGTGCATCCCGCCCTGCCGCCTTTCGCCTTCCACCCCGATGTCGCGGCGGCGGCACGGCCGGGGCAGGCGTATTTTTCAAAGAGAAGAAGCAGGGGGTGCGGCCCCCGGAAAGGAGAGGTCATGGCCGATGGCACGACCGATATCCAGATGCATAGCGTGACGGTCGTTCCCGAGGGCGACATTGCCGGGCTGATGAGCGCCGAGGCGGCATTCGAGGCGGTCGAGGCGACCTTTGCCGCCATGTCGCGGCGCAGCGCCTACAACTTTCCGGTGATCCGCGAGGCGATCGGCCATGCCGATGCGTTGTACGGTTTCAAGTCGGGTTTCGACCGTGACGCGCTGGCCCTTGGGCTGAAGTCCGGCGGCTACTGGCCGGGCAATGCCGCGCGCGGCCTGACCAATCATCAATCCACCGTCATCCTGTTCGATGCCGATACCGGCCGGGTCAAGGCGCTGGTGGGCGGCAACCTGCTGACCGCGTTGCGCACGGCGGCGGCCTCGGCGGTGTCGATCAAGCACCTCGCGCGGCCTGACGCGAAGGTGCTGGGCATGGTCGGCGCGGGCCATCAATCGGCCTTCCAAATGCGTGCGGCCTGCGCGCAGCGCGATTTCGACAAGGTGGTGGGCTGGAACCTGCATCCCGAGATGCTGTCGCGGCTGTCGGACACCGCGGGCGAACTGGGCCTGCCGTTCGAGGCGGTATCGCTGGACGAATTGGGGGCGCAGGCCGATGTCATCATCACGATCACGTCGAGTTTCGATCCGATCCTGAAGGCCGGGCAGATCCGTCCCGGCACACACCTGGCCTGCATGGGCACCGACACCAGGGGCAAGCAGGAGGTCGAAGCGGCCCTGCTGACGCGGGCGACCGTCTTTACCGACGAGATCGCACAATCGGTCAGCATCGGCGAGGCGCAGCACGCGGTGGCGGCGGGCCTGTTGGCCGAGAGCGATGTCGCCGAGATCGGCGCAGTCATCAACGGCACCCATCCGGGCCGGCGTTCGGCCGAGGAGATCACGCTGTTCGACGGCACCGGCGTGGGTCTGCAGGATCTTGCGGTTGCTGCGAAGGTGGTGGAGCTTGCCGAGGCACGGGGGGTTGCGCAAAAGATCCCCTTCTGAGCGAAAGGGAGCGTCATGCGCATCGCCATCAACGGCTTTGGCCGGATCGGACGGACCGTGCTGCGGCAGGTGCTGACCGATCCGGCGCACGCGGATATCGAAGTGGCGGCGATCAACGACATCGCGCCGCCGGAAATCTGCGCCTACCTGCTCAAATACGACAGCGTCTACGGGCCGTTCCCGGGCAGCATCGCTCTGGACGGCGATGGGTTGTCGGTCGCGGGACGGCGCATCGCGATGACGACGCAGCCCGACCTGGGCCAGTTGCGGCTGGCCGGCGTCGATGTGCTGATGGAATGCACCGGCAAGATCGACACGCGGGCACAGGCCGAGCGGTTCCGGGAAACCGGCGCCGCACGGATGCTGATTTCGGGCCCATCGGACGGCGCCGAGGTGACCTGCGTGCTGGGCGCCAACGAAGCCGCGATGGGCGCCGCGCGAATCGTGTCGAACGCGTCCTGCACCACCAACGCGCTGGCGCCGCTGCTCAAGGCGCTTGACGCGGCCTGCGGGATCGAACGCGGCCACATGACCACGGTGCATGTCTATACCGGCAGTCAGCCCATGGTGGACGCGCCGCGGGGCGACACGCTGGTGCGGTCGCGCGCGGGGGCGGTGTCGATGGTGCCGACGACGACCAGCGCCACGCGGTTGATCGACGCGGTTCTGCCGGCGCTTGCGGGACGGATCACCGGGGCGGCGGTCCGGGTGCCCGCGATTTCGGTTTCGGCCATCGACCTGACCGTGACGCTGGCGCGTCCGCCGGCGGACATGACCGCCATGTTGCGCCGCATTGCCGAAGGATCGCCGGTGATCGCCGCGATCGATGATGCCTGCGTGTCCACCGATCTGCGGGGGCGGCCCGAAAGCCTGATCCTTGCCCTGCCCGAGACACTGGTCAGCGGCCCGCAGGTGCGCATCTTCGGCTGGTACGACAACGAATGGGGCTTCGCCGCGCGCATGATCGACATGGCGCGGCGGATGGCCTGATCCGTCGACCTCGCGGACGCATCCACGGGACGCGCGCTGCCGGCCGGCGGCAAGCCCCTGCCGCGGTCAGGCGTCAGCGCAGGCGCCGCTCGGTTCCGGCGTCGAAGAAAAGCGCGTTGGCGGGATCGAATTCGACCTTGACGGGCGTGCCTTCGGGGATCGCCTCGTCGCTGCGGGATTCCACGATGATCTTTTCTCCGCCGGGGACGGTCAGATAGTCATAGGACACGCCGCCCAGCCGTTCGCGAATGTCGAGGATCACCGGCCCCTGGGACTGGCGCAGCGTCAGATGTTGCGGACGCAGGCCCACGAACAGCTTTGCACCATCCGGCGGAAGCGTGACGTTGGCGTCTATCGCGGTGTCGAGCGAGGGCATGCGCACCCTGCCGCCCTCGACGGTCCCGTCGATGAAATTCATCGCGGGCGAGCCGATGAAACCGGCCACGAACTTGTTGCCCGGATCGTTGTAGAGATCCATCGGGCTGCCCACCTGTTCGACCCGGCCGGCGCGCAGGACGACGATCTTGTCGGCCAGCGTCATCGCCTCGACCTGATCGTGGGTGACATAGATCATCGTCGCGCCGATTTCCTTGTGCAGGCGGGCGATTTCGACCCGCATGTCGACGCGCAGTTCGGCATCGAGGTTGGACAGCGGTTCGTCGAACAGGAACACCTCGGGGCCGCGCACGATTGCGCGGCCGATCGCGACGCGCTGGCGCTGGCCGCCTGACAGCGCCTTGGGTTTGCGATCGAGATAATCGCCCAGTTGAAGGATGCGCGCGGCCTCGTCGACCTTGCGCTTGATCTCGGCCCTGGGATGACCGGTCATCTTGAGCCCGAAGCCCATGTTTTCCTCGACCGTCATGTGCGGGTAGAGCGCGTAGGTCTGGAACACCATGGCGACGCCGCGCTCGGACGGGTCCAGCCGGGTGACGTCGCGCGCACCGATCTCGATCTTGCCCGAGGTGGTTTCCTCGAGCCCCGCGATCATTCGCAGCAGCGTGGACTTGCCACAGCCGGACGGGCCGACGAAGACGCAGAATTCGCCATCCTCGATATCCAGGTCGATATCGTGGATGACCTGAACGTCTCCGTATTTCTTGACGGCATTGGTGAGCGTTACCCCGGTCATCCGGCTTTCTCCTGTGTCATGCCGGGAACTGCCAGTCTTTTGCAGCTTCGGCGATGCGGTTTGCGGTTTCGGTCAGCGCTGGACGCAGGCGTGCCAGTCCGTCCAGCGTATTGCGTTGCGTCGAAGTGGTGATCGACAATGCGCCGATGACACGGCCCGCGGATGTCAGGATCGGTGCCGCGACGCAGATGATACCGGGCTCGTGTTCCTCGCGGTCAAAGCCGATCCCGTCGTGGCGAATCCGGGCCAGTTCGGCCTCGAGCGCTTCGGGCGAGGTCAGCGTGTTGGGCGTATGCGCGAAAAAGGATTGCTGGCGCACGGCGGTGCCGCGTTCGGCCTCGGGCAGGAAAGCCATCATGGTCTTGCCGACGCCGGTGCAATACCCGGGACCGACCTTGCCGGCCGCCGAATACATCTGGATCGGTTTCTGCGCGTTGCGCTTGTCGACATAGATCACCTGGCCCTGGTCGAGCTGCGCCAGGTGGATCGTTTCGCCCACCCGTTCGGACAGCGCATCCAGAAACGGCCGCGCGATCGGTGCCAGTGAAGACTGCGCCCAGGCGGCGTGGGCCAGCCGCACCAACCGCAGCCCCGGCGCATAGGTCTGCGCGGCTTCGTCATAGGACAGCATGCCCTGGTTGGTCAGCGTCTGCAGCAGCCGGTACAGCGTGGCCTTGGGAAAGGGCGAGCGATCCAGCAACTCGGCAAAGCGCACCGGACGGCCGAATCCGGCCACCGCGTCCAAGACATCCAACGCTTTGCCGACGGTGCCGTCACCGGCGCCCGCGGGCACGGTCTGGCGGTTCATGCCAAGCCCTCTGTTCTCCTCCCGTCCCTGCACGCCTCGCGGCGACAGAGTGTTGACATCGATACCCCGAATCTCACATAGTTTCAATAGTTGGAAAAGAGTTTCATTATTTGGAACCAACCAGCAGGATGACACGGGAGGAAACCAAATGACATCCACGTTCAAGGCGTCCATTGCGGCGCTGGCCACGACCACGATGCTGGCCGGGGCAGCCGGTGCAGGCAGCCATTCGAACCTCGAAGGCACGCTGCGCATCATCTCGGACATGTCGAACCCGGCGCCGCGCGCAATCATGGAAAGCCTGGCCGCCGATTTCGACGCCATGCACCCGAACCTGAGCGTCGAACTGGAAATCGTCGACCGCGAGGCCTGGAAAAGCCAGATCCGCAACGCGCTGTCGGCGAACCCGCCGGACGTCATCAACTGGTACGCCGCCAACCGAATGGGTCCATACGTGGACTCGGGCCTGTTCATGGACATCTCGGACTGGTGGGCCGCAGGCGACTTCGCCGGGCTCGAATCCGTTCAGGGTGCAATGACCATTGATGGCAAGCAGTGGGGCGTTCCCTATACCTACTACCAGTGGGGCATCTACTACCGCGAAGACATCTTCAACGAACTTGGCCTGACCGAGCCGGCCACCTTCGAAGAGGAAATCGCCAACTGCCAGAAGATCCTCGATGCGGGCAAGAAGTGCTATTCCATCGGCTCCAAGTTCCTGTGGACCGCCGGCGGCTGGTTCGACTACCTGAACATGCGCACCAACGGGTTCGACTTCCACATGCAGCTGGCACAGGGCGAAGTGGCCTGGACCGACGACCGCGTGCGCGAAACCTTCGCCAATTGGCGCAAGCTGATCGACATGGGCGCCTATATCGACGACCATCAGACCTATAGCTGGCAGGAAGCGTTGCCCTTCGTCGTGAACGGCGAGGCGACAGCCTATCTGATCGGCAACTTCGCCGTTCCGCATCTGCGCGAAGCGGGCCTGACCGACGACCAGATCGATTTCTACCAGTTCCCCAAGATCGCCGACGTGGCGATGGGCGAAGACGCCCCCACCGACACGTTCCACGTGGCATCGGGCGCGACCAATATCGACGCGGCGCGCGAATTCCTGAAATTCGTGACCTCGCCCGACGTGCAGACCCGCATCAACGGGCCCGACGGTCTGGGCCAGTTGCCGGTGAACGCCAACGCCTCGGTCGCGGATGACGAATTCATCCAGCAGGGCTTCGAGATGCTCAGCCAGAACGCCACCGGCGGAATCGCGCAGTTCTTCGACCGCGACTTCCCGGCCGAGATGGCGTCGATCGGCATGGAAGGCCTGCAGGAATTCATGGTCTTCCCCGACAACCTTGAAGATATCCTCGGGCGGCTCGAACAGGCCCGCCAGCGGATCTACAAGTAAGACCGAAAACCAGGGGCGCGCAGGCTGGGTCTGCGCGCCCCGATCGTCTTTCGCACCATCCGCGCGCGCCGGCACGCCATCCACAAGCCGCCCATCGGTTTCTGCATGATGTGCCCGGACCCATCCGCCCGGAGGAGGAGCCTACATGACAGCCGTCACTGACCCGACCGTGCCGCGCAGCTGGATGCAACGCAACCGCATGACCGTCACGCCACTGCTGTTCCTGGCGCCGGGCATCCTGTTCTTCGCGGTCTACGTGATCATCCCGATCTTCCAGAGCTTCTACATCTCGACCTATGAATGGAACGGGCTGGGCGAACTGTCCGAGCAGGGCGAATTCGTGGGCTTGCGCAACTACCAGGAACTGATGACCGACCGCGCCTTCGAGGTGTCGTTGTGGAACAACGTCAAGTGGCTGGCGCTGTACCTGCTGGCGATCCCGGCGGGGCTGTTCATCGCGCTGTTTCTGAACCAGACGATCGCCGGCATCCGCATCTACAAGTCGCTGTTCTTCTTTCCCTTCGTGCTGAGCCAGGTCGTCGTCGGCCTGGTCTTCAGCTGGTTCTACCTGCCGCGCGAGGGGCTTTTGAACGCTGTGCTGGGCTTTTTCGGCCTTGGGTCCGTGAACGTGCTGGGCGATCCGACCCTGGCCACCTACGGCATCATCGCCGCCGGGCTTTGGCCGCAGACGGCCTATTGCATGATCCTCTACCTGACCGGCCTGAACGCCGTCGATCCCGAGCAGATCGAAGCCGGGCGGCTGGACGGTGCCAAGGGCTGGCGAATGCTGTGGCACGTGATCCTGCCGCAGCTCAAGCCCGCCACCTTCATCGCCTTCGTGGTGACGATCATCGGCGCGCTGCGCAGCTTCGACCTGATTTCGGTCATGACCAATGGCGGGCCGTTCGGGTCGACCCGGGTTCTGAGCTTCTACATGTTCGAAAAGGCGCTGTCCGAATACGGATTCCGCATGGGCTATGGCTCGGCCATCGCGGTGGTGCTGTTTCTCATCATGCTCGTCTTCATCGGCTACTTCCTGTGGCAGATGTACCAGGACGAGAAATCGGCGCGCCGCTAGGGAGATAAAGAGATGTTCCCGACACCCATCGAAAAACGCCCGCGCGCCGCGCAGATCACCTATCAGGCGCTGGTACCGCTGGCGCTGGTGATGTGGCTGCTGCCGCTGATCGCTGTCGCGTTGTTCTCGATCCGGCCGCTGTCGGATTTCACCAACGGAAACTACTGGGGCGTGCCGTCGTCCTTCGAGTTCTTCACGAACTACGGCAAGGTGTTCCTGGAATCGGACATGCCGCGCTACATGCTGAATTCGGTGCTGATCACGGTGCCGACGGTGATCGGGGCGGTGGCGTTGTCCTGCATGACCGGCTTTGCCCTGGGCATCTACCGATTCCGCGGCAACCTGCTGATCTTCTTCATGTTCATCGCAGGCAACTTTGTGCCCTTCCAGATCCTGATGGTGCCGGTGCGCGACCTGACCGTGGATATGGGGCTGTACGACACCAAGCTGGGCCTGGTTTTGTTCCACATCGCGTTCCAGACCGGCTTCTGCACGCTGTTCATGCGCAACTTCATCCGCGCCCTGCCCTTCGAACTGATCGAAGCCGCAAGGGTCGAAGGCGTGGCGGAGTGGCGGATCTTCTGGTTCATCGTGCTGCCGCTGATGAAGCCCGCGATCGCGGCGCTGGCGGTGCTGATCTTCACCTTCATCTGGAACGATTACTTCTGGGCCATCGTGCTGACCCAGGGCCCCGACGCACAGCCGGTGACCGCGGGGATCACGTCGTTCAACTCGCAATTCGTGGCCCAGTATCACCTGATGAGCGCCGGTTCGATCGTCGCGGCGCTGCCGCCGGTGGCGATGTTCTTCCTGATGCAGCGGCATTTCATCGCCGGTCTGACGCTGGGGGCGGTCAAGTGACACGCACCTGGCGGCTGGATAACGGACGCCAGAGCCTTGTTCTGGCGGCGGAGGGCGAGCGCCTTCCCCAGGTCGTCTATTGGGGCGCGCGCCTGCCCGAGACGGACGAGCCCGCAGTGCTGCACGCCGCGTCGCGACTGGACGTGACCGGCGGCATGCTGGACGAAAACCCCGACCTGACGTTGTGCCCCGAAGCGACGCGCAGCTTTCCGGGCCAACCCGGTCTGATCCTGCGCGATGCCGGCGGCACCCCGTTGCTGCCCAAGTTCTGCTATGACAGCCATGACGACAGCGACGGGCTGCGTCTGCGCTATACCGACACGACGAACGGTCTGGCGCTGGTCTTTTCCTTCGCGCTGGACCCCGAAACCCACATCATCACCGCGCAGACCCGGCTGGAGACAGAGAGCCCGGTGCATCTGCACTGGCTGGCCGCTCCGGTGGTGCCCGCACCGCAATTGTCGGACGAGATGATCGATTTCGCCGGGCGCTGGTGCGGCGAGTTCCAGATGCACCGTACCGCCTGGTCGCCCGGCATGCGTTACCGCGAAAACCGCACGGGCCGTACCGGGCACGAGCATTTCCCCGGCCTGCTGATCCCCTGCAGGGGCGCGACCAACACCCAAGGCGAGGTCTACGGCTTTCATTACGGCTGGTCCGGCGGACACCGCATGATCGCCGAGGAACTGCCCGACGGCCGCCGCCAGATCCAGTGGGGCCATGCGGCGCGGATGGAGACCGAGGCGCAGACCGCGTTCGAAACCGCACCGCTGTACATGGTCTATTCCAATGACGGGCTGAACGGCTGCGCGGTGGCCTTTCAGCGCCATGCCCGCGACCGGATCGTCACCTGGCCCAGACCCGGCACCCCGCGCCCGGTGCATTACAATTGCTGGGAAGCGGTCTATTTCGATCACAACGTCGCGGTGCTCAAGGACATCGCCAGCCGCGCCGCCGATCTGGGCGCCGAACGGTTCGTTCTGGACGACGGCTGGTTCGGGATGCGCGACGACGACACCCGGTCGCTGTCGGACTGGCAGGTCGATCCGCGCAAGTATCCCGACGGGTTGCATCCGCTGATCGACCACGTGCACGGGTTGGGGATGTCCTTCGGCATCTGGTTCGAACCCGAGATGATCAACCCCGACAGCGACCTGCACCGCGCCCATCCCGATTGGGCGCTAGGCTCCGAGGACCAGACCCTTGGCCGTCAGCAGAAGGCGCTGAACATGGCTTTGCCGGCGGTCCGCGCGTTTCTGTATGACCGGATGTCGGCGATCCTGCGCGACCACCCGATCGACTACATCAAGTGGGACCACAACCGTGTGTTGCCGATGCCCGACGCGGCGCAGACGCGGGGGTCTTATGCGCTGATCGACCGGCTGCGCGCCGAGTTCCCGCATGTCGAGATCGAAAGCTGCGCCAGCGGCGGCGGGCGGATCGATTTCGGCATCCTGAAACGCACCCAGCGGGTCTGGCTTTCGGACAGCAATGACGCCATCGAACGGCTGCGCATCCAGCACAACGCGGCGCTGTTCCTGCCTTCGGTGGTGACCGGCAGTCATGTCGGTCCGCGCGAATGCCACACCTCGGGCCGCGTCATCGACATATCGATGCGCGCCTGGGTGGCAGCACAGCGCCACATGGGGTTCGAGATGGACCCGCGCGAGTTGGACGACCGCGAAGCCGCCGTGCTGCGCGAAGTCACGACCTGGTGGAAGACCAACCGCGACTGGATGGAGGGTGCCGATATCCTGCGGCTGGACGCGGCAGATCCGGCGGTGCTGGCCGAACAGCAATTGTGCCGAACCGGCGACCGGTTCGTCGTCTTCGCCGGCAAGCAGGACACCAGCGGCCAGATCGCGCCGCGCCCGCTGCGCCTGACCCGGCTGAGTCCCGATGCGATGTACCGCGTCCGATTGCTGAACCGCGGTAGCGCCCATGCCCTGTCGCGCGGCACCCCGGCGTTGAAATCCGACGACATCACGGTATCGGGCGCCTGGCTGATGAACCGCGGCCTGACACTGCCTTGGAGTTTTCCCGCGACGATCTGGGTGCTGGAAGGCATCCGTCTGGACACCTAGGAGATGCAGATGACCGACACCCCCGTTTTCCCCGATCTCAAAGGCGCTTCGGTCTTCATTACCGGCGGCGGCTCGGGCATCGGGGCGTCGCTGACCGAAGGCTTTCTGCGGCAAGGGGCCAAGGTGGCCTTTGTCGGGCGATCCGATGCAAGCGCCTTTGCCGCGCGCATGAAGGATGAAACCGGCAGCGCGCCGCTCTTCATCCGGTGCGACATCACCGATACTGCCGCGCTGCAAGCCGCCGTCGCGCAGGCGGCCGAAGCACACGGGCCGGTCACCGTGCTGGTCAACAACGCCGCCAACGACCAGCGCCATGCGACGCTGGACGTCGACGAAGCGTTCTGGGATCGGTCCATGGCGATCAATCTGCGCGCCTATTTCTTTGCCTGCCAGGCAGTGATCCCGCAGATGCAGGCGGCCGGCGGCGGGGCCATCGTGAACTTTTCCTCGATCAGCTACATGATGGGCAACGCGGGCTATCCAGCATACGTGTCGGCCAATGCCGGGATCACCGGCATGACCCGCGGATTGGCACGCGAATTCGGCCCCGACCGGATCCGCGTCAACGCGCTGGCGCCCGGATGGGTGCTGACCGACAAGCAGATGGAGAAATGGGCCACTCCCGAAGCGCTGGCTGCGCATCTGGACCGGCAATGCCTGAAGGAGCACCTGGTCCCGCAGGATGTGGTGGACGCGACGTTGTTCCTGGCGTCGCAAGCCAGCCGGATGATGACCGGACAATGCATGGCGGTCGATGGCGGCGTGGTGGTGTCGGGATGAACGACGCACCGGCCTGGATCGCCGTCGACTGGGGTACGTCGTCTTTGCGCGTCTGGCTGATGGACGCGCAGGGCGGGGTGATCCGGCGGCACGACTCGGATCAGGGCATGAGCCGGCTGGGCCGCGCCGATTACGAGCCTGCGTTGCTGGACCTTGTCGGCGATGCTCTGCCCGACGGAACCTCTGTGCCGGTGTTGGTCTGCGGCATGGCCGGATCGCGCCAGGGTTGGGCCGAAGCCGCGTACGCCGCCACACCGTGCAAGCCGCCGGCCCTGTCGCAGGCAACCCGCGTCACCACGGCCGATCCCCGGCTCGACGTGCGCATCCTGCCGGGCATCAAGCAGGACAGGCCCGCCGACGTTATGCGTGGCGAGGAATCCCAGATCGCCGGCGTCTTTGCCCGGCATCCGGATTTCGACGGCGTGGTGTGCCTGCCCGGAACGCATTGCAAATGGGTGCAGGTCAGCGCCGGCGAGGTGGTCAGCTTTCGCACCTTCATGACCGGAGAAATCTTTGCCCTGTTGTCCCGGCATTCCGTGTTGCGCCATTCCGTCGATGACGGCTGGGACGACGACGCGTTTGCCGAATCCGTGGCACATGCACTGTCCCGCCCCGCCGGACTGGCCGCGGACCTGTTCACGTTGCGGGCCGAAGGCCTTTTGCACGGGCTTTCGCCCGCCAATGCCCATGCGCGTCTGTCCGGTCTGCTGATCGGGCTGGAACTGGCAGGCGCACGACCCTACTGGCTGGGACAGCAGGTGATGGTGGTGGGCGCCACTGGCATTGCCCGCGCCTATTCCAACGCGCTGGCCGCGCAGGGTCTGTCGCCGCTGCAAACCGACGCCGAAGACATCACCCTGGCGGGCCTGACCGCCGCGTTCACCGCGCACCGGGAAACCACATCATGACCCGAGAGATCATCGCCATCCTGCGTGGCATCAAGCCGGTCGAGGCCGTGCCGGTGCTGGACGCGCTTGTGCAGGCCGGCATCACGACGATCGAAGTCCCGCTGAATTCGCCCGACCCCTATGACAGCATCGCGGCGATGCGTGCGCATGCAGGCGACTGCGCGCGGATCGGTGCGGGCACGGTACTGGAGGTGGCGCAGGTCGACCGGCTGGCCCGGATCGGTGCGCAGATCGTCGTTTCGCCAGACTGCAACGCCGACGTGATCCACGCCACCAAGGCCGCCGGGATGGCATCCTATCCCGGTGTCTTCACCCCGACCGAGGCCTTCGCCGCGTTGCGCGCCGGGGCCGACGGGCTGAAGATCTTTCCGGCTTCGCAACTGGGGGCCGAGGGCCTGAAGGCGATGCGTGCCGTTCTGCCACCCGAAACGGCGGTCTATGCGGTGGGCGGCGTCGGTCCCGACGATTTCGCCGCCTGGAAGGCTGCCGGAGCCACCGGTTTCGGCATCGGCTCGGCGCTGTACAAGCCGGGCATGGAACCCCAAGACGTCGCGTCACGCGCCGCCGCGATGGTCACCGCCTTCGACGCAGCCTATGGCTGAGGCAGAGATGAAACGCACGCTGGGCTGCTGCTATTATCCCGAGCACTGGGACGAGGCCGTTTGGGCCGACGATGCCCGTCGCATGGCCGAGACCGGCCTGACCTGGGTCCGGATCGGCGAATTCGCCTGGTCGCGGCTGGAACCCGCCCCGGGCGATCTGCGCTTCGACTGGCTCGACCGGGCCATCGACACGCTGGGCAGGGCGGGGCTGAAAGTGGTCCTGGGCACCCCCACCGCGACGCCGCCGCGCTGGATGATCGACCGCCACCCCGACATGCTGGCGGTGGATCGCGACGGGCGCCCTCGCAGGTTCGGTTCGCGCCGGCATTACAGTTTTTCCCATAACGGCTATCTGGACGAATGCCGTCGGATCGTGACGCTGCTGGCCGACCGCTATGGCCGCAATCCCCATGTCGCCGCCTGGCAGACAGACAATGAATACGGATGCCACGACACGATCCTGAGCTATTCCGAGATCGACCGCGCGGCGTTTCAGGACTGGTGCGCGCAGCGGTATCAATCCATCGACGCGCTGAACCGCGCCTGGGGCAACGTGTTCTGGTCCATGGAGTATTCCGGCTTTGACCAGATCGACCTGCCCAACCTGACGGTGACCGAAGCCAATCCCGGCCATTGGCTGGCCTTCCGCCGCTTCGCCTCGGACCAGGTGGGGCGCTTCAACCGCGTGCAGGTCGACGTCATCCGGGCGCGCTCGGACGCGCCGATCGCGCATAACTACATGGGCCGGATCACCGATTTCGACCATTTCAAGGTCGGCGACGATCTGGATATCGCCAGTTGGGACAGCTATCCGCTGGGCTTTCTCGAAGATCGCGTCGGGGCGGATGCCGCCCATCAGCGTGCCTTTGCGCGGCAAGGCGATCCGGATTTTCAGGCTTTTCACCATGACCTTTACCGCGCCGTCGGCAAAGGCCGCTGGTGGGTGATGGAGCAGCAGCCCGGCCCGGTGAACTGGGCGCCGGTCAACCCCGCGCCCCTGCCCGGCATGGTGCGCCTGTGGTCATGGGAGGCATTTGCCCACGGCGCCGAGGCGGTGTGCTATTTCCGATGGCGCCAGGCGCCGTTCGCGCAGGAACAGATGCATTCCGGCCTGTTGCGCCCGGATAGCGAAGCCGCGCCCGCCCTGGCCGAAGCGGCCCAGGTCGCGCAGGAAATCGCGACCGCGCCGCGTGTCGCACCGGTGCAAGCGCCTGTCGCTCTGATTTTCGACTACGACGCCGACTGGGCCTGGACGATCCAGCCGCATGGCGCGGGTCTGAGCTATTTCGGACTGGTCTTCGACTGGTACCGCGCGCTGCGCCGCGCCGGACTGTCTGTGGACATCTTGCGCCCTGAAACCCGGGATTTCACCGGCTATCGGCTGGTTCTCGTGCCCGGTATGATGCACATGCCGGACGATCTGAAAACCGCGCTGGCGAACGCGGATGCCGAAATCCTGATCGGACCGCGCAGTGCGGCACGCGATGTCGAAATGGCGATCCCCGTGCCCCTGCCCCCGGCCTTTCCAGGCCTCGCGGTGACGGTTTCCCGGGTGGAAAGCCTGCGCGCCGATTGCCCGCTGCCGATCCAGGGCGGCGGCGCGGTCATCGGATATCGCGAAGACCTGGAAGGCAGCGCTGGCGCGGTTCTGACGCTGCAAGACGGCAGCGCCATTGCCCGCCGCTCGGGCCGTGTCACATATCTGGGCGCGTGGTGCGACGATCCGGGCCATGACAGGCTGGTTGCCGATCTGTGCGCACGCGCCGGGATCGAGACCCTTGCCCTGCCCGAAGGGGTCCGGGTCCGCGACACCGCGAACGAGCGGTTCTGGTTCAACCACACCGCGCAAACGGTCGACACGCCCTTCGGTCCGCTTCCTCCCGCCGGCATCCTGCGCAGGCCCAGGGCATGACGGTGCCACCGATCGTCGGGTTTTTGCCCTTGTTTTCCCCCAACCCAATCCCTAGACAGGCAGGCGGAGACGTGGCCGAGTGGTCGAAGGCGCTCCCCTGCTAAGGGAGTAGACGGGAAACCGTCTCGAGGGTTCGAATCCCTTCGTCTCCGCCATTTTCCTCCAGTCTACGTTCGCTTAACCACCTGATAGTAGGGCAGAATTCGGCATTTTCGCGCTTGCAGCGTTGTTTGATCCGCTTGATTTGCTGCACATTTTGCTACACAATTTGCTGCACAAACGGGGGATTTCTCCGCCATGAGCATCGCGAAACGAGGCCGCCTTTACCACCTCCGCCGCCGCGTGCCGCGCCGGTATCGGGGTATCGAGCCGCGCGAAACCGTCTGGATCAGCCTGCACACCGACTCGGAGACCATCGCTCAGAGCAAGGCGGATCGGGCGTGGAGCCAGATGATCGAGGCTTGGGAGGCGCGGCTGGCCGGGAACAGCGCGGATGCGGAGGCCCGCTACGAGGCCGCGCGCGATCTGGCCCGGGCGAGAGGCTTTCGGTATCTGGATGCGGGGGCGGTAGCCAAACTGCCTGTCGAGGATGTCGTTGAACGCGTCGAGGCCATCCCTGCGCCTGCGGACCAACCCGATGCTGTGGAAGCCGCCGCTTTGCTCGGCACCGTTCCCGAGCCCCGCATCACGGTCACCAAGGCGCTTGAACTCTATTGGTCGCTCGCCAAGGAAAAGACCCTCGGCAAGAGCGAGGACCAGCTGCGCCGCTGGGAGGCCCCGCGCAAGAAGGCGGTGATGAACTTCGTCGCGATCATCGGCGACAAGGAGATCGCCAACATCACTCGCGACGACATGCTCGACTTCCGTCAACACTGGCTCGACCGGATCGAGGCGGGTGACGTCACGGCGAACTCGGCCAACAAGGATCTGATCCACCTGGGCGACGTATTGAAGACCGTGAACATGATGAAGCGGCTTGGACTGGTGCTGCCGCTGGGCGAGTTGTCCTTCAAGGAGGGCGAGAAGCAAACGCGACCGCCATTCAGCGAGGACTGGATCAGGACGCGACTGCTCGCCCCCGGTGCTCTGGACGGGTTGAACGGCCAGGCGCGCGCCCTGCTCTTGGGGATGATCAACACGGGCTACCGACCGTCCGAAGGCGCGGCGCTGACGGCGGAAACAATCCGGCTCGATTGCGACGTGCCGCACATTTCTATCGAACCCGAGGGAAGGCAATTGAAGTCGCACTATGCGCGCCGCGTGATCCCTCTGACCGGGGTCTCGCTGGAAGCCCTCAAGCAGTACCCCGAAGGCTTTCCCCGCTACCGGAACCGCGCGACCCTCAGCGCGGTCGTGAACAAGTTCCTCCGCGCCAACGGCCTGCTCGAGACCCCGCGCCACTCGATGTACTCCCTGCGACATGCCTTCGAGGACCGCATGCTTGCCGCCGGGATCGACGATCGCATCCGCCGCGACCTCTTCGGTCACCGGCTCGACCGCGAACGATACGGCAAAGGCGCGTCGCTGGAACACGTCGCAGAACTCGTCGCGCGCGTCGCCTTCTGAGCCAGCAGCGCCCGCGCCCGGCGCTGCGCCTCGGACAGCCGTTTCTCCTTCTTCACGGCCGCGGCCATCTCCGCCTCCAGCCGCTCGAAGACCGGCGCGAATGCCGGGTCATTGGCAACCAGCGCAGCCACCTTCACCAGTGCCGCTTCGATCCGCGCGGCATCGACCGGTTGGGTCGGTTCGGTGCGTGCTGCTGATGGGCGAGACGGTGTCATGCATACGAGCATGAGGCCAAGCATTTGGCTTGTGCAGGGCGCGCGAACGCGCCGCGTAAAGCGGCCTGTAACAGCGTACAAATCGGATGGGGAGCCCTCCAAACGCCCGGCTCAAATCGAAGCACCGAAGTGAGCATCTTGGCGGTTGCGCCCGGCCCCCGACTCATGCGTCTGGGAGCGTCGCTCGAGCCTGCATTCTTGGGGCTTTGAAAGCGTGCCGAGAGCTGATTTCAGAGGGCTGCGGAAGACAACTGGAAGAAGGGCAAGATAAAAGCGGCTGCCACGAATGCCGCAAGTCACTGACGTGACTAGCGTTTTCGCGTGCATGCAAATCGGTCGTGTGCAGGTTTCCTGCAATTTCGCAGTGTTTTCAGACCTCTAGTATGCACAATGCGGAAACCTGCTTTTGGCAGCTACTCCGTAGACAAGGCGACGAGTCCGAGCGTCAAGAGTTGGTATCTTGCGCACAACAATGGGAGCGCAAGATAAAAGAGGTGCGGCAACACGTGCCCAGGTGTCTGATGTTGATGAAGAAATCGCACGGCGACTCTCTAACCCTTGCCGCTTAAGGGCGCCTAAATATCTGATCTTGGGTAGAAACTGACGCCGCAAAAAGCGTCCATCGGGAATGTGCCGCTGAATTATTCGCGCAAAATCAGTGCGTTGACCGTACTTTCGCCGCGTCATGTTAAGGAGTGCGGTTGAATAAAGCCAGTCACAACAACCAGTTGCGTGCCGACTGCGGCACCCCTTTTATCTCGCGCTCCATTGATGCGCGGTCTCGGGGGTCATGTCTCGTCAACACAATTCAGTGAAAGCTTGCTTGAAAGCTGGTCGCCGTGAGCGACACATGCGCGTCAAGCGGCGGGCGCAACTCGAAAGCCTTGGGCGTTCGTGCGAAATTCCAAAGGCGAAACAAGCACCATTCCTCGCGCCGTTCATCTGCCACTGCAAGTTCATTGCGCGAGACATGGAACGGCGTGCGTTCCCACCCGTTTGTGGTCTTCACCTCGATGAGACGCTGCCGTCCGTCTGCATTGAAACTGGCAATATCATAGCCCGCGCCATCCCCTTCTTCTTCCGAAACCCAGCGGATTTGTTGCGCCAAGTCCTCCCGCCCCGCTGCAGTCAGAGTGTTACGCTCGTGTTTCAAGACGCGCTCTTCTCCAGCCTTACCAAGGGCGCGGTTGCGTTTATCCCGCGCGGCCACGTCGAACTTCTTGGCGATGTGGAGCATCTGCTCAAGCTCGTCCGGCGGCGGTTGGTTGGTCAACGTCGGTGCAGGCCCGACCCAGAGTTGCGCCGCCTCGGCCATGCCTTCCATCGGCCGGGAAGAAAGGGAACGATACGCCCAGTCTGGACGCATCGCCAACCAGCGTGCGACGGCGTCGATCAAGCTGGCCTGGAAGTTGAACGCGGGTTTGTACCCGGTGATCCAGGCCTCACCGAGCCCTTTGAGCACAGCGCTGATGTTCTGATGTTTGAACTCAACCGACCCGTCCGAGCGGTCGTTGAGGTGCGGTAGAAGCTGCCGTCGATGCTCGGCCTTGTTGTAGGGATGGCCTGCCACATCTTCGGCCAGCATCGCGAAGTAATCCGCGACGATCAGGTCATTCTCGGCATCTGTCCACGCTTGGCTCGACATCATGCCAGGCTAGGGGAAGGTCAGGCTTATGTCACTTAGTTGCGCAACTTTGGGTGCTTGCGCCCGACGTGAAGGGTCTTGATAGTGTATTTAGCGCGATGCCGTCTTCGCGATCTTCGCTTTCCCATTGCAGTCCGGGAATCGGACACACCCGAGGAAGGGTCCGAACCTGCCACGGCGTTCAATGAGCCATCCATCGTCGCAGCTGGGGCAGGCTTGCTGCGACGCATTGCATTCCGAACATTCCATCACGCTGCGTTTTTGGTCCCGGACCGGGAGTCCCACACCGCATTCTGGACATGCCGGCATACGGTTTCCGCACAGTTTCACATGTTCGCAGCGATACCACCCCGGCCCGTCCTGTCCGGGCATGTAGAGAAGACGCCCGCCGCATTGCAGGCAGGTATGTGTACGTTCGGTTGTCTCAATCGGGCTGACGACGCCGTAATCCGGATCGTTCATCAGTTCGGTAACGAAGACTGAAGGCCGTGCTTCTGACGCAAGGATTGTGACCGAGCGCCGGGCGCGCGTCATGGCGACATACATCACGCGACGCTCTTCTGCGTTCTCGAACAGCTCCGCTTCCGGTGAGACGAGACTTAGCAATGGATCGTCAACGATCATGGACGGGAACCCCATACGAGCCTTGTCGGCCCCGAGAATGATCACATGGTCCGCCTCCAGGCCTTTGGAGGCATGGATCGTCTTGAAACTCAGCGAAAGTGCCGGGTGTTGCCGCCGCAGGCGCCTGAGATCAGGTTCATTGAACCTATATCGGCCAAGCAAGAGCACGGACGGCATTTGGACGCCACCTGTGCAAGTCTCCGACAGAGAGGTGAGGGTTTCGTCGAGCACGTTTTCGGCGTTTTCGCGCCGGGTCCATGCAACCTGGATCGCAGGCTGATCCGTTTCTCCTGCCGCACGCACTGTCTTTGTAATCTGGGCTGGGTTCCGCAAGACGAAGCGTCGTGATGCGTGCGCAATCTTGTCCACCGATCGGAATGTGCGGCCAAGATCAACGGTTCGGTGGATGCCGGATGCACCGGCAAAATGCCCCCCAAACTCGGTCCCGAAGTTCCGCATTATGTGAATATCGGAACCGGCAAAGCGATAGATCGATTGCCAATCATCACCGACCGCAAAGATCTTTGCATCCGAGTGCTGCTCCTTGAGTGCCTTGATAAGACGCGCGCGTCCGGTCGAGATGTCTTGAAACTCGTCAACGAGAATGTGGCGAAAGGGGCTGTTGTAGCGTCCGCTTTCGACATGCGCAGTCGCCCGGATCACCATGTCCTCGAAATCAATGCGGTCGCCCAAGCGGTTCTGGTACTCGCGGAAGACCGCCCCGAATATCTTGAGGAAAGCCTCGGCCCTCTTTCCCATCTTCAGGGTGGATGCTTTGTCGGAGCAGTCATCGATCTGATAACCGCCGTTCTTGAAATGGCGAAGAAAGGTGCCGATCAGTGACGAGAACCCGTCCACGACCCCGACCTGTGTGACCTGATCATAAATCTCGATATCCGGGATCGGTCTCATGGTGACGTGTGGCGCGAGCTTTTCGGCGAGCGCGTCGAGCAACCGACCCTCCTCGCGCTCCCAGCTATAGGTTTCGATCAGGACCGTCTCGTGTTCCGCATGGACTTTTCGTTTCCAATCCATGCCGGCTAGGTATTCGTCTTGATCGACAAATGGCGCGGTTGTCAGCTGCTCGGTGCCATCTGAGGTTCGTCTCTTCCGCACCCCAAAGTGTTCGATGTAGACACCGCTTTCGGTCAGGCGGAAATCCGGTGTGTAGACACGTCGTCCAGTCCCGGTCAGCTTGTGTTCGTAGGTAGGTTCGTATTCGTAGGCAATGCCGTTCCGATACAACCAATTCGCGATGAGTAGTTCTTCGAAACTGTTGACGGTTTCCCCTTGCAGCGTCCGTAAATTGCGGCTTTCGACCTCGGAATACCATTCATGGGCGGACTTGAAGTCCCAAGGTGATGGGAAGTCGTCGAAGAAGCCTGCGAACCAGCCGATCACGGTTTCTGCCACGTCGCTGACGCGGCTGACGATGTATCGCAGGATGTCGCGGATAAGCGATAGAAACGCCTTGTCGTCCGTTGCCGTCGGCGCAAGCGCGGGCTTTTCCCCTTCGACATCGCCTATGATCTCGTAGGCCAGCGCATGAAACGTGCGCGCGGCGATGGGCACGCCACAACGAGCTTCGATCCTCTCAGACATCTCAGTCGCTGCATCTCGTGCAAAGGCCAGGAGAAGCAGTTCTTCCGGAGACCTGATCCCGGCCTTAACGAGATAGGCCGCTTTCGCGGTGATGACGCTGGTCTTGCCCGATCCGGCCCCGGCTAGAACCAGCGTCGCATCCTCATCGACGACTACGGACAGACGTTGTTCGGGCGTCAACGGCATGGACTCGACGGTGTCGAGAAATTCCGTCCAACGGTCGAGCTGTGCATCGACAAAGCGCTCGATCGCGGCTTCGCGGGCTTTGGCAGGGTCAGCAGAGAAGGAAAGGATCGGGGCGATTCGACGCATCGTCTTGTCGCCAACAGCCTCGGCGTTGAGCTTGGACAAGACACGGTCAGTCAGGTCCAATGCCTCTCGTGCCAATGGGTCGATATGGAATGCTGACGGGTATCGCTCAGGCGCTTGGAGCTTCTCTAGGGATTGAAGGAGCCGCTGGATTCTCTCCTCTTCCTTGGCAAGTTCCCTAAGGTTGAATTTGGACCACGCCTGCCCAACCGCTTCAGCAAATGAATTCGCAGCGGCCTTGCTGACGGCTGGAAGAATAATCTGCTTGCCACCAGCCAGATCAAGGGAAAAAGACGAAGAAAGCATCCCCCGCTTCGTCGCCGGTTTTGCGACGACTTCTTCGAAGCCGATGTTGGCTCGCTTGCCCCCACGCGCTGCAATACCACCGCCTTGTAAACTTAGCGCACGCGGAAGTCGGCGGCGCGGGTCACCAAGGAAAGCAAGTAAGGGCTGAGATTTCAGTTCCATAGACGATGGTTTAGAGCGTTTTCTGACCGTTTGGCAGACTGAGTTCGAAGAAAAGACGGTTCTGGTTCATCGATGAGCCCGATGCACTTGAACATGGCCCAAAGGTCTTGCAGTGAGGTAGCGCGGGCGGGCAGCTGACCTTCGCTGCGCCTGCCTAACGGCGAGGCAAACTTCAGAAAAGTAGACCTCTCCCAAACCGACTATAGACGTGATATCAACTAGAGATAGTGCGGACAGCGACCGTCGTTACAAGATGACAGATCAAGTTCTTAGCGGTCACAATGGATTCTGGATTTGAAATATGTATGACCCGACATTTGGTCCCACTTCTCTAAATCGACATATTAGAAAAACCGACTTCAAGGACAAACCTAAACTTAAGACCGAAGCATTCAGAAATGCTCAAATTACGAAAGCGGTGAATTACGCTAAATCCGGTCTCAAGGGCATCACGCTAGAGAAGAATGATCTTTCGGGTCGGGCAATCTACAAAAACAATGACCTACCAACTGAGCTTGTATTGCGGAAAGCCGTCCAAAATATCAGAAAAATCTCCAGCGCGAGGCAGAGTAATCGGCTTGATATTATTCAAAGGCTTCAACTTCTGTGCCAAGAGGGCATGCCTTTTGCCGTAGCGAAATTCGATGTCAGACAGTTCTACCCATCGGTAGATCAGGCTTCTCTCACGGGTATGGTGCAACGTAGATTGGATACTGCACCTGGAACGAGAACAGTTCTTGAAGGCTTCATAACTGCATGTGCGGCACAAGGCATCCACGGCGTCCCTCCCGGGCTGGCAATAAGCGCAGCACTGGGGGAAATGTATATGCAGGACTTTGATGCCTCCATGCAGTCTCAACTAAAACCACATCTCTATGCTCGGTACGTAGACGATATCATATTGGTTTTGCCGCCAACAAGAGACCTGAAGGGCTTACGAAAAAGTGTTTCCGAGCTTCTGCCGCCCGGCTTATCCCTCAATGAAAAGAAGACGCGGTTAATCAATTTCACTGAGACGAAAGCCAAAGTGCCAATAGCCGAACATCAGTTTGACTATCTTGGTTTCTCGTTCTCTGTGTTGGGGATTGGCAAAGACAGACCGAACAACAGGAAGGTCGTTCTTGATGTCTCTGACAATAAGGTGAAGAAAAGAAAGACGAGGGTCGCACGGTCACTTCTTCAGTATTTAAAGGACGGAGATTTTGGTGACCTTAGAGACCGATTTCGAGTCAACTCCTGCAATTATAAGTTCTTCGATACCCGAAAATCGCGGGTCCGTTCGGCGGGCATGTACCATACCTATGGTCTAATTGACCTCCCTTCAAAGTCATTGAAAGAGCTGGACGCCTTCCAAAGAAAAATCCTCCTATCAAAATCTGGGAAGATTTGCGGACCTCTGTCTCTTTCACTCTCCCTTGCACAACGGAATGAGCTTTTGACCATTTCCTTTGAGAGGGCATTTATCGACAAGATACACTTTAATTTCACTCCAGAACGATTGAAGTTTCTCATGGAGTGCTGGAAATATGCCTAGAAAAAGCAAAACTAAGGTGCGCCTGAAGAAAAGCGATGTTTGGCGTACTGTTTTGACCGACACAGCCCCTTTTGAAGTTCCGATCATCTTCAGCAACGATGGATTCTACAAGAATTTAAGCGATCTTCAGTCTAAGTCTGAGCTTCTCCAAAAGTTTGTTGAGACGATCGTCTTGAAGCAGCGAAAATTCACGGTCCCATTCAAGTATAGCATAGTCAAAGGGGAAGATAGCTTACGTACCCTGAGCCTTGTCCATCCGCACGGACAGGTTGAAGTCGCTCACTTTTATCACGAGTACAATCAACTCATCTGCGAGTATGGCAACCGAAGTCCATACTCGATACGAAAACCAACGAAAGTTGGAACATCGTACTTTTTTGACTCTCCTGTAGCGGACAAGAACAAGTACAAGAACGCCACAGTCGACACGACTGAGATCGACACGCTTGTGAGAAATCCAGCCAGCTACTTCTCTTACTCAGGATTTGATCGGCTGTATCGATTCTTTCTTTCGGATGATCACATCCGCTTGGAGAAAAAGTTCAAACTGATGTGTGCCTTAGACATCTCCAAATGTTTTGACAGCATCTACACACATTCCATCGCCTGGGCTACTAAATCGAAGAAGCTTGCAAAGGACAGCATCGGAGCACAGTCCTTCGGCAATGACTTCGACAGCATAATGCAAAAACTCAATTACAACGAGACAAGCGGAATCTGTATAGGTCCAGAGGCGAGCAGAATTTTTGCTGAAATTATACTTGCTAGAGTTGACAGAAATACGTCGAGCCGACTTGAAAATTTGCCCTCTCGGCTAAAGATGCGACAAGACTATGAAAGCAGACGCTATGTCGACAACTATTACATTTTTGCCAATACCAAAGAGGACTTAGCAACAATTCAACATGAACTGACGCTAGCCTTGCGAGAGTATAATCTACATTTGAATGAACTGAAGACGGAGATTATCGAAAGGCCGTTTTATACTCGGAAGTCGCTCGTGATTGACAGGGTGGACCTGAGTATCAAAAAGCTTTGGGAAAAGACGCTCGACCGCGACTACCACGAAGGACGACGAATTGAGTTTCCTCGGCACATCTATAAGCACCATGCTCTGTTTGGCGACTTCACAAGAGAGGTGAAGGCAGCTTGCTATGCGTCGGAAATGGGATACGACGCGGTTTCAAATTACATCATTGGCGCCATGCGAAACAAACTCGTGCAACTGGCGGACACCTATACCGATGCCGAAGCTTCCGACAACGAGTACTTTTCGAAGCTGCACTATCGAGAAGCGATTTTGATACTGCTAGATATCGGCTTCTACTTCTTCACCCTACATCCGACAGTTGCATCATCTTTGCGACTATCGCATACGCTCGTTCGATCGGCGCAGCACCTCAAAAATAATGACACCGAAGGCTTCCAAATCGTCCGAGAGGCGTCTTTGAGATGGACGTCGCTTTTGGCGCGTTCTCCTACATTCTACAAGCTCTACGCAAAAAGCTCTGTGGTGCCGATTGAAATGTTAAACATCCTGCTAAGCCTTCAAGAGTTCTCCGGTGACGGGACACTAGAGGCTGAAGTTCTCGATAAGATTGAAAGTGGTGGTGGAGAAGTCGGCTATTTTCAGACCGTCGTTGGCTTATATGTCTGCGGAAACAGCCCAGCTCTTAGAGGTAGAAAAATCGGAATATTTGACCGAGCTAGCGCGCGTCTTCGGGATGAGGATGATCTAATTCGAGATGCGGAATCTGCCCACCTAGCGTTAGACTTACTTGCATGCACGTTCGTTTCAAAGGCCAAAAGGGAGCAGTTGCTCGTAGACATTTGGCCCAAGCTTTTGTCTTCCAACGATGCACTTGGTACGATCACCAAGGCAAAGGCTAAACAGCTAGTCAACGAGATTGAAACCCAGCACTGGTTCGTTCGTTGGGACGGGATCGATTTACTTAGTATGATCGAAAAGAAGGAATTGAGCGCGGTCTACGCCTGATGTATCCTAGCCTTGGTTGAGGCGGTGCCTGCTGCCCATTTCGAATGGGTACAGACCTTGAGTTCAAACTAGCTAGACTGTTCAATCTAGCCAAGAGTGCTTCTGGAGCGAGCAATCGCACACACTTTTGGCACCCCCTCAGCTCCATAACTCAAGCAAATTGCTGTACACGGATATGCGCACGCGGCGAATGTCGGCAATGCGGGCTGCGAGCGCAGCATGTTAGCACAGTTTCGAGTGACCGTTGTGGGCCTTTTGAGGCCTACTGATCTGGGCGTGCATATCAGCGGCGTGCGAACCAAAGCGCGAAGTCGCCAGTCCTTCCGATTGAAAGGTGTCGAGTATCAAATTTCCCCTGCCAATGGCTACGAGAAGCCAGAATTGCCCAACTCTGCTGCACATTTTGCTGCACAATCCGCACCACGCCGCGATCCCGCGCCCAACAAAAGCAATGACTTAACCAGCTGATAAATAAAAACTTTCGGACTTCGTCTCCGCCATTTTCAATTGATTTCATTGGATCAATAGGCGTTCAACCAATCCTATCCATGAACTACCCATGCGATTTTCAGGGCTTTGAAGGGGTCAGATTGGCGATACGCGCGGCAGGCCAGTGATACCTCGATGTGCTGAAAGCGCGTCGCTTGGACACGGCAATCAACAAGTCTTCGGCCTTGAACGGTCCTTCTAGGGTCAGTTCCTTGAACCGCTTTGAATACTTCCAGAACCCGCCACTGTAGTTTTCTTCGCCACCTTCCAAAAACCACGTCGATTCTTCGACGTAGGTTTGGTGCCCCGTCAAACGCCCTAGCCAAAACGCCTTGTCGTTCGGGTCATACATCCACATGCCATTCTTGCCGTTGAAGCCGTGCACCCAACGTTCAAAGTGACGGGGCGAGTAGCGTTCGACAAACCAACCCCCATGCCGGGGCACGCCGCCGTCCCATACCCTCGACGTTAGGAAGGGTATCCAGATTTGGGCGATGCCCGCACGGGCGTAGGACAACGCGCGGCGCTCAATTTCGTCTATCCCGATTGGGGTGTGTTGCAGTTCAAAGGCGATTTGCAGCCCCTTCGGCGACCAAGCCATAACGTCGGCGCGTCGGTCGCCCGGCAAAGTGTTAACAACGAATTCAAGTTCTGCCCGCAGGCCGCGTTCTTTGAGTGCGGCGGCAACTATGACTTTCGATTCCATGTGCGCACGGGTTTCGCCCTTTACCCAAGTGCAGGTTATCGGCGGCTTGTGGGCAAAGTGGTGAACGACCTTCCGGCCTTTCTTCAATACGACTTCGCCCCTGCACTTCGGGCAATGATAAGTAGGGCCGCGTTCCGCTGTGAAAGCGTCAATTCGGTTTCCATCACTTTCGGCTATAAGCATCGCTACCCCTACATATCGAATACGACGGGTATGTAAGCACAAAACATGCTGCGAACGTCAAAAAGAAACCCCGGCTGCGACGGTGAACGCAAACCGGGGTCAGTTGCCCTTGGCACTTAGGGAACCGGGCGTGTCCGAGCGCCGCGCCTGTCGCGCACTCAGGTAAAACGCAGACTATCCCAAGCAAGCGGATCAGTGGTCTCTTCGGAGACGTTCGACCATCTGCTTGAACCCTCGCGCCTCGGCATGCTGAAGCGGCGTGACGCCATCGCGATCGGCCAGCCAACGGTCGGCACCTGCGGACAGGAGCGCGTCGAGCACCGCCTGGTGATCCGGGCCGCCATCACCAAGAACAACCGCTTCCATCACGGCGGTCCAGTGCAGGTTGTTGATGTGATCGAGCGGTGCGCCGGCGTCGATCAGGCGCCGGACCACCTCGGCATGGCCAAGATGGGCTGCGGCAATCAGCGCGGTGCCAAGGTAGGGGCTGGTGACGAGGCCCGGATCGTTGCCCAGTTCAATCGCGAGCGACATCAGTTCGGGGTCGTCCACCACCGCGGCAATGGTCACCACATCATAGGCTTGGTGTTCGAGCGCATTCATGTCGGCACCGGCTTCGGCCAGAGCGCGCAGCGCGTCATCCTCGGAGGCGAAGGCGGCGACATGCGCCGGCGTGCGGCCCCGAGAGTCACGGGCATCGACGTCGGCGCCCTCCGCGACCAGCTGCGCGATCCTGGCGACATCGCCCTCATGCGCGGCCCGGAAAAGACCGTCATAGGCGGCGACTTCGCTCGGCGAAGGGGCGGTTTGTGCCGCAACCGGGCCGGCAAGTCCGACGAGGAGGGCAATCAGGGGAAGGCGGCGCATGGGTCTACCTTTCTTGGGGTGATCGTGAGGAAGGGCCCGCGCCTCACGCGCGGAGCCCGTCCGACTTATTCGGCGCCGATCGCGTCGAGACCGACACGGGCGCAATCCGCATCGATCGCACCCGACGGTGCGCCGCCGACGCCGATGCCACCCACGAGCGCACCACCGATCCGGATCGGCAAGCCGCCGGTCTGGATCACGAGACGCGGATCCATGTCGCGCAGGCCGTTGTTCTGGGTGTTGCCGGAGATGAATTCGGCCAGCCCGGCGGTGTCGCGACCCAGACCGGCCGAGGTGAAGGCCTTGCCGGTCGCGCTCGACGCGGTGTGCGGGCCGGAATTGTCGGCCTTCAGAAGCGCCTTGGTGTTGCCGTCTCGGGCGACGATGGCAACGCTGACGCTGTGACCTTCAGTGGCACAGGCCTCGAGGGCCGCATTTGCAGCGTCAGTCGCCATGGCGAGCGGCAAATAGGGGCTGGTCGGCAGGTCCTGCGCCACGGCGGCCGCGGGCACGGCGAGAGCGGCGAGAAGAGCGGTCGTTCTGAGCATGTGGGTTCTCCTTTGCTGGTGACAGGGAGAAGCCTACGCCGTCTCTGGTCCTCGCCCCATTCGTAGGCCGGTCCGACGCCTCCGTAGAACTACCGAGTGCTCTCGGCCTCGATCCAGAGACGCGTCATCTCGGCCGGCGAGGTCGTGCCGAGCTTGGCCCCGATCGCCGCGCGATGGCTTTCCACCGTCCGGGGCGAGACATCGAGCGCTCCGGCGATGTCACGCGTCGCGAAGCCGCGCGCGACGAGCGACAGGACTTCGCGCTCGCGCGGTGTCAGCCCGGATAGCAGCGCCATCGTTTCGCGGCGCTCGGCATCGGCTTCGGCGGTTTTGCCAAGCGCCACCTGGCCCTTCTGGATGGCGTCGATCAGGTCCTGTTCGTCCACCGGTTTCGACAGGAAGTCGATGGCGCCGTTGCGGAACGCCTTGCGGCAGGCGTCAATGTCGCCATGGCCCGAAATCACTACTGTCGGCCAAGCCACGCCACTGGCGGTCAGGCGTTCCTGCAGCTTCAACCCGGATATCGCGGGCATCCGGATATCGAGGATCAGGCAGCCCGGATCGAGCTTTGGCAGGGCCGACAAGAAATCCTCGGGACCGGCAAAGGTCCTGACCTGGATCCCAACCGTCGAGAGAAGCAGCGAAAGCGCGTCCCGGACCGCTGCGTCGTCGTCGACCAGATAGACCGGGGCCGTCATTCCGCAGCCTCCTGGGCCTCGCGGACCAGCGGCAGGCTGATCCTGAACCGTGCGCCCTCGCGGGTTTCGATCACCGTCAGATCGCCACCGGCGCGCTCGACCAGGCGATGGCTGAGCGCGAGGCCGAGGCCCGTTCCGCTTTCCCGTGTCGTCACGAAGGGCGTGAACAGACGGTCCCGCACGTCCGGCCGGATGCCGGGACCGGTGTCGCTGACGTCGATCACCGCCATCTCTCCGTCCGGCGATGCGTCGACGGCAACCTCCCGCGCCCCCGAACTCTCGGCAACCGCATCCAGAGCGTTCCGCATCAGGTTGAACAGCACCTGCTCAAGCTCCACCCGATCGCCCTCCACCGTCAATGGCGTCGGCGGCATCGTCAGATTGAGCCGGGCGCCAAGCTCCGCGGCTTGTCCCGCGAGCAGGGTTTCGGCCACGCGGATGCAGTCCCTCAGATCGATCGGTTCCGCATTTCGCGCGCGCGGCCGGGTCCATGTGCGCAGGCGCTCAAGAATGGCGGATGCGCGGCGCGTCTGCCCGACCACGTCCTCGAGGATCTGCGCGACGCGGTCCGTGTCGCCCCGTGCGGCCAGGTGCCGAGCCGCCTGCGCCTGCGCCAGGATCGCGGTCAAAGGCTGGGTCAGCTCGTGCGCCATACCGCTTGCCATCTCGCCAAGCGCGTTCACCCGGGAGGCATGGGTGAGACGGGTTTCGAGACCGCTCAATTCGGCCCGCGCTTCAGCGGCGCGCACCTTGGCGCGCTGCCGTCCGACCACGCGCAGAGCGAAGCCAAAGAGTGCGATCAGAGCGAAGACGAGGGCCACCCTGCGCGGTGGCAAGCTGTCCGATACCGTCATGCGGATCGCGGTCTTGAGTACCAGCGGCTGGGTGCCGCTCGACAGCGCCCGGGTGAATTGCGGCGCGCGCCCGTCCCCGACCACACCGACGAGCGGCGTGCCGTCGGGAAGCGCCAGCCACCGCGCCGTCTCGGTTCGCGTCCAATAGGCGGAATCTCCGTCGAGCAGGGCCTCGGCATCGATGACGAGAGCGAGCCCGTATCGCGCCGCCTCGGTATTCGGGCTCCGCTTCACGATCAGATAAGCCGGGCGGTCGGACGGATGGCGCACCAGGACCGGGGCGCCGGTCGAACGTCCGGCCGCCGCGCGGATCACGTCCCCTAGCTGGGCCTCCTTGATCCCGATTTCCAACGTGCCGCCCACGCCGTCGAGCGGCACGAGCGAGACGCCGATAACGCGAGGGTAGAACCGCATGATCGCCCCTGCAACCTCGCGAAGGAGATCCGGACGCTGCTCTGCACCGGCCACCGCGATCGCCGACAGCGCTGTCAGATGCGCATCATGCTGGTCGACCCGTTGTGATGCGACCGCGTGAAGGCGCTCGCTTTCCGCAGTCAACTCTCCCAGCCGTGCGTTGCGTTCGAACCCTGCCAGCGCCGCAAGCGCAAGGCCGCACAGCAAAAGCCAAGCGCCCCCCTGTGCCATGGGGCCGCGCAGGAGGTCTCGAGCTGATCGCGTTCTCTCTGACACGTGTCCCCTTCCGGTGCCACCGATGCCGTTGGCGCATCACGAAGTCGGGACAAGCATAACCTCTTGGCACGATTTTGAAATCCGTAGGACTACAGAGACGGGTCGGCTTGCGATGACGGCTTTTGTTTTGCACCCGTTTCGAATGCGCGGAAAGCGGGCCGCAACCGCGGCATTCCTTCATCCTCCATCTGGCTCGAAAGCCTACTGCGGGGAGGACCACTTTTCAGCGGACAGGCCACAGGACAAACGCCAAGAGAGCCCGGAGCGGTCTCGTTTTACTTTCCGGGCCGTTCGCAGATAGAGTCGCGCATCGGGACGCCACGAACCCACAGAAGGTCAGATGGACATAAGACAACTCGAGGTGTTCGAGGCGATCATGCGGTCAGGCTCGGTCTCGGCGGCAGCGAGGGAACTGGGGCTGACGCAATCCGCCGTCAGCCGCATCCTGGCTCGGCTTGAATCGAACCTCGGGTCCGACCTGTTCAGCCGGGCGAACGGGCGGCTGACACCGACACGGCACGCCAACCGCGTCTTGCCACAGGCCCGCAGCGCGCTGGAATCCGTGGCGGCGATGCAGGCCATGTCGGGACGGGCCGAGCCGCGGGACCGCAAGCTGACCTTTGTCACGGTGCCCAGCCTGTCCTACGGCCTGGTGCCGTCGGTCCTGCGCGCGCTGTCGGACCAGCGCCCGGATATCCGTTTCGGCTTTGACGTGCGAACCACCGAAGCGACGGTCGATGCCATGGTCCGCCAGGAGGCCGAGTTCGCCGTGGTCGCTCTGCCGGTGTCGCATCCGGCGTTGAAGGTGACGCCACTGTTCCGCACGGCCAGCTGCGTGGTCCTGCACAAGAACCACCCCCTGGCAGGAAAGGAGGTGATCCGTCCCGCACACCTGGCCGATGAGCGGATGATTTTCCTTTTGCGGCGGCAGCCGACACGGCAATTGATCGAAGACGCCTTTCTGCGCGACGGGCTGACACCGGATATCCGTGTCGAGACGTCGAATGTCGCCACGGCATGCCGCTGCGCGGCCGAGGGGCTGGGCGTGGCGGTCGTCAACGCGATGATGGCGGGCTATTCGAACACGTCCGACCTGGCCATCCGGCCTTTCGAACCCCGTATTCACCACACGATCGCGCTGGTCGAGCAGGCCGGGCCGGAGGCGACCGAAGAACTGGCCCTGTTCATCGACTGCCTGGTCAACGAGGTGCGGGGCAAGTTTGCGTCGCTGAGAGTGCCGCTGGACTTCCTGATCTAGGGGTATTCCAGATTGGAATACCATTTGCGCGAGACGCATAAGATTGCGCACCCGCGCCCTCTGCCTAGACTTCACCCATTCCTTGGGGGGAAAACCATGAACAAACTGACCTTTGTCGCGGCTGTCGTCTCGATCGGCGCCGTCACGCAACCCGCGTTCGCCCAGTCGCTGACGGCGGCTTTCGCATCCGAACCAAGTTCGGTCGATCCGCTCTACCACAACCTCGGGCCGAACAACGCGACGCGCAAGCACATGTTCGAATCGCTCGTGGGCGAGGATGCGAACCTTGCCATCGTACCCGAACTGGCCGAAAGCTGGTCTTCGTCTGACGACGGTCTGACATGGACGTTCAAGCTGCGCCAAGGCATCAAGTTCCACGATGGCGGCGACTTCACCGCGCGCGACTTCCTGTATACCGCCTGCCGCATCCCGAACGTGCCGAACAGCCCGTCATCCATGGAGGGCTTCATCGGCACTGCCGAGACGATCACGGCGCCCGACGACTTCACCATCGAAGTCACGACGGCGGCGCCCTATCCGCTCTTGCTGACCGACTTCGCCAGCTTCGGCGTGATCTCTGCATCGGCAAATGGCCACGAGGGCCCGGTCGAATACGTCAAGGGCGGTTGTCCGGGGATCGAGGGATATCTCGATTCGAACGCCTATAACGACGGCAGCGCAACGGTCGGCACCGGCCCCTACAAATTCGTGTCATTCACACCCGGAGAAAGCGTCATCCTGGCGCGCAACGACGACTACTGGGGTGACGCGCCGCATTGGGAAACCATCACCATCCGGCCGATCACGAACGATGGCGCGCGCGTGGCGGCGCTTCTTGCCGGCGATGTCGACGTGATCGAAAAACCGCCTGTCCAGGATTTGGAAAGGCTGCGCGGAGACGAACGAGTGAACGTCGTCCAGGGCCCGTCCAGCCGCGTCATATACCTGCATTTCGATCACGAGGGCGAACCGAGCCCCGGCATCGAGGGCACCGACGGCAAGAACCCGATGAAGGATGTCCGCGTGCGCAAGGCGATCTCGCTGGCGATCAATCGTCCGCTCATCGTCGACCGGATCATGGGTGGCCTTGCCGTTCCGGCGCGTCAACTCGTTCCGGATTTCATGCGCGGCACCGATCCCGCGATCGCGCTGGAAGAGCCCGACCTCGAAGAGGCCAAGCGGCTTCTTGCGGAAGCCGGATATCCGGACGGCTTCAAGCTCGTGATCGGCACACCCAACGACCGCTACATCAACGACGCCCAGATCGCACAGGCGGTGGCGCAGATGCTGACACGGGCCGGTATCGAGACCGAAGTCGACGCCATGACGGCAAGCGTCTTCTTCTCGCGGCGCAACAACTACGAATTCTCGCTCTATCTTGCCGGGTGGGGATCGTCAGGCGCCGGCATGGCATCGCCGCTGCGTGCGCTTGTCGCGTCGCAGAACAAGGACAAGGGCCTTGGCGGCACCAACCGCGGCCGGTATTCGAACGCCGAGCTTGACGCCGTAATCGAAGAAGCGCTTTCGACGGTCGAGACCGAGACCCATGACGCGTTGCTGCGCAAGGCCAGCAACATCGTCGTGGACGACGTGGCGATCCTGCCGTTGCACTTCGAGGTCACGCCCTGGGCGCTGCGCGCCGGTCTGACCATGGAACCTCGCGCCGATCAGCACACCGTTCTGACCACGGTCCGGCCGAGCAACTGATGCAGTCCGGGCGGGCGCCTCTCCTTCAGGCGCCCGCCTACCCAGCCACGGGACCAGACCCATGCTAGCCTACCTGATCCGGCGGCTCAGCCAGGCCATCCTGGTCATGGCTGTCATGGCGACGATCGTGTTCTTCGGCCTTTACGCGGTCGGCAATCCGGTCGACCTGCTGATCAACCCGGAGGCCAGCCTTGCCGAGCAGGAAGCCACGATCGCCCGCCTGGGGCTGGACAAACCGGTCCATATCCAATTCGGCTACTTCCTGAGCGGGCTGGTGCAGGGTGACCTGGGCACCTCCTTCGTGCACAACCGACCGGCGCTCGAACTGATCCTGTCGCGGCTGCCGGCAACGCTCGAACTGGCGTTTCTCGGCATTCTCATTGCCATCGTCTTCGGCATCCCGCTCGGCATGATCGCCGGGCTGCGGCCGAACGCGCCTTACAGCAAGCTGATCATGGCCGGATCGGTCGTTGGTTTTTCCACGCCGAACTTCTGGCAAGGCCTGATGCTGATCATGCTCTTCGCCGTGTTTCTGGGGTGGCTTCCCGCCGGCGGGCGCGGGGACACGGTCGATGTTTTCGGAATACCGTTGAGCTTCCTGACGCTGGACGGTCTGGGCCACCTGATTCTGCCTGCCCTGAACGTGGCGATCTTCAAGATGGCGTTGATCATTCGCCTGACGCGGGCCGGGACGTCCGAGGTCGCGTTGCAAGACTACGTCAAGTATGCGCGCGCCCGCGGCCTGTCGCCGACGCGGGTCGTAGGGGTGCATGTCCTCAAGAACATCCTGATCCCGGTGGTCACCGTTCTGGGGCTTGAGACAGGCAACGTGATCGCCTTCGCGGTGGTGACCGAGACCGTCTTCGCCTGGCCCGGCATCGGCAAGCTGCTGATCGACTCGATCGGTCTTCTGGACCGGCCCGTCGTGGTCGCCTACCTGATGCTGACGGTCTTTCTGTTCGTCATGATCAACCTGATCGTCGACATTCTCTATTCGATCCTGGACCCGCGGGTCCGGATCAAGGGGGGCCGGTGATGAGCGTCGCCGTCGACACGCCGTTTCGCCGCTTCGCCTCGGATTTCGTCGCCAGTCCGCTGGCCGTCATCGCCGCGGTGGGCCTGGTCCTGATCGCGCTGATGGCGCTCTTCGCGGGCGTGGTCGCACCCCAGAACCCCTACGACCTGGCGCAGATCGACATCCTCGATGGATCTCTTGAACCGGGAAGCGAGGGCTTCACCGGCTTCCGCTACTGGCTGGGAACCGACGAGCAGGGACGAGACATGCTTTCGGCGATGATCTACGGACTTCGGATATCGCTGTTCGTGAGTTTCGTCGCCGTCACCTCGGCGGTGCTCGTCGGCATGGCCCTGGGACTTCTCGCGGCCTGGCGCGGCGGTTGGATCGAAGGCGTGATCATGCGTACGGTCGACATCCAGTTGAGCTTTCCGGCGCTGCTGGTCGCGCTGCTTCTGCTGGCCGCGCTTGGCAAGGGCGTCGACAAGGTGATCATCGCGTTGATCCTGGTCCAGTGGGCCTATTTCGCACGAACCGTGCGTGCTGCCGCGCTTGTCGAGATCAAGAAAGACTACGTCATGGCCGCCCGCGCCGCCGCCCTGCCCGAGTGGCGCATCTTGTTCGGGCACGTCCTGCCGAACGTCATGCCACCGGTACTGGTGATCGCCACCGTGCAAGTCGCGAACGCGATCGCGATCGAGGCCTCTCTGAGTTTTCTGGGCGTCGGCGTGCCGATCACCGAGCCTTCGCTCGGGCTGCTGATCGCAAACGGCTTCGACTATCTTCTGTCGGGCCGCTACTGGATCAGCTTCTATCCAGGCGTCGCCCTTCTGGTGACGCTGGTCTGCATCAACATGGTCGGCGATCACGTCCGGGACATCCTGAACCCGAGGATGCAGCGATGAGCGCGCCGGTTCTTTCGGTCCGGAACCTGCGAACCGAGTTCGAAACCCGGGCCGGAACCGTGACGGCGGTCGACGGCGTGTCCTTCGACGTCGGAGCGGGCGAGGTGCTGGGTGTCGTCGGCGAAAGCGGATCGGGCAAGACCATCACCGGGTTCTCGGTCCTCGGTCTTGTCGACAAGCCGGGCCGGATCGCGGCCGGCGAAGTCATTCTGGGCGGTCGGGATCTGCGAAAGCTTTCCGAGGCCGAGATGCACAAGCTGCGCGGCGACCGGATCGCGATGATCTTTCAGGATCCGATGATGACGCTCAACCCGGTTCTGCGCATCGACACGCAGATGATCGAGACGATACTAGCGCACCGTGATGTCTCGAAGGGCCGCGCCCGCGAGATGGCCGCCGAGGCGCTTGCGCTGGTCGGTATCCCGTCGCCGGTCGAACGCCTGAGAACCTATCCGCACGAGATGTCCGGCGGCATGCGCCAAAGGGTCGTGATCGCGATCGCGCTGATGCTGGAGCCGGACCTGATCATTGCCGACGAACCGACGACGGCGCTTGACGTGACGATCCAGTCGCAAATCCTGTCCGAGGTTCAGCGCCTGCTGGCGGCGCGCAACACGGCGCTGATCTGGATCACGCATGACCTGACCGTGGTCGCCGGTCTCGCCAACCGGGTGGCGGTCATGTACGCCGGCCGGATCGTAGAAACCGGGCCCGTGGATGCCTTGCTGGACCGCCCGGCGCATCCCTATACGCAAGGCCTGATCGCCTCTATCCCCTCCTCGGTTCCGCGCGGCGAACGGCTGGTGCCGATCAAGGGCATGACGCCGAGCCTGATCAACCTGCCCCTGGGCTGCGCCTTTGCGCCCCGCTGCCCTCGGGCAAGCGAGACCTGCAAGGCTTCGAGGCCGGCCGAACAGACCCTTCGTGACGGTCGGTCCCTGCGGTGCTTCCACCCGCTGGAGGTGCAGGCATGACGGCGCTTCTGTCGCTTCGAGACATTTCGCAGACCTACGTGTCGTCCCCCGACCTGGCCGAACGCATCGCGAACCTGGCGGGCGCGAATTACCGGGAAACCCGCGTGCGCGCGGTCAACGGTGTCAGCTTTGATGTCGCCGAGGGCGAAGTCGTCGGACTTGTGGGCGAGTCCGGCTGCGGAAAGTCCACCCTTGGACGGATGGTCGTGGGCGTTGAGCGTCCGGCCTCCGGAACGCTGGCGTGGCGGGGCACGGCGCTCGAAGACATGACGCAGGCAGAGCGGCGGCAGTGGGAACTGGAAGTGCAGATGATCTTCCAGGACCCGTTCGCGTCTCTGAACCCACGGATGCGCGTCGAACAGATCGTTGGCGAGGCTGCGGTCATCCACGGGTTGATCCGGCGCAGCGAACGGCGCGACTACGTCGCGGACCTGCTGAACAAGGTCGGTTTGGGTGCGGACGTGATGACCCGTTATCCGCACCAGTTCTCGGGCGGCCAGCGCCAGCGGATCGGCATCGCGCGGGCGCTGGCGCTGCGCCCGAAACTGATCGTCTGCGACGAAGCGATCTCGGCGCTCGATGTATCGATCCAGGCGCAGGTTCTGAACCTGTTCGAGGATCTGCGCCACGAGTTCGGGTTTGCCTACCTGTTCATCAGCCATGACCTGGGCGCGGTCGAGCACATAGCCGATCGCGTCGCGATCATGTATCTTGGTCGCCTGGTCGAGATCGGCACCGCCGACGAGGTTTTCGAGAATCCCCGCCACCCCTACACCCGGGCGCTGCTGGCCGAAGCGCCGCGCCTCGACCGACGCGGACAGAAGTTCACTCCGATCGAAGGCGAGATCCCGTCGCCGCTCAACCCGCCGCCCGGATGCGCCTTTCACCCGCGCTGCACGCAGGCAACCGATGCGTGCCGAAGGCAAGTACCCACCCTGCGATCCGGCAAGGACGGGCGTTTGACCGCCTGCATCCTCGAGCACGGAGAACCGGTATGACCCTCGGTGCGTTGCTTTCCGACGGCGCCGCCGCGGCGGCGGACGCGCGGACGAGATGGCTGGACGAGGGGGGCGCGATCGACGTGACCGATCACCTGATGGCAGGACGCGCGGCACAAGGCGCAGGCCGTTTCGGAGCGATCGCATCGGGTTCGCCGCACGCGACACGGATCGGCATGGACATTCTGCGGGCAGGCGGCACCGCTGCGGATGCCGCTGCCGCTGCCGCACTGGCGATGATGGTCGCCGATCCGCCGAATGCCTCGCCCGCGGGGCGCGGCCACATTCTCTGGACCCGACCAGGCGAGGACGCCCGCGCCATCGACGGTGCAACCTCGGCGCCGGATCATTTGCCCGCGCATCTGAAGAAACTGCCTGATCGCCAGGCGCTGCCCCTTCCCGGGATCGTCAGGGCCATCCTCAAGCTGCATTCGGACGGCGGCCGCCTGCCCCTGCGCGCCATCGCCACCCCGGCGCGGAATCTTGCCGGTGACGGGTTTGTCGTGCCCCAAGAGCTTGCCCGCATCTGGGCATGGCGTGCGCCGGACATCGCGGACGACGACGCGCGCCGGATTTTTCTGCCCGGGCAAGCGCCGGTGCCGGCCGGCGCAAGGTTCCGGAACCCCGCCCTGGCGGACTTCTTCGACCGGCTGATCCTCACCGGTCGCGATCCCTTCTCAGATCCCGGCTTCACGGAACCGCTGTGCAGGAGGCTTGCATCGAAAGGGGCGTTCTGGTCAACCGACGCGCTGGCCACGGCAGAACCGAAGGTCGGCGAAACCGTCAGCCTGCGCGGCCCGGACTGGACGCTGACAAGCATCGGGCGTCAGGGCTGGGGACATACGGTGCTTCGCATCGTGTCGCTGGTCGCATCGGCCGACACGACGGATGCCTGCGACGCCGAAGTCGCCCATCTTCTGGCGATCCTGTGCGCCTTCGAGGAGCGCCCCGAGGAACTGAGATCTCTCAAACCCAAGACTGATCCGCTGGCCTGGGATGTTCTGCGAGACCGGCTGGGAGAGCCGATCCCGGACAACTGGGCCGCGCCGCAGTTTCTTTCGGACGCGCTCGTCAGGGCGCGCCACCCGCAAACGGCCGAGGAGCGCGACACGACGCATCTGTCCGTCGTCGATTCCGAAGGGATGCGGGTTGCGCTGACCCAGTCCATCGGGCCGCATTTCGGCAGCCGGGTCGCGGATCGGGAAACCGGACTGCTGCTGGCACATTCCTACCGCATGGCCGAGAGCCCGACGCCGGGCGCACGGGATGTGACCGAACAATGCCCCTGCCTTCTGGAAATGTCCGACGCTGCCTACGCCCTTGGCGGCGCCGGCAGCGAAAGGATCCCGGGGGCGGTTGCAGCCGTGATCCGGCACTTGCTGTCCGGTCGGCCCCTGTCAGCGGCGCTTGCCGCACCGCGCAGCAACTGGGTGGGCGCAACGGCGCGAATTCACATCGATGCGCCGGCATCGCTGGAGGTTCGTCTTGCGGCCGCAGGTGCCGAGGTCGCGTTCACCGGGCGCGGTCCGGTCGATCATCTCGGCATCGTGCAGGCCGCGGGCCGCCATCGCGACGGCCGGGTGTGCGCCGCAGCCGATCCCGCCTATTGCGGCACCGCCGCCGCCGAATGAAGTGGAGACAAGCATGCAGAATACCGATCCGATCTGGGACCACGTCGACCGCCACCGCGACAGCTTCATCAAGCTGTCGGACACCGTCTTCGACATGCCGGAAACCCTGTATCACGAGTTCCGCTCGGTCGCCGAACACAAGCGGATGCTCGAGACACAGGGTTTCAGGATCACCGAGAACGCCGCCGGGATCCCGACCGCGGTGATCGGCGAGGCGGGCAGCGAAGGCCCGGTCATCGCGATCCTCGGCGAATTCGATGCACTGCCCTATCTCAGCCAGGCGCCGGGGGTGGCAGAACACCAGCCGCTTGAGGAAGGCGGCAACGGACACGGATGCGGTCACAACCTTCTGGGAGCGGCGGCCCTGCTGGCGGCAACCGCGGTCAAGGACTGGCTGGCCGAAAACGGGATCGCGGCGCGGGTGCGTTACTACGGCTGTCCTGCCGAGGAAGGCGGCGCCGCCAAGACCTACATGGTGCGCGAGGGGTTGTTCGACGATGTCGATGCCGCGATCTCGTGGCACCCGGCGACCTTCACCGCCGTGAACGAAGCGGTTTCGCTTGCCAATACGCGGATCGATTTCACCTTTCACGGCAAAGCCGCGCACGCTGCCGGCGCCCCCGAGCTGGGACGGTCGGCACTGGACGCGGTCGAGTTGATGAACATCGGCGTCAACTATCTGCGCGAGCACATACCCGACAGTGCCCGCGTTCATTATGCATATCTGGATGCCGGCGGGGTCGCACCGAACGTGGTGCAGGCCAAGGCGACCGTACGCCAACTGATCCGTGCCAGCACGTTGCCGGAACTGCGCGACCTGGTGACGCGGGTGCGCAAGATCGCCGACGGTGCGGCGCTGATGACCGAAACACGGGTCACCAGCCAGGTGTTTTCCGGAGTCTCGAACCTGCTTGGCAACCGGCCTCTGGAAGAAGCCTTGCAGGCCGAACTGGACAAGCTCGGGCCGGTCGAATTCGACGAGGCGGACCGCGACTTTGCGCGCGAGATCCAGAAGACGCTGACGGATGCCGATATCGCCGCCACCTTCAAGCGCATTGGCACGAAGCCCGACAAGGGTCTGGCGCTTTGCGATTTCGTCGCGCCGCTAGACCGCAATCGTGAAGGGGGCGAGGGATCGACCGATGTCGGCGATGTGAGCTGGGCCGTGCCGACCGTTCAGGCCCGCGTTGCCACCTGCGCCATCGGCACGCCGTTTCACACCTGGCAAACCGTCGCCCAGGGAAAGGCCCCCGCGGCGCACAAGGGCATGGTCTATGCCGCAAAGGCGATGGCGGCAACCGCGTGCAGGCTGATCCAGGATCCTGCATTGGTCAGGGCGGCGAAATCTGCGCATCAAGAGCATCTGTCGGAAACTCCCTATGAATGTCCCATCCCGGACGATGTGAAACCGCCGATCGTTGCGGCCTAGAGCCGGTCGTTTCATCCGCCTTGGAACGGAAGCCGTGTCTTCACGCGAACTTGGCGTGACCAGAGGCTCTGCGTTCAGTCTCGGCACCGTTTGACGGCCCTCGGATGTCCCTTGCCGCAAACCGGATCGGAGCCGAAAGCCGTTCAGGGCGGTTCGCACGTTGCGTGCGGTCAGACGTGCCGCGAGGCCATCGGCCAGGGGAAAGAATGGCGCTGCTTCGATGGCAGGGTAAAAAGGGCGGGTCGTCCGTCAGGGGCAATGCCTCAGATCGGTGGAGCCGCACGTTCGGTGACCAGCTGTCTGGCAGTGACCCTTTCGCGGTGTATCATGTAAAGCCCGGCAGCGATGATGATGGCGATGCCGGTCAGGGTCAGCGCGTTCGGAAAATCGTTGAACACCAGGAACCCCAGCAGGGTTGCCACCGGCAATTCCAGGTATTGCAGCGGAGCCAGAGTGGCCGAGGGGGCCAGTGACAGCGCATAGGTCATCATCATGTGGCTCAGCGCGGCAAAGAACCCGACCCCGAAAAGCCACAACCACGCAACGCCCGCGGGCCAGACCGGATCGAGCAGTTCCGACCCCGAACCCTGGGCCAGCATCAACACCGGGATGCAAAACAGGCTGGCGATCAGGCCCGTGTAGAATTGCAGTGTCACGGGGTGCACATGGCGCGACAGCCCGCGCGTCACAAGAATGTAGGATGCGAAGCACACGACCGTTCCCAGTGGAAACAGGGCCACGGCGCCAAAGGCCGCAAAGCTCGGCTGGATCACGAACAGGACGCCCGCAAATCCCACAAGCGCCGCTCCGACCCGTCGCGGGCCGACATCTTCACCCAGGTAGAACTTGCCGACCAGAAGCACGATGAACGGGGCCACGAAAACAATCGCCAGCGCATCCGCAAGCGGCATCACGCTGATCGCGGCGATGAAACAGAACGTCGCGACCAGCAGGAAAAGCGCACGAGACAGCAGTGCAAGCCAGCGTCCGCGCGCCACCCGCAACGACAATCCCATGACCCAGAGGAACGGAGCCATCAGCGCGCACTGCACGACAAAGCGTGCGGCGGTGATCTGTGCCACCGGTACGCTTTCGGATGCCAGCTTGGCCGCGACATCCAGCAAGGGCGCGGTCAGGCAAAACCCCAGCATCAGGACCACACCGGCAAGGATGCGGTCCGCGGATGGGGTCGGAGAGGTCGCTTCGGTCATGGCTCCACGTAAGGCTTTCGCGAACCATCGTCCATCCTCATCGTGGTGCCAGGCGACAGGGCCGCCTGCGGCGGGCCGTACCGCCCGTTGGGGTGCGCAAGCCATTGCTGCGCGGTTATCGTGCACATCGCCAAAGGGTGGACCGATCCACACCTTCGCGTGTCTCCGACACGCCCGACCCCTGTGAACCGCCCGTTTCGATCAGTTGCGATCGGGTGAAACGCCACTTGCGTGTCGTTCGCCGCTTTCGAGAGCGTCGCAAAGGTCAGGTCGGAAAGAGGGAGGCTTTGAACGGATTTGGTCACATCGCGTGCGAACCGGCAATCGCAGTTCCGGTATCCGCAATCATCCACGACGGCACACGCTGAAATCACGCCGGAAACGGCTGCCGGCCCACATCCCGCGGAAAAGCTTTGGAAACTGGGTCAGGCGGCGGGGTGGCGTGAAAGGACGCTTTCGGTCACCTTGTCGGCGAACTCCATTTCCTCGCCGTCATCCACCGCGAGCAGTTCCGCCAGACGGGCGCGGGCACGGCCGACGCGGCTTTTGATCGTTCCGACTGCGACACCACAGGTCTCGGCTGCCTCTTCGTAGGAAAACCCGTTCGCCCCCACCAAGACCAGCGCTTCGCGTTGGGTGTCGGGCAATTGGTCGAAGGCGTGACGGAAATCCCGGAAATGCAGCCGGCCGTCATGGTCGGGTTTCGTGGCCAGGGAAGCGGCCATGGCTCCATCGACATCCTCGACCTCGCGCTTGCGCTTGCGCCTGAGCGAATAAAAAGTGTTGCGCAGAATGGTGAAAAGCCAGGCGCGCATATTCGTTCCGGGTTGAAAGCTGTCGATATTGGTCCATGCCTTGACGACCGTGTCCTGCACCAGATCGTCGGCGGCGGCAGGGTTGCGTGTGAGGCTCAGCGCGAAGGCGCGAAGCACGCCCAGATGCTCGACCAACTCGTCCCTCGGGTCAGTCGTCATTGCCGGTCTCCTCGCCCTTGCCTTGGGCTTCGGCTTGCTTGAGCTGCGCCAGCAAGTCCGTGAACCGTTGCGGAACAGGTTCGTTCGCCATTTCCTCGAACGCCTTTTTCAAGTTGCGATCGATTTCTTCGACGACTTTCGACTTCGGTTCTTTGCGGTTCACGTTGTTCATTTCCGGCTCGTTCGGCTCACTACACATAGGGCGCAACGCACCGAGACCCAATCGGTTCCATGATCGCCCGAATTTTGTCGACATCCGGCAGGGACGGGTCGGTTCGACCGGTTGCCGGAAAGCCATTCAGCTGCGCAGCGCTTCGATCAGTTTGGCTTTGGTCATGTCGCTGCGCCCGTCAATGTCCAGTTCCCTGGCCCGTTGATACAGGTCGTCCCTGGTCCATTCCTCGTAGGGCCGCGCCTGCCCGCCCTTTTCGGATGGCGACATCGTGTCGTTGGCCTGAGCATTGGCGATCGCCGCGGCCTTCGACTTGTCATACCCCTTGTCGCGCAACGCTTCGTACGTATCGTCGTTCTTGATCGAACGGCCATGTCCCATGGTTTGTGTCCTTTCGCCCGTTGTTTCTGCGGCGGTCGGCCAAAGCTGGTCCAGACAGCCGCGCTCTTATCCGCCAACGCCGATTGCCGCGGTTGGTTCCATGGGCGTCGGCCGCGCATCAGCGCAGGGAACCAATGCGGTGGATGCGCGTTGGGGGGCATGAACGCACGAACGCACCGCACCCTGACGCCTTTGCCGGTCGCCGAAACCACCGATGGCCAGCCTCGCCGCAACGGCGTGGAGATCGAGCTGTCGGGTCTTGCCGAGACCGAGGTGGTCCAGATCGTCGAGACCTGCCTTGGCGGCCGGGCGGAACAACGCGAGCAACATCGCTGGTCTGTCGAAGACACCCGGATCGGCACGGTTGTCGTTGAACTCGACACCCGGTTTGCCAAGGGCGATCCGTCGCAAATCGCTGAGCTGGCTCTTGACGCGGCAAAATCCGTGGTGCCGGTCGAAATCATCACCGAACCCCTTGGCCCCGAAGCATTCGAGCAGGTGCCAAAGCTGATGGACGCCTTGAACGAGGCCGGCGCCAAGGGAACCAGCGACGGTGTCCTTCTGGGCTTCGGCATACATTTCAATCCCGAGATCGCCGGTTTCGACCATCCGCACACCGCGCGCACGATCGTCGCCTACGGTCTGCTGGAATCCTGGATGCGGGATGCGCAGCCGGTCGATCCGTCACGGCGACTGCTGCCCTTCATCCAGCCTTGGCCCGAGAACCTTGCCGACGCGCTGGCGCGGGCGCCCGATGCATCGCTGAGCACGCTGCGCGACCATTACGCCCGGCATGTTTCGGACAGGAATTTCGGGCTGGACCTTCTGCCGCTGTTTCGCGCCTTCGATCCCGACGCGTTCGACCGTGCCTTCGGCGACGTCGACAGCGCCAGCCGCCCGGCCTTCCATTTCCGCCTGCCCGATTGCCGCGTCGGAGAAGGGGACTGGTCCATCGCCGACGAATGGGACCGCTGGGTTCTGGTCGAGCGCCTGGCCGCGAACGGCGAGTTGCTGCACCGGCTCGCCGAAGCGCGCCGCACAAGCGCCGACAACTGGATCGCGGCGACACAAGCGCTGATCGGCAAGGATGGCACGGCCCTATGGTAGGAACCCGACCGGTGATCGGCGTCACGACCTCGCGACGCTCGGGCTGGCGTGTATTCCCGCTTGTCCGTTTCAACGTGTGGCTGGTCGGTGGCCGGGCGATCCGCTGGACCTCCGCCGCGGATGTCGATCTTGGTGCGGTTGACGGCATCATCATCGGCGGCGGCGACGACATCTCTCCGGAGCTCTACGGTGCCTCGGTCAAACTGACGGCAAGACTGGACCCCGACCGCGACCGGATGGAGCGTGATATCGCGCGACAGGCCGTGCATGACGGCATCCCCGTTCTGGGCATCTGTCGCGGCGCACAGATGCTGAACGTCGCCCAGGGCGGCAGCCTGCACCAGGACGCCTGGCCGCTGTTCGAGAACGCAACACCGATCAAGACCATCCTGCCGCGGCGCGATGTCGAAATCGCCCCGGGCAGCCGCCTTGCGAAGATCGCCGGCGATGCGCCGATGCGGGTCAATGCACTGCACACACAGGCCGTCGACCAGTTGGGAACGGACCTGCGGATCGCGGCGCGCGATCTTCACGGCATGGTCCAGGCGATCGAACGGGTTCGTGACCCTTTCGCCCTGGGCGTGCAGTGGCACCCCGAACACCTGTTCTATGCGCACCGCCAGCGCGCGCTGTTTCGCGCCTTGGTCCGTGCCGCCCGCGCCTACCGGACGGACGCGCAGCAGATCCCGCTGGCCGTCGGTCAGGATTGAGCGGGAACAGAACCGCCCGGATCACGGCGGAACAGCGATCCTGCCCGGCTCGATCGGGTCGAACAACAGACGGCGCAACGCGCGGCTCAAGGAAAGAGAGGACCCGATGGGACAGAAAACCTCGTCCGAACTGGTCGAGAACGACCAGCACGACGAAACCGTCAGCGACGCCACGCCGATGGCGACCAAGCTGGTTTTCGAAGTCATCCGGCGCAATGGCGAAGAAGAACTTGCGCGGCCCATCGCTTCGCTCTGGTGGTCGGGGATCGCCGCGGGGTTGCTGATCGCCTTCTCGGTCTGGGGCGAGGCGCTTCTGCGGGCCAAGCTGCCGGATACGGATTGGCGCTATATCATCGAGAATATCGGCTATTCGCTGGGCTTCGTGCTGGTCATCCTGGGCCGGATGCAACTGTTCACCGAAAACACCATCACGACGGTGGTTCCGGTCGTGCTCAAGCCCACGGGCGCATCATTCGGACGCCTTGTCCGGCTTTGGACCATCGTCTTGGCGGCCAACGTCGTGGGTGCCTTCGTCATCGCGACCTTCATGGCCTATGCGCCGGTGTTGGAAAGCGATGTGCGTGCTGCAATGCAGACGCTGAGCGAGCACGCAACGGGCATGGGCGCGGCCGAAGGGTTCTACCGGGGCATACCCGCCGGCGTTCTGATCGCGGCACTGGTTTGGATGCTGCCCAGCACGCAGAGTTCGCAGCTGTTGCTGATCGTTCTGTTCACCTGGCTGATCGCCCTTGGCGACTTCACCCACATCGTCGCCGGATCGGTCGAAATGGCCTTTCTCATGGTGCAGGGGCAGCTTGGCCTGCATCCGGCGCTGACCGGGTTCTTCCTGCCGGTGCTGGCGGGGAACATCGTCGGAGGCACGGTCGTTTTCACGCTGCTGACCTGGGCCCAGATCAAACCCGAGATCGAAGAGAACGCCGCCGAACCCGCCCGCACCGCGTGAGCATTCAACCGAGGACGAGACATGAACAGACATGACGCCCTGACATCCGCCTTCCTGCAGGAACTGGGCCCCCATACCGATCACCAGCCGGTCTTTCTGCAAGCGGTGGAAGAGGTCGCGCGCGACGTCCTGACCATCGAAAAGAACGACGCCGGCTGGGCTGCTGCACGGGTTCTGCACCGTTTGGCAGAACCGGACCGCATCCTGTCCTTCCGCGTCACATGGGAAGACGATGCAGGCACCGTTCATGTGAATCGCGGCTGGCGCGTGCAAACCTCGAACGCCATCGGCCCCTACAAGGGCGGGTTGCGCTTTCACCCATCGGTCTCGGTCGACGTGCTCAAGTTTCTCGGCTTCGAGCAGTGTTTCAAGAACGCCCTGACGGGCCTGCCCCTGGGCGGCGCCAAGGGCGGTTCGGATTTCGACCCTTCGGGCCGGTCAAGGCGCGAGATCATGCGCTTTTGTCAGGCTTTCATGCGCGCGCTTGGCCCCTTCATCGGGCCAGACCGCGACGTTCCGGCCGGCGACATCAATGTCGGCCCGCGTGAGATCGGTTTTCTGTTCGGTGCCTGGCGCAGCCAGCACGATGTCTTCGCCGGCGCCCTGACCGGAAAGGGTCTGTCCTATGGCGGCTCGGAGATGCGGATCGAGGCCACCGGTTTCGGTCTGGTCTATTTCGTGTGCGCCATGCTGGCCGAAAGCGGGGACGCGATCGAGGGCAAACGGGTCGCCATTTCCGGCAAAGGCAATGTCGCCACCCACGCCGCGCTCAAGGCGATCGACAGCGGCGCGACGGTCATCACCCTGTCGGACACCGCCGGAACGCTTTATGCGCCCGACGGGCTGAACCGCGACACGGTGGCCTGGGTTCAGGCCCGCAAGGCGGCCGGCAAGGATATCGCCGATCCACCACGCGACAGCGGCGCCCGGTTCGAAACCGATGCCCTACCCTGGATCTTCGAGCCCGAGATCGCCCTGCCCTGCGCGACCCAGAACGAGATGGATGCCGACATGGCCAAGGCGCTGGTCGACGGCGGCTGCATGGTGCTGGCAGAAGGCGCCAACATGCCCCTGACGGCCGACGCGGCCGCGGTCGTCGAAACTGCCGGGATGGCCTATGCGCCGGGCAAGGCCGCCAACGCGGGCGGGGTTGCGGTCAGCGGGCTCGAAATGAGCCAGAACAGTCATCGCCGCTTTCTGGACGCCGGCCAGATCGACGCGGCGTTGCGGGACATCATGCACAGCATCCATGCCGAAACGGCCGGGGAAGGCCGGGATTCCGACCGGATCGACTATCGCCGCGGCGCCAATGTTGCCGCCTATCGGCGATTGGCCCGGGCGATCACCGCGCAGGGCGTGATCTGATCCGATCCGGGAACGATCCCGCCGCCCAAGCGTTTTCAGAACGAACCGCAACAAGGAGGCAAAGATGACCGACGCATTGAAAGTCGTTCCCAGCAAGGACAGGGTGTCCACAGGCGTTCGTGATACCGAAGCGGTGGCGCAGGGGCTGGCGGATGTTCTGGCTGATACCTATCGGCTGGTGTTCAAGACCCATGCCTATCACTGGAACGTCGAAGGCCCGCTGTTCTACGCGGTCCACAACCTGACCGAAGGACAATACGAAGAGATGTTCGCAGCGGCAGACGAACTTGCCGAACGCATCCGTGCCTTGGGGCATCTTGCACCGTGGCAGCTGTCGGCGGTGATGGAAATGTCGCGCGTCAAGGACGCCGAGGGGCTGATGTCGGCGAACGACATGCTGGATGATCTGGCCAGCGACCACGAAAACCTGGCGCATCGACTGCACGCGCTGGTCGAACTGGCCGAAGACAGCAAGGACCCCGTGACCGAGGATCTCGCGACCGAACGCAGCACCTTTCACGAAAAGGCAGCCTGGATGCTGCGCGCCCTGGCAAAGTCTTGACGACCGTCACACAGCCGCCCGGCACGTGATGCCGGGCGGCGTTGCTTTCGCCCCAGCTTTGGCAGGCAACCGGCTGCTCGGTGCGGCTCTGCCGCCAATGGCCGGGCGGGCGACGCTAAGACAGAGTTTCGGTCGAGGCAAAGAACATGGCCTGGCTGACAGCCGAACGCACCTGTTCTTCGAGATAGGGCTTGGAGATGAGGAAGGCCGGTTCGGGGCCTTTTCCGGTCAAAAGACGCTCAGGGAACGCGGTGATGAAGATCACCGGACGGTCGCCGTCGCGGGCCAGCAGCCGATTGACCGCATCGATGCCGCTTGACCCATCGGCCAGTTGGATGTCCGACAAGATCAATTCAGGCTGATCGGTGGCGGCAAGATCCAGCGCTTCGGTCTCGGTTCTTGCGATGCCGGTCACCCGGTGGCCCATATCGGCCACGATGGTTTCCAGGTCCATCGCGATGACCGCTTCATCCTCGATGATCAATACCTTGCCGGACATCGCATCGTTCATCTCGGCGACGCCCGTGTCGATGAATTGCCGTGCCTCGGATTGATCGACCTGCATCACCTGGCTGACCTGCGCCACCGTGAATTCCTCGATCGTGTGCAACAAGAGCGCTTCGCGGGTGTTTTCGGTCAACTTGCTCAGCCGCTTCTGCGCCCGCGCCGCCAATCCGATTTCGCCCTGTGCGTCGACAGGCATGCCGGAGCTGCTCCAGATCGCGTGGAACACGCGGAACAACGCGACCTTGGGGCCGAGATCGTCGGCGTAGAGGCTTCTGTCGCTCAGGATGGCTTCGAGCGTTGCCGCTGCATAGCGATCGCCGGTTTCCTGTTGGCCTGTCAAGGCGCGCGCGTAGCGCCGGAGATAAGGCAGGTTGGCTGCGATTTCCTGCGTGGTGTCCGCGATGGCCTGTTCCGACATGTGTCCCTCCAGTGTCTTGCATTGCATGAAACGCACGACTTGCGTCTTGGTTCCACGCATTTCTGAAAGGATGGCTCGAAGTCCCGGATCGGCAACCATGCGGACAAAAAACGAAGACGCGCCGCCTGTCCCGGTTGTGCAGGCATGCCCGCCCTGGTCTATCCGTCGCCCTCGCGCAAGATCCGCTCCGGGTCCACGCCGATACCGGTCAGCATCTCGCTTATCGCGTCCTCCATCGCTGGCGGACCGCAAAGATAGACAGGCGCTGCGGCCTTGCCGACAGCGGTGTCCAGCATTTCAGCGTCGATCCGATCGGCGAAGGGGGCATTGTCCTCGTCCGTCACGACGAATTGCACCTGCAATCCATCCAAGCTTTCCCAGAACGGACGCAAGATGATGTCTGCCGCGGTTCTGTTCGAGTATATCAGCCTGCAGCCGTCGAGCGTTCCCGAACGCGCGCGCGCCGCAAGGATGGGTATGAACGGTGTGATGCCCGCCCCGCCGGCGACGAACACGCCCGGCCCCTTGTCTTCGATCGCGCCCCAGGCATCGCCGATCAGGAAACGGTCGCCGGGCTGGGCGTGCCACAGTTCGGCGGTCACACCATCGCGGTCGCGGTAGCTCTTGATCGTGAAGGACAGCACATCGGCATCGGGATCGCTGGTGAAAGTAAACGGGCGCTTTTCCTCGCGCCAGCCGTCACGCTCCAACGACAATTCGGTCGCTTGCCCGGGTTGGAACGCGTAGCCATCCGGTTTGGAACACACATAGTGGCGGGTGTCCGGCGTCAGGGTCACGGTATCGAGCAGGATCAGCGCGTGGGTCATGGAAGCTCCGTTGGTTGTTGCCGGGTCAACGGGTAACAGCGCGATGTGTTCCGGCGGCGGCGCAGAAAGCCGCCGATCGCGCTGCTTGTCGACCGCGATGCCCGCAGTCACGCCAATCGCGCGGATGCGCCCCGTCGGCAGGCCCGGTGACTGGCAAGTGCCGAACCGCGGAACCGCCGTTGCCTTTGGCAAACTCTGTCGCCGCCAGATTTCTTGTCGAAAATCGGAACCTTTGAAACGCGGCTTGGTTGAACCGGCATAACCGAAACCAACGGAGGTTGACATGAAATTCCTTACTTCCACGACCCTGTGCGTCTTGCTCGTCTCGACTGCGGCCTTGGCCGACAGCCATGCCGCCACGACCATGACCGAAACGGCCGACAAGTCCGAAATGTCGATGGACGGCGCAGATCTGATCCGCACTCGCGACATCACTGGTGGCACCATCTACACGATCGCCGCCGTGGATGACGCAGGCTGGGAAATGGACTGGGCATTTGCCGACATGCAGGACAACCTGACCGAAATCGGCGAGATCGAGGACATCGTTCTGAGCAGGTCCGGCGAGTTCAAGGGCATCGTCGCCGAAATCGGCGGGTTCCTCGATATCGGCGACAAGCACGTCATGCTGCCGGTGGGCGATGTCAAGCTGGTTGCCGTCGACGATACCACCTATGCCTACGTGACACGTCTGAGCGAGGAACAGCTTGAGCAGATGGAAAGCGTCGACGAAGGTTTCTGGAACTGATCGCCGACACGCTGCAAACAAAGGGGTCGGGTCGCACCGACCCCTTTTTTCCACCCGTTCACCATTTTGCATTCGCCCGGCACGCGTACCGAACCTAGAGTGTCGGGCACCAAGACAGGCCGTCGCGATGCGACGACATCGCCGGAAGGCCGGACCATGACGACGAAATGCGAAGATTGTCCGCTGCGCCCGCTGTCGCAATTCCTGCGTTTCTCCGCCGAAGAACTGGCCTTCATGGAACGTTTCAAGACCGGCGAAATGCAGGTTCAACCGGGAACGCACCTGCTGACCCAAGGCACGCGGTCGCCGCAATTGTTCACCACCCTGTCCGGCCTCGGCCTGCGTCACAAGACGCTGGTCGACGGATCGCGGCAGGTCATCAGCTTTGTCATGCCCGGCGATTTCCTGGGATTGCAGGCCGGCGTGATGGGCGAGATGGGCCATTCGGTCGAGGCGGTCACCGACATGACCCTGTGCGTTTTCAACCGGGCCGACATCTGGTCGCTGTTCAAGACCCTGCCGGAGCGCGGCTATGCGCTGGCGCATCTTGCGGCGATCGAGGAACAATTCCTGGGCGACGCGCTGGCCACCGTCGGACAGAGGCCTGCCTATGACAAGATCGCCTGGGCGATGGCGCGCTATTTTCATCGCGCAAAGGCGGTCGGAATAGCCAAAGGGAACACCTGCCCCCTGCCCTTCCGGCAGCAGCACCTGGCCGACGCGCTTGGCCTGTCGCTGGTGCACACCAACAAGGTTCTGGGTCGGCTGCGCAAGGAAGGCGTCCTGGTCTGGACCGATGACGTCCTGACGATCCGAGACATGGACCGGCTCGAGCAGATCGCGGCGCTCGACGACGGGCCGCCACCCAGGCCACTGATCTGAACGGGAACAATTCCTGTGCCTTCGCGTTCTCGTTGCTGCAACCAAGGAGAACACGATGTCACCACCCGATACCAATCTCGAAGTCCAGAAGCGCCGTCACAAACCCGCGCTCTGGGGCATCGTCGCGGTGGTGATCTTCGCCGCGATCCTGCTGTTCGGTCTGCTGGTCGTTCTGGCCGAACGCGGGAACGCGCCACAAGGCGCCGACACGCAGATCGAATTTCCGGTCCTTCCCACGCCCCCGTCAGACTGACCGTCGCAATCGAATGGCTCCGGTCCCGGAAATGTCGCCCGACGCGGGAACCGATGACGCGGGCGCGCGTTTGATCAGGGAAGCGTGATACCTCGTCGCTTCCGGCCGCGAAGACCCAACGATCCGGCCATCTCCCCCACGGCCCCTGCGCGTTTGGCGTGGGGGCCGTTTCGCATCACCCACGCAGAAACCGCAACAAAGCCCGTTCGCCCGCCCGCCAGCCGCGATCGGGCGACCAATCCATGCCATCCGGCTCCGCGCGCGCGCCGTCGCGTCCGGCTTCGGCCAAGCTCAGGATTTTCGGATGGACATAGCTGTTGCGGGCGACGGTCGGCGTATTGTGCAGACGCTCGGCGGCGGCCCGCGCCATCGCCTTGATCGTCACCGGGGCATTGGACCGGAGCGTACAGAACGCCGCGTGACTGCCAGCCCAGGTGCGCAGCGCCTTGGGGGTGACCTGCTCTCCACAGAGCCGGGCCAGAATCTCGGTCAGATGCTCCGAGCGCACCGAAAGGTGGCGCCCGTCACCGGCGTCGTACACGAAGATTTCCGGCCCGGGCAGATCGGCAAAGCGTTCGAAAACGCGCGCCAGAGCCGGGCCGCGCAACATCTTTTGCACAAGCTGCCCGCCTTTCGCGCGATAGCGCAGCACCACATTCGATCCATCGACCGAGACATGACGCCCCCGCAGCGTTGTCGCCCCGAAGCTTTTGTTTTCTTTCGTATAGTTCTCGTTTCCCGGGCGCATCGACGCGCGGTCGATCAACGCCAGAACCGCTGCGACGGCCGTGTCGCGGGCACCGATATCGCCGGCCAACTGGCGCGATATCCACGCCCGCAGCGTTGGCAGCGCCTCTCCCACCTCCGGCAGCGCCTGGTATTTCCTTTCGGATCGAAGCGCCTGCCAATCGGGATTGTAGCGGTACTGCTTTCTGCCCTTCGCATCCCGGCCCGTCGCCCAAAGGTGACCTTGGGCAAGCGGGCTCATCCAGACATCGTCATAGGCCGGCGGCACCGCCATGCGCGCAAGCCGTTCGCGTTCGGTCTGGCAATCGATCCGCGTCCCGTCCGGCGCGACATAGCTGAAGCCCCGGCCCCGTCTTTCGCGGCGGATGCCGGGGCGGCTGTCGGGATAATAACGGATGCTCACACTTTCGCGGTCCGGTCCAGCAACGACACCAGTTCGTCGCGCATCGCTCGCAGCCCTTTTCGCACCGACGGATGTTCGACGGCGCCGATCGCGTCGTCGAAGGCCGCCAGCACATGCTTTTCGCTTTCCCGCAGCCGGGGCATCGCGTCATCGTCGGTACCGCTCGGAAGGGCACGTGCGGCGACCACCGACCAGTTCAACGCCGTCATGAAAGACCCTTGCCGAGTCGGGTCCAACCCGGCCTCCGACATCAACCGGCGCAATCGGTCGGCATGATCGTCGTGCAGGTCGTGGAATTTCCGGGCCGCCGGCGCGAAATCGCCGTCCGCCCCGTCGACCAGCATCCTGACACCGTTCCCTGTATCGATGATGCGCACCAGCAGCCTGTCCAGCAATCCCTTGGCGGTTTCAAGGGTGCCTTCGGTGGCAAAGGCGACGTTCATGGCGTGTCTCCTGACTGACTGTCCTGCATGGCGAAAACGGATCGGACGGCGTCTGGTTCCGCTTTTCCCGGCAAGGAAAGCAAAACGGCACGGGAACAAACGGCGCGAATGATCGTTGACCCTGCAGACGCGCCCGTCCGACGGGCGCAAGCACACAGCAAAGGAGAAAACCATGCTTGGATGGGCCATCACGTTTCTTATCGTCGCCCTGATCGCCGCGGTTCTTGGCTTTGGCGGCATCGCCGGCGCATCGGCCGGCATCGCGCAGATCCTGTTCGTGATCTTCCTCATTCTGTTCGTCGTGTCCCTGGTGATGCGCGCGGCTCGACGCTGACCGCGCCCCTGCCGCAACCCAGCCACACCGTATTCGAAAGGTGACAGACATGAGCAAAGCATCCGAAACCACCCGCCCGTCGAATGGCAAATCCGCTTCGGGTCACGACGCCGAGGGCGTGTTGGAGGCGGCAAAGGATCAGGCGCGCGAAACCGCCGATTACGCCCGGGCCGCCGCGCAGACCGCCGTCGACAAGGTGTCGTCAGAGGCCGACCGGTTGACGGCACAGTCCACCGATTTCATCCGCGCCAATCCCGGGCTGGCAGTGGCCGGCGCGCTCGGGCTGGGCGTGCTGCTGGGCCTGGCCTTGCGCGAACGGTACTGACGTTCATCGGAACGAGGAAAGCCGCGGCCCGTGCCGCGGCTTTTTTCTGTGCTTGTCGCGCGGGGCCCGGGGGCGGTCACGCGCCCCTGGGGAACCCGTCTCAGGCGGCACGGCGCCGGACCTGCCCGGTTTCGACCTGTGCGATGATGGCAGAGACGAACGCCTCGATATCGTCGGGCGAACGGCTTGTGATGATGCCGCCATGGTTGACGACCGGCAGATCCAGCCACCGCGCGCCGGCGTTCTGAAGGTCCGTCTTGATCGACGGATAGGATGTCGCCTCGCAGCCCGAAACCGCGCCGATCTCGATCAGCAGTCAGGGCGCATGGCAGATCGCGGCGCAGGTCTTGCCCGCGTCATGCATCGCCTTGATGATCGCCAGCGCGACGGCATCGGTGCGCAGCAGGTCCGGGTTGATCTGGCCGCCGGGCAGTATCAGCGCATCGTACATGTCGGCCTTCACGTCCTCGAAGGCGAGATCGACCGCCACCTCGCGCCCCCAATCGCTGCCTTGCCAGCCCTTGATAGACTTGCCATCCGGCGAGGCGACGTCAACGGCCGCGCCCGCCGCGATCAGCATGTCGCGGGGCTTTTCCAGTTCGCTTTGTTCGAAACCGTGGGTCGCGATGATCAAGACTTTTGCCTGGGATATCTCCGGCATGGATCGTCTCCTGTTCTGTTGCGGAAACCGGCGGTCGGAACCGCCTTGCAGATCAAACGGCGCAGTGACCGTTTCCGTTCCGTGGAACCTTTCGACATGTCGCACGTTTTTCCCCCACAACCGCAACAAGAAGGAACGCGTCATGGAATATGGTCTTGTCGGTCTGCTGATCCTGGTCGCCAACATCTACGCCATCTATCAGACCCTCGCCTCCGGGGCGTCGACTGCGGCTAAGTTGATCTGGACCCTGGTCATTCTGGTTCTGCCGGTGCTGGGCTTCATCGCATGGCTGATCGCGGGCCCGCGTGCGCCGGCCGTGCGCGCCTGAACCCAATCGCCCGACGAAAGCCAACCCGGCGTCTGACAACGCCGGGTTTTTTGCATTCCGTCGTCGCGTTTCGGAACCATCGCCGCGACCCGGCGTTGAAAGACCAACCCAACAGAACGGAGGTACGACATGGCGATTTCGTCAGATCTCTCGGACACGGTGCGCCGGCACGCCCAAGAGCTTGCCGCCGACGCCAAGGCGCAAGTGTCGAAAAAGGCCGAGCGCGAAATCGACAAGGCGCAGCAGCGCACGGCTCGGGAAATCCGGCAAGCGGCCAAAGCCGCCGACGCTGCCGGAGACGCCTTTGACAGCGGTTCGCTGCAGGCCGAGGCCGCCCGCCGCATCGCCCATTCGCTGGAAGGGATCGCGCAACAGGTACGCCAGGCGGACCTGGGCCAGACGGCGCACACGGTCAGCACATTCGCCCGCAGACATCCCGGCTTGTTCATCGGTGCCGCCGCCTTCGCAGGCTTTGCCGCCATGCGTTTTCTCAAGGCAAGCGGCCCGGCGCCCGACGCCCCCGAGACCGAGCACGATCCCTGGGCGGCGACCCGGCGCCAATCACCCGCAGGCGCCGATGCTGTGCCACATCCGGATCGCGAAACCCTGCGCCAATCGCTGCACGACCCCGACCATCACGGCCGTCCGGCCGAAGAAAGCGGAGGGATCTATCGTGATTGAACCGCGCGCACATGAACTGCCGGGATTGCTGACGGAAGCCGGGGGGCATCTTTCATCCTTGCTGAGAACGGAATTGGCGCTTGCCAAGGCCGAACTCAGTCAAAACGCGACGCGACTGGGCACCGGCGCCGCGATGCTCGTCGCCGGCGCCCTGCTGGCGCTTGTCGCGCTCAACGTGCTGGCATCGTCGCTGGTCGCGTGGATCGCATCGACCGGGGTGGCGCCCGGCCTGAGCGCTTTGATCGTCGGCGGCGGATTCCTGTTCGCGGCACTCGGTTTTTTCCTGTCCGGCAAACGTCGGCTCTCGGCGAAAAACCTGCGCCCGTCGCGTCTGGCCAAGAACCTGCGCCGCGACGTGGCGACCATCAAGGAAGCAACCCATGTCTGATCTGTCGGAAATCGAGAACCGCGCGGCACAGGAGCGTCGACAGCTTGCCGCATCGCTGAGCAGACTTGCCGGCGTGGCATCACCGGACCGTCTGGCGCAGGACGTCGCGGCCCGGATCGAAGGATATGGCGGCGAGCTCGGACGCCAGGTGTGGCAGGCCGCGCGCGCCAACCCGGTGTCGCTGGCTTTGGTCGGAACGGGGCTGGCGCTGATGGTCGCGGGTCCGTTCACGAAACCGGACGCAAGCGGATCATCCGATACCGACACCGCGCCCGGGCGTGCCGCCGCCGGCTTTGACGCCCGCGTCGAGGCCGCCGACACGGCGATCCGGGCCGGCGAGACCGGACAGTCGCAGGAAGGCGCAAGCGCGTCCTCCATGCGCTCGGCGCTTGGCAGGGGGCTGGAACGCCTGCCCGCAAGCGCACGCCGACGCGTACTCAGGGCACGGAAGGCTGCACTTGCGGCACAGGAAAGGGTAGAGCATCAGGCCCGCCGGGCCGCCGGCAAGGGCCGCGCGCTTCATGCGCGCCAGCCATTGGCGACCGGTGCGATCGCTTTGGGTCTTGGCGCCATCGTCGGCGCGCTTTTCCCCGCGACCCGACGCGAAGACGCGCTGCTGGGACGCGAACGCGACGCGCTTCTGGCCAAGGCACAGGAAGCGCTAAGCGAAGAAATGGCGCGCCTGAACCTGGTCGCCAAAACGCAACAAGGCGACACAGCCCGTCAATCCCACCCCGCGCCCGACCGAGGATGAACCGATGATCCAGACGATCCTGAGCGAACAGGCAACACGCGTCATGCTGTCCATCCTGACCACGCTGGCGCTGGTCATGGCCCTGCAGTTCGGTCAGCAGATCCTTGCACCGATGGTTTTCGCGCTGGTGCTCGGGGTCGTCGTCTCTCCACTGGCGGACCGGCTGTCGGGTCTGGGTGTGCCGCGGCTCGTCATCGCGGTGGTTTTGCTGGCGCTCAGCACGGCGTTCACCGGCGCGGCCCTTCTGCTGGTCGAGCCGCTGGTCGGTCTGCTGATCGACGAATTGCCGCGGATCAAGGCCGTGGCGGCGTACTGGCTTGAAACCGCGTCGGGCCTTTTGCGCGGGATCGAGGAAATCAGCCAGGAGATCGGCGAAAGCGTCGGCGCCGAGGACGTCGATCCGCAGACCGCCATTCCGACGGTCAGCGATGCGCTGTGGCTGGCGCCGAGCTTCCTGTCGCAGGTGTTCATATTCGTCGGCACGCTGTTCTTCTTTGTTCTGACGCGCAACGATATCTACGCAAAGACCGGTGCGCTGGAAGGTAAGCTGCGCAAGGCCGATCGCGCCGTCTCGCGCTATTTTGCGGCCGTGACGCTGGTGAATGTCGGGCTGGGCTGCGCGACGGCAGGCGTGCTGATGGCGATCGGCGTCGAATACGCCGTGCTCTGGGGGCTGGCGGCGGGTCTGCTCAACTACATCCTCTATCTCGGACCATTGATGGTGATCCTTGCATTGACGATCGCGGGCATGATCCAGTTCATCGGCTTTGCGGCGCTGCTGCCACCCGCCGCGTTCCTGACGATCAACATGCTCGAGGCGAATTTCGTGACACCGCTGGTCGTGGGCAAGCGTCTGGCCATGAATCCGCTCATCGTTTTCCTGGCGATCATTTTCGGCTTGTGGATCTGGGGGCCGATCGGCGCCATCGTCGCCTTGCCGGTCCTTCTTTGGTTCGGCGTCATGCTGCGGCCCGAGCTGGTGCTGTCCGATCTGCCGCAGCGCCGCCGGATCGCCGGTCTGGCTCGCTAGCCGCGTCGGTCGGAAAAGCCGGCACGGTCGGGGGCCGCGGTCAGGCCATCCTGTCCAAAGGCGACGATGTCCCGGGCAAGCGCCTCTGTCCGGTCGCTGCCGCATCGCTGGGACAGCTTGTCGACTGCGGCCGCCACGCGGGCAAGCACGCTGACATTGGTGCGCCCGTCCCGGGCAATGGCGCGGAACGCCATGTCGACCAGCGCATCGGGCGCGTATTCCGGCAGGTAAACCCGGTCATACAACGCCTCTTTCTTCTCGATCGGTTCGGTCGCTTCCCACAACAGCCGCTCCAGCCGTGCCGTCACATCCATTGCCGTGCCCGGATCGTTGATACCCGGCGACAGCGCCTTTTGCGCGCTTTCGCGCAACGTGCGGATGGCATAGCGCGGGTCCTGGTCGTAGCTGCGATTCTGGCCCAAAAGGATGCACCCGGCATAGGCCTCGGGATCGGCATCGCCGTCCAGTCGCGCGACGATTTCGCCGCTGAGAACGTGATCGCCGGGACGCACCGACAGGACGACGCGGGCTTTGTCCTTTTCGGCGCGTTCCTGCAGATCGGCAAGCTGTATGCGCGTGACATAACCGGACGCTTGGGCACGCACCGGCGTGTTTGCCGCGGCCGCAGCGGCGTCCGTGACCGCCAGCGCGCCCATGCACGGCCATTCCCGATGCGTGTTCAGCACCGACCGCGCCGAGTCTTCGGCCCGGTCCAGCGCGTATTGCAGGCTGCCGATCTGCGACAACCGGCCGATCCAACGGATCAGTGATACCACAATGGCGAGCACCACCATGACCGTCGCGACGAAAACGATGACCACGGCGCTCTGGTCGTAATAGCCCGCGCGGAACAGGATGATCGCCGACAGCGCGAAGACGAAGGCGCCGATGAAGGTCGCCAGAACCGACTGGGTCGAAGTGTCTTCCATCAACAGCTGGTGGATGCGCGGCGTCGACTGGTCGGCCAAGGTGCGGTGAGACGACACCATGATGCCCAGCGAAAACGTCGCGACGGCCAGCATGCTGCTGGCCAGCACGTTCAGGACCGGCAAGGTGGCCTCGGCGGAAAAGCGGTCCTTGGAGGCCTGCGGGATCAACGGATCGAGCAGACCGGCCGACAAGGCCGCCGCAATCGACAGCGCCGATATCAGCGCCACCCGCACCCAAAGAATACGGCTGACCCGGCGCAGGGTCTGCCAGGTCTGGGACAGCGAAAGGGCGGTCGGTCGGATCATCGCTCATTCCGCCTTCTGTTCGGAATCGAGAAGGTTTTCTTCGTTCCGGGCGCCCGCACGCTCACGCGCCGCCGCATCGACGCTGGCATCTTCGGTGCGGGTCGGATCGGCGGCATCGGGCAACGCAGAGCTTTCGGCCGGCGCGGCGGCCCGGGCCGCCGGAACGCCACCGGACGGGGTGGTCTCGGGCGCGACGCCGGGCTGGTCCAGTCGAACACGATAGATCGGCTCGGGCAGGCCGAACCCCGCGGCTTCAAGGGCCGTTTTCGTCGTGCGGATCGCTTCGCCGCGCGCCTTGGCGAAATCCACCGCTTCCTGATCGACCCAGCCCACGAAGGTGAGAATGACGTTGGAATCGCCGACCTCGCTGATCCACGCGCCGACTTCCGGGGTGTCCAGAACGAAGGGCAATTCGTTCAACGCCTGCACCGCGGTGGCCAGTGCCGCTGCAAGATCCGCATCGGCGTCAACACCCAGGTCGAACGAAAAGCGGCGCTGCGGGTCGCGCGTATAGTTGATGATCCGGCCCTTGAACACGGTGGCATTGGGGATGCGCACGTGATTGCCCTCGGGCGAAATCAGGATCGTCGCGCGCGAGGTCAATCGGGCGACCGTGCCCACATCGCCCTGGATGTCCACGAAATCATTCGGCCTGAAGGGCTGGCGCAGGCTCAGCAGGATCGACGCGATGAAATTCTCGACCGTATCGCGCACGGCAAAACCCAAGGCCAGCCCGACCACGCCAGCGGCTCCAAGAACCGCCCCGATCAGAGCGGTCGCGTTCAGGATGTCCAAGGCCAGAACGACGCCCAGCAAGATGAAGACGATCCGCGCGACGGCCCGGTAGACATCGGCGATGAACAGGTTCGGCGCAAGCCATGACCAGATGCCGATCCGGGTGGTCAGGGCCCAACCGCCAAGCGCGACCAGCAGAAAGGCCGAAACAGCGACAAGGAAGATCGGCGCGTTGACCAGCAGATTGCGAGACCGTTCCGTGATGCGATCCACCGCCGGCGCGAGACGTTCTTCCAGCGTGCCGCTGATCTCGGTGTCGTTCTCGATGGCGACCACACCGGCGACCCGGTTCACGATCGTGCTCAACTGATCCTGCGCCGCGTTGTCCAGCACCTCGCCGCTCAACCGGACGACACCTTGCGACACCGCCACGCGAACCCGGTCGTACCCGTCGATCTCGGCCAGAAGATTGGAAATCCGCACGCGGATCTGGTCATCGCTGGGTGCGCCTTCACCCACTTCGATGGTGGTCTCGGTCTGGACCGGCTCCGAAGCGGTCTGGGCGCAAAGATCGCCGGGGGTCGCGACCCAAAGTGCGAACGCGACCCCGAAAATCGCCTGTTTCAACATGATGACGACCCTATCGGCTTGGATTGGCGTGCGACAGCGAAAACCCGGACCTGAGCGCGGTTTCGGACCACTCCCGAGCGTTCGGGACCGACGATCCCGACCCGGACCGGACAGTCTGCGCGCTGTGCGGGAACCGGGGAAAAATCCGGTTTCGCGAACGGCTGCGCCGCGGGAAATCGGCTTGGCGCACATCCCGGCGCGTCGCGTCTGCCAGTGTGGCAGGGCGCCGACGCGCAGTATGCGCAAGGATTGCAGAGTTGGTATTCACAACGTTCTTCACCTGTGGATGCTCAGGCAAAGCCTGCGCGCGGCTGGTGAACGCGCCGGGCCGTCTTTGGTTCCGGTTGATCGGGCGCGGCGGGAAGCGCGGCAAGAAACACGGTTTTCAGGAACCAAACGCCGCGCTCGGGAATTGTATGACCGAAGCCGGCGAAACGGAGGCGGACCGCAGTCAATCCGCGATCTTTCCCAACCGGACAACGCCCGACGCCGGGCACGCAATGCGTGCAATCCAGACCTTTCAGGAGATATCCTTGAACGCACAATGCCTGATCGTCACGCCGCACCTGTTCAGCATCGGCGCGCTCATGATCGCCGCTCATGTCGGCACGGACCGAACCCGACGGCGTGATGACGACTGGCCCCGATTGGCCTCCACGGCCCGATGCAGCGGCCGTACCGCCGCCGCCGCGGACCCGATTGCGCCCCGGCCGCCGCGTTGACGCTTTTGGGCCGGGGTGCCGGACCGCTCCGCTCGATTTCGCGAACCACGGCCCGACCGCACCTCCGGCACCGGTCGCCGCAGCGAGGGACATTTACAAATCACAGAAAGGATTCCGGGATGCGTTTTTCAAAGGGCGACGCGGTCGCATGGAGCTGGGGAAACGGCACCGGCAAAGGCACGATCACCGAGGTTTTCACCGAAAAGGTGACACGGACGATCAGCGGCACCGAAGTGACCCGAAAGGCCAGCAAGGACGACCCGGCCTACCTGATCGAACAGGACGATGGCGACGAAGTGCTGAAAAGCGCCAGCGAGATCGAACGGGCCTGAACCGGGCCGCAGAAAGCCGTCCATCGGCGGCAATCCACGCATCCGCTGTGATCGGCCGAGACCTATGTCACAGTTTAATGCGGCCCACCCATCACGCTGCCATACCCACCGCAAAGTCACCATCAAAGACAGGTAGCGGGTCATGGCGAATGCGATCGATTCCCGACGGGCTCGGGCCTTCATTCTTACCGAGAACGCGCTCGAGGCGATGGATATCGCGGAATTCCTGCAATCCAAGGGTGTGGATCGAATCGGGATGGCCACCACGGTTTCCGCCGCGACCGCCCTCGTGATCCAAGCCGCCTCGCCGCCAGCACTGGTGATGTTCGGTTTCCCGCTATCCGGGTCCGAAGCCAGGGATTGCCTGGCCGCGATCCGCTACATGGGGTGGCCGACGATCGTGGTGAACGGGCACAGCGTGGACCCGGCTTCGGAAGGACTACCAATTCTTGCGCGACCTTTCTCGACCGCGGATCTGGATCACGCCCTGCGATCCGTGCGAGGCTTGGCGGAAGACACCCCGGCGCCATCTTGACGATGCGCGTCGTTGCGCGATCGGCAGCGAACGATCCTGGCGTCCCTGTGTCCGGCGGTTGGAAATTCGCCCGTTTCCTGCAATCCTCGTGCGCAAGACAGCGATTTCAGCCTTTCACTCGAACAGCCACGGAGCCAGCCTTTGGGCGACGGAAAGACCAATCGACCGGCGGCCGTGCGCGTGGCGGAACGCGGCGAGGAATCCTGCGAAACAGGTTCGGAACGGCAACAGGAACCGGCGTCGCGGGCACTGGGCGCGGAACGGCGGCTGGCAGCGCTGGACCAGGCCGAGGTGATGGATGCCGAAGCCGATCCCGATTTCGACCGCGCCGTTCGCCTCGCCGGTCGTCTGCTGGGCGTCCCGGTCAGCCTGGTGTCCTTCGTCGACGCGCACCGGCAGTTCTTCGGCGCGCAGCAAGGGCTTTCCGGCTGGGCCTGCGATAATCGCGGTACGCCGCTGAGCCATTCCTTTTGCCAGCACGTGGTCGCCCGTTCCGAACCGCTGATCGTCGAGGACGCGCGCAAGCATCCGCTGGTCCGCGAAAACAAGGCCGTCTCCGATCTGTCGGTCATCGCCTACCTGGGGGTTCCGATCCGCGGACCGGACGGCGAGGTGCTGGGCTCGTTCTGTGCCATCGACCACAAGCCCCGCGCCTGGACCGCCGAGGATGTCGCCGCGATGCAGGACATCTGTGCTTCGCTCGAGACAACGCTGCGCCTGCGCGATGCCATCGCGGAAAGCGAGCTGATCGTTCAGGAATTGAACCACCGGGTGAAGAACCTCTTTACGCTGACGAACGGGATCTTGAGGATGGAACGCGCCGCGCATGACAGCGCCGAAGCCCTGGCGACCAGCGTTTCGGGGCGCATCCAGGCCTTGGCCGAGGCACACGCGCTTCTGGTGCCTGTTGCCCATGCAGCGACAAGGGACGGCGCCGCAACGACGCTTGGCGATCTGCTGGGCCGGCTGATTCAGCCCCATCTCATGGCCAACCGTGACCGCGTGGCGCTGTCCGGCGATCCGGTCGAACTGGGGCCGCGATCCGCGGTCTACGCCGCGCTGGCCTTTCACGAATTGGTGACGAACGCGGCCAAGTACGGCGCGCTTTCCGAACCCGAGGGCCATCTTCGCGTGCAGTGGCGGATCGCGGACGACGCGGTGAGGATCGCTTGGGACGAGACCGTGCAGAAAACATCCAGTGCGCCGCCGGCGAAAGGCGGCTTCGGTTCGCGGTTGCTGGAAATCTCGCTGGAACGGCAATTGCGCGGAACGATCGAGAACACCGTTTCACCCGGCCGGTTCTCGTACACGATCAACCTTTCGGTGAAAATCCTCGAACTCTGACGGTGGGCGCGTGTCGCGTCGACTTTTCGTACGAAAGCTTTCATGAAGGAACTCAGGAACTTTTGACACTGCGGCGTGTTTTGGATTCATGTCACACCGTCTCTTGATAATGGTCGCGCAGACCGTCGCGTCTCGGCGCCTTGCCGAGGCGTGCGAAACATGCGTGCAGCTTTTCGTTCCGAACGGTCGCAATGTCTGATCGGGCCAAAAGCCATGCGCCCGACGATCTGGCCGCAAAGCCCCGTTGGAGCCGCAGTCTGATCACGCGCATCGCGCTGCTGATGACGCTGGCGATGCTGCCGCTCGGGTTGATCTCGGTCTACCAGACCCGAGTGGTCATCGAGGACGCGCGCAGCCTGTCCTCGGCCTCGCTCAAGGCGCGCACGCTGGCGGCCGCGACCCGCGAACGCGAACTGATCGAAGGCGCCCTGGGTGCGGCCAAGGGACTGGCATCCGTTCTGCCGACGCTGGATGACGATCTCTGCCGCACCGCGCTTGCGGATTTCGTGTCCGAGAACCCGCTTTACATTTTCGCCGCCTTCACCCGGCCCGATGGCCGAATGGCGTGCAGTTCCACGGGGGCCGTCCGCGATTTCTCGGGCAGCGATCGCTTTGCCGCCGCCCGAGACCGGCCGGGGCCGATGGTCTCGGTCGATACCGCCGGCGCGGTGACTGGCGAACATGTCGTGCTTGCCAGCCACTCTGCGCGGCGCGACGGCGCGTTTTCCGGAATCGTCACGCTTTCGATACCCTATGCGGCGATCAGCGCCCTGCAGGGCGACCCGGACGCGCACAAGGATTTCGAACTCGCGTCGATCGATCGCACCGGCAATGTCGTCGCGTCTTCGTCCACCGCGGAACTGGCGCCAATGTTCCTGCCCCGCGATATCCCGCCGGCGCAGCTTGTCGATCATGCCGACACGACCTTTCTCGCCACCGCCGAAAACGGCGAGGATCGCCACTACGCGGTCGCGCTGACACTTGCGGATTCGCTGGTTCTTGTCGGCAGTTGGCCGGCCAGTGCTCCGCTAACGGACCAATCGCGACTGGAAGGTACGGTCGCAACCGCGTTTCCGATCCTGATGTGGCTCGCCGGTGTGGGCGTGGCGTTGTACGGAATGCAGCGTCTGGTGATCCGCCATGTCGCCGGGTTGCGTTCGGCCATGCGCCGGTTCGCGCTTGGCGAAAGGGGTGCCGTGCCACTGTCGCTGGACGACGCACCCGAGGAACTGAACGAGGCGCAGCGCGCGTTCAACCGTATGGCGCTGCTCATTTCCAAGGCCGAGGCGCGGCGCGAAAAGGATCTGAAGGACAAGGAGGTTCTGCTGCGCGAAGTTCACCACCGGGTCAAGAACAACCTGCAACTCATCGCATCGATCATCAACATGCAGGCGCGCAAATCCGCGTCGGAGGACGTCACGCAGGTGCTGGGCCGCTTGCAGCGGCGGGTGCGCAGCATGGCCGTTCTGCACCGGGCGCTGTTCAATAATCCCGACCAGAGCACGGTCGACGCGACCGAACTGGTCCGCGCGGTGATCGACGACGCGTCGGCACTGGCAGGCAAGCGGCACATGGTCGACCTGACGCTCGATGACAGCAAGATCGACCTGGTGCCGGATCAGGCGATGCCGATGTCCCTGTTGGTCGCCGAAATCCTGGCTGAACGGATAGACGGCGCCGATCCGGCGGGCCCCATCCGGCTGACGCTGGAAGCCGTGAACGACGATCGGCTGCGGCTGACCTTCGATCAGGCCGAGACCCCCCTGCCCGACCGCGACACAGCGGCGGGCGATCCGCTTCAGGCGCAACTGACGATGGCGTTCGCCCGCCAATTGAACGCCGAGATGGAAACCTTTTCCGCCGACGGGCGTTCCACAACCATCGTTGAGTTCCCTAGAACCGTTCCCGCGGCCTGAGAGGCAGACATGTCGGATGAATTCGAGGTCTTCGTCACCGCTGACGAAGCATTTCCGGCTTTCGAGCGCGCCGTTCTGTCGGCGCAAAGGTCGGTGGTCGCGGGATTTCGCATTTTCGACATGACGACGCGGCTGCGCAGCGCCGAAGCCCGCGCCATCGGAGAGACGTGGTTCGATCTGCTGGCGCATGTCATCCGGCGCGGTGTGGCCTTTGACCTGACCGTCAGCGATTTCGATCCGGTCATGGCGACGGAACTGCACCGTCGGGCCTGGACCACGGTCCGGCAGGGCGCCGCGCTGGCCGAGATCGCCGATGCAGCGCCTGGCCGTGTCGCGGTTCGTGCGCATATGCATCCCGCCCGTGCCGGCCTTTTGCCCCGCCTTGCCTTCCTGCCGCTGGTGCTGCGACGGCGCGGCAAGGCCGTTCGCGAGATGCCGCAGGCCGCCCTGTCCCGCGAGGCCATCGGTTTGCAAGACGCGTCGCCACCGGATCTCTGTCCGGTCTCGCACCACCAGAAAGTCGCCGTGATCGACGACCGCGTCCTGTATGTCGGGGGGCTGGATCTGAACGATCGGCGCTACGACACACCCGATCACGACCGGCCCTCGCGGGAAACCTGGTCCGATGTCCAGGTCATCGCCACGGGCAAGGCCGCGCGCGAAGCGCGCCGGCATCTCGACACCATGGCTCGGGTAACCGCAGGCGAAATCGATCCACCTCCGTTCCGACGATTGAAACGAACGCTGTCGGTGCCGCGTCGGATGCAATTTCCCTTCGTTTCGCCGCGCACCGTACTGAACGAAATCGAACAGGCGCATCTGCAGGCTTTCGCCGAGGCGCGCCATCTCATCCACATCGAAACGCAATTCTTCCGGTCTCGGCGCATCGCGGATGGTCTGGCGGAGGCGGCCGCGCGCAATCGCGATCTTTCCGCGCTCGTGATCCTGCCCGGAGCCCCCGACGAACTGGTGCATGACGGCAAGACCGGCCTGGACATGCGGTTCGGTCTGTCGCGCGCTCAGGATGCGATCGGAACGGTGCGGGATGCGATGGGCGAACGTGCCCTCTTTGCCGTTCCCGTGCGCCCGATCCTTGCCGCGCGCTGCGATCTTGCGACACTCGCCGGATCGCCGATGATCCATGTGCACAACAAGGTGCTCGTGCAGGACGACGACCTTGTGCTGATCGGCTCTGCCAACTTGAACGGACGGGCCCTGCGATGGGACACCGAACTTGCGGTGGATACACGCGCGCCATCCCAGGTCGCGGCTGCGCGCGCCAAGCTTCTGTCGCATTGGTGGTTCGCCCCGCTGCCCGCCGAGGCCCGCGCGCCCGAAACGCTGTTGGCATGGTGGCGCCGCGAAATCACCCGAAACGCGGTGCATCGGCCCGAAAACCGCAGCGGATTCCTGGTGCCCTTCGATGCTGGCAAGACCCGCGATATCGCCCAGCCCCTGCCCGGCGTGACCGAAGACATCGTCTGAGAAGATCGGGAACCCAGGGCGCCGGTCCGGCGTTTCCTAGCTGACCCGACCCGAGGACGCCCCGAATGACGCACGGCCGCAACGCGACACATCCGCAAGAGATCCCGGCACGGGGTTGGCTGGACGTGGCGCGCCGCGTCTGGGCGCGGCAGAGCAAGGTCAATCTCGGTCTTCTGGCCGCCGGCATCGCCTTTTACGGCCTTCTGTCGCTGTTCCCCGGGCTCACCGCGCTGGTCGCGATCACCGGGCTGGTTTTCGACAGCAGCCTTCTGATCGACCATTCCCAGACCATCGCCGCGGTCCTGCCCGAAAGCGCGCGCGAACTCGTGCTGGGACAACTGCGCGAGGTCCTCGGCGGGGATGCGGCGTCTCTGACATTGGCGGCCCTGTTCACTCTTGCGGTATCGCTGTTTTCGGCGTCGCGCGCGGTGGGCAACCTGATCGCCGGGCTGAACGTGGTCTATGAGGAAAACGAGACACGCGGCATCATCGCTCTGACAGGGCTCAATATCGTGCTGACGGTATCGCTGGTTCTGGCCTTCCTGGTGTCGCTTCTGGCCATCGCCGCCTTGCCCGTCCTGGCTGGGTGGCTCGGTGCGCTTGTGCCCGGCGATCTGATCCTCATGGTGCGCTGGCCGATCCTGCTGGCCATCGCTGCCACGGGTATCGCGGTGCTGTACCGGTTCGGGCCGGACAGGCGGGCGGCGAAATGGCGCTGGCTGTCCCCCGGAGCAACGCTGGCCTGCCTTTTGTGGGTCGCGGGCAGCTTGGGGTTCAACGTCTACGTCCAGACCTTCGGATCGTACAACGAAACCTTCGGCGCCCTGGGCGGCGTGATCGTTCTGCTGACCTGGCTGTGGCTGTCGGCCTTCATCCTGCTGCTTGGTGCGCTTGTGGATGCCGAACTCGAAGCGCAAACCGCCCGGGACAGCACTATCGGACCGGACCGCCCGATGGGCCAGCGTGGAGCGGTAAAGGCCGACACCGTCGCACACGGACCCAGCCGAGATCGGATCGGTCCGCCGTCAGAGGTGCGTGGCCATGGCAGCTGATCCGCGGCCGTCGCACAGCCACCATCGGCAGCTTTCCCGTGATGTGTCACGGGGCCGATCCGTTTTCGAATTTCAACCGGCGCAACGCGGCACTGCGCGCATGCAGGCCTGACCGCGATGCGCCCCAACACAGGAGGCAACGCCATGGCTGATCGCCATCGATCCAAGGACGGTCGTCAAGAGACCAGGGAGATGCACGGAGAACCGGGAACCGCCGGGCAGCAAGGCCGCGAGGGCGGTCGCCTGGCGCGGTCGTTGGGCACCAAGGACGAATTGAAACGCGCCCATGAACGTCCCGCCGGGGCGACCCGCGTCACGAAATCCATGGAAAAGGACAAGGAAGATCGCAATGGCTGACGGCATTCCGCATCGCGCATGGGTCCTGGTCGCGGACGGCGAAAAGGCGCTGTTTCTCGTCAACAAGGGCGATGGCGAACATCTGCATCTGGTGGTTCGCGACAAGCAGGAACAGGACAACCCGAAGGCACAGGATTGGGCCGCCAACCGGCCGGGACGTTTCAACGATGGCCCCGGCGTGCAGCGCTCGGCCGTGGACGATACCGACTGGCACGAACTGGAAAAGGAGCGGTTCGCCAAGACCATCGCCGACGATCTCTATCAGGCCGCCCATGCCGGGCGGTTCGACGCTCTGGTCATCGCCGCCAGCCGACCCGTCCTCAGCGCTCTGCGCAAGGAGATGCATGTCAGCGTCGAGGAAAAGCTGCTGTTCGACGTGCCCAAGGTGCTGACCAACATGCCGCTGGACGAAATCGAACAGGCGATCCTGCGGGCCACCCGGGATGCCGCGTGACGCCGGAACCGAATGCCGCGCGGCGCGTTGATTCGACATCACGGCTGGGAAACATCCCGCGCCGACACACCGACGACAGGAGCAAAGCAGATGGACAAGGACCGCATCGAAGGCAAATGGACCGAGATCAAGGGCAAGCTTCGCGAAGCCTATGGCGATCTGACCGACGACGATCTCGAGGAGGCCAAGGGCGACCGCGAGCAATTGGAAGGCAAGCTGCAGCAGAAGCTGGGCAAGTCCAAGGACGATATCCGCAGCACCGTCGACCGCATCCTCGAGGGTATCTGACCGTGGCCCGCTTTCCCGAAGACGCAAAGCAAGCCGCCTCGCAGATGTGGCGGCGTCTGCAAGACACGCGCGCGGGCATGTTGTGGATCACCGGCAGTGACCAGCACCCGCAGCCGATGACCCATTTCGCCGACGAGGAGTCGGAGGCGATCTGGTTCATCACGGCCGCGGACACCGATCTGGTGGCTGCGCTTGGACCCGGGTCGGAGGCGTCCTTTGTCTACCAGTCCGAAAAGGGCGACTATCACGCCTCGATCCGCGGGCCTCTGGTGATCTATCACAGCGACGAAAAGCTCGACGAGCTTTGGAGCACACCCGTCGCCGCCTGGTTCGAGCAGGGTCGGGACGACCCCCGCGTTACACTGCTGAGGATGACCCCGCGCGAGGCCGCGGTCTGGGCGTCGGACAGCAACCCGGTCCGCGTCGGGTTGAAGATGATGAACGCCGCCATGCGTGACGGCGTGGCCGAACCCGATATCGGTGTTCACCGGATCATCGATTTCGCGCAGGCCGCCTGACGCCTCGCGCCTTTCAGTGCGCTGACGATTGCAAGCGCCGGCCCCACGGGGCCGGCGCTTGGTTCGTTCCGCTGGTATGACGGGCAGCAGCTGGCATCACGGGGTGGCCACGCCCGATCGCGCCAGCCGCAGCACCGCCGAAAGCAGCAGCGCCGCCGAAAGCACGCAAGCCAGTGTTCGGACGGTGTTCCACAAGGTCCAACGGGGCAGATAGGTGCCCGACCAGTATTCATGCGCGTCGGGGCCAGTGGCGTCCATTCGGGACAGGGCGTCGTTCATCGGCACGTTGACGGCGACGGTCACACCGAAACAGCCGACAAGATAGCTCAGGCCGGCCGCCGTCATCAGCACACCCGCGCCGCCATCGACAAGGATGCCGCCATATCCGGCGATCAGCAACGACACCGGCGCAAGGCCCAGAAACAGCGCCATGAAGACCCAGCGGAAAACCTCGCGGTTGATGACCTGCATGGCATCGATACCGCCGGAACCGCCGGTCCGCGCCAGGGACCGCATGAGAAAATCCGAAAAGGCCAGGAACACGCCTCCGACCAGGGCATAGGCCAGGATGCAGAACTGCAGGAAAAGGAAAAGGATCGGGGACATGGGTTCGACTCCTCGGGCATGCAACAGCGCCGGGATCGCATCCATCCCGGCGCTTGGGGTTCAGGCCGCGTTTGCCCAGGCGCCCGATGCGGCGGCACCCCGGGCATAGTCGGCGAAATCGCGCGGCGGACGGCCCAGGGCGCGCTGGACGCCATCGCAGACATGCGCGTTGCGACCGTCCAGCGTTTCGCGGGCAATGGCGGTGAACACATCGGCCACGAAAGGGCCTCCTGCTTCGGCCACATTGGCGTGGAAATCCTCGAAGCTGATGGGGATGTGGCGGATCCGCCGTCCGATAGCCTGTGACAGCGTTTCGGCCATGTCGGCAAAGCCCATCAGCCGCGGCCCGGTCACCTCGTAAAGCGCACCCCTGTGGCCATCCTCGGCAAGCGCGGTGACCGCCACTTCGGCGATGTCGTCGATGTCGATGATCGGTTCCCGGATCGCACCGCCCGGCATCGGCAGAACGCCCGAGAGGATCGGATCGCGCAAATAACCTTCGCTGAAATTCTGCGCGAACCATGACGCCCGGACGAGGGTAAAGTCGATGCCCGAATTGCGCACGACCTCTTCGCCCAGCCGGGCATGGTGCTCGCCACGCCCCGACAGCAGGACAATGTGATCGAGACCGGCCGTCTTGGCGGCTTCGCAAAGCCCGGCGACCTTGTCGACGGCTCCCGGGAAGGCCAGATCGGGGTAGTATGTGACATAGGCTTTCGACACACCGGACAATGCGGGCATCCAGGTTTCCGGCACTTCCCAGTCGAACGGGATCGCGGCGCCGCGCGTGCCACGGCGTACCGGCAGCCCGCGTGCCTCAAGTCCTGCGACGACGCGTGAACCGGTCTTGCCTGTTGCACCGATGACGAGGATGGGGTCGGTTTTCATGGTCTTTCTCCTTGGCTGGGATCGTTGACCAAGGGATAGCCGGCGCGGCGGCCTGCGGTATTGACAGCCACTGCCAGCATTTTGACGATCGCCGCCAATCCTGCGTCAGGGGTCGATCCGGCCCCTGCGATAGCTGGCAGGCGTGTCGCCGACCCAGCGTTTGAACGCGCGGGTGAACGCGCTTTGTTCCGAAAAGCCGGTCAGAAAGGCGATCTCGGCCAAGGAATAGCGGTCGTCTCGCAACATGCCTTCGGCCAATTCGCGGCGGGTTTGTTCGGTCAGCGTCTGAAATCGGAGACCGCGTTCGGCCAATCGCCTGTGTAGCGAACGCGCGCTCAACCCCAGGTCTCGGGCGATGTCGGCCATTTTCGGCAGCCCGGCGCTGAGTGACCGGGCGATCGCATCCTTGGTCCGGGTTTCGAGCGTTTCGGCGCCTTCGATCTCGGACAGTTCGGCATCCAGATGGGTCAAGAGAAACCGTGTTATCCCGCGATCCCCCAGAGCGTTCCGCTGCGCCAGTGACTCGTCCGCCACGCGCAGTGCATCAAGTTCGGCACCAAAGCGCACGGGACATCCGAAATAGGCCTCGTGTGCTGCGGTTTCGGCCGGTCCGGCATGGCGCAGCAGAACCTCGGCAGGCGCGAACCGCGCGGGCGATACTTGCCGGGCCAGCGACACCGCGCTGGCCAGCGTGGCCTCGTTCGACAACCGCATCCCCAGCCGTCGCGGGCCGTCGCGATTGAGGATGAACAGCACCGTTCCGTCACCGGGCCGAAGCTCGTACTCGACGACGCTGGTCCACAACCGCGCATAGCGTTCCACCCGCCGGAACGAGCCGAGCAGATCGGGCGCGGCCTTCCAGGCCAGACCCAGGGCGCCGTATTCGTCGCAACGCATCGACGCCCCGCATCGAAGCGGAAGATCGGTCACGTCGGTTTCGTCCGCGATCCGTTCGAGCATACCGTAGTAATCGGTGTCCCGGACCATGACCTTCGGGTCGCAGGGTGCGCATGGATCCAGACCGATTGCCGAGAGATGCGCATCGCCGTCCACCGCACTGCCCGCGGCGGCCACCATCTTTCGCGCGAAAAGCGACGTGATCAAACCCATGACCGGAACGATAAGCGTGGATGCGGGCGCGACCAAGGGGCCGCGCCCGAATGCAGGTGGACGGATCGGGCTGTTGCCTTACTCAGCCGCGATCTTGAGCGCGGCGCGTTCCGACGCCGCGGCACAGGCGGTGCCCGCCGTCTCGGCCAAGCCGCGGCGGCGATGGATCAACGCGAAAACGGGCGGAGTGAAGTAGAACGACACGACGGTCGACAGAAGAACACCACCGGCAATCGCGACCGCGAAAGGCGGCCAGAAGGCACCGCCCCCCAGGATCAGCGGGAGAAAACCTCCGAAAGTCGTGATCGTCGTCGACACGATGTGCCGGCTGGATCCCGTGACCACGCGGGCCATGGCGTTGCGATCCCCGGCGCTGGCCTGCGGATCCTGCTGCAAGGCGGTAAGAATGATGATGGCCGCGTTGATCGATACGCCGATCGAGCCGATCACCCCGATGATCGCCTGGATGCCGAACGGAAATTGCAGCACGGCCAGCGCCAGCATCGACAGCCCGGCCGACAGCGCACAGACCAGCAGCGCGACCAGGGTCAGGCGGAACGAATTGAACGTCAGCGCGATCGTGGCGATGGTCAGCGTCACGATCAGCCCGACCGACGCCAGCAGGTTCCCGACCGTGTTCGACCGGGCGTCGCTGTCGCCGCCCAGTTCCAGCGTATAGCCCGCGGGCAGCGTGAAACCGGTGTGCTCGAGTGCGGCCAGAACGTCTTGCAGCGCCTCTTCGGGCAGCACGCCCGGGACGATGAAAGCCTGGATGGTGTTTTCGCGGATCCCGTTGTTGCGGGTGATGACACTTTCGGCCGGTTCGATCACCGGCTGCGCCAGTTCCGACAGCGGAACCGCCGGAAAGGCTCCGGTGGCGGAAACCGCCGCCGCGTCCGGCAGAAGGATCGGCATGTCCGAAATCGCCCGCAGATCGCCGCGCATTCCGTCGCCCATCCGCACGCGCACCGGAAGTTGTTCGGTACCTTCGACCAGCGACCCGCCGGTCAGTCCGACCAGCGCAGTGTTCATCTGCGCCGCCACATCCGTGACGTCCAGCCCAAGCAATCGCGCCTTGACCTCGTCGATCTGGAACCGGATCTGCGGGGCACCGCCGTTGACCGTGGCGCGGGCCTGGGTCACGAGTTCCAGGTCGGCCATGACCGCCCGCACGTCGTCGCCAAGCCGGCGCAAGGTTGCGATGTCCTGGCCCTTGATCTTGATTTCCACCGGGGCATCGACCGGCGGGCCCTGCACCAGCCCGCGCACGATGACCTGGGCGTCGGGGAAGCGCATGTCGAATTGCGTCTGCAATGCGCTGACAAGACGCGCGGCATCGGCATCTGTGCGGGTCGTGACCATCGCCTGGCCGAAACCCGGTTCCTGCGACCGGCTGCCGACGATGTTGTAGTAGAAGGCAGGGCCGGACCGCCCGACCGTCCAGTAGACGCTGTCGACACCGTCATCGGCACGGATCACGGCATCCATTTGTTCGACGACCGCGGTTGTCCTGGCCAAGGCCGTACCAGGTGCCATGTCGACCTCGATATAGAACTGGTTGCGCTCGACGCCGGGAAAGAACTGGGCGGTGAGCGTCGGAAAGGCCGCAAAGCCCATGACGGGCAGGACAAGCGACAAAGCGATGGCGCGAAACGGGTTTCCCACGGCAAGGCGGATCGACGCCTCGAACAGGCGCCCGAGAGCCGGGATCGAAACACCCCGGCTCAGGAAACCGCTCTTGTCCGCGGTCGGCAGCACCCACCCCGCCAGCGCCGGCGTCACGGTCAGCGCAACCACGAAGGACCACGCCAGCATAAGCACGACGGCGATGGCGATGGACCCGACGAAATCCCCGGCCGGCCCGGGCAGCAGGATCATCGGCGTGAAGGCAAGCGCGGTGGTGACGGTCGACGCCAGAAGCGGTGCGAACAGGCGCCGGACGGCGTCGCGCACGGCATCCGGACGGTCCATCCCTTCCTGCAACCGGCGGCGCACCTCGTCGGTCATGACGATGGCCGCGTCGACCAGAAGGCCAAGCGCCACGATCAGCCCGGTCACCGACATCTGGTGGATCGGAAGGCCGATGAAGTTCATCGAAGCCAGCGTGCCAAGCGACACAACAGGCAGCACAAGAGCAACGATCGCGGCTGCCCGGATTCCAAGCGTCACGAAAAGCACGAGCACCACGAGACCGACCCCGATCGCCATGTTCAGTCCGACATCGGACAAGCGGTCAAGCGTGTAGACACTCTGGTCGAACAGCAGGGTTTCCTCGATCCCGAGCGGAATCTCGTCTCGCCCTGCCGCGAGTTCGTCGCGGACGAACGACATCCAGCGGTCGATCTGAACGCCGTCCTGCGCAAGAACGCCCAGCAGGATCGCGGGTTTGCCATTGGCGATGGCCAGTTCGGCGGCCGGATCACGCGGCCCACGATCGATCCGGGCGATGTCGCCCAGCGTGACCGTACTGCCAAGCGTGTTTTCACGCAGCACGACCTGGCGCAAGCGATCCAGGCTCCGGATCTCGCCGGTCACGGTGATCGACAGATCGACACCGCCTTGCAGGCGACCCGATTGCACCTTTCCGTCCGCTTGCGTGATCCGGTCCGAAATCTCTGCCGCCGTCAGGCCAAGGGCGGCGGCACGCACCGGATCGACGCTGACCAACACTTCTTCCTCGGGCGTGCCGAAGAAATCGACCGCGCGGGTCGACGGGATCGAACGCAGCCGGTCGCCCAGGGCCTCGGCATGTCGCGACAGGATCGTCAGCGGCATCTCGGCCTGCGTGGACGTGATCGCGATCACCGCCGAATAGGCTGAAATGCCCTCGGCATCGAAATTCGGCGCCAGCACCCCGGCAGGAAAGCTGCGCCGGGCGTCTTCGACGGCGTCACGCGCTTCGGACCAGACCTGCTCGATGGTGGCTTCGTCCAGCGTTTCCTGCAACTCCACCGATACCACGGACACGCCCGTTCGAGACACCGAAGACACGGTGTCGATCTCGGCGATGCTGCGCAATTCCTCCTCGATCTCGGCGGTGACCAGCGCTTCGACGCGTTCGGGGTCGGCGCCCGGGAACTGGGTGGTGATGGTGGCGAAAAGATTGGTGATCGTGGGATCTTCTTGCCGTCCCAGCGACAACAGGGAAGACAACCCCGCCGAGACCATCACCAGGATGATCAGGGCGACAAGGCGCGGTTGGCGGAACGTCAGAGTTTCCATGTCCCCTCTCCCTTCAACGCGCGTCGCCGAGGGTGACCCGCTGGCCGACCGTGACCCGCTGAGGGCCGTCTTTCACCAGCACGGTTCCTTCCGGCAGGGCGGCACGGACGAAGACACGGTCGCTTTCGGCATGCAGCACCTCGACCGGGGCGGCGCGCACGATCTGACCGGCATCGACGGTAAGGATCGTCCATTGCCCGCGCACGCCTTCCTTGAGGCTGGTCGTCGGCAGCCACAACCCGCGCGCCTCGACGGTTTCCGTTACCAGCACCCGCGCCGTCCGACCGAATGTCGGCGCCGCGTCGGTATCGATCTCGAAGACCGCGGTGCGGGTGCGTGTGACTGGGTCTATATCGGGGCGCAGCGCGACCAGCGTTGCGGTGTATTCAGTGCCGTCGATGTCGATCTCAGACTTTGCAAGTGCGGCTTCGGTCAGATCCAGGGGCACGCCCACCCGGACCTGGGGGCGGGTCATTTCGACCAGGCCGAAGACGCGCTGCCCGGCGCTCAGGGTCTCTCCGCCATCGGCCAGCCGTTCGGTCACCCGGCCGTCAAAGGGCGCCAGGATCCGGGACTTGGATACCCGGATGTCCACGTCGCGCAACGCGGCGTCCAGTTCGGCGATGCGGGCGCGCAATTCGTCCTGGCGCGAGAGCGCTTCATCCAGACCGGCCTGGCTGGCAAAGCCGCGCTGGCTGAGCGCCGCGTTGCGTTCCACCGTCTGTTCGGCAAAGCGCAGCTGCGCGCGGGCGGCCTCGCGCGATGCTTCTAGGCGGGATCGCTCGGCATGCAGCAACGCAAGGTCCTGGCTGGCCAGAACCGTGCCCTTACGCACCCGGTCGCCTTCGCCGGCATGGATCGCCGCCAGACGCCCGGGCAATTCGAACGACAACGCGACCGTCTTCTGCGGCTCGACCTGGCCGACGAAGGCGCGTTGCACTGCGTATTCTTCCAGGAAAACCGCAGGTGCGGTCGAGACCGGGATCAGAGGCGCGGGATCCGGTGCCGGCGCCGCATCAGCGCGGCGGCCCAGTTCGGATGCACCGAATTGCACGGCGAAAACCGCACCCGCAACGACGGCGAGTGTGGCCACGCCGCGCGAAATCACACGAAAACCCCGTCTGGCGCGGGCTCGGAAACTCGGTTTCGGCATGGCCTGCTGATCGTCTTGCATCGGCGAATCCTCGCAAAGTTAGTCCGTCTAACATAAGTTAGAATGTCTTACTTTGACAAGGGGTACGTGATCTGAAAGAAACTGGATCAAGAAAAAGGCGAAGACCGATGGCGGATGAGTTCGAGGCTGCACGCGCAGAAAAACTGCAGAAAACCGGGTATCACCACGGTGATCTGCGGGCCGGACTGATAGAGGCGACGCGCAGGCTGGTCGAGGAAAAGGGCCCCGACGGTTTTTCGGTGACCGATGCCTGTCGGCTGGCCGGCGTGTCGACCGCGGCCCCCTACAAACACTTCAAGAACAAGACCGAGATGCTGGTGGCGATGGTCATGCAGGGCATGGAACGCCACCGCGACAACATGCTTGCCGCGCTCGAGGGCATTCCGGTCGGGTCGCCGCTGCGCATCAAGGCGCTTGGCAAGGAATATGTCGGATTCGCCCTGCGCGAACCGGGGGTGTTCCGGCTCAAGTTCGGCGGCTTCACCGACCGCCTCGACGACGATCGGCTGAAAGCCGCCGGCGAACAGACCTTTGAAATCGTGCTCAAGGAAGTCGCGCTTTGCATGGGCGAGGACGCCATCACCGACGAGGTGCGCAAGCGCGGCTTCATGCTGTGGAGCTTCGTGCACGGGCTGTCTTTCATCCTGTTCGACAAGGACTTGACCCAGATGGGCGGCGCCGTCGACCTGGACGACCTGCTCGCGGAAATCGCCGAACGCGTCCTGTCGGATTGACCGGCCGCAACCGACCGGGCGGCGATCCGGCGGTCGAACCGGGGCACAATCCCGTTCCGGAAAACCGCGATCTGTGCTACCTTAAGTTGTGATTTTAGATGCAGATGCGCACGAATTGGCGCAGGTGGTGGGCCTTGCTTGATTGGATTCGCAGACAGATCGTTCGCCACCGTGCCTTTGCCGGCGCCCTGCCGCTTGGCTTGATCGCCGGGCTGGTCATCGCCGTCTTTCCGGCCTCGCAAACCGCGGCCGATCCCCTTGAACGGATAAGCGTTTCGGCCTTCGGAGAAGAGGCCGACGGCCCAAGCGCACATGCGGTGGTATCCGACAATGGTCGCTACGTGGTGTTTGCCTCTGCCGCCACCAACCTGGTCGAGGGCGACGTCAACGGCTTTCCCGACGTGTTTCTCAAGGACCGCCTGACCGGCGAGGTCGAATTGATCAGCGTCGCCGATGACGGCACCCAGGGCAACGACTGGAGCGGCGCGTCGTTTTCTTTCGAGACCGAATTCAAACGCATGGATGTCAGCCCCGACGGGCGGTTCGTGGTATTCACCGCAGCAGCCGACAACCTCGTGGTCGGCGAAGTGCTGGTCGGATTGGACCACGTCTATTTGCGCGACCGCCAAGCCGGCACGACCGAAGTCGTCAATTTCGACGCCAACGGCGTACCATCGGGGTCTTTCGTCGGCGACTACATGGCGGTCAGCGATGACGGCAATCGCGTAGTCTACATGTCTCCGGATGAAACCCACGATACCGGAGACGACGTTATTTTCGTGGATGTCTTCGTCTATGACCGGACGACCCAGACGACGGAACTGGTCACCGTCAATTCGGACGGCGAACAGGCCGCCCCCGGTGGCGAGAACAATGACAACAACGCCTCGCATGCCGATATCAGCGGCGACGGGCGTTTCGTGGTGTTCCAGACCCGCGCGCCGAACCTGGTGCCGGACGACACCAATGACTTGAGAGACGTGTTCATCCGGGATCTCGACGCCGGGACGACCGAACGGGTCAGCGTCGCCCTGGGCGGCGGCGATGCCAACGGGATCAGCGAACTGGGCGCGCTGGAACCCGACGGGCGCTTTGTCGCCTTCACCTCGACGGCCGACAACATCGTCGCGGGCACACCGATGGAGACCATCGGCATCTACCTGCGTGATCTTCAGGCCGGCACGACGGAACGCGTCAACGACATGCTCAACTTCTGGGAAGAAGGTCAGCCGGGCCGCCAGATCCTGTTCCATGGCAAGGGCCTGTCCGATGACGCCCGGTTCCTGGTCTTCCGCTCCGGGCTGGAAGGACTGACCGGAAACGACACCAACGGATTGACCGACGTCTTCCGGCTGGAACGGAATACGGGCGAAATCACTTTGCTGAGCGAGAACACCGCCGGCGTCGCCCCCGATACCGAAACGCGCCGCGTGTCGATCAGCGAGGACAGCCGTGTCAGCGTGTTTTCCAGCGAAGCGGCCGACCTGGTCGAAGGCGACACCAACCGCGTTTCCGACGTCTTTGCGACGGGCGACATTCTGCCCCCGGCCCATCCCTACGAATACGCCACGAAAGTGGTTTGCGGCGTGCAGGACGACCCGGCCGACCTGCGGCTGGCGCCCGGCACCTATGCGACCGCCATCAACGTCCACAGCCCCAAGGATCCGGTCGCGACCTTCTCGAAAAAGCTTGCCCTGTCGGTGCCGCCGGGGGGCCAGTCGCCGGGCGAGATCCTTCCAATCGCGGTTCACGAAATCGGCTATGACGAGGTGATCGTCATCGACTGCATGGACCTGCGCAACCGGCTGTTTCCCGACGGCTTTCCCAGCCCAGACGACAGCACCGGCGCCTATATCGAAGGATACCTTGTAATCGAAAGCAGCGCCCCGCTGGATGTCACCGCGGTCTACACGACGGCCACGGTCGCCGGGGACAGCGGCGAACTGCACAGCAGCATAGACGTCGAACAGGTGCCCGAACGCAAACGCGAGTCGGACCTGAGCGTGACCAAAAGCGCGCTGGTGATCCCCTTCGGCCGGTTCAGCGACACGACCCAGCTTTGGGGCGCGATCTACAACATCAGCGTCAACAATGCCGGGCCCGACACCGCACCGGGGGTGCTGTTGCGCGACGATCTGACCGCCGACGTCACCGGCGGGATCGCCGCAATCCTCATCGACTTTCCGGGGATCGTCGTGCCCCCGGGCGCGGTCGTCACGGACGCCCAGTTCATCAACATCCTGCATTCGACCTTTTCGGTCGACCTGGGCGATCTCGGACCGGGCGAGACTGCCAACGTCATCTTCGGCGCCTTCGTCATCAGCGTGAGTTTCCCGGGCGTCGATCCGACACTGACCATCACCGACCGGGCGGCCGTGTCGAGCCTGGGGATCGATCCGTCACCCGCCGACAATGTCGATATCGTGGAAACGGTGCTGCTGCCATGACACGCCCAAGCGAACGCGGAGGACCGAAAATGCACAGCCTGATCCGGGCGCTTGCGACCGTCATCGTGGTTCTTGTCGCACAACCCGCCCTGCCCCAGGCCGCCGACGCCAACCGGCAAGTCACCCGGCCGCCCGACAAGGCGCCGAACTGCGAGACGACACGGCGCGACGTGATGGTCGCCCTGCGCCGGGCGACCGAGGGTCGCGAGCCAAGCCCGGACGATCCCAAACGGCTCGGGGAAATCTCGGAACAGGTCGCGAAAAGCGCGGCATTCCGGGCGTTCGTCGCCTGCTACGCTCAGCGATGATCGCGCGCAGTTCCGGGCCCGTCGCGCAACGGGCCCGGAAGACGAGGGTCAGGCGATGGGCCGGGGCTTCAGCGACATCTCCAGGAAATTGTTCTTGTAGGCGCTTTCGCCGATCTTGCGCAGCACGCCTCGGCCCAGCTTGTAGCGGTAGTTGCCGCTGACCGGGTCCGGGACCGCGTGGCAGACCGAATTGGCCATCGAGCCGGGATAGTTGAACGCCGCCTTGGCGACACCGGGCCGGATTTCGTCCGACACGATGGCGACCGCAACGAACTGGCCGGTGGTGGTCTTGATATGGCCGTTCTCCATAAGCTTGGCGAAGCTGAGATCGCCATCCTTGACGCCGATCGGTTCGCCCTGCTGGACATAGACCGTGTCGTTGAAGCCTTCGACCAGGTCGCCCGACTCGATGCCCTGCGGCGCGGCGTCGTCGGGATGGATCACGATATGCGGCCAGGGCCAGCGTTTGGCCAGGTAGGGTTTGCGCAAATCGTCGAAGCCCGATTGCCAGGTTTCGTTGACGCGGCCATTGGTGATCCAGATCTCGCCCTTGTCTGGGCGCGGCTTGATCGCCTCGTAGAAGTCCGACCAGCTGTCGTTGTTCCACGGCGTCTTGAGCATGTTGGCCTTGCCGGTGTGGGTGCCGAAGGCATAGAGCCATTTCTGGTCATAGGTGTCGCCCTCGACCTCGCCCCACTCGTTTTCCGGATCATGCAGGCGCTTGGTGCCGATCATCTCGCCGTTGACCAGGCGCACCGGCGTGGTGATCCCGGTGGTCCCCAGCTCACGCAGTTTTTCGTGGCCCTTCTTGCCTTCCTTCTGGGCCTGCTTGACCAGCACGTTGTAGCTGAGCACACCCCCGCGGGAGAACCGCGCGGCTTCCTCGAAGATCTCGTTGCTGTCCTTCCAGTCGAACCCTTCAAACCCCATCTTCTGGCCGAACAGACCGATGGCGTACCAGTCGGGCTTGGCTTCGGCCGGGGCATCGTTGAACTTGGCGTAAAGACGCAGACGGCGTTCGGCGTTGCAGCGGGTGAAATCCACCTCGCCCCAGCCCGCCGCGGGCAGCACGATGTCGGCATATTGGGTGTTGAGCGGTTCCACCGGGTAGATGTCGCTGTCCACCAGAACCATCCCGCCCGAGTCGACCCGCGCCTTGAACACCTCGACAAGATGGTCCTTGTCGACGCTGCGCGGCTGGTTGGGGTTGCGCATGGTCAGGTCGGCGACCCGGCTGGCCAGTTCCTGGCTGGCCAGCATCGCCGGGAACCAGGTGCAGCCGATGGTCCACATGAAGCGGACATGCCCGTCCATCACCCAGCGATCCACGTTCAGCGATTTCTTGCGCCGTCCGGGGTGCTTTTCGGGTGACAGCCAGCCCTTGCCGCCGGAAATGCCCATGCCGCCGCGCTGGTGTCCGCCGCCGCGGCTGATGACCTGGCCCGGGCGGTTGCCCGCACCACAGATCAGCCCCAGCGAGGCCAGCGACGCGGTGTTCATGTAGTTGTTGGACCAGTAATTGCCCTTTTCGATCATGAACGACGTCTTGGGGCGGCTGCCATCCTCGCGCGGTTTGGCCAGCATCTCGGCGCAGCGCTGGATATCCTCGGCCGGCAGGCCGGTGATCGCGGCCGCGGTTTCCAGCACCGCCGCCGGTTCGTCGGCGATGAACTTCTGGAAATCCTCCCAGTCGGATTGCCAGCGGCCCCAGGTGGTGCGCCATTGCCAGCGGGTGTTGCGGGTGCCGCGGCCATAGCCCGACTCGATCTCCCACTTGTTGTTCACCCAGGTGTCGATGAAGTCCTGGTCCTGCCAGCCGTTGTCGATGATGATCTTGGCCAGCGCCAGATGCAGCACCGTGTCGGTGCCCGGGATGATCGGCAGCCAAAGACCGCCGTTCTTGAGCCCCCATTCCACGCCCATCGTCTTGTGCGGTGTGACGAAGATCATCGTCTTGTTGGGGTTCTCGCCATACATCATCCATTCGGTGAACAGCACCGTCTTGGTCTCGTAGGGGTCGACACCCGACATGAAGGCCACATCGCACTTGCCCCAATCCTCGTAGGTGGCCGAGAACGAGTTGATGCCGGAATCGTCGAGACCCGCGGCATCCTCGGCCGCCTGCGGCTTGTCATGCGGCGCATAGACCGGCGTTCCGACGCCGCGGCGCACCAGTTTCGAGATCGCGTAGGTGTTCTCGAAATACTCGTAGGAATAGGTCTTCATGCCCCAGGCATGTTCGCCGTAATTCTTCAGCACATGCTTGGACACCTCGGCCATGACGTCGGTCGCCAGGTCCCAGCTGACCGGCGTCAGCACGCCGCCGATGCGGATCATCGGGTATTTCAGGCGGTCGCGGGTGGGTGTGTCGGGATTGAATATCTTTTGTGCCAGAGTGCCGCCGCGGACCGAATAGTTGCCGTTGCGGTTGACCACGTCGGCATCGACATCGGGCGTGACCACGAAGTGATGCGGTCTGCCTTCGTGCATGCCGATATTGTGCTGCGACCGCGCGATCCAGGGCGCGCCGCCGACCGGAAAATCGACGCCAAAGGCGTTCTGGTCGGCCTGGGCGCCGCCTTCGGTTCCCACCGGCCAGCGATAGACCTTGTAGGAACAGGCGACGATGCAATAGCTGCACGCGGTCGTCAGAACCTCGGCATCCGGCGGAGGCAGAGGCACGTGCTCGCGGTTCGGGGTGATGGATTCAGCCATCGGGAAACTCCTCTCTCAAGCGCCGCTGGGGTTCTGGCTGTAGCCGAAGAACAGCCCCATCACGCCGGTAGCGACGATGTCGTCGCCGTCGATTTCAAGAACGATCTGCGGCAGGCTTTCGACCGCATGACCCGACACGATCATCCCGTGCTTGGTCAGATCGAAGGTCGACAGATGCAGCGGGCACGGACCCAGCACCGAGTGTTCCGCACGGAACTCGGCTTCGCCCATGTAGCCGCCCATATGCGGGCAGATCGTGTTGAAGGCCACGATGTTGCGCCCGTCGCCCACGCCGCCGCCGGCCTCTTCGTTCAGCATCACCAGCAGGTTCTCGATGTCGTCGGTGGGATAATTGAACGACACCGCCGTGCCGGGCGTCAGCGCGGACAGCTTGCCGATGACCTTTCGGGTATAGGAAGACGAGACCAGTTCCTGCGCCTCGGACCCGGTGCCGAAACTGGCGAGGACCGAGACGGACGCGCCGCCCAGGATCAGGAAATTCCGCCGCGTGACGGAAGAACAGGCGTGATTTCGGCCCACGCCCTCGGCCTTGATTGCTTGGGTCATTTGGCAAACTCCGCCCAGGTTGCGGTTTCGGGAAGTTCCGGCTGTTCGAGGATCAGCGGCGCGTCCATCGACAGCGCTTCGAGAAAGGCCAAGAGATCGGTCTTTTCGTCTTCGGTCAGGCCCAGGGGTTGCAGACCCGCGGTCTGCCCCTCACCGCCGCCCGCGTCGTAGAAATCCACGACCTCGGCCAGCGTGTCGAAATAGCCGTTGTGCATGTAGGGCTCGGTCCAGCGCAGCTCGCGCAGCGAAGGCGTGCGGAACTTGTGCTTGTCGTCCGGGCGCTTGGTCTTGTGGTACAGGCCCAGATCGTCGGCCCCGGCGCGGTAGACCTCTTCGGGCACGCCTTTCTGGTAGAGCTCCCATCGCAAGGTGATCTGATACAGCGGGTCCTCGTTGAATTCGGGTGCCGCGGGCACGCCGATATTGTAGAACTTCTGGTCCGAGACCAGCGCGCCGTTGTGGCAGGAAATGCAACCCGCCTTGCCTTCGAACAACGCCTGGCCGCGCTGCGCCGCTTCAGACATCGCCGCGCCGTCACCGGCCAGGAACCGGTCGAACGGTACCCTGGCGGCATCGGTGACGATGGTCCGCTCGTAGGCGGCGATCGCATCCCAGGCCTGGCTGATATGCGGCCAGTCGGTGCCGAAGACCTGCTTGAACGCCGCCACGTATTCCGGGACGAAGCGCAGCCGCATCTCCATCATCGAACCGTCGCCATTGCCAGCGACAGCACCGCCCGCAGCGGCGGGGGCCTGGCTTTCCAGCGACGTGGCGCTGCCTTCCCAGAACCCCTTGTTGTAATAGGCGCTGTTCAGGATGGTCTGGCTGTTGCGCCAGTGCTGGGTGCCGGGATAGCCAAAGCTGATCGCGCCGCCCGTGCCCCAGCCGAGATCCGGCAGGTGACAGGCCGAACAGGGCATCGCCCCGTTGCCGGACAGCCGGCCATCCCAGTAGAGCTTTTCTCCCAGGGCGATCTTTTCCGGGGTCATCGGGTTGTCCGCCGGAACCGGCGGCGGCGGCAAGGTGGCCAGCGCCGGAACATGCCCTCCGGCCATGACCCCGGTCGCCAGGACGATGGAAGCCACGGAGGCGCCAAGGACGGTGTGTGCAAGTCGTTTCATCGTGCGTCCTCCTCAGTTCTGGCCGACTGCGCGCATGGCGTAGTCGGGCAATTCGGGTGCCGCGGCGGTCGGAGCGTCGCCGGTCAGGCTTTCCAGGAACAGCACGAGGTTCGCTTTCTCGTTGTCGTTCAGGCCCAGTGGCTGCAGCCCCGCAGTCTGACCTTCGCCGCCACCGGCATCGTAGAACTCGACCACCTCGGCCAGCGTGGCGAAGGCGCCGGAATGCATGTAGGGGCCGGTCTGGCCGACATCCCACAGCGACGGGGTGACGAACTTGCCCCAATCGGCCTTGTCCTTGGTGACGACATAATGGCCGACATCCTCGCGCAGGTTCATGTAGTTGGGCGTGCCCATCGTCGCGTAGTGGCGCAGCAGCGTGATCTGCCGGTCCGCACTGGTCTGAAGATCGGGATGGTCCGGCGCGCCCGTGGCGTGCAGACCGCCATCCGACAGCATCGCACCGGAATGGCAACCGATGCAGCCGGCCTTGCCCGCGAACAGGTCCTTGCCCTTTTCAGCGCCGGTCGACAGCGCGTCGGCATTGCCACGCAGATAGGCGTCGAAGGGCGCGTTGGTGGTGCGGATCGTCTTGATGTACTCCGCGATGGCGCCGTAGATGCGGCCGCCATAGGGCTCGGCGCCATAGGCGTCCTGGAACATCGCCATGTATTCGGGCACCTGCTTGAGCCGTTCCTGGGCCAGACGGCTGTCCATGTGCATCGTGTGCGACTCGGTCAGCATGTCGCGCACCAGCGTGCCCAGGTCGGCGCCATCCAGCCGGCCATCCCACATCAGGTAATTCCGGTTGGCCACGTTGAACAACGCGGGCGCGTTGCGGAAATAGGCCAGGTCGCCATAGGCATCCGACATCGCCTCGCCGCTGCTCCAGCCGTTGGCCGGGTCGTGGCAACTGGCGCAGGACAGGTCGGTGTCGCCCGACAGGCGGTTGTCGAAAAACAGCATGCCGCCCAGCGTGGCGCGGGCCTCATTGATTTCGCCGGGATCCGGCAGCGGCGCGAAACCCTGGGCATCTTGCGACGTGGCGGCGCCGGCGGCGCCTATCACAATCGCCACCGAGCAAAGCGCGGCGCGAACCGGTCGCGCGAATAAAGATCGCTTGTCCGTCATCGAAACTCCTTTCTGCGCATGGATTGCGGTTTGATTTCCTCGTGATCCGGATTTGAGGGAAGCTGCGCGCGACCGCGGTCCGCGGCGCGGGGCCGAATGAAGGCCGAAAGCCGGAAACGGGCCATCCTCTGTTTCACTGCGGATTCCCCCAAGGACGCGCCGGCGCGAAAGAACATCGCGCGACAGGCGGTCGTTGACGCAAGGTTAACAATCCGCTGACGGCAGCGTGTGACGGGCCGCCTTGCGAGTTGTGATGATTTGTGACGGTTCTTGACGACGCGCGCGTCAGCTCCGGTCCAGGTGCTGGCGCAGGATGCGGGCGAGCTCCAGCGGATCGACCGGCTTGGACACGACCATCGGTTCGGGACCGTCGATGCGATCCAGATGCGGCGCGAACCCGGTCAGGAACAGGATCGGCAGCGATGGCCGGACAACACGCAGCCGGGCGGCCAGTTCGGCGCCGTTCATGTCGGGCATCACGACATCGGTGATCGCCGCATCGAAGCGATCCGGCGCACTCTCGAAACTCTGCAGCGCGACCGGCGCCGACGAAAACGCCTCGACGCGATAGCCATAGCGCGTGAGGCTGCGGCGCAGCGTAGCGGCGATTTCGGGTTCGTCATCGACGACCAGCAGGCGTTCGGTGCCATAGGGCATCGCCTCGGCGGTGCCGTCGGCCTTCTGATCCGGCGGGTGGCACAGGGGCAGGCGGACGCGGAACTCGGCGCCCTGGCCCGGCTGGCTGTCGACCTCGATCGTGCCGCCGATATCCGAAACCAATCCGTGCACGACCGCCAGGCCCAGCCCGGTGCCCTTGCCCATCGGCTTGGTGGTGAAGAAGGCATCAAAGACGCGGCGGCGCACGTCCTCGGTCATGCCGGGCCCGTCATCCCGCACGGTCAGGCACATCCCTGCGCCTGCATCGTCCGGGTTGTGATCGGTGTCGATCCACACCCGCACCGTACCGCCCTTGCCGCCGATCGCTTCGGCGGCGTTTCCGCACAGGTTCATGACGATCTGGTGCAGATGGGTCGGGTCCGCCGCCACCCAGACCGGTTCCTCGGCGTCGGAGACGACAAACCGCGTTGTCGGCGCTGTCGAGGCGCGCGCGAGCCGCATCACCTGGCGCACCACCTCGCGCATGTCGGTCGGCACCGGGTTGCCGGCCTTGCGCCGGGCAAATCCCAGCAGCTGCTGCACCAGCAATTGCGCCCGCCGTGCCGCGATCTCGATCTGCTCGACCTCGCGCGCCAGGTCACTGCCTTGAGGCGCATCCAGGGCGGCCAGATGCGCCGATCCCAGGATCGACGTCAGCACGCTGTTGAAGTCATGCGCGATGCCTCCGGCCAGCAGGCCGACCGCCTCGATCTTCTGCGCACGGGCCATCTGTTCGCGGGCCCGCAGCCGTTCGGTGATGTCCTCGCCGATGCCCAGATAGCTGTGGGTGGTGCCATCGGCTTCGCGCAGCGGCAGGATCGTGCTTTCGATCCAATAGCTGCCGCCATCCTTCCTGAGATTGTGCAGGATGCCGCGCCAGGACTTTCCATCGCGCAGCAGTTCCTGCATCCGCGCATATTCCGCGGCTTCGGTATCGCCCGATTGCAGGAATTTCGGGGTCTCGCCGATGACCTCGTCGCGCGACCACCCCGACAGCTCCTCGAAATGGCGGTTGACGTATTTCAGCCGCCCGTCGGTGTCGGTGATCATCACCGAAGCCGGGCTTTGTTCGACCGCCTGTGCAAGCCGTTGTTCGCTGCGTTCCAGCCGGTGGCGCAGGTCCAGTTCATCGGACAACTGGTCGAGCGTGCCCTGCATGTCGGCGAGGATCGACCGGAAGGCCAGCGCCAGTGACAACGACGCCAGCACCAACAACGCCATCGAGACGAAGCCGATGCCGATCAACCCGCGCCCCCGTTCGACCGAAGCGAACAGGCGTTCGGTCTGCTGGGTGCGGGCGGCCTGCCACAGCCGTTCGAGCGTTGCCAGCGCCGCCAGCGCATCGGTGTCGTCGACCCGCACCAGCGCGTCGGTCCGTTCGGCCGACCATCTCTCGGCCGCGGCGGCTTCGGCGATCGACAACTTGTCGCGATAGATGGCGATTGTGCGTATCACGGTCTCGACCGCTTCGCGTTCCTCGACCGAGATGGGCAGCGCGAGGTATTCCGCCGTGACCGCATCGAATTCCCCCAGTTTTCCGACAAGCCGCTGGCGGTATTGATCGTCCTGGCGCAGCACGTAGTTCTTGAACGTGTGGATGATTCCGCCGTACCCCAATTGTCCGCGGATCGCGCTGATCAGTGCGCCCTTTCGGTCGGCTTCGCTGGAATAGCCGGTCCAGCTTTCGGAAATCTCGAGGAATTGCCTGCGCGTCTGAACGCCCAGATACAGTCCGGTCACGACCGTCGCCACCAACAGGACGGCCGCCGCGATTACCGTCTTGCGCGTCTTTATCCGTGGCCGCATCGGTCATCCGCCTTGCACCGCCCTTGCGGGCCATCGCCAATCCCCGCATTATCCGACGGTCTGGCGTTATCAGGAAGTGTCACATGGCGCATCGCGTGCTGGTCGTCGATGACGATCATCAAGTGACGGATTTTCTTCAACGGTTCCTGGTCAAACAGGGATTCCACGTGGTGTCGTCGGGGTCGGCCACCCAGATGGGCCTGGCGATGGAACACGACAGCTTCGATATTATCATCCTCGATGTCGGCCTTCCCGATGCCGACGGGTTCCAGATCTTGCGGGACTTGCGCCGGGATTCGAGCATACCGATCATCCTGCTGACCGTGCGCGACGATGTCTACGACAAGGTCGTGGGGCTGGAGATCGGCGCCGACGACTATGTCCCCAAACCGTTCGAACCGCGCGAATTGCTGGCCCGCATGCGGTCGGTTCTGCGCCGCACCGTATCACCCGAGCCCAAGAAGCACGGCACGCGGGCCGGAGACGCGGTGTTTTCCGGCTTTCGCCTGCAGTCGGAAAAACGCCGCGTGACCGCCCCGGACGGCGCCGAGATGTCGCTGACGTCTACGGAATACACGCTGTTGGTGCACCTGGTGCAGCATGCCGGCGAAACCGTTTCGCGCGACAGTCTGATGAACGCGCTCTACGGCTATTCGATCCAGGTCACAGACCGCGCCATCGACGCCCATGTCTCGCGCCTGCGTCGCAAGTTGGATGCAGCGGGCGGGCATGGCGGGCTGATCAAGACAGTGCATGGCCGCGGCTATTGCCTGGCCGACCGGATCGAGACGCCCGCCGGGCGGTGATCGGCATCCAACACCCGCCATGCGGTTTGCGTCGCCCTGCGCCCCGGTGCATATCTGGCGACAGGGAGGCCGATGCATGGTTCATGACACCAACGATTACCTGGACATCCGCGAGGGTGTCCGCGCGCTTTGTGCGCAGTTTCCCGACGCCTATCACCGCAAGATCGATGCCGAACGCGCCTATCCCGAAGCCTTCGTCGAGGCACTGACCCGCGAAGGCTGGATGAGCGCCCTGATCCCCGAAGAATACGGCGGCTCGGGCCTGGGGCTGACCGAGGCATCGGTCATCATGGAGGAAATCAACCGCGCGGGCGGCAATTCCGGCGCTTGCCACGGCCAGATGTACAACATGAACACGCTGGTGCATCACGGTTCGGACGAACAGAAGCGGCTATACCTGCCGCGCATCGCCAGCGGCGAATTGCGTCTGCAAAGCATGGGCGTGACCGAACCGACGACCGGCTCCGACACGACGAAGCTCAAGACGACGGCGGTGCGCCGGGGCGATCGCTATGTCATCAATGGCCAGAAGGTCTGGATCAGCCGCGTGCAGCATTCCGACCTGATGATCCTGCTGGCGCGCACCACGCCGCTGGCCGAGGTGCGCAAGAAATCCGAAGGGCTGTCGATCTTCCTCGTCGATGTGGCCGAGGCGATGCGCAGCGGCATGACCGTCCGGCCGATCGCCAACATGGTCAACCACGAAACCAACGAGCTGTTTTTCGACAATCTCGAGATCCCGGTGGAAAACCTGATCGGAGAGGAAGGTCAGGGCTTCAAGTATATCCTGACCGGCCTGAACGCCGAACGCGCACTGATCGCGGCGGAATGCATCGGCGACGGCTACTGGTTCACCGATCGGGCCACCGCCTATGCCAGGGATCGCCGCGTTTTCGATCGCCCCATCGGGCAGAACCAGGGCGTGCAATTCCCCATTGCCGAGGCGTTCATCGAGGTTCGGGCGGCCGACCTGATGCGCTACCGCGCCTGCGCGTTGTTCGATGCCGGCCAGCCCTGCGGAGCCGAGGCGAACATGGCCAAGTACCTGGCCGCCAAGGCAAGCTGGGAGGCCGCCAATGCCTGCCTGCAAACATATGGCGGGTTCGGTTTTGCCTGCGAATACGACATCGAACGCAAGTTCCGGGAAACCCGGCTGTATCAGGTGGCGCCGATCTCGACCAACCTGATCCTGTCCTACGTGGCCGAGCATGTCCTGGGCCTGCCGAGGTCGTTCTGATGACACGCCTGCCCCTGGACGGACTGCGCGTCGTGGCCGTGGAACAGGCGGTGGCGGCGCCCTTCTGCACCGCGCGGCTGGCCGATGCGGGCGCCGAGGTTGTCAAGATCGAGCGCCCGGGCGGCGATTTCGCCCGCGGCTACGACAAGGCGGCGGCCGGGCAATCCAGCTATTTCGTCTGGTTGAATCGCGGCAAGCAGAGCCGGGTGCTGGACCTGGGCGCGGACAAGGGCCGCGCCGCGCTGGAGACACTGATCGCCCAGGCGGACGTGCTGGTGCAGAACCTCAAACCCGGCGCGATGGACAAGCTGGGCTTCGACTCTGCCCGGCTGGCGACAGGTTATCCGCGCCTGATCAACTGCGTCATCAGCGGCTATGGCGACAGCGGGCCGATGGCGCAGCGCAAGGCCTATGATTTGCTGATTCAGGCCGATGCGGGGCTGTGTTCGATCACCGGCGGCCCCGCGGAACCCGCCCGTGTCGGCATCTCGGTTGTCGACATCGCCACCGGGGCCACTGCCCATGCCGCCATCCTGGAGGCGCTGATCGCCCGTGGCATCACGGGTCGCGGCGCCCATATCGCGGTTTCGATGTTCGATGTCATCGCCGAATGGCTGACCGTGCCGCTGCTGAACCACGAAGCGGGGCACAGCCCGCGGCGCCAGGGCATGGTGCATCCGTCCATCGCGCCTTACGGGGTGTTCGCCGCCTCGGACGGCACACCGATCCTGCTATCGGTGCAAAGCGACCGGGAATGGCGGGTATTGTGCGACCGGTTCCTTGGCGAACCCGGCTTGGGCACCGATCCGCTTTTCGCCACCAACGTGGCGCGAGTGGCGAACCGCGCACAGACCGATGCCGCCGTCGCCGCAGGAGTTGGCACGCGGACCGGCGCGCAGGCCATCGACGAACTTGTGGCTATCGGGCTGGCCGTGGCCTCGGTCAACGACATGGCCGGACTGGCCGCGCATCCGCATCTGCGCCGGGTCACCGTGGATACGCCGAACGGGCCGGTTTCGCTGCCTGCGCCGGCGCCGATCGTGGATGGTCGGACGCGCCAGACGGGCGCGGTTCCCGCCTTGCCCGACCCCGACGCCGGGTGACAATTCACGACCGGCATGTTTGAAACCCGCAACGCCACACAGGCAGAACCGGACCGACCGAATGACCGACATTGAGCGCATCCGTGCGACCTGGGCCAGGGCCGCCGCCGATCCCGGGGCCACCGCCGCGGGCTTTTACACCAATCTTTTCAAGATCGCGCCCCAGACCCGGGCGTTGTTCGGCACCGACCTGACGGTGCAGGGCGCCAAGCTGATGCAAACCATCGGGTTCATCGTCGATCATCTCGACGACGGTGACGCCTGGCAGGGCGCGGCGCGCGAGCTGGCGATCCGGCATGTGGCCTACGGTGTCAAACCGCAGGATTACGGCCCGGTCGGCGAGGCGCTGGTCATGACGCTGTCGGAAACCCTGGGCGAGGATTTCGACCAGGCCGACCGGGAGGTGTGGAGCAGGACCTACGCGGCGTTGTCGAACCTGATGACAAAGGCCGCGTTCTGATCGATCAGGTGTTGAACAGAAAGTGCATCACGTCGCCATCCTTGACGACATAGCTCTTGCCTTCGGCGCGCATCTTTCCGGCATCCTTGGCCGGCTGTTCACCCCCAAGCGCCACGTAATCGTCATAGGCGATGGTTTCGGCACGGATGAAGCCCCTTTCGAAATCGCCGTGGATCACGCCCGCGGCCTGCGGCGCCAGCGTGCCCTGCCTGATGGTCCAGGCGCGCGCCTCTTTCGGGCCGACGGTGAAATAGGTCTGCAGGTGCAAAAGCTCGTATCCGGCGGTGATCAACCGGTCCAGACCCGCCTCTTCCAACCCCATCTCCGCCAGGAACATCGCGGCCTCGTCGGCATCGAGCTGGCTGATTTCTTCCTCGATCCGCGCCGAGATCACCACGTGGCTGTTGCCTTGCGCAGCGGCCATTTCGGCCACCTTGGCCGAAAGCGCGTTGCCGGTCGCGGCATCGGCCTCGTCGACGTTGCAGACGTAGAGCACCGGCTTGGTGGTCAGAAGTTGCAGCATCCGCCAGGCCTTGGCGTCCTCGGCATCGACCTTGACGACGCGCGCGGGCTGGCCCTGTTCAAGCACCTCCAGCGCGGCCTTCATCAGACGTTCCTGCTGCACCGCTTCCTTGTCGCCGCCGCGCACCTTGCGGACGATGTTCTGAAGCCGCTTTTCCAGGCTTTCCATGTCGGCGATGATCAGTTCGGTCTCGATCGTCTCGGCATCGGCGACGGGATCGACACGGCCTTCGACATGGGTGACATCGTCATCCTCGAAACAGCGCAACACATGGGCGATGGCATCGACCTCGCGGATATTGGCCAGGAACTGGTTGCCCAATCCCTCGCCCTTGGACGCCCCCTTCACCAGCCCCGCGATGTCGACGAAGGTCATGCGCGTGGGAACGATCTGCGCCGACTTGGCAATGGCCGCAAGCTTGTCCAGACGGGCATCGGGCACGGCCACGTCACCGACATTGGGTTCGATCGTGCAGAACGGAAAATTCGCCGCCTGCGCCGCGGCTGTCCGCGTCAGCGCGTTGAACAGGGTCGACTTGCCCACGTTGGGCAGACCCACGATCCCCATGCGAAACCCCATCTGGCACTCCTGTCTCTGGCCGGCCCGTCGCGGCTGCCCGATCTGGCCAGCCGGTCGCGTCGCGCCGTCTCTAGTGGGCGATCCGGCCGGGTGCAAGCCCGCGCTGGCCGGTCAGTTCGGGCAGCTTGATGCGCCAGAACCGCCAGGCCAGCAGCACCGCAGCGACGCCAAGACCGGAAACCAGCCCGCTCCAGATGCCGCCGGCACCGAAATCCAGCACGAAGCCGAAGACGTAGGCGCATGGCAGACCGACACCCCAATAGGCGAGGCTGGCGATGACCATGGGCACGCTTGTGTCCTGCAGACCGCGCAGAAGTCCCAGATTGACCACCTGCATCGCGTCTACCAACTGGAACAGCGCGGCGAAGATCAGCAGCAGCGTGCCCAGCGCGATGATCGCATCGCGCGCCGGGTCGGTCGGGTCGACGAAGGCGCCCAGCAACAGGTCCGGCAGCGTCACGAACAACACCGTCGCCAGCGCGACCATGCCCAGCGACAGCATGACCGCCACCTGCGCTCCGCGCGCCAGGTGCTGAGCGTCCCTCCGGCCATATGCCGTGCTGGCCCGCACCGTGGCCGCGTTGGCCAGGCCCAGATGCACCATGAAGGTCGCGGTGGCGATCTGCAGCGCGATGCCATGGGCGGCCAGGGGTATCGTGCCCAGCCAGCCCATCATCACCGCCGACATCGCGAACAGCGCCACCTCGGCCAGCGTGGTCAGTCCGATCGGGATGCCCAGACGCGCGACGGACGCGAACATCTCCCAGTCCGGGCGCCACAGCCGCTGGAATAGCGCGTGTTCCGGCAAGCGGCGCAGGGCGTAGGCGATGACCAGCACCAGCGACACCGAATGCGACACGACAGAAGCCCAGGCAGCGCCGCGCAACCCCATTTCCGGGGCACCCCAATTGCCGAAGATCAGGGCGTAATTGGCCAACGCGTTGGCAATCGCGGCCGCAACGGTGATCCAGAACACGATGCGCGTGTGTTCCAGCCCCGCCAGGTAGTTGCGCAGCACCATCACGCCCAGCGCCGGCAGCATGCCCCATCCGGCTATGCGCAGGTAGGTCTGGGCGTCCAGCGCCACCTGCTCTTCCTGTCCGATGGCGCGCAGGATCGGTGCCGAGGCCCACATCAGCGGCATCACCGCGAAGAAGAAGATCGCCGACAGCCACAACCCCATGCGGGTAGCGCGGCGAATCTGCTGGTCGTCACCCGTCGTGGCAAAGCCCGCGACCATCGGCATGACAGCCCAACCGAACCCGGCACCGAACAGCAGAAAGACGTGGTAAAGTGACGTCGCCAGCGTCATCGCCGCCAGCTCGGGAACGCCGTACCAACCCATCATCACGGTGTCCGTCAGCCCGATGGCGAACTGCGCGAGGTGCCCGCCGATCAAGGGCAGGCCCAAGGCGAGGATGGCGCGCGCATGCGCGGCCCGGGTCATCGGAGCAGTGGACATGGGTGCAATTAGTCCGGTTGGCCGACACTGCGCAACCGCCGACAGCAACAGGCTGCCCCGAACTGGGGTCTGGCCGTGGCTGCATCGTCGTCGATTTTGCCGTAATCGTGTTCAATCCCTGCGCGACTGTGGTATTGTCAACGCATTGTTGACGCGCTTTGACACGAAAGATTGTATCCATGCCCGATCCCGTGGCCGTGCAGGACCTTGTCGCAAACGCCCGGCGATTTCTGACCGAATTGGCGGCCAACAACACCCGCGAATGGTTTCAGGGCGAAAAGCATCGCTACGATTCCGAGTTGAAGCGCCCGGCGGAACGGCTGCTTGGTGATCTCGCCCCGCATCTCGAAGCGCTGGCCGGGGCGCCCGTGCGCCAGAAACTGTTTCGACCGCATCGCGATATCCGCTTCAGCACCGACAAGACGCCGTATCATACGCACTTGCATCTGGCTTGGTCGATCCAGGACGGGCGGGGCTGGTATTTCGGACTGTCGCCCAGCTATGCAACCGCGGGGGCCGGCATCATGGCCTTCGACAAGGTCCAGATCGACCGTTGGCGCGATGCCGTCGCCGGGCCGCGCGGCACGGCACTGACCGGTATTCTGGACCAGATCGGGGGGCGCATCGATCCGCCCGAGCTCAAGCGGGTACCGCCGCCGTTTCCCGGCGACCATCCGCATCATGCACTGCTGCGCCGCAAGGGATTGACGGTGTGGGTTGACGATCTGGCGCCGGTCATCGCGGCAGACCCTTTCGGCGGCCTGTCCGGCGCCTTTGAACGGCTGTCGCCCGTCATGACCTGGTTGGGCGACACGCTCTGACGTTCGGCATCACTCCTTGACCCGGCGGTTGTCGGGATGGAGCGCCTTGCCGAGGATGTGATCGGACCGGTGGATGACATGCCCCGCGCCGCCGACGATCATCGGATCCGGCGCCTTCGCGATCTTGCGATCCTTGCCCGGGTATGCCAGCGAGTTCAGGAAATGGCGCATGCAGTTCAACCGCGCGCGTTTCTTGTCGTCCGACTTGACCACCGTCCAGGGCGCGTCGGCGGTATCGGTGTAAAAGAACATCGCCTCTTTCGCCTCGGTGTAGTCATCCCACTTGTTCAGGCTGGCCATGTCGATCGGGCTGAGTTTCCACTGTTTGAGCGGATCGGTCTCGCGGCTTTCGAAGCGGCGTTTCTGTTCCGGCCGGGTGACCGAGAACCAGTACTTGTAGAGCTGGATGCCCGAACGCACCAGCATCCGTTCGAGCTCCGGGGTCTGACGCATGAATTCAAGGTATTCGCTGGGTTCGCAAAAGCCCATGACGCGTTCCACGCCGGCGCGGTTGTACCATGACCGGTCGAACAGGACGATCTCGCCCTCGGTCGGCAGGTGCTGGATATAGCGTTGGAAATACCATTGCCCGCGTTCCAGTTCGGTGGGCTTGTTCAGCGCCACGACCCGCGCGGTGCGCGGGTTCAGATGTTCTGTGAACCGCTTGATCGTGCCGCCCTTGCCGGCGGCGTCGCGACCTTCGAACAACAGCACGAACTTCTGTCCGGTCTCCTGTGCCCACAACTGCACTTTCAGCAACTCGGCCTGTAGCTGTGCCTTTTCGCGCTCGTAACTGCGGCGGGACAGCTTGGTGGCATAGGGGTATTCGCCGGTTTCGAATGCACGCCGGATATCCGCAGCGCTTGGCATGTTGCGACGCACCGGTTTGGGTTGCACCGGCGTCTGTTCCTGGGTTTCGGGCGCAGTCGTCTCTTGGGCCGGGTTGCCGTCCATTGCAAATCCTCGCTGTGTTTTCTGGCCTCATTCTAGCGCTTGCCAAGGCAGTCCGCCTTGAGCCGTGTCAAAAAGAAGTGGCCGACGCTCAGCTTTCTTGGCAGGGCGGATTTCCGGGCAGGCCCGACGCGGAACCACCCCCATTGCTTTTCCTTGCCGCATCCGGCAACAGAACCCGAACGAAAGAGGGAGACCACCATGACCCGGATCGAGACATGTTTTGCCGCGTTGGCCCGCGACGGCAAGAAAGCCTTCGTTTCGTACATCATGGCGGGCGATCCCGATTATGACACCGCGCTCGAGGTGATGATGGGATTGCCGGCGGCTGGCGTCGATGTGATCGAACTGGGCCTGCCCTTCACCGATCCGATGGCCGATGGGCCGACGATCCAACTGGCCGGACAACGCGCGCTGGATGCCGGCATGACCCTGCCCCGGACACTCGATATGGTGCGGGCCTTCCGTGCGACCGACGATACAACCCCGATCGTGTTGATGGGCTACTACAACCCGATCTATTCCCGCGGTGTCGACCGCTTTCTGGTCGAGGCCAAGGAGGCCGGGATCGACGGGCTGATCGTGGTCGACCTGCCGCCCGAAGAGGACGAGGAGTTGTGCATTCCGGCGCAGGCGGCCGGGCTGAACTTCATCCGGCTGGCGACCCCCACGACCGATGACAAGCGCCTGCCCAAGGTGCTGCAGAACACCTCGGGTTTCGTCTATTACGTGTCGATCACCGGGATCACCGGCGCTGCCGCGGCGCAAGCCACCGATGTCGCGCCGGAAGTGGCGCGGATCAAGGCCAAGACCGACCTGCCGGTGATCGTTGGCTTTGGCATCCGCACGCCCGAAACATCCCGCGCGATCGCCTCGGTCGCTGATGGCTGTGTCGTCGGCAGCGCGATCGTCGGCGAATTGGCGACAGGCAAGAGCCCAAGCGAAGTGCTGGCCTTCGTCAAGTCGCTGGCCGACGGCGCCCACGCCGCCTGACACCGCGGCGTCAGCCGCGCGCTTCGTCCAGCCGGCGCCGCAACCTGCCCAGGGCGTCGATCAGGAACCCGATCTCGTCCTCGGACAAGACATCGGTGATCGGCGCCATGTCCGGGCCGATGGCCTTGATCGCCTCGTCGCGAAACCGGCGCCCGGTTTCCGTCAGCCAGACCTGCTTCGACCTCGCGTCGTCGGGGTTGCGGCGCAACTCGACGAATTTGTGCTTTTCCAGACCGGCCAGAGTATGCGTCATCGTCGTCTTCGGAACCTGGAAAGACCGGGCCAGTTCCAGCGGCGTGCGCCCGTCCTTGACCCGGATCAGGTGGTTGACGACGCTGAAATGCGGCAGCAGCATGCCATCCGGCAGCCGCGCCTCGAGAAAGGCGCGGCTGAGCTGGGCGATGATGCCCACTTCGTTGAACAGTTGAAAGGTGCGCCCCGGAGCATCCGGGGTCGTATCAGGCATCGCGCATCCGTGTCTCCAATGCCCATCGCGGTGTGCGGGGCGTCGTCGGAGCGTATCCCAACAGCCCGAGCATTTGAACCGTGCCGCCCGGCGGGGCATAGGCGGTGTGGATCGCTTGGTATAGCGGCGCCATTTCGGCATATTCCTGCAACACCTGGCTGACCGGCCGCACCGCCAACCCGGCCCCGGTCGCGGCAAGGTTCAGCCGCAACCAGCGCGCACCGACCTCGATCTGGTCGAAACGGCTGTTGCCCGGCGTGGTCTGCAAGACGAAGGCCGGCGTGCCCAGAATGGCATCCCGGGTGCCTTCGATGGCGGTCCGCGATCCCGGATTCTCGGGGTCGGATGCCGCTTCTCGGGTGAACAGACCAAGCCTTGCCAGCACTTCGAGCTGGACCCCCCCGGCATCGATCCCGTCCGGCCGGGCATTGATTTCGGCCTTGCCGATCCGCAGCAGGTCGATGCTTTCCTGCCAGGCCGGTTGGGTCGACGCTTCGACCAGCCAGGCCTCGACGGCCAGGCTTCGCAAGGTGTCGGCATCGTCACCGCCGGTAAAGACCTCGGCATAGGCAGCAAGCGGTGCAGCGGCCGCGGGGGTCACCGGTTGCGGATCGAAGGCATCCTTGTGACTGCGCCGCGCCATCGCGTGGGCGAAAAGCGGATCGGGCTGCGCCCTGTCCGGAACGAAGCGGCACAGCGCGACCGGTCCGCTCTCGCCTTCCGGGAACAGGGTTTGTTCGATGCCGATGCGATCCTGTGCAGCCGCCATCCGCATCAGGTCAAGGAAACAGCCCATCCCGATGGTCAACTGGCGTGCGAAAGGGTCAGTGACGGGCAGGTTCCGCGACGGATCGCGCCAGATAGCAACCATGTCATCGCCGCGCAACTCGGCTTGCCATGGCTGCCGATTGTGCGGGTTGGGCGCAAGCAGCGCATAGGACAGAGCGTTCATCCGCGGGTCGCCATATCCGCCCGCCATGTCCCAGGGTGCCAGCGCCCGGGCCGGGGTCCGGCTTGCGGCGAAAGCGCCGAGTCCGGCAGTGGCGGCAAGAACGGTTCCGCCGCCGATCAGGCCAAGTGTCTTTCTCCGAGAATAGGTCATCGGTTTCTCCATTGGTTCGATATCGTACTATATAGTGCGATATCGAACCAGGCAAACGCGTGTAGACTTTTTTGCCGCATTGCCCGAACCGGCCGCTATTGGTAAGCAAACATAACCAATACCCACCAAAGGTCGCCTGCCATGCCCGTCATCACCGAAATCGAGGACCTCAAGCGCATCTACCGTCGCCGCGTGCCAAAGATGTTCTACGATTATTGCGAATCCGGCAGCTGGTCCGAACAGACCTTTCGCGAGAACAGCTCGGATTTCGACAAGCTGTATCTGCGTCAACGCGTGGCCGTCGACATGGCGGGCCGCAATCTGAAGACCCAGATGATCGGACAGGACGTGTCGATGCCGGTGGCGCTGGCGCCGGTCGGTCTGACCGGGATGCAGCATTTCGACGGCGAGATCAAAGCCGCGCGGGCGGCCGAGAAATTCGGTGTTCCGTTCTGCCTGTCGACCATGTCGATCTGTTCGATCGAGGATGTCGCGTCGCATACCGAAAAACCGTTCTGGATGCAGGTCTACACGCTCAAGGACGACGATTTCATGCAACGGCTGTTCGACCGGGCGAAGGACGCCAAATGCTCGGCCGCGGTGATCACCGTCGACCTGCAATTGCTGGGCCAGCGTCACAAGGACCTCAAGAACGGCCTGTCGGCCCCGCCGAAACTGACCCCCGCCTCGGTCGCCAACATGATGACCAAGGTTCAGTGGGGCATCGGCATGCTGTCGACCAAGCGGCGGTTCTTCGGCAATATCGTCGGCCATGCCAAGGGCGTGACCGACCCTTCGTCACTCAGCACCTGGACCGCCGAGGCGTTCGACCAGTCGCTGAACTGGGACCGCATCCGCGAATTCCGCAAGATGTGGGACGGCCCGCTGATCATCAAGGGCATCATGGATCCGCGCGACGCGCTCGAGGCCTGCAACGTGGGCGCGGATGCGATCATCGTGTCGAACCACGGCGGGCGTCAGCTGGACGGCGCGCTCAGTTCCATCCGCGCCCTGCCGGCGATCGTCGATGCCGTGGGTGACAAGATCGAGGTGCATCTCGACAGCGGCATCCGGTCGGGTCAAGACGTGCTCAAGGCGGTCGCCATGGGCGCCAAGGCGGCGTGGATCGGGCGCGCCTGGGTCTACGGGCTGGGCGCGATGGGGCAACAGGGCGTGACCCGCGCACTGGAAGTCATCCACAAGGAACTGGACATGTCGATGGCACTGTGCGGCCGCACCGACATCGCCAAGGTCGATCGCGATATCCTGATGGTGCCCCAGGGTTTCGACGACGGCTGGCAGTAAAACCGCCGCCGCTGTCGCGGATCACTGCCGCGACAGCAACCGCGCCCAGACCGGCAGCAGACCGGCGGCGACGGCGAACATGATCGCGGCGATGACGTAGAAAGACATCCGAAGCCCGAAACCCTCGGACACGAACCCCATGATGACCGGGCCCAGGAAAAACGCCGCATAGCCAAGCGCTGCGGCCTGGCTGATCGCGGTCAGGCGAAACCGCGGGGGCACCGCCTGTCCGACCAGCCCCAGTGCCAGCGGACCCACAACCGACGATCCCAGCCCGCCCAACAGAAAGCCCAGATAGGCGACGGGTATGCTGGGCGCCATGCCCGCCAGCGCCAGCCCGCCACCGGCCAGGCAGGACGCGATCACCATGACCCGGAACGGCGGCCAGCCGGCGCCAATAAGATGCGCCCCCAGCCGTCCCACGGCCATGCCGGTCGCCAGCAGGGCCGGGCCGTTGGCCCCCTGCCCCGGCGACCCGTTCAAAGTGCGTTCGATATGCAGGGCCGACCACCCCTCGGACGCCGCTTCGCTCAGAAACGCCGCCAGAACGACCAGGCCGCCGACCCAGACGATGGCCCGGGAAACGCGTTCGGTCGCGCCGTCCGCCGGATCGCCGGATTGCAGGGCGCGATCCGGCAAGCGCATCCACGGCACCAGCATCGCCACGGCAACGGCCAATCCGGCAAAGATGACCGGCGGTTCAAGCCCGGCATCGCGCGCGACCCCGACGCCGACCGCCGCCAGCGCGTAGGCCAGCGAAAACAGGCCGTGGTTGAGGTTCATCAGGCTGCGCCTGCTTGCGCTCTCGGCTTCGCTGACCTCGTTGTTGGCCAGGACGTCGGCCACACCCGATCCGCCTGCCGCCAGGAACAGCGCGACACCCATCATCGCAGGGGTCGTGGCGAACCCGGCAAGCAAGAAGCCCGACACCATCGCGGCCGCGCCCGCCATCATCGCCCATGCGCCGACAAGGCGATAGACCAGCGGGGCAAGCCACATTGCCATCAGCGCGCCGGTCGACCCGATCAGGATCAGCGTTCCCCAGAACCCGTCGCCGGCACCGACCTGTGCCTTGAGCACCGGCATCTGAGCCGAAAACGCCGCCCAGCCGAAACCGACGACGATGAAACCGGTCAAGGCGCGCCGGGAGGCGACAAGATCGTTCAGCAACCGCATGAGCCCGGCTCTGGCATGGGGATTGCACCAAGACCAGACCCAAAACGACAGGCCTGGGTTTTCCAGCTTGCCAAACGGACCGATCCGGTCTATCGCGCGGGCTTCATGCGGGGTGACAGCCTTGGAGGCACCCCGCCCCTACCAGATGGAGAGAAACATGGCTGGCGAGATTCCCGATCTCAACGCCCAGGAACGGACGGGGACAGGCAAGGGCGCCGCTCGTCAGGCGCGCCGCGCCGGTATGGTCCCGGGTATCGTTTTTGGCGGCGAAAAAGATCCTCTGCCGATTCAGGTGCCCTTCAACGACCTGTTCAAGCGGTTGAAGGCCGGTCGCTTCAAGGCGACGCTGTTCAACCTGAAGGTCGACGGGCACGAGGATGTCCGCGTGATCTGCCGCGACGTGCAGCGCGACGTGGTCAAGGACCTGCCGACGCATGTCGATTTCATGCGCCTGCGCCGCACCTCGAAGGTGGCGCTGTATATCCCGGTCGAGTTCACCAACGAAGCCGCATCGCCCGGCATCAAGAAGGGCGGCGTCCTGACGGTCGTCCGCCCCGAGGTGGAACTGGTCGTCACTGCCAGCGACATCCCCGAAAAGATCGTGGTCGACCTGACCGGCCTCGAAGTGGGCGATGTCGTGACGATTTCCGACGTCACGCTGCCCGCCGGCACCAAGCCGACGATCGACCGCGACTTCACGATCTGCAACATCTCGGCCCCGTCGAGCCTGCGTTCGGCCGGTGATGAGGACGAGGACGAAGCGGCGGACGTCGAAGCCACCGAAGTTGAGACCGAAGAAGCCGAAGGCACCGAAGAATAACCAGGCGGACCGATCGGCCCGCTTGACGCCCCGGCCCGATGGCCGGGGCGTTTTCGTTTCCGCCCTGCCCCGCTTCCGTTGTGCGGCCTGACGCGGTATGTCCGAACCATCGCCAGAACGCGGAGGACGCTATGAAGCTGTTCGTCGGCCTGGGCAATCCCGGCAGCCAATACGCCAAGAACCGTCACAATATCGGCTTTATGGCCGTCGACCGGATTGCCGCCGATCACGGCTTTGCCCCCTGGCGCGCAAAGTTCCAGGGCCAGTTGACCGAAGGGCGATTGGGTCGTGAAAAGGTTCTGATGCTCAAACCCGAAACGTTCATGAACCGCTCGGGTCAGGCGGTGGGCGAAGCGGTACGCTTCTACAAGCTCGAACCCGCCGATGTCGTCGTTTTCCACGACGAGCTGGACCTGGCGCCGGGCAAATGCCGTGTCAAGCTGGGCGGCGGACATGCCGGGCACAACGGGTTGCGTTCCATCCACGGCCATATCGGCGAGGATTACGGCCGCGTCCGGCTCGGGATCGGCCATCCCGGACGCAAGGACCTTGTCTCGCACTACGTGCTGCACGATTTTCCCAAGGCCGATGCGGAGTGGCTGGACGACTTGCTGCGGGGGTTGTCCGAAGGCGCGCCGGCTCTTGCCGAGGACGACACAGCGCGATTTCTGAATGCCGTCGCCCTGCGTGTCGCGCCGCCACGGTCATCCAAAGCTGCCGAAAAGCCGGAAACCACCGATCGACAAACCCCGAATCCCGGACCCGAGCCCGAGCCCTTGGACAAGCGCAGCCCGTTGCAAAAGCTGGTGGACCGCTTTCGATGATCGATCTCGAAACCGCCTTTCGCCACCAGGCGACGTCCTGCGCGGCTCTCGGTTCGCCATTCATGGGGCGGCTTTGCACGATGTTGGCCGACAACCAGCCGCTGACCGGCGCGATAGCGGCGCGCTGCGCCGCTTTCGGCGGCGATATCGGACCCGCCGGGCACAGCTTGCCCTTGCGGATCGCCAGTGGCCTTCACGCCCTCGTCCTGTCGGGGGAGGCGCCGGCGCTGGCCGCCGTCTATCCGCCCAATGCGCCCGACGACGCGGCGTTGCGCGACGCCGTGCTTGCCGCGCTGGCCCAGTTCGACCCGTATCTCTCCGACTGGATCGCCTCGCCGCCGCAGACAAACGAAATCCGCCGATCCGCCGCCCTGATCGCCGGGGCGCAGGTGGCCGCCGAGCGGTTTGCCTTGCCCGTCGTGTTGTCCGAATTGGGCGCTTCTGCCGGTCTGAACCTGAACTGGGACCGCTATGCGCTGGACTTGCCGGGCGCACGGATCGGCCCGGACGATGCGCCGGTCGTGCTGCGCCCCAACTGGACCGGTCCCTTGCCGCCCGATGCTGCGCCACAGGTGATCGAACGGCGCGGTGTCGACCTGATGCCGATCGATGCCGCGACCGACCGGGGCCGTCTGCGTTTGTTGTCCTACCTCTGGCCGGACCAGCCGCACCGCCTGGAAATGACCAACGCCGCGCTGGACCTGCCCATTCCCGGGATCGACCGGGGCGACGCGGTGGACTGGCTTGCCGACCGGCTGGACAGCGCCCCAGACGGCGCGCTGCACCTGGTGCAGAACACCGTGGCCTGGCAGTATTTCCCCGCCGACCGGCAGGCGCGCGGCGAGGCGTTGATGCAGCAGGCGGGTCGCGACGCCACGCCGACCCGGCCGCTGGCCTGGCTGCAGATGGAAACCGATGGCGACACCACCGGCGGGCGCGGTGCCGCGTTGACGTTGCGGCTTTGGCCGGGCGACGTGACGCTGATGCTGGGTCGCGGCGATTTTCACGGCCGCTGGATCGACTGGCAGGGCGCCTGACCGAACGTCGTCATTGATCGGCGCTGCCGGCCCGCTAATCTGACATCCACGGAGGATCGTCATGCGACGCTGGATTGCCACGGGTCTCAAGGCCGGCTTGGTCGGCGCCGTTCTGCTGGGCGCGGCGGCGGTCTGGAAGGCCGAGGAACTGAGCCGCCTCGGCGCCGTCATGACGCTTTTCGACGAAGACCGGATCGTCGCCAATTTCAGCAATATGGACATGTTGTTCGAAACCCGGCCAATCCCCGCGACCCGCGAAGCCACGCCGTTTGTCAAGGGTGCGACGCTGACCATGCCGGCGGATTGGGCGGATTTCCTGGTCCGGCGCTCGGTCACCTCTGCGCTGGTTCTGCGGGACGGCGCCGTGGTGCACGAAAGCTATCATTTGGGCACCGGTGTGGATGATCTGCGCATCTCCTGGTCGGTGGCAAAATCCTACTTGTCGGCGCTGTTCGGCATCCTGCTGGCCGAGGGCGAAATCGACAGCCTCGACGACCCGGTGACGAAATACGCCCCCGACCTGGTCGGCGGCGCCTATGACGGCGCCACGATCCGCAACGTTCTGCAAATGTCCTCGGGCGTCGAGTTCGACGAAGACTACCTGGATTTCTGGAGCGACATCAACAAGATGGGCCGTGTCCTGGCGCTCGGCACCTCGATGGACGGCTTTGCCGCCGGGCTGGATGACCGCATCGGCCCGCCGGGGGAGCGCTGGCAATATGTCTCGATCGACACCCATGTGCTGTCGATGGTGCTGCGCGGCGCCACGGGGCGCAGCATTCCCGAATTGATGGCGGAAAAGCTGTTCGAGCCGCTGGGTGTCGCCCGCCAGCCCTACTACGTGACCGACGGCTACGGCACGGCCTTCGTGCTGGGCGGGTTGAACCTGACCACCCGCGACTATGCCCGGATGGGCCTGATGTTCCTGCAGGACGGCGCGCTTGAGGGCCGGCAGATCGTGCCGCGCGACTGGGTGCGCGAAAGCACGCAGGCCTCGGCCCCCACCCGGCGGGACCAGACCGGGTATGGCTACCAATGGTGGATCCCGCGCGATGCGACCGAAGGCGAATTCTTTGCCCGCGGGATCTATGGGCAATACGTCTATGTCAACCGGCCCGCGGGTGTGGTCATCGCGCTCACCGGTGCGGATCGGCAATTTCGCGAAACCGGCGCCTTCGACGACGCGCTGGAGATGTTCCGCCGCCTGACCGATATCGCCGGAAAGGAAGCCAGCTGATGGAAAAGGACCCCGAGATCAACGTTCTGGGTAGCGCATTGGAACCCTGTTCGACCGATCCGCTGACCGGGTTTTTCCGCGACGGACACTGCAACACCTGCGCCGCCGACCAGGGCAGTCACACCGTCTGCGCCGTGATGACGGCCGAGTTCCTGGCGTTCTCCAAGTATGTCGGCAATGACTTGTCCACACCGCGGCCCGAATTCCGCTTCCCCGGACTGAAACCCGGTGATCGCTGGTGCCTGTGTGCCGGCCGGTTCCTGCAAGCCCATGACGAAGGCTGCGCCCCCAGGGTCCACCTGGAAGCCACCCACGAACGCGCGCTGGAAATCGTACCGCTGGACATCCTGCGCCGGAACGCCGAACCCGCGAGCTAGGCGCTGCGGCGGGCAGGGACGTGCGCGGCATCCATCAGATCGTCGATGAACAGGCTGAGCAATTGCGGCCGGCCCGACACGCCGGCCTTGCGGTAGATCGCGTTGGTCTGGGCCTTGACTGTACCTTCCGATGTGCTCCGCAGCGCGGCGATCTCGGCGATCGACAGCCCCTTGACGGCAAACAGCGCGACATCGCGTTCGGCCGGGGTCAGCCCCCAATCGTCGAACCGTTCTTCCAGCACATCGAGAAAGGCGCCCGACGCCGCACGCAAGCTCTGTTCGGCGCGGTCACGCGCACGCAATGACCGGCGCAACATCATCGACGTGGTGACAACTCCAAGGACCAACCCGGCGGCGGCACCAAGTTCCACCAGTTCGTACAGCGCCCAGGACAGCGGCTGCGTCCGCAATCCAAGGACAGAGAACGCGATGTCGTAGACGAAGAAGAACGCGCAAGCCAGTTGCACGGCCAAAAGGGCAGAGAACAGGATCTTGTCGCGCACGCGCCAGCGCCTCCTCAGGCGGGTCGGTTCGATACCGGATCAATCGTCGTCGTCGTCGTCATCATCATCGTCATCGTCGCCGCCACCAGAGCCGCTGTTGTCGTCATCGTCGTCATCATCATCGTCATCATCATCGTCTTCGTCGTCGTCCTCATCGTCGCCGCCGCCCGGACCACTGTTGTCCTCATCGTCGTCATCGTCGTCGTCGTCATCATCATCGTCGTCATCATCATCATCGTCTTCGTCGTCGCTGCGGCCCTTGCCGCTGTTGGCGCGGCGCGGATCGTCATCATCCCTGTGACGCTTGAGGTAGTCGCGCAGGATGACACCGCTGGACGGGTTGAGCACGATTTCCCGTTCGCCGCCCGCGCCGGTCGCCAGAATGCGGACGCGGCCCAGCAAGGTGCGGGCGACACGGATATTCGAATAGCCTTGCTGTCGCAGTTGGCGGATCACCTGTTCCTCGGCGGTCTGCGCCGCGGCGGGGGCCCCGGCCAGACCGACGCTTCCCAAGGCGATCAGAAAGTCACGGCGTTTCATCACGGTTTCCTCTGCCGGCCGCGCCTGCCACGTCGGGGCACGCCCGTCTGTGCTGCAGCATAGACCGGCGCAACATTCGCCGCCACACCGGTCCGGTCGCCGTCCGGGATGGTTGTTCGCCAGGCCGCAGGCGCTCCGGCGCATGGCGGAATGCGGTCGGCATCATGCGGACTTGCCCCGCTTGATTGCGCGGAAGGTCGCGTTGAAGGCAATCGTGACGCGCTCTTCCTCGGCTTCGTTGGGATAGACCCAATGCACCAGGTAGGACGGAAACAGGATCATGTCGCCGGGCGCGGGGCGTATCTTGGTCTTCATCCGGAATGCCGGCGCCTTGAGCAACCGCCAATTCGGAAGATCCGATCTCGGGTCGACGAATTCGATCATCCCGGAATTGCCTTCGTCGATTTCCGGCTGGGCGACGTAGTAGACCCCCGACCAATGCGCGCCGGGATGTGTATGCGGTGCGTTGAAGCCCTGTTTCGGATTCGCGTTCATCCAGGCGAACAGTTTCAGCTTCAGCGCTTCGCGCGGTGTCTTGGCGCCAATCCGGTCGTTTGCAAGGAACACCGCCTCGGTGGCCAGTCGGGCAAGCTGCCGGATACAGCCGGCCTGTTCGTCGAACAGGTTGCCCGACGAATGCCAGCCGCCGCGGTTGGATTTCTGCGCTCCCTCCGAGGCGGCGCGCAGGCGTGCGCCCTCTTCCAGAAGTGCGGCGTTGAACGCGTCGGCATCGGGCACGCGGTAGTGCAGAAGCGGCGTCGAAAACAGTTTTTGGTATCTGGTTTGTTCCAGAATCGGTTCAGCCGTCATCATGTGACCCTTTTCACAAGAACCGCCCCCGGACACGGCAACGCTGTCCGGAGGCGGCGAGGCGCGGCAGTTCAGTCTGCCTCGGGGCGCCTGGCGTCAGTCGTCTTCGTCGTCTTCGCCATCGTCATCGTCATCTTCGTCGGAGTCGTCCTCGTCGTCGTCGCCTTCGTCGTCATCATCGTCTTCGTCATCGTCGTCGTCTTCGTCATCGCGCTCGTCGCTCTCATCGTCGTCGCGCTCGTCGTTTTCGTCGTTTTCGTCGTCGTCGCTCTCGTCGTCGTCGCGCTCGTCATCATCCTCGTCGTCGTCGTCGTCGGCATCGATGAAATTCTTGTCGCGGGTCGCGATCTCGATGCCCGGCGCGGTATCGTCATCGGCATCGACCCGCTCGACTTCCTGCTTGATGATACTGCCCGTCGAACGATCCCAGATCACTTCGAGCTTCTGTGTGCCGCGGATCGCTTCGGCCTTGACCTGGCCGGGTGCGTTCTTGATCTCGATGCGTTCGAAACCCTGCGACTGGAGGTCGGCGATGATCTGGTCGGTCAACTGATCGGCCATCGCCGTCGTGCCAAGCAGCAGCGCGGCTGCGGTAAGCGTCGTTGTCTTTTTCATTTCTGGTCCCTTTCGGTCTGGCGCGGCATCCCGCGGTCTGTGTCAACGCTCCGACCTTGCGATGCTTTGGGCGTCCCGGATATTGGCACGGGGTTTAGGGGCAACGCGATAAACGACCGGCCGACGGGCATAAACCTGAGTTTAGTCAAGGTTCGAGGGCCGCAAAAAAGAACCCCCCGGCTGCAAGGCCGGAGGGCACCAGGAACAGCGACCGCCGCAGGGCGATCAAGCCATGTCAAAGCCCAGATGCTTGGCGACCGTGAAGATGTCCTTGTCACCGCGGCCGCACATATTCATGCAGATGATGTGATCGGCCGGAAGATCGGGCGCGATCTTGGCGACATGGGCCAGCGCGTGACTCGGTTCCAGCGCGGGGATGATGCCTTCGGTCTCGCAGCACAGCTGGAAGGCGGTCAATGCCTCGGCATCGGTGATCGAGACGTATTCGGCCCGGCCCACATCCTTGAGCCACGCGTGTTCGGGCCCGATGCCGGGATAATCCAGACCCGCCGAGATCGAGAAGCCTTCCAGGATCTGGCCGTCCTCGTCCTGCAAAAGGTAGGTGCGATTGCCGTGCAGCACGCCCGGCCGCCCGCCCGTCAGGCTGGCGCAATGCTCCATCTTCTCGTCGACGCCCTTGCCGCCCGCTTCGACACCGATGATGTTCACCCCCTTGTCGTCGAGGAAGGGAAAGAACAACCCCATCGCGTTCGAGCCGCCGCCGATGGCGGCGATGATCGTGTCGGGCAGACGGCCTTCGGCCTCCATCATCTGTTCGCGGGTTTCCTTGCCGATGATCGACTGGAAGTCGCGCACCATGGCCGGATAGGGATGCGGCCCCGCCACCGTGCCGATGCAGTAGAAGGTGTCGCGCACATTGGTCACCCAGTCGCGCAGCGCGTCGTTCATCGCGTCCTTGAGCGTGCCGCGCCCGGATGTCACCGGAACCACCTCGGCGCCCAGCAATTTCATGCGAAAGACATTGGGCGCCTGGCGTTCGACGTCATGCGCGCCCATGTAGACCACGCATTTCAGCCCGAACTTGGCGCAGACCGTGGCGGTGGCCACGCCGTGCTGACCGGCGCCGGTTTCGGCGATGATCCGGGTCTTGCCCATGCGACGCGCCAGGATGATCTGGCCCAGCACGTTGTTGATCTTGTGCGCGCCGGTATGGTTCAACTCGTCGCGCTTCATGTAGACCTTGGCGCCGCCCAGCCGTTCGGTCAGCCGTTCGGCGAAATAGAGCGGCGACGGGCGGCCCACATAATGCTTCCAGAGAAAGTCCATCTCGTCCCAGAAGGACGTGTCGGTCTTGGCGCGCTCGTACTGCTCTTCCAGTTCCAGGATCAGCGGCATCAGCGTCTCGGACACGAAACGCCCGCCATAGATGCCGAAGCGGCCCTTTTCGTCGGGTCCGGTCATGAAGCTGTTGGCCAGATCGTTCATCGCGCGGCACTCTCCCTGCAAAGCCTTCGCCGCCTAATTAGGCCGCGCAGGCGGGATTTGCCACGCAAAACTTGCCGTCCCGGCCGGTATCAGGCCGCCATCATGTATTGCGCGCCCGACCACATCTCGGCCAGTTGTTCCTGCGTCGGTTTGGTCTGACACACGAAGGCGTGGGTCGCCGGTGCGCAGCCGCGCGTCTGCAGGGCCTGCTGAATGGCTTTGTATTCCGCGGAATGCTGATGGAACTTGGCGTCGAACTTGGAATTCCAGACCGCGTAGACGAAAACCCGGCCATTCTTGCCGAAAGCGCCCGAGCGGTGGCAGCCGTGCGACGACCGCGCCAGTCGGGCCAGCTTCAGACCCTGGAACAAGACGGTGAGGTGAGAGGCCCAGCCGCGGGGTTCGGCCGCCAGAATCGTGACATGGAACATTGCGCCATCCTTTCAACGCAAAGCCCCAACCCGGTCAGGAAGCTACCGCATTTCGGACAAATTCTCAAAATGCTTACACCATTTCGCCCTGTTTCGGCCCTGTTTGGTACGGATTGCCGAAACGATCCCGGCAGGTCGCCGGCATCGTCTTGCCAGCCCGAACAATGGCGGGACGGTCGGGTGATTCCCCCGCCGCCTATTGCGGCTGCGCCGCCGCGCGCTCCAGCGCCGGGTAACGCAGGGCCAGTGTCAGGCCGCGTGCGGCAAACGAGATGTGCATCGCCAGCCACAGCCCGTGGTTCTGCAACGGGTCCAGCAGCAGCCACATCGCGGCGAAATAGATCGCCGTCGAGACCGCCATCATGTTGCGCATGTCGGCCGAACGGGTCGCCCCGATGAAGATACCGTCGAACATCACCAGCGCCAGCAGCATCACCGGCGCGGCGATCATCCAGGGCAGATAGGTCCGCGCGGCCTGCTGCACCTCGGGGTCCTTGGCCATGACATCGATCAGCGCCGGCCCGGCCAGCCAGAACGCCACGGTCATGCCAAGCGCAAACACCAGGCCCCAGAAACTGGTCAGCACCGCGCCCCGCCGCAATTGCGCCATGCGCCCGGCGCCGAAGGCGCGCCCCACCAGAGCCTCGGCGGCAAAGGCGAACCCGTCCAGCGCATAGCCGGTGATATGCACGAATTGCAGCAGCACCTGGTTGGCCGCCAGCGTGACATCGCCGAAGCGCCCGCCGGTCAGCAGGAAGGACACGAAGATCGTCTGCAAAAGCAGCGACCGGATCAGGATGTCGGTATTGACCACCGCCATGCGTCGCAACCGCGCCTTGTCGAAAACCCGGGGCCAGTCGCGCCAGCCCGATGCGCGCAACGCATCACGGCACTGCCACAGCCCGATGGCCAGCCCGGTCACCTCGGCGATCAGCGTGGCCAGCGCCACGCCTTGCACGCCCCAGCCGAAGCCCAGCACGAACACCAGGTCCAACGCCACGTTCACGCCGTTCATCCAGAGCTGGAGACCGAGCACCCCGCGCGTGCGTTCCTGCCCGATCAGCCAGCCGGTGATGCCGTAGATCGCCACAGCCGCCGGCGCCGACCAGATGCGGATCGCCATGTAATCGCGGGCCAGTGCCTCGACCTCGGCGCTGGCGGGCGAGACGGCGAAAGCACCCCAGAACAGCAACGGGCGCAACAGGATCAGCAGCAGGCCGCCGCTCAATCCGATCATCAACGCGCGGGTCAGCAAAGCCGCCACTTCGGCGGCGTTGTCCGCACCCGCCGCCTGCGCGGTCAAGCCGGTCGTGCCCATGCGCAGAAAGCCGAAGATCCAGTAGATCGCCGACAGGATGACCGCGCCCACACCGACCGCGGCGATGGGTTCGGGACGCGGGATCTGGCCCACCACGGCGGTGTCGACCGCGCCGAGGATCGGCACGGTGACATTGGCCAGCAGGATCGGGATGGCGATTTTCAGGACCCGTGCATGGGTGATCGGCTGTCCCGCCGACGCGTCAGCCATCGCGGCGCGGCATCAGGAAATGCGCGGTGGCCTGGGCAAAGGGACGCTCGCGGTTGTCCTGCCACGCCTCGACCTGAACACTGGAATAACGCCGCCCCGACCGGGTGACGCGGGCGCGGGCATAGGCATCGCGCGGCAGACCGGACCGCAGGTAATCGACCGTGAAATCGATGGTCTTGGGCAGGCGCGGCAAGCGGCCCTGCTCCAGCGTCGCCACTTCCAGCGCACCGCTTTCCAGGTCGTCCCACAGATAGGTCCAGCTCAGCGTGATGATCGCGGTGACCTCGAGAAACGCCGCCGTGACCCCTCCATGGATCGCCGGCAGAAACGGATTGCCGATCAGCTTGTCGGCAAAGGGCAGCACGCCGGTCAATTCGTCGCCGCGGCGGTCGAAATGAATGCCCAGGAACTGGATATAGGGCACCCCGCCCGCCAGCGCCCGCAACGCGGCGTCGCGGCGTTGCTTGACCACCTGCACGGGTTCGGGCGGCTTGCGCGCGGTCATGATCCCTCCACCGTGAAGGCGCCGCTGGCGGTGGCGACCGGGCGGTCGCGGTCATCGTCGAAGGCCTGGGCGCGCACAAAGGCGACAGATCGCGTTATATGATAACATTCTGCGCGCGCGGTGATCGCCTGCCCCGGTGTCGCTCCACGCATGTAGTCGATTCGCAAATCGATGGTGGCCGTGCCCGCGGGACTTTGCGGATGGCTCATCACCGCAGCCCCGCCGCAGGTATCCATCAAGGCCGAAACCGCCCCGCCGTGGATCACCCGCGTTTCCGGATCGCCGATGAATCGTTCGTCATAGGGCATCGTGATCTCGGCCACCCCGTCGCCGATCTCGGTGATCTGCATGCCAAGGGCGCGGGAATGCGGGATGGTTTCGATGAATTGCCGCGCGATGCGGGCCTTGTCGGCATTCATGGGCGGACTCCTTTGGCGGTTTTATGCGGCGCCGCCGGGATGCGTGCAAGCCTCAGGCGGCGGCATCCCGCATCGCGGCGACGACCTCTTGCAACGACCGGACCGCACCGGATTGCAGGTATTCCATCGCGCGCAAGCTCGCCTCGTGGGCATCGATGTCGGACCCGGCGACGCAGTCTTCGATCACGCGGACGAAGTAATCGTGCTGGTGGGCATCCACGAATGTGTAATGCACGCAGACATCGGTCAGCCCGCCGACCAGGATCAGGGTCTGGACGCGCAGCCCTTTCAGCAAGATTTCCAGATCGGTTCCGAAAAACGCCGAATAGCGGCGCTTGCGGATCAGGTAATCGTCGGATCGGAACCCCATCTGTTCGACGGCGATGTCGGTGCGCGGATTGTCCTCGAGGCAATGAACATCCTCGGCCCCATCGAGTTCACGCCCGAAATCCACCAGATCGGGTCGGTGTACCTCCTGGATGAAGATCACCGGTATCCCGGCCTCGCGCGCGGCATCGATTGCCTTGCGCGCCTCAAGCATCCGGTCGCGGTAACCCGGCATGTTGTCGATGGCGCGCACGGCGCTGTCGTCGATGAACGTGCTGGCCTGGATGTCGATCACGATGAGCGCGGCGCGGCCTTCGATCAGATCGCGCGCGCGCAAATTCGCATTGGCCATGATACTTGCCCCTTCCTTGCCGGTCTGCACAATAGCCGCATCCTCGCGTCCGAATTCGACCGGCACAACCGCAAAGGAAACGCGCATGGCATGGACGATTCTTATGGCGGCAGGAGTGCTGGAAGTCGTCTGGGCGTTCGCGATGAAGCAATCCGACGGCTTCACCCGGTTCTGGCCGTCGGTGCTGTGCGCCTTGTCGATGCTGGCTTCGGTCGGCTTGCTTGCACTTGCCATGCGCTCACTGCCCCTGGGCACCGCCTACGCGGTCTGGACCGGGATCGGAGCGGCGGGCGCCTTTGTCGTCGGGCTGGTCTTTCTGGGCGAGGCCGCGACGCCGCTGCGCCTGTTGGCCGCGGCGTTGATCGTCAGCGGGATCGCCTTGATGAAAGCGGCACAATAAGTGCATGTTGCCCTGATGCGTGGCTCCTCCTATTTTGCCGCGAGGGGAGAGACGAATGACCGAAGCCAGGCTCAGCTTCAAGGAGATGTGCGAGCGGTTCGACGTGACGCCGCGCACCTTGCGCTATTACGAATACATCGAGTTGCTGGCGCCCGACCGCGAAGGCCGCGCCCGCTATTACGGTCCGCGCGAAGTGGCGCGGATGACGCTGATCCTGCGCGGTCGGAAATGGGGCTTTCCGCTCGAGGAAATCCGCCAGTGGCTGCTGATCTACGAACACGAAGGGTCGAAGGCGCAGATGCAGGCCTGGCTCAAGCTGGCCGATCGCCAGCTGGGTGAACTAGCCGAACAGCGCGAACAACTCGACACCGCCATGCGCGAACTTCAGGCCATGCGTGACGACACCACGGCCGAGCTCAAGAAACTGTGATCGCGGCGAATCCAAGGCTTCGGATGGCAGCGCCACGCGGGTGAAAATGGGCAGGGTCAGGTTTTCCTGACCCAACCTAAGCCCCTCAAACCGCTTTGAGACTCAGAATGTTGCGCGGGCCTTGCGTTGACGCGAATTGATCTTACGTCAAGCGCGAAGTGACGTGGCGTTTGAGTTACGTCAACGAAAATTCCCATTGTATGAAGGGTCGCAAATCCGCACTTCGGGGGTGCTTCCCCGAGGTAAGGAGAGAAAGATGAGTGACGACCGCATGATGACGATCCGCGAAATGTGCGATGCCTACGAGGTGACCCCTCGCACGCTGCGCTTCTACGAGCAGAAGGAATTGCTGTTCCCGGTTCGCGAAGGACAAAAGCGCCTGTTCACCAAGCGTGACCGGGCCCGGCTGAAACTGATCCTGCGCGGCAAGCGTTTCGGTTTCAGTCTCGAGGAGATCCGCCAGCTTCTCGATCTCTATCACATGGGCGACCAGCAGCAGACGCAGCTGAGCCGCACCTACGAGATCGCGCAAGACCGGCTGTCGGACATGATCAAGCAGCGCGACGAGCTGAACATCGCCATCGCCGAGCTGCAGGAACAGATGAAATGGGGCGAAAAGATGATCGCCTCGATGAACCAGAAGCGCGCGGCCGAATAAGCCCGGACGCGACACCCAAGGGAGAGAGACATGCCCAGCTACAAGGCGCCTGTGACCGACCAGATGTTCGTTCTGCACGATGTGCTGAAGATCGCCGAAACCGATATCCCCGGCTACGAGGATCTCGACCGCGACACCACGGCGGCGATTCTCGACGAAGCCGCGAAACTGGCCGAAAACGTTCTGGCGCCGCTGAACCCGGTGGGCGACACCGAGGGCTGCAAGCTGGAAAACGGCGTCGTGCGCACGCCCAAGGGCTTTCTCGAAGCGTTCGACCAGATGCGCGAAGGCGGCTGGACCGCGCTGGATTGCGATCCCGAATATGGCGGCCAGGGCCTGCCCTATGTCGTCGCGACCGCGGTGGGCGAACAGTTCTCGGCCGCCAACATGGCCTTCAACATGTATCCCGGCCTGACCCACGGTGCCTATTCGGCGATCCACGCGCATGGTTCGGACGAACAGAAGGCCACCTTCCTGCCCAAGATGGTCACCTGCGAATGGACCGGCACCATGAACCTGACCGAGCCGCATTGCGGCACCGATCTGGGGCTGATGCGCACCAAGGCCGTGCCGCAGGATGACGGCAGCTACAAGATCACCGGTCAGAAGATCTTCATTTCGGCCGGCGATCACGACATGTCGGAAAACGTGATCCACCTGGTTCTGGCCAAGATCCCCGGCGGACCCGAGGGCATCAAGGGCGTGTCGCTTTTCATCGTGCCGAAATTCCTGGTCAATGCCGACGGTTCGCTGGGCGCGCGCAACGCCGTCTCGGTCGGCAAGATCGAGGAAAAGATGGGCATCCACGGCAACTCGACCTGCGTCATGAACTATGACGAAGCGACGGGCTATCTGATCGGCGAGGCCCACAAGGGCATGCGCGCGATGTTCACGATGATGAACGAAGCCCGTCTGGGCGTGGGTCTCCAGGGTTATGCCCAGGCCGATGTCGCCTTCCAGAACGCGCTGGAATACGCCAAGGACCGCTTGCAGGGTCGCGACGTGACCGGCACCAAGAACCCCGACGGCCCCGCCGATCCGCTGATCGTGCATCCCGACATCCGCCGCAACCTGATGGATCAGAAATCCTTTGTCGAAGGCGCGCGGGCCTTCGTCTACTGGGGCGCCCAGATGATCGACCGCGCCCACAAGAAGAACGATGCCGACGCCGACGGCCTGATCTCGCTGCTGACCCCGGTCATCAAGGGCTTCCTGACCGACCGCGGCTTCGAATGCGCCACCAATGCCCAGCAGGTCTATGGCGGGCACGGATATATCGAGGAATGGGGCATGTCGCAATTCGCCCGCGACGCCCGTATCGCGATGATCTACGAAGGTGCCAACGGCGTTCAGGCGCTCGACCTCGTCGGCCGCAAGCTGGCCCAGGACGGCGGCAAGCACGTGATGGCCTTCTTCGACATGGTGAAAACCTTCATCGCCGAGAACAAGGGCCAGGATGACGAGTTCGACGCGGCCTTCCTGGAACCGCTCAAGGCGGCGTCCAAGGATCTGCAGACCGCGGGCATGTATTTCATGGCCGAGGGCATGAAGAACCCCAACAACGCGCTGTCGGGGTCCTACGATTTCATGCACCTGTTCGGCCATGTCTGCCTGGGTCTGATGTGGTCCAGGATGGCTCTGGCGGCCAAGGCCAAGCTGGCCGAGGGCGGCGGCGACACCGCCTTCTACGAGACCAAGATCGCCACGGGGCGCTACTACATGGCCCGTTCGCTGCCGATGACCGCGACCCACCTGTCGCGCATCCAGTCGGGGGCCGATACGGTCATGGCACTGGACGCCGCGAACTTCTGACGGCACGGTGCGCCGGCAAGGCGCACCGCACGCCCGGAGTAGAGCATGCCGAAAAGATTCCGCCTGACCCGCCGTTTCAACGTCGCCATGACCGAGGACGGATACCGGTCGCTCAGGCGGTTCGCGGCAGAGGCCGGGCTGGATGAGGGAGAGGCGCTGTCCTTTCTCTTCGAACATTTCGACAGCGTCACCGACACCGAGACGCTGTCGATCAAGCTCCGGCAGTTCAACGCCGAACTGGAGGAGCGCAAGCGCTAGGGAGGGGTCATGCCACGCGACTGGATGACCGACGAGCACCAGATGCTCGCCGAAATGACCGCGAAATTCATCGAGACCGAATGGGTTCCGCTGTATGACAAGTGGCGCAAGCAGGGTCAGATGGACCGGGAAACCTGGGCGCAGGCCGGGGAACTGGGCCTGCTCTGCCCCTCGGTGCCCGAGGAATACGGCGGCGCCGGCGGCGATTTCGGCCACGAGGCCGTGATCCTGATGGAAGCCTCGCGCGCCAACCTCGCCAGTTGGGGGCACGGGATCCATTCCGGGATCGTGGCGCATTACATCCTGGCCTACGGCACCGAGGAACAAAAGGCGCGCTGGCTGCCCAAGATGGTCACGGGCGAGCTGGTCGGCGCGCTGGCGATGACCGAACCGTCGGGCGGATCGGACGTGCAGGCGCTGAAGACCCGCGCGATCCGCGATGGCAATGTCTATCGCCTTTCGGGCCAGAAAACCTTCATCACCAACGGACAGCACGCCAACCTGATCGTGGTGGCGGCCAAGACCGACCCGTCGGAAGGATCGAAAGGCATGTCGCTCATGGTGGTGGAAACCGACGGCGCCGAAGGCTTCCAGCGCGGCCGCAACCTCGAAAAGATCGGCTGCCACGCCGCCGACACGTCGGAACTGTTCTTCGACAACGTCCCCGTCCCGCCGGAAAACCTGCTGGGCGGCGAAGAGGGCCGGGGCTTTTACCAGATGATGCAACAGCTGCCGCAGGAACGTCTGATCATCGGCTGCGGCGCGGTGGGCGCAATGGAGGGCGCGGTCGCCCGCACCATCGCCTATTGCAAGGAACGCGAGGCCTTTGGCGGCAATCTCCTGCAGTTCCAGAACACCCGGTTCAAGCTGGCCGAATGCCAGACCAAGACGGTGATCGCGCGCAGCTTTCTTGATGACTGCATCGGCGAGCTGATCGCCGGCACGCTCAGCGTCGAAAAGGCGGCGATGGCGAAATACTGGCTGTCGGACACCCAGGGAGAGGTGCTGGACGAGTGCGTGCAGCTGCATGGCGGCTACGGCTACATGCAGGAATACGCGGTGGCCGAGATGTGGACCGATGCCCGCGTCCAGCGCATCTACGGCGGCACCAACGAGATCATGAAAGAACTGATCGCGAGGGCGCTCTGATGGCCCGGACGGCACGCTTTCTGGCTGCCTGCGGGAGCCTCCGGCGGGAGTTTATCCGGCAAGATGAAGATGGATCGCGTATCGAGCCCCAGACGGCAGCATGGGCGGCAATCGATCCACTCCGGCACCCGGCCCGACCGCTTGGCGGAACGCAGGCGGGGCACCGGAGCTTCACCTTGCACGCGGCTCAACTCTCCAGTCTGCCGCGCACCACAAAGATGCACCGATCGGCGTTAACCAACTGTGAAGATCGCCCCGCTCTTCATCTTGCCAAGTAAACTCCGGGGGTGTGGGGGCTGGCCCCCACTCCTCAAAGCGACGCAAGCACGGACGGAAGGACCGCGTGATGACCATTCAACTCTACTGCTTCGGCGAGTCCGGCAATGCCTACAAGGCGGCGCTGGCGCTGGAACTCGGCGGGCTCGACTGGGAGCCGGTCAAGGTCGATTTCTTCGCCGGTGCCACGCGCTCCCCGGAATACCGCCGCGACATCAACGAGATGGGCGAGGTTCCCGTGCTGGTGGACGGCGACGTCCGCCTGTCCCAGTCGGGCGTCATCCAGATGTATGTCAGCGAGAAATCCGGCCGCTTCGGCGGCGCGACGCCGGACGAGGCGCGCGAGGTCATGCGGTGGGTGTTCTGGGACAACCACAAACTCAGCTCGCAGGCCGGCATGACCCGGTTCCTGATGAATTTCCTGCCCGAAGACAAGCGCCCGGCCGAGGTGATCGGCTTCATGCAGGGCCGGCTCAAGGCCGCCTACCAGGTACTGGACGCCCATCTGGCGGGGCGCGACTGGATCGTCAGCGACGGCATCACCAATGCCGACATCTCGTGCTGCGGCTACCTGTTCTACCCCGAACCCTTCGGTTTCGACCGGCGGGACTGGCCCGAAATCGACCGCTGGCTTTCGAACATCGAAGCGCTGGACGGCTGGAAACACCCCTATGACCTGATGCCCGGCTCCCCCGCGGACCGGGCCTGAAACGGAGAAGACCATGACCGATGCCTTCATCTACGACGCCGTGCGCACGCCGCGCGGCAAGGGCCGCAAGGACGGCGCGCTGCACGAAGTGACCTCGCTGCGCCTCAGCGCGCAGGTGCTGAACGCGCTCAAGGACCGCAACGGCCTCGACGGCCACGCCGTCGAGGACGTGATCTGGGGCAACGTCACCCAGGTCGGCGAACAGGGCGGCTGCCTGGCGCGTTCGGCGGTGCTGGCCTCGGATCTCGACCAATCGATCCCGGGTCTTGCCATCAACCGCTTCTGCGCCTCGGGTCTCGAAGCGGTGAACCTGGCCGCGAACCAGGTCAAGGGCGGTGCGGGCGACGGCTATATCGCCGGCGGGGTCGAGATGATGGGCCGCGTGGCGATGGGCAGCGACGGCGCCGCGATCGCCGTCGATCCCAGCCTGGCGATGGACAGCTATTTCGTGCCGCAGGGTATTTCGGCCGACATCATCGCCACGGAATACGGTTTCTCGCGCGATGACGCCGACGGCCTGGCAGTCGAAAGCCAGCGCCGTGCCAAGGCCGCCTGGGACGACCGGCGCTTCGACAAGTCGATCATCACCGTGCGCGACGTGAACGGCCTGCCGATCCTGGACCATGACGAATACATGCGCCCCGGCACCGACATGCAGAGCCTCGGATCGCTCAAGCCGTCCTTCAAGGACATGGGCGAGGTGATGCCAGGCTTCGATGCCATCGCGCTGATGAAATACCCGCATCTCGAGCGGATCAACCACATCCACCATGCCGGCAACAGCTCGGGCATCGTCGACGGCTCGGCCGGTATCCTGATCGGCAACGCGGAATTCGGCAAGAAATACGGCCTGAAGCCCCGCGCCCGCATCAAGGCCACCGCCAAGATCGGCACCGACCCAACGATCATGCTGACCGGCCCGGTTCCGGTGACGGAAAAGATCCTGGCCGAAACCGGGATGAGCATTTCCGATATCGACCTGTTCGAGGTCAACGAGGCCTTCGCAAGCGTGGTGCTGCGGTTCCTGCAGGCCTTCGACGTCGACGACGCCAAGGTGAACGTCAACGGCGGCTCGATCGCCATGGGCCACCCGCTGGGCGCCACCGGCGCGATCATCATCGGCACGTTGCTGGACGAGCTCGAGCGCACCGGCAAGGGCACCGGCCTGGCCACGCTGTGCATCGCGTCGGGCATGGGGGCCGCAACGATCATCGAGCGGGTCTGAGCCGGACATGCACCAGTCGACCACCTCGGAAGCACGGCGGATCGCCGAGCACCTGCTTGTCGAGACGGGCGCCGCCCTGCAGGCCGGTGATCTCGCGGCTTTTGCCCGCTGTTTCCGTCTGCCGCAGACCGTGGCCAGTTTCGCCGGGCAACGGCGGCTGGAAACCCTGGAAGACGTGGGCGAGGTGTTCGACAAGGTGCGGTCCAGTTTCATAAATGACGGCGTCGCGCGGGTGGTGCGTTACGTGGAAGAGGCGGATTTCGACGGCGACGACCGGATCGTCTCGAACCATGTGACCACGATCCATCTGCGCGACGGCTCGATGCGCGAACCCTATCCGACGCTGTCGGTGCTGCACCGCACCGCAGAAGGCTGGAAGGTCGGGGATTCGCAATACGCGTTGACCGAGGATACCGAACATGCGCTGGCCTTCGCGACCGAACATCGCTCGCGCGGCGAGGCGGGCGACATCGCCATCTTCCAGGCGGTTCTCGACGAAATCACCGCGGCCTTCCTGACCAACGATGTCGACCGCCTGCACAAAAGCGTGCGGCTTCCGGTGCTGTTTCACACCCAGCGCGGCGCCCAGGTCATGAAGACCGAGGACGAACTTCGCCGCGACCTGGCGCTCTACCAGGCCGAATTCGAACTGCATCGCGTCACCGACATCGTGCGCCGGACGATCGCGGTGCATCCGCTGGGCCAAAGCCGCTTGGTCGGGCAGTACAACACGCACATCCTCAGCGGCACTACGCAGGTCGTGCCATCCTTCGAAAGCACGATGCACCTGGAACTTGGCGACGACGGCGCCTGGCGCGCATCCAGCGTGCTCAACGCGATGGGCCACCTGAACTGGTCCGATCAGGCCCCGGGGCGCGACGCCGCAGCACAACCCTTCATTTTCGTAACCGAACGCCGCCCGCAAGCGGGCCACACCACCACAACAGGAGACAACCATGTCTGACTTCACGATGGAAAAGGGCGCCGATGGCGTCGCCGTCATCACCTGGGACGTGCCGGGAAAATCCATGAACGTCATGACCCGCGAGTCCATGGTCGTTCTGAACGGCCTGGTCGACGACGCACTGGCCGACGAGGCGGTCAAGGGCATCATCATCACCAGCGGCAAGGACAGCTTTGCCGGGGGGATGGACCTGAACACGCTGGGATCGATCCGCGCCGAGGCAGGCGATGAACCCGCGCAGGCGCTGTTCGACTTCACGATGAACGGCCATCACATGCTGCGCAAGATCGAACGCGCGGGCATGGACCCCAAGACGCTGAAGGGCGGCAAGCCGATCGCCGCCGTGCTGCCCGGCACCGCGCTCGGCATCGGGCTGGAAGTGCCGCTGGCCTGCCACCGCATCTTTGCCGCCGACAACCCCAAGGCCAAGATCGGCCTGCCGGAAATCCTCGTGGGCATCTTTCCGGGTGCTGGCGGCACCACGCGGCTGGTGCGCAAGATGGGCGCGATGGCGGCCTCGCCCTTCCTGCTGGAAGGCAAGCTGAGCGACCCGCACAAGGCCAAGGCCGCCGGTCTCATCGACGAGGTGTCCGATGATCCGATGGCCGCCGCGCGCGACTGGGTGCTGAACGCCAAGGATGCCGACCTGGTGAAACCCTGGGATCAGAAGGGTTACAAGATGCCGGGCGGCGCGCCCTATCATCCGGCGGGCTTCATGACCTTCGTCGGCGCCAGCGCGATGGTCAACGGCAAGACCAAGGGCGTCTATCCGGCCGCCAAGGCGCTGCTGAGCGCGGTCTACGAAGGCGCGATGGTGCCCTTCGACACCGCCCTGCAGATCGAGGCACGCTGGTTCACCAACGTGCTGATGAACCCGTCCTCGTCGGCGATGATCCGGTCGCTCTTCATCAACAAGGAGGCGCTGGAAAAAGGCGCGGTGCGCCCCGACGGCGTGGCCGACCAAAAGGTGCAGAAGGTCGGCGTCCTGGGCGCGGGCATGATGGGCGCGGGCATCGCGCTGGTCTCGGCGCAGGCCGGCATCGACGTGGTGCTGCTGGACCGCGACCAGGCCGCCGCCGACAAGGGCAAGGCCTATTCCGAGGCGCATTTCGCCAAGGGCGTCAGCCGCAAGAAGATCACCGAGGAGCAGGCCGCCCAGATGCTGGGCCGGATCGAGGCCACCACCGATTACGCCGCGCTCAAGGGCTGCGACCTGATCATCGAGGCGGTTTTCGAGGACCCCAAGATCAAGGCCGAAGTGACCAAGGCCGTCGATGCGGTGACCGATGATACCTGCATCTTCGCCACCAACACATCGACCCTGCCCATCACCGAGCTGGCCAAGGCATCCAAGGATGCCGACCGCTTCATCGGCATCCACTTCTTTTCCCCGGTGGAAAAGATGCTGCTGGTCGAGATCATCAAGGGCAAGGAAACCGGCGACCGCGCCGTGGCCAAGGCGCTGGACTATGTCCGCCAGATCAGGAAGACCCCGATCGTGGTGAACGATGCGCGCTTCTTCTACGCCAACCGCTGCATCATCCCCTATATCAACGAAGGCATCCGCATGGTCGCCGAGGGCGTGTCGCCGGCGTTGATCGAGAACGCCGCCAAGATGGTCGGCATGCCGCTGGGCCCGCTGCAACTGGTCGACGAAACCTCGGTCGACCTGGGTGCCAAGATCGCCCGCGCCACCAAGGCCGCGATGGGCGACGCCTATCCCGACGGCGCGGTGGACGAGGTGATCTTCTGGATGGAGGCGCAAGGCCGGCTGGGCCGCAAGACCAAGGCGGGCTTTTACGACTACGATGACAAGGGCAAGCGCCAGGGCCTGTCGGACGCGGTCAAGGCGCAGTACCCGGCGGCCGAGGATCAGCCCGACCTGCACGAGGTGCAAAACCGGCTGCTGTTCGCGCAGGTTCTGGAAGCGGTGCGCGCGCTGGAAGAAGGCGTGCTGATGGACATCCGCGAAGGCGATGTCGGCGCGATCCTGGGCTGGGGGTTCGCGCCCTGGTCGGGCGGCCCGCTGAGCTGGCTCGACATGGTCGGCGCGGCCTGGGCGGCGGAACAATGCGACGCGCTGGAAGCCAAGTTCGGCGCCCGCTTCGCCTGCCCCAAGCTGCTGCGCGAAATGGCCCAGAAGGATCAGACCTTCTACGGTCGCTTTGCACCCCAGGCCACCGCGGCCTGAGCGTGACAGGGATTGCGCCGCGCTGATGCGCGTCGCCCGGGGGCGGGCCGGTCCTGACGGACCGGCCCGCCTTGTCGTTTTGGGACGCGGAAACGCTCGTCCCGGCGGACCCTCTTGTCGACGGGCAAGCAGCGCGCCATGCGCGGAATCAAGCCCCGGACTTGCTCCGGGGCGCCGCGCATCGGTCATGCTGAAAGCATGCCTCCGGCATGACCCGCCCCCACGGCACGGCGATTTGTCACCACCAGCACTTTGCTCTGAACCAAGATGAACATGGCTGGGATTAATCGCCGCCGTTCCAGCCGCGTTCGCCGCACCGCGGCCCGTCAATGCGCTTCGTCTGCGCTCGGGCAATCATGTCAGCCGTGATCGGGCTTCGGCTTGCTGAGCTGCAAGTCACTGCCACCCTCGCCGCTCACCCCAACCGCCGCGCCGCTTGCGCGTCAAGCGCCGCGCCGAGGGCCGCGTCGTCCCAGCCTTCGTCCAGCGCCTGCACCATCAGCGCGGCCTGGCTTTGCGGCGCCATGCCGCCCAGAGGCGGGTCGTTGTCCAGATTGGTGGGAAAGGCGTAACCTTCGGCACAGGCGGCGATCGCCGCGGCCCGCTCGGCCCCAGACAAACCGCCCGCCGCCAGCACCGGGAACAGCGCCTTGCACATGGCCACGCGGTCCACGCTTTCCATCGCCCGGCCAAAGGCCGAAGACACCTGCAACAGGTTGGCCATGCGCTGGATATCCGCACTGCGGTTTTCGCCCGCGGCGTGGAACAGCGCCGGGTTGAAGAACAGCGCATCGCCCTTGGCCAGCGGCACCTGAACGCAATGCGCGTCGAAAAACGCCGCGAAATCGGCGCGGCGATAGGCCAGGTAGCCCGGCGGATAGGCTTGCGAGAACGGCAACAGCCTGGTCGGCCCGCTGTCCAGCGGCATGTCGCAATGGGCAACCGCCCCCTGCAGGGTCAGCGCCGCCGACAGCAGGTGCGCATGGGCGGGAAAGGTCCGTGCAACGGCGTCGGACTGGAAGCCCAGGTGATAATCCCGATGCGCCGATTGGGCCGCGCCGCCGGGCCGCACCAGGTTGACCTGCGCTGTCATCTGATAGCCCGGGCCCAGCCAGGCCTCGCAGACCGCCGCGATGGCGTCATTGCCGAAATAGCGCGCAAAGACGGCCGGGTCGGCCTGACACAGCTTTTGCAGCGCATTCCAGATGCGGTCATTGGCGCCGGCCTTGGCGAAATGATCGCCCTTGCCGCCGCTTTCGGCCCGCTCGCGCGCGATGATCGCCTCGTAGATCGCGCTGGCCGCATCGATCGGCGCAGTGTCGGCATAGGCCCGGCGCAGCAGCAGAACGCCCGGCCCCTGCCCCAGCACCCAGGCCCATTCCGATTTCAGCGCGTGGCGCGCCCCGGGATCGGCCAAAGCCGCGCCCAGCCCCGCCACATCGTAGGCCGGGATGTCGCTGACGATCTCGGCCGCATGCGACACATCCTTCGGGTCCAGCCGCTGCGCGACCAGCGCCTTGAATTCCCCAAGGTCGCAATCGGCGTCACCGAAGAACGCGGGCAAGCCGGTTTGTTGTCGATCCTTCATGCGCACCCCCAGGCCGGTGGCATCAGGCTAAGGCGCAAATGCCCCGCAACGCCAATGCTTTCTCAGCCCGCCACGACGATCTCGGTGCCCCAATCCGCGCAGGCGGCTGCCAGCCCGGCTGGCAGGGCGCGGTCGGTGAACACCGTGTCGATCTGCGACAGCGACGCGATGCGCGCAGGCGCCGTGCGGCTCAGCTTGGAATGATCCGCCACCAGGAATCGCTGCCGCGCCTGCCGCAGGATCGCCTGCGACACACCGACCTCGGCGATGTCGAAATCCAGCATGTCGCCATCGCGATCCAGCGCCGAGCAACCGATGATCGCGACATCGGTCTTGAACTGCCGGATGGTTTCCGCCGCCAGCGCCCCCACCAGCCCGCCATCGCTGCGCCGCAGGCTGCCACCGGTGACCACGACTTCGCAGGTCGGGTTGGCGATCAGGATGTTGGCGACGTTGATGTTGTTGGTCACCACCAGCAGGTTGCGGTGATGCAGCAGGGCGCGTGCCACCGCCTCGGTGCTGGTGCCGATGTTCAGGAACACCGCCGCGTCTTCGGGCACCCGGTCGGCACAGGCGCGGGCCATCGCCGCCTTGGCCTCGGCGTTCAGCGCGCGGCGTTCCTCGTAACCGATATTCACCGTGCCCGACGGCAAGACCGCGCCGCCATGCACCCGCTCGAGCCGCCCGGCCTCGGCCAGTTCGGCCAGGTCGCGGCGGATGGTCTGCAACGTCACGCCGAAATGCGCCGCCAGCGCGTCGACCGTGACCTTGCCGTCGCGGCGCGCGATATCGAGGATCTCGGGGTGTCGCAGGGTCTGGTTCATCTGCGTCTCGTTTTCGCGAATGTTCGTATGGCAATCCTGTCTCGGCAATAGCACCGAAAGTATCGGAAAGCGAACATAAACGAAGATCAAACGTTTTCTTTTTTCCGCGAATCTGGCATATCCGCTTCATCCGCCCTGCAGGAGCAGCAAGCCATGTCCGACACCCCTTTCGATCTGTTCATCATCGGCGGCGGCATCAATGGCTGCGGCATCGCCCGCGATGCGTCGGGGCGCGGGCTGCGCGTGGCACTGGCCGAGATGAACGATTTCGCCTCGGCCACCTCCTCGGCCTCGACCAAGCTGTTCCATGGCGGGCTGCGCTACCTTGAGTATTTCGAGGTGCGGCTGGTGCGCGAGGCGCTGATCGAACGCGAGGTGCTGCTGAGCGCGATGCCGCATATCTCGTGGCCGATGCGGTTCGTACTGCCCTATCACAAGGACATGCGGTTCGACGGCACCACGCCGACATCGAAACTGCTGACGCTGTTCATGCCGTGGATGAAGGGCCGCCGCCCGGCCTGGCTGATCCGGCTGGGCCTGTTCCTCTACGACCACCTGGGCGGGCGCAAGATCCTGCCCGGCACGACCACGCTGGACCTGCGCGGCACGCGCGAAGGCGCGCCGCTGGACGACCGGTTCAAACGGGCCTTCGAATATTCCGATTGCTGGGTCGAGGATTCGCGTCTGGTGGTGCTGAACGCCCGCGACGCCGAGGCACGCGGCGCGCAGCTGATGCCGCGCACCAAGGTGCTGTCGGCCCGCCGCGACGGCGATCTTTGGCGGATCGAGACGGAAAACACCGCCACTGGCGCCCGCGAAACTCACACCGCCAGGATGCTGGTGAACGCCGCCGGTCCCTGGGTCGGCGACGTGCTGCGCGGCACGATCGGGCTCAACACCCAGCAGGGCGTGCGGCTGGTGCGCGGCAGCCATATCGTGACCAAACGCCTGTTCGACCACGACAAGTGCTATTTCTTCCAAGGCACCGACGGGCGGATCATCTTCGCCATCCCCTACGAGACGGATTTCACCCTGATCGGCACCACCGACCAGGACCACGACGATGCCGATGCCGAACCGGTCTGCACCGATGCCGAACGCGACTACCTGCTGAATTTCGCGTCGCAGTATTTCAAGCGTCCGGTCACTGCCGATGACGTGGTCTGGCGCTATTCCGGGGTGCGGCCGCTGTATGATGACGGCGCGAGCAGCGCCACGGCGGCGACCCGCGACTATGTGCTGACGGTGGACAAGACCGGCGGTGCGCCGGTGCTCAACGTCTTCGGCGGCAAGATCACCACCTATCGCCGCCTGGCCGAAAGCGCGCTGGACAAGATCGCGCCGTTTTTCCCCGGCCTGCCCGCCAAATGGACCGCCCGCGTGCCGCTGCCCGGTGGCGATTTCCCGGTCGACGGGGTCGCTTCGCAGATCGCCGGGCTGCGCGCCGACTATCCGTTCCTGTCCGACCGCTGGGCGCAGCGGCTGGTGCGCGCCTATGGCACCGAGGCGCGGCAGCTGCTGGGCGATGCTCGATCGGCCGACGACCTGGGCCGCGATTTCGGCGCCACCCTGACCGAGGCCGAAGTCACCTGGCTGATGCGTCACGAATACGCGCTGCGGGCCGACGACGTGGTCTGGCGCCGCTCGAAACTGGGGCTGCGGCTGGATGCCGGCCAGATCGCCGCGCTGGATGCCTGGATGCAGGACCACGCCGCGCCGCAGGGCCAGGCGGCGCAATAGCCGCTTGCGCAGGCGCCGCGTTCGGCCCTGAATACAGCGACAAGACCAAAACGGGGAAGACAGGGACATGGGTTACATCCTGGCCATCGACCAAGGCACCACATCCAGCCGCGCGATCCTGTTCGACGGCGATCTGAAAATCGCCGCCGTCGCGCAAGAGGAATTCACCCAGCATTACCCGGCCAGCGGCTGGGTCGAACACGACGCGGGCGATCTGTGGTCGACCACCGCCGCCACCTGTCGCGCCGCGATGGAAAAGGCCGGCATCCGTGCCGCCGACATCGCCGGGATCGGCATCACCAACCAGCGCGAAACCACCGTGATCTGGGACCGCAAGACCGGCAAGCCCATCCACAACGCCATCGTCTGGCAGGATCGCCGCACGTCGGCCTTTTGCCAGAAACTCAAGGCCGACGGGTTCGAGGCCACCGCGAAGGACCGCACCGGGCTGTTGCTCGACCCGTATTTCTCGGGCACCAAGGTTGCCTGGATCCTCGACAATGTCGACGGCGCGCGCGCCCGGGCCGAGGCCGGAGAGCTGGCCTTCGGAACCGTCGACAGCTGGCTGATCTGGAACCTGACCGGCGGCAAACAGCACGTCACCGACGCGACCAACGCGGCGCGCACGCTGATGTACGACATCCGCAAGGGCCGCTGGTCGCAGACCATGTGCGACATGCTGGGCGTGCCGATGTCCATGCTGCCGCAGGTCCGCGACTGCGCCGCCGATTTCGGCATGACGCGCGCGAATCTGTTCGGGGCTGAACTGCCGATCCTGGGCGTCGCGGGCGACCAGCAGGCCGCCACGATCGGCCAGGCCTGTTTCCGTCCGGGGATGCTGAAATCGACCTACGGCACCGGCTGTTTCGCGCTGCTCAATACCGGCGACAAGGCGGTGACCTCGGAAAATCGCCTGCTGACCACTATCGCCTATCAGCTGGACGGCACGCCCACCTACGCGCTGGAAGGGTCGATCTTCATCGCCGGGGCCGTGGTGCAATGGCTGCGCGACGGGCTCAGGATCATCCGCGAGGCCGCCGAAACCCAGCCGCTGGCGGAAAAGGCCGATGATGGCCAGACCGTGGTTCTGGTGCCGGCCTTCACCGGTCTTGGCGCGCCCTACTGGAACGCAGACTGCCGCGGCGCGATCTTTGGCATCACGCGCAATACCGGCCCGGCCGAATTCGCCCGCGCGGCGCTGGAATCCGTGGGTTACCAGACCCGCGACCTGCTCGAGGCGATGCAGGCAGACTGGGGTGCCAGCGGCGACACCGCGCTGCGCGACACCGGCATTGCGACCCTGCGGGTCGACGGCGGCATGAGCGCCTCGGACTGGGCGATGCAGTTCCTGTCCGACATCCTGGGCGCGCAGGTGGATCGCCCGCAGGTGCTGGAAACCACCGCGATGGGCGCGGCCTGGCTGGCCGGCCAGCGCGCCGGGCTTTACCCCGACATGGACGGGTTTTCCAGGACCTGGGCGCTGGAACGCAGCTTTGCCCCGGCCATGGCCGCCGACACGCGCGAGGGCAAATACGCCGCCTGGAAACGCGCCGTCGCCGCCGCGCAGGCGTTCTGAGCCGTCAGGTCACCGCCTTGCGGGCGTGGAAGGCGGGCCGGTCCCAACGGCCCGTCGCCAGGATATCGGCCAGGATATCGACCGCCCGGTCGATATCGCCCGCATCCAGGTAAAGCGGTGTGAACCCGAAGCGCATGATGTCGGGCTGGCGGAAATCGCCGATCACGCCCTCGGCGATCAGCGCCTGCATCACCGCATAGCCCTGCGGATGGCGGAACGACACTTGCGAGCCGCGCAGCGTCGCATCGCGCGGGCTGGCCAGCGTCACGCCCGCGCAGCGCGCCTCGACCCCCGCGATGAACCGCTCGGACAGGGCGACCGAGGCCGCGCGCAACGCGCCCATGTCGACCTCGTCCCAGATGTCCAAAGCCACTTCCAGCGCCGCCAGCGCCAGAACCGGCGGGGTGCCCACGCGCATCCGGCCCACGCCCGGTGCCGGCGCGTAATCGGGCGCGAAGGCAAAGGGTTCGGCATGACCCAGCCAGCCCGACAACGTCGCCTCGACCGCGTCGACAAGGCGCGGCGCGACATAGATGAAGGCCGGCGCGCCCGGCCCGCCATTGAGATACTTGTAGGTGCAGCCCACCGCGAAATCCGCATCCACCGCCGCCAGGTCCACCGGCACCGCGCCGGCCGAATGCGCCAGGTCCCAGATCGTCAGCGCGCCATGGGCATGGGCCTTGGCGGTCAACCGCGCCATCTCGTGCCGCCGCCCGGTGCGGTAATCGACCTCGGTCAGCATCAGCACCGCCACCTCGTCGGTGATCGCCGCCTCGACATCCTGCGGATCCGGCGTGCGGATCTCGTGACCCTGCCCCAGCAGTCCGGCCAGCCCCTGCGCCATGTAGAGGTCGGACGGAAAATTGCCGCTGTCCGACAGGATCACCCGCCGGTCGGGCCGCATCGGCAGCGCCGCGGCCAGCGCCTGGTGCACCTTGACCGACAGCGTGTCGCCCATCACCACGCTGCCCGGCGCGGCGCCGATCAGCCGCCCCACCCGGTCGCCCAGGCGGGCGGGCATGTCCATCCAGCCGCAGGCATTCCAGCCGCGGATCAGCTGCGCCGCCCATTCCTCGCGCAACAGCGCCTCGACCCGCTCCGGCACGCCGCGCGGCATCGCGCCCAGCGAATTGCCATCCAGATAGATCACCCCCTCGGGCAGATCGAACAGCGCCTTGGTCCGGCTGAAATCCATGTGCAGGCCTCCCTGCACCGTCCTATCCAACCGCGCGACGGAAACACAAGCGGGGGCTGGACCTTGGCCCGGTTTTCGCCTTTCCTGCACGCCGAGCACAACACCGGAGCCATCCATGACCTGCGTCTTCGTGCAAATCCGCTGCCGCCCGGCCACCGCCTACAAGGTCGCCGACGCCATCGCGCTGCGGGAAATCCATTCCGAGCTGTATTCGACCAGCGGCGACTACGACCTGCTGATGAAGCTCTACGTGCCCGAGGGCCAGGATGTCGGCCACTACATCAACGAAAACGTCGCCGATATCGACGGCATCGAACGCACCTTGACGACCCTGACCTTCAAAGCATTCTGACCACCGACAAACGCCGCGGACCAACCGCCGGCATCCAATGGGAGAGGACATGATGAATTTCACCAAACGCGCGCTGGCCGCGCTGGCGCTGGCCGGCACGGTCGCAAGCCCCGCCATCGCCGAAGGCGTCAAGGTCGGCATGATCACCACGCTGTCGGGCGGCGGCGCGGGCCTGGGCATCGACGTGCGCGACGGCTTCATGCTGGCCGTGGAACAATCGGGCCGCAGCGATATCGAGGTGGTGATCGAGGACGATCAGCGCAAGCCGGATATCGCCGTGCAACTGGCCGACAAGATGATCCAGTCCGAAAAGGTCGACGTGCTGACCGGCATCATCTGGTCGAACCTCGCGATGGCGGTGGTGCCCTCGGCGACCGCGCAGGGCAAGTTCTACCTGTCGCCCAATGCCGGGCCCTCGGCGCTGGCCGGCGCGGGCTGCCACCAGAATTATTTCAACGTCGCCTGGCAGAACGACAACCTGCACGAGGCCGCGGGCGCCTATGCCAACAGCGCGGGCTACGCCAACAGCTTCATCCTGGCGCCCAACTACCCGGCGGGGCAGGACGCGCTGACCGGCTACAAGCGGTTCTATACCGGCGCGCTGGCGGGCGAGCTTTACACCACGCTCGGCCAGACCGATTACGCCGCCGAGATCGCGCAAATCCGCGCCAGCGGGGCGGACTCGGTGTTCTTCTTCCTGCCCGGCGGTATGGGGATTTCGTTCCTCAAGCAATATGCCGACAGCGGCGTCGGCCTGCCGGTGGTCGGCCCGGCCTTCAGCTTTGACCAGGGCATCCTGCAGGCGGTGGGCGATGCGGCGCTTGGCGTGCGCAACACCTCGCAATGGTCCAAGGATATCGACAACCCGACCAATGCCGCCTTCGTCGCTTCGTTCCAGGAAAAATACGGCCGCCTGCCCTCGCTTTATGCCAGCCAGGGCTTCGACACCGCCAACCTGCTGATCTCGGCGCTGGACAAGGCCGCCGTCACGGATGCCGACGCCTTCCGCGCCGCGCTCAAGGCCGCCGATTTCGCCAGCACGCGCGGCGATTTCGCCTTTGGCCCGAACCACCACCCGATCCAGGACATCTATGTCCGCGAAGTGGTGCGCGAGGGCGACGTGCTGACCAACAAGATCGTCGGCATCGCGCTGGAAAACCATGCCGACGCCTACGCGGCCGAGTGCAAGATGTAAGCCAGACCGGGCCGTCCGGTCACCGGGCGGCCCCACCCCATTTCCCATGTCCACGATCCTCATCATCGAACAGGTCCTCAACGGCCTGCAATTCGGCGTCATGCTGTTTCTCATGGCGGCGGGCCTGACGCTGATCTTCGGCGTGATGGGGCTGATCAACCTCGCCCACGGTTCGCTCTATATGACCGGCGCCTTCGCCGCGGCTGTCACCGCGGCAGCGACGGGGTCGTTCCTGATGGGCCTCGCCGCGGCACTGGCGGCGGCGGCGCTGGCGGGGGCGCTGGTGGAATTGCTGGTGATCCGCAGGCTTCACGACAAGGACCATCTCGACCAGGTGCTGGCCACCTTCGCGCTGATCCTGATCTTTTCCGAAGGCACGCGCTGGCTCTACGGCTCGTTCCCGCTCTATCTCGACATCCCCGCGGCGTTGTCCGGCCCCGTCACCCTGCCCGGCGGCATCCAGTATCCGCTCTATCGTCTGACCCTGATCGGCATCGGCATCGGCGTGGCGCTGGCGCTGTGGGGTCTGATCGCCCGCACCAGGCTCGGCATCCGGATCCGAGCCGGCGAAAACGACCGCGAGATGATCGCGGCGCTTGGCGTCGACATCTCGCGGCTCTACACGCTGGTCTTCGCCCTCGGCGCGGCGCTGGCGGGGCTGGCGGGCGCGCTGGTGGGCGCGATCCAGTCGGTGCAGGTCGGCATGGGCGAACCGGTTCTGATCCTGGCCTTCGTCGTCATCGTCATCGGCGGCATCGGATCGATCAAGGGCGCCTTTGTCGGCGCGCTGCTGGTGGGGCTGACCGACACGCTGGGCGGCATCTTTCTGCCCGAGCTGTTCAAGCTGGTGATGGAGCCCGCCCGCGCCACGTCGCTGGGTGCCTCGCTGGCGTCGATGGCGATCTACGTGCTGATGGCGGCGGTGCTGATCTGGCGGCCCACCGGCCTTTACGGGGCCCGCGTATGACCCGCGAGACCGCCGTCAACGCCCTGCTGCTGGCCGGGCTGGTCGCGGTGCCGGGCTGGGCGCTCTGGGCCGACGAGCCGTTCACCATCACGCTGGCCACCCGCGCGGTGATCTTCGCGCTGGCGGCCGTGGGGCTGAACCTGGCGCTCGGCCTCGGCGGGCTGGTCAGCCTGGGCCACGCGGTGTTCTTCGGCATCGGCGGCTATGCGATGGGGATCCTGGCGCATCACGCCCAGACCTACACGCCGCTGATGGACGGCTGGATGACCATCGGCGGCACGAAATCCATGCCGGTGATCTGGCTGGTCGCGGTCCTGACCTCGGCCCTGGCCGCGCTGGTGATCGGCGTGCTGTCGCTGCGCACCTCGGGCGTCTATTTCATCATGATCACCCTGGCCTTCGGGCAGATGTTCTTTTTCTTCGCCATCAGCTGGAGCGCCTATGGCGGCGAGGACGGGCTGTCGATCTACGTCCGCAACGGCTTTCCCGGCCTGAACACGCTGGTGCCGATCCAGTTCTACGGCCTGTGCCTGGCCATCCTGCTGGCGGTGCTGTGGGCCAGCGCGCGGCTGGCGCGGTCGCCCTTCGGCCTTGCGCTGAACGCCGCCCGGCAGGCGCCGGGCCGCGTGCAGGCGGTGGGGCTCGACCCCACGCGGCTGCGGCTGGCGGCCTTCGTGCTGTCGGGCGCGATCACCGGGCTGGCAGGCGCGCTTTTCGCCGATCTCAACCGCTTTGTCAGCCCCGCGATGTTCAGCTGGCAAACCAGCGGCGAGATCATGATCTTCGTCATCCTGGGCGGCGTCGCGCGGCTCTGGGGGCCGGTGATGGGGGCGGTCGTCTTCGTGGCGCTGGAGCACCTGCTGGGCGGGATCAGCGAATACTGGCACGTCGCGCTCGGCCTGCTGCTGCTGGTCATCGTGCTGTTCAGCCGCGGCGGGTTGCTGGGCCTCATGGCGGGCGAGGCGCGCGGCCATGACTGAACCGGTCCTGCAAACAAGCGGCCTGACCAAATCCTTCGGCGCCCTGCCGGTCACCCAAGATGTCACGCTCGACCTGCGCCCGGGCGAGATCCACGCGGTGATCGGCCCCAATGGCGCCGGCAAATCGACCCTGATCGCCCAGATCTCGGGCACGCTGGCCCCCGATGCGGGATCGGTGTCGCTGATGGGTCGCGACGTGACCGTCCTGCCGCCGCATGCGCGCGCCCATGCCGGTCTGGGCCGCACCTTCCAGATCTCGGCGCTGGCGATGGAGGATACCGTCCTGCAGAACGCCCTGCTGGGCGCGCTTGGCGCCAGCGGCCGGCCCTGGCGGTTCTGGCGCCCGGCGCTGCGCGATGCCGAGCTGCGCGGCCGGGCCGAGGCGGCGCTGGAACGCGTGGGCCTCGCCGATCTGGCGGCGAAACGCACCGCCGATCTCAGCCACGGCCAGCGCCGCCAGCTCGAGGTCGCCGTGGCGCTGACCCTGCAACCGCGCGCCTTCGTCATGGACGAACCGATGGCCGGGCTTGGCCCCGACGGGTCGAAACGCATGACAGGGTTCCTGGATGGGCTGCGCGCCGAGGCGCCGATCCTGCTGGTGGAACACGACATGGACGCGGTCTTTGCCCTGGCCGACCGGATCAGCGTGCTGGTCTACGGCCGGATCATCGCCAGCGGCAGCGTCGATGCCATCCGCGCCGATCCGGCGGTGCGCGAAGCCTATCTGGGGGACGCCGCATGACCCTGCTGCGTCTGGACAACGTCACCGCCGCCTACGGTTCCAGCCAGGCGCTGTTCGGCGTCGACCTCGGCGTTGCCCCGGGCGAGGTTGTCGCGCTGATGGGCCGCAACGGCATGGGCAAGACCACCACCGTGCGCGCCATCTGCCGGATGCTGCCGGCGCGCGGGTCGCTGCGTTTCGACGGCCAGGACCTGAGCCGCCTGCCCAGTTTCCGCGCCGCGCGGCTGGGCATCGGGCTGGTGCCCGAGGGGCGGCGCTGCTTCGCCGGTCTGACCGTGGCCGAGAACCTGACCGCCGCCGCGCGCCCCGGTCCCTGGGACATGGCCGCCGTCACGGCGCTGTTTCCGCGGCTCGGCGAACGCCGCGACCAGCGCGCCGCGTCGCTGTCGGGCGGCGAACAGCAGATGCTGGCGATCGGGCGGGCGCTGATGACCAATCCGCGCCTGCTGATCCTCGACGAGGCGACCGAAGGGCTGGCCCCCGTCGTGCGGCAGGAAATCTGGGCCGCCATCGCGCGGCTCAAGGCGCAGACGGGCATGGCGATCCTGGTGATCGACAAATCCCTGCGCGAATTGCGCGGCATCGCCGACAGCGCGGTCATCCTCGACCGCGGGCGCAGCGTCTGGGCCGGGCCGATGCCCGACCTGTCCCACGACCTGACCGAACGCTACCTGGGCGTCTGACCGGCGGTGTCCCGCACCACCTCGGCCACCCCCATCAGCTGTGGCGCCAGCGGGCTGCTCTGCCGCCAGACCATGCCGATGGTGCGGCGCGGCTGCGGCTCGCGAAACCGTGCGACCGCCACCGGGGCGGATCGCGTCTCGACCCCCAGCGCCATTTCGGGGATCAGCGTCACACCCATCCCCGCCCCCACCATCTGCACCAGCGTCGACAGCGACGAGCCGTCCAGCCCCTCGCGCGGGACGGCGGTGGGCATGTTGCAGAACGACAGCGCCTGGTCGCGGAAACAATGCCCCTCCTCCAGCAGCAGCAGCCGCATCCGCGCCAGCGCCTCGCCATCCGGCACCGGTTTGTCCGCATCGGCCCGGGCGCGCACCAGCACGAAGGCCTCGTCGAACAGTGCCACCTCGGCCAGGCCCGGTTCGGAGACGGGCAGCGCCACGATGGCGGTGTCCAGCCGGCCGTCCGACAATTCGTCGATCAGCCGCGGCGTGATCGTCTCGCGCACATGCACGTCGAGGCCCGCATGGCTTCGCGCCAGCGCGCCGATGATCGACGGCAGAAGATAGGGCGCCACGGTGGGAATCACCCCGATCCGCAGCCGCCCGACCAGCCTTTCGGCGGCGGCGCGCGCAAGATCTTCCAGGTCGTCGACCCGCGCCAGGATATCGCGCACCCGGGTGGCGAACCCCTGCCCGAACCCGGTCAGCCGCACGTCGCGCGCGCCACGATCGAACAGCGTCGCGCCGATCGTGTCTTCCAACTCCTTGATCTGCATCGACAAGGCCGGCTGCGAGATCGCGCAGGCCGCCGCCGCATGGCCGAAATGCCGGTGGCGGGCCAGCGCCTCGAAATAGCGCAGCTGTTTCAGGGTGATGTTTTTCATAATCTCACCTTATCACCACTATCAGAATATCCGACTTAAACTAATCGCCAGCAAGGGCTAGACTGCGGCCAAGCGTGGGGGAGTCGGACCGGACGGGCCGGCCATCCGCCTTGCGCAGATCAAACTGAAATCCAGCACAGGAGGTCCAGACATGATGGACGGCAACGACATTCCCGAGGGCAAATGCCCGGTCCTGCACGGTGCGGCCAAGTTTTCCACCCGCTCGAACCGCGACTGGTGGCCGAACCAGCTCAATCTCAAGATCCTGCACCAGAACGCTCCGCAATCGAACCCGATGGGTGCGGATTTCAGCTATGCCGAGGCCTTCAAGAAACTCGATCTCGACGCGCTCAAGGCCGACCTGCGCGCGCTGATGACCGACAGCCAGGATTGGTGGCCCGCCGATTACGGCCATTACGGCGGCCTGTTCATCCGCATGGCCTGGCACAGTGCCGGCACCTACCGCACGGCCGATGGCCGCGGCGGCGCGGGCTCCGGTCAGCAGCGTTTCGCGCCGCTGAATTCCTGGCCCGACAACGGCAATCTCGACAAGGCCCGCCGCCTGCTCTGGCCGATCAAGCAGAAATACGGCAACGCCATTTCCTGGGCCGACCTGATGATCCTTGCCGGTAACGTCGCCATCGAATCGATGGGCGGCCCGGTCTTCGGTTTCGGCGGCGGTCGCGCCGATGTCTGGGAACCCGAGGAAGACGTCTATTGGGGCGCCGAAACCGAATGGCTGGCGACGTCCGACAAGGAAAACAGCCGCTATTCCGGCGAACGCGAGCTGGAAAACCCGCTGGCCGCCGTGCAGATGGGCCTGATCTACGTCAATCCCGAAGGCCCCGACGGCAATCCCGATCCGCTGGCCTCGGCCCGCGACATCCGCGAGACATTCGCGCGCATGGCGATGAACGACGAGGAAACCGTGGCGCTGACCGCGGGCGGCCACACGTTCGGCAAGGCGCATGGCGCCGGGGATGCCGCGCTGGTCGGCGTCGAACCCGAAGGCGGCCCGATCGAGGCACAGGGCTTTGGCTGGCTCAGCACCCACGGCACGGGCCGCGGCGCCGATGCCATCACATCCGGCATCGAAGGCGCCTGGACCCCGAACCCGACCGCCTGGGACAACGGCTATTTCGACGTGCTGTTCGGTTATGAATGGGAGCTGACCAAAAGCCCCGCGGGCGCCTGGCAGTGGGAACCCAAGGACCTGCGCCCCGAGGATCACGCCCCCGACCCGGTCACCGGCGAAAAGACCCGCAAGATCATGATGACCACCGCCGACATGGCGATGCGGATGGACCCGGATTACGCCAAGATTTCCAAGCGCTTCCACGAGAACCCGGCCGAGTTCGCCGATGCCTTCGCCCGCGCCTGGTTCAAGCTGTGCCACCGCGACATGGGCCCCAAGATCCGCTACCTCGGCAAGGATGTCCCGTCCGAAGACCTGATCTGGCAGGACCCGATCCCGCCGGTCGACCATCCGCTGGTGGACGCCGCGGACATCGCGGCGCTCAAGGCCAAGCTGCTGGACAGCGGCCTGTCGGTGTCCGAACTGGTCTCGACCGCCTGGGCCTCGGCCGCGACCTTCCGCGGCTCTGACAAGCGCGGCGGCGCCAATGGCGCGCGTATCCGCCTGGCGCCGCAGAAGGATTGGGAAGTCAACCAGCCCGACCAGCTGGCCCGCGTGCTGGGCGTGCTCGAAGGCATCAAGGCCGATTTCGACGCGCAGGCCGGCGGCGGCAAGAAGATCTCGCTGGCCGACCTGATCGTGCTGGGCGGCTGTGCGGCGATCGAAAAGGCCGCCAAGGCGGCGGGCATGGATGTCACCGTGCCCTTCACCCCGGGCCGCACCGATGCCAGCGCGGAACAGACCGATGCCGAAAGCTTCGACGTGCTGGAACCGGTGGCGGACGGTTTCCGCAACTACCTCAAGGCCGAATTCACGCTGTCGGCCGAGGAATTGCTGGTCGACCGCGCGCAGCTTCTGACGCTGAGCGCGCCCGAGATGACCGTTCTGGTTGGCGGGTTGCGGGTGCTGGGCGCCAACACGGCCCAGTCGCAGAACGGCGTCTTCACCCGGCGTCCGGGCCAGTTGACCAACGATTTCTTCGTCAACCTGCTGGACATGGGCGTCGAGTGGAAGCCGGTCGGCCCGTCCGACCAGCTGTTCGAGGCACATGACCGCAAGACCGGCGACGTGCGCTGGACCGGCACCCGCGCCGACCTGGTCTTCGGCTCGAACTCGCAGTTGCGGGCGCTGGCCGAGGTCTATGCCCAGGCCGACAACGGCGGCAAGTTCGTCGCCGATTTCATCGCCGCCTGGACCAAGGTGATGGAGCTCGACCGCTTCGATCTGCACGCCTGATCGGGTCGCCACGGCACTTGCAAACGCCCCGCCCCAGCGCGGGGCGTTTCGCGTCAAAAAGGGGGCTCTTTCGCGTTGCACCGGAAGTGTCGGCGCAAAGCTGTCCGCGTCCCTCTGACCGGCAACCGAAAGCGCGCCAGAGAACGCCGGTTTCGAGGTCATGCTGTTGCCCGGGTTCGGAGAATATTCCAGACTTCGAAAGTGAATCGGGGTCCATTCAGTGGGCTTCTGAAACTAAACGACAAGCGCGCGCGGATTGCCGAAATGCGAACACTGCTGGCTGTTCTGGTGTCCCTATCATTTGCCCTGGGCTTTCCAAGCCCAGTGGTCGCTCAGGACTATGCGTCCCTGTTGCGGGATTTTCGCGCCGATGCACTCACGACACAGGACAAACGCTTCCTTCAAGCCGCGCTCGCCTTCGAAGGGCATTACAACGGCCTGCTGGATGGGGATTGGGGGGCCATGAGCCAGCGGGCTCTCACCGCCTATTCCCGAAGCGAATTCGGCAGCGCGGCGCAGGACTGGCACATGGCGATACTGGCCTTCACCCTCTTTCAACGGGTCGAGTCCGATGGTTGGCAGATCGAGTATTTCGAACCGCTCGGCATGTCCTTCTTGTTCCCGACCAAGACCGCTGTTTCCGACCCCGCTACGGAGCAGTTCGTGAACTGGCGGCACAGCGGCAGTTCGCTGTCCTACTCCGTTGCTGTCGCAGACGTGGCGCGAACGAACAGGTTTCACGACTACACGCTTTCCAAACACGACCGTACCGCCGCCCCGTATACGGTCAGGAAGCCCGGTTTCGCGGTTACGAGCGCGCAAGGACGCGATGGAACCATCCTTTATACAAGGTCGAACTTCGTGAACGGCAGTTGGTCGACTGTCATGATCTCGGCGAAATCCTGGGACAAAGCGACGTTGAACGCCGTGGCGGCAAGCATATCCGTCGGGATGGGCGCGCCGATCCACTTCACGGAAAGCGGCCGCCTTTGGGATGCCGTCGTGAATGTTCTTGCGGTAATCGAAAAGCAAGACGGCCCGAACGACCCAGAACGAACCTCCGCCGTTGCGCCCGGAAACACGCGTTCGCCGAGCACGGGTTCCGGTTTCTTCGTTTCAAACGATGGACATGTGCTTACGAATGCGCATGTCGTTTGGGGTTGCGAGCAGGTCTCCGTAAACGGAAACCCGGCAACCATTCTCGGGATATCACAAGACTTCGATCTGGCGGTTCTCAAGACGGCCCGCGATGCCGAAAAGGCGGTCGCCGCTTTCTCGCCGGCTCCCGCACGGCTCAACGCCGATGTCACGGTTGCCGGTTATCCGTATGCCGGTCTGCTTGGCGGGCTGAACATCACACGAGGGGCGATATCCTCGGTCACCGGACTGCAGGGCGAAGGAACGACCATGCAGATCACGGCCCCGGTTCAGTCAGGAAATTCCGGTGGGCCTGTTATTGCCGGTAATGGCGCGGTCATTGGCGTCGTCGTGTCAAAGCTCGATGCAATCGAGATCGCCGAGATTGTTGGCGACGTGCCGCAAAACGTGAACTTTTCGGTTCGCGGAGAAATCGCAAAGCTTTTCCTCTTCCAGAACGGGGTCGAGCCTTTGTTGAGCAGCAGCGATGATGTCCTGACGCCCGAGGATCTGGCCGAAAAAGCCGATGAATTCACCGTGTTCATAGAGTGCCGGTGAAACCATCAAGCGCCGCCCGCGCCAGACGTCACAGCCGGGCTTGGCCAACCTGAACAGGTGATGCGTTCAAGGAATAACTGGCTGGGGTGGTAGGATTCGAACCTACGGTACGCGGTACCAAAAACCGTTGCCTTACCACTTGGCTACACCCCAACCGTGCCGCGCTACTTACGACGCGGATTTCAGGGGATCAAGCCCCCAGACAGCAAATTTCCACCGCTTTTCCAACCGTGCTTCCATCCCGGTCACGAGGCATCGGCCAGCGGCGTCATACCCGGCTCGTAGAAGCAGAAGCGCCCGCGCCCGGCGCGTTTGGCGGCATAGAGCGCGGCGTCCGCCTCGGCCAGGATACCGGCCGGTTCGCGGCCAGGATCGGTGACGACGACGATGCCGATACTGGCCGACACGGTGCAGGACCGGCCGCCGAACGGAACGGGTTTCTCGATCCCGTCGATCAGGCGCCGGGCGATCGACGACACCGCGCCCCGGTCGCTCAGCCCGGACAGCAGGATCACGAATTCGTCGCCGCCGACGCGCGCCGCCATGTCGCCCTTGCGGATCAGGTCTGTCATCACCTGCGCGGCCTGGCGCAGCATACGGTCGCCCGCGGCGTGGCCCAGCGTGTCGTTGACGTCCTTGAAGAAATCCAGATCGACATGCAGCACCGCGAAGGCGCCGTCCGACGCCGCCGCCTGGGCCAGCACGTGATCGGCCGCGCGGCGGTTGCGCAATCCGGTCAGCGTATCGGTATAGGCGCGTTCCTCGGCGGCGATCTTGGCACCCTGCAGGCGCAGGTTCAGCGTGCGCGATGCCTCCATCGCCGCGGACTTGGCCTCGACTAGGTACAGCATTTCGACCGTCAGGTCGGTGGCTTCGAAATCGCGGCTGGTCAGCGCAAAGTCGCGCACCGCGTCCACCACGCCCATGCCGAAGGACATCTTGACCACCGCGCCGCCGCGGCCGTCGGGCACCAGCACGCCCTTCATCGCGGTGCGCCGGGCGTCGCGCAGCCGCAGGTGCAGCTTGCGCCCCGCCGCCGCCAGCAATTCGGCCATGCCCGACACCGACCGCGGGCGATAGACCTCGAAACGTTCGAGAAACCGCGTGCCCTCCAGCGGGTCGTCGCCCACCAGCTTGGCCAGGGTCGGACCGGTCTGGCGGACATGGCCGGACGCATCGATGACCACATGCATCGGACACAGGTCGTTCAGGATCGCCATCGGCAGCGTCATGACACCATCCTGGGCGTCGCCGGTCCGGCCAGGTCGAAGTCGCGCCCCGAGGCGAAATCGGTCTCGATCACCTGGATTTCCACCCGTTCCGCACCGCCCGAGGCGCCTTGGTGGTCCAGCAGCACCAGCGCGCCGTAATCGTCGGCCATGGCGCGCAACAACCCGACCAGCACATGGCCAAAGCCCGGCAGGCTTTCGTGGACATGCAGGCTGAATTGCGACGCGGTGAAATCCCGCAACTCGATCTCGGGCAGGTGCAGATCGGGCACCGCAAGGCGCACCCGGTCCGGCAGATCGTCCAGCGAATGCAGGAAATCGATGAAGTCGATCCCGCCAAAGCGCAACAGCCGGCGCAGGCGTTCGTTTCCGGGATGCGAGACCAGGTACGTGCCGGCATCTTCCAGCAACACCTCGCGCGGCTTCGACAATTGCACCGCCGCGGCGTCCAGCACCGCATCCAGCAAGGACGGATCGTAGCTGAGCATCGCCTCGAAACCGGCATCCTCCAGATGCGCGGCCTCGGCCATCGCCATCCAGGCCTCGCGGCCATAGGTATCCTGCAGGAACCGCTGCAGGGTGCGGAGGATCAAACCGTGCATCTTCCACCGAACTCAAATATCCGCCGCAACCTGCGGTACAGGGTTTAAGATTCTGGAAACAGGTTCAATTGCGCGGAAATATCGCCATGTCGCCCAGCCGCAGCACCTGCGCATCGCTCGGCGCCAGCCGCGCCTCGCCGCGATGCAGGGCTGCCAGCGCCGCATCCGGCAATCCGCCGTCGACCGCCACGCCGAAGCCGCCGGCAAAGCCCCGCAACGCCAGGCGCCCGTCTTCCAGAGACAGCGACTGCACCTGCACATAGTCGGGGCCAAAGCGCTGGAACAGCAGCGCTTCGTCGGCGCCCGCCCCCGGTGTGAAGCGACCGACATACACCGCGCAGCCGGGCCCCTCCGGGATGACATTGGCGCAGGCGCGGCGCAGGTCCGCGGCCAGGAACGGCGTCAGTCCGTCCCAGGCGGTATCCGGCAAGACGGCACCCGCGGGATAGACCGGCACGGCGTCGCGCAGCGCGGCGCGGTCATCCGGCGCCGCGTCGGCGATCCGGCCGGGATCGGCCTCGCGCGCCAGGGCGATCCGCGCGGCCAGGTCGGGGCGCAGCGCCTCGAGCTCGGCCAGCGCCGCCCGGCCGGGATGCCCCCAATCCCAGGCCAGTTCGCGCAGCGGCAGGATCTCGGCCGGCACGCCGCGCTGCGCGCGGGCCAGCTGATCCTGCGCGGCGATGCGTTCGGGCACGAAAAGCGGGCTCAGCCAGACCAGGCAGACCGCGACCGAGACCAGCGCGATCCAGGTATTGGCGGCCCGGATGCGCGCCATCCAGCCGCGCCGCAGCACGACCGCCAGCGCATAGGCCGCGCCATAGGCCAGCAGAACCGCGCCGATCGTACCCGCCATCAACCGTTCGGGGCTCAGGCCATAGCCCGCCACGCGGATCCACAACGCCCACAGCGCCAGCCCCGCCAGAACCGGCGCCAGCAGGGCCAGGATCTGGGCCGAAACCACAAGCAGCCGGCCCTGCACCGCCTCGCGCCGGTCGCGGTTGACCGCCACGGTGATCAGCACCACGGCGGCCAGCGCAAAACCCATCAGCGTCGCGGCCGGCGAGAACCCGGCCAGTTCCAGCCCGGAAAAGCCGCGCATCGGCAGCAGCGCCAGGAAAACCGCCGCCACCGCCAGCACCGGCGGCAGCAGCATCTGCAACAGCCGCAGCACCAGCCGCGGCGACACGAAATCGCGCAGCTCGTGCGCGATGGCCAGCGCGAACCCGAACACCGCGCCGGTCAGCGCCGCGGCCAGAGCCGGGCGGTCGGTGACCCAGGCCATCAGCGGCACCCCGACGATGTGCAGCAGCGCGTCCGACAGCGACAACAGGCCCCAGAACAGCGCGGTGAACAGCACTGCCGCGGCATAGCGCACCACGATCCGCCAACTCAGCGCGAACAGGCTGGGATAGTCCCGCCACCCCGTCCGGTCGCGCAGCCAGGCGGCCAGGAACGGCGTGGCGATCAGCAGCGCCATGCCGAAGGCCAACGCCGGATAGACCTGGTCGAGAAAGCCCGCCACCGTGACATGGCGCGCCGATGCGCCGTAAAGCAGCCCCGCCAGCACCAGCGCCACCGGAGCCGAGACCAGCGCGGCCGGTCCCACCCGCGCCGGGCCGGTCAACGCCAGCAGGATGGTGAAGAAGGCCGTGGCGAAACCGGACGCGAACAGCAGCAGCCGCGGCTCGCCGATGCGGTCGGGCAACCAGTCGACGAACGCCCAGCCCGCAAGCCCCGCCAGCGACCCCAGCAGGACCAGCACCAGCCGCATCCCGGCTTGCCGCGTCTCGTCGCGTGTCATGGCCCTACCTCGCCCCTCGTATCGGCATCCGTGCCAGTCTGCGGGTCCGGCATGACAACCGCAAGGTGGGGATTCCCGGCGGTTCGCGGCTCAGAAATCGGTGGGCGCCCCGCCCTCGCGCTTGCGCCGCTCGACGAAGGCGGCCAGTTCGTCGCGGATCGCCTCGTCCATCGGCGGCGCTTCGAAATCCGCCAGGATCTGCTTGTAGAGGTGGTGCGCCCGCTCGGGTGTCCAGACCGCGCCGCCCGCCTCCCACGCCTCGAAATTCTTCCAGTCCGACAGGAACGGCTGGTAGAAGGCGGTGGTATAGCGATCCTGGGTGTGCTGACAGCCGAAGAAATGCCCGTGCGGGCCGACCTCGGCGATGGCGTCCAGCGCCAGCGCCTCGTCCGAAGTATCCCAGATCGCGGGGTCCATGTAGCGGATCATCTGGCTCAGCACTTCGCAATCCATCACGAACTTTTCCGGGCTGGCGATCAGCCCGCCCTCGAGCCAGCCCGCCGCGTGATAAACCATGTGGCTGCCCGACTGGATCGCCGCCCACAGGCTGTGCTCGGTCTCCCACATTGCCTGGCCGTCCGGCACGTTGGCCGCGCAAGACCCCGACGACCGCAGCGGCAGGCCGTAGAACCGCGCCATCTGCCCGGTCATCTGGGTCGCGCGCATGTATTCCGGCGTGCCGAAGGCCGGTGCGCCCGATTTCATGTCGACATTGCTGGTGAAGGTGCCGATCACGCAGGGCGCGCCCGGCTTGACGATCTGCGCCAGCACCACCGCGATCAGCGCCTCGGCCAGCGATTGCGCCACCGCGCCGGCCATCGTCACCGGCGCCATCGCGCCCGCCAGCGTGAACGGCGTCACCACCAGCGCCTGGCCGGCGCGCGCGCAGCGCATCCAGCCATCCATCATCGGCCAGTCATGCTTCAGCGGCGAGGTCGAGTTGATGTTGGTATACATCCGCGGGCTGGCCTCGAATTCCTCGCGGCTCAGGCCGCCGGCGATGCGCACCATCTCCAGCACGTCCTCGACCCGCTCGGGGCCCAGCGAATAGGCATGCACCACCTTGTCCGACAGCAGCAGCTTGTCGTGCAGCACGTCCAGGTGCCGGATGCTGGGATGGATGTCGACCGGTTCCACCGGATAGCCGCCGGCGAAATGGATACAGTTGAAATACTGCGTCAGCTTGAGCAGGTTGCGGCACTGCTCGCGCGTGCCGGTCACCTTGCGACCGATCTCCATGTCCCAGTAATTGGGCGGCGAGCTGACATTGCCGAACAGGATGTGGTTGCCGCCCAGCACGATCCGGCGCTCGGGGTTGCGCGGGGTGATGGTGAATTGCGACGGCGCGAGGGCGACATACTCCATCACCATGTCGCGGCCCATGCGGACGTTCTGGCCGTCCACCGTGGCGCCCGCCTTGCGCAGGATGCCGACAGCCTCGTCGTTCAGGAACTCGATGCCGATCTCCTCGAGGATGCGCATCGCGGCGTCATGCATCCGCGCCACGCCCTCTTGCGACATCGGCTCGGTCGGCGCGTCACGGTTGACCGGCAGGCACCAGGGCGCCTGTTCGATCGCCGCGTCGCCGCGCCGCGCGCTGTTGCCGGCGCGGCCGCCGCTGCGGCGGCGTTTCACGGGGGCGTCGGTATCGGCCATGGCGGTCTCCTGTCGGCTGCGCCCCTAGCAGACACGCCGCCCCCGCGCTTCGCCTGCCGGAAAACGACGCCGGCCGTCGCTTTTCGCGAATGCACCCGGCGCTACAACCCCAGCCAGCCCGGCAGATGGCCGATATCGGGCAACACGGCATCGGCCAGCGGTGCCAGCACCTCCGGCCCCGCCATGCCGGTCAGCACGCCCACCGTGCGCATCCCCGCGGCGCGACCCGCGACCAGGTCATGCGCGCTGTCGCCCACCATCACCACCCGGTCCGGCGCCAGCCCGACCGCCCGGGCAAAGGCCAGCAACGGGCCGGGGCCGGGCTTGGCGCCGTGGCCGCTGTCGAACCCCGCGACGAAATCGAACCGGTCGCGCACGCCGGCATGGTCCAGATGCGCCAGCGCCGGCGCCTCGGCATCGTTGGTCGCCACGCCCAGCCGCAACCCCGCCGCGCGCAGCCGGTCCAGGAACGGCGCCAGCGGCACCGCCTCGCGCTGCGGCGCGCGGGCGGCTTCCTCGTTCAGCAACGCCACGATCCCGTCCTGCGACAGCCCCGGCAGATGCGGGCCCAGCGCCGCGGCGATCTCGCCCGGCGTGCCGGCGATGACGATGCTGCCGGGATGGAAGCGCCGCGCGCCCAGGTCGAACCCGATCTCGGCCCCGATCGCCTGCGCCCGCGCCCGGTCGCCGGTGCAGACCCGCAGCAGGAACGCCTCGGCCCAGGCTTCCCAGGTGGCGGCGAAATCGAACAGCGTGCCGTCCTTGTCGAACAGCACGCCAGCGACGGCCGCGCTCATGTCCAATGCACCTGTGCCCCGCCGGGCAGCGCCGCGCGCGCCTGCATCGGCGCGTCATAGCCCAGCCCCTGCGCATCGCAGAAGGCGGCGATCCAGGCGTCGTCCATCAGGATGAAATCCAGCACCGCGCCCTGAAACTCGGGATCCTGAAGATTGACCCGGAACTCGGCCTCGCCGGCACCGGTGGCGCCGGAAAACACCGGCAGCAAGTCGTCGTTCGAGGCCAGCCAGGCAACCGCCTGCAGCCCGACCGTCTCGGCGGATTCCCGCGACATGACCATTTTGCCTCAAATCCGAAACAGTTTCTTAACCTTCGTTCATAAAGACTGAGGATACAGTGCGGATCAAGCGGCTGCCGATATGGAAGCGGCCGAAAGGAACCTATGTCAGGACGGATTCTCATCGCTGACGGCGTTGCGACCAACCGGATCGTTCTGCGTGTCAGGCTGGCTTCGGCCTTCTACACCGTCGAACAGGCGGTGGACGGCCGCAGCGCGTTCGATGCCATGCGCAGGAACCGCCCCGATCTCGTGCTGTGTTCGTCGGACCTGCCCGACATGACCGGCCGGCAATTCTGCAACCGGCTGCGGGCCACGGCGGCGGGTGCCGACCTGCCCGTGGTCCTTCTGCTGGAAGCCGACGATGCGGCGGCACGGCGCGACGCGCTGTCCGCCGGCGCCGATGACGTGATCTGCCGCCCGGTCGACGAACTGGTCCTGCTGGCCCGCATCCGCGCCCTGTTGCGCGCCCGCGATGCCGAGGCCGAGCTGCGGTTGCGCGACGACACCCGCCGGGCGCTCGGCCTTGCAGAAGACCCGGCGCCCTTCGCCGCCCCCGCCAGCGTCACCCTGGTGCCCGTCGGTCCGGGGCTGGATATCGATGCCCTGCTCGACCGGCTGGGCCGGGTCACGCCGCACCGCATCGCCCACCGCGATCCCGAACAGGTGTTGCGCGATGGCGGGCCGGTGCCGGATGTCTTCGTTCTGGCCGAAGCGCCGGGACCGGGCGGCGCGGCGCTGCCGCTGCTGTCGCAGCTGCGCTCCGACACCCGGACGCGGCACGCCGCCATCGTCTATGTCGCCCAGCCCGGCCAGCGCGAACATGCCGCCGCGGCGCTGGATATCGGCGCCAGCGACCTGATGTCGAACGGCCTGGACGCGCAGGAACTGGCGCTGCGCCTGGCCAAGCAGGTGGCGCGAAAGCGCACCGCCGACCGCCTGCGCGCCGACATGCAGGACGGTCTGCGGGCCGCGGTGATCGACCCGCTCACCGGGATCTACAACCGCCGTTACGCGCTGCCGCATCTGGGGCGGCTGGCCGAACAGGCGAAACAGAAGGGCCGCAGCTATGCGTTGCTGTCGGCCGACCTGGACCATTTCAAGCAGATCAACGACGGCTTCGGCCATCCCGCGGGCGACGCCGTTCTCGGCGATGTCGCGCGGCGGCTGCGCGACAACCTGCGTGCCGCCGACATGGTCGCCCGCATCGGCGGCGAGGAATTCCTGGTCGCGATGCCCGATACCAGCCAGGCGGCGGCGATGCGCACCGCGCAGCGGCTGCGCCGGCTGGTGGCGGACAACCCGGTCGAACTGGCCGATGGCCGGGTCATCCCGGTGACGATCAGCATCGGCGTCGCGATCGGTGCGCCGGATGCCGCGACCTCGCCCACGGCCCTGCTCGACGCGTCGGACCGCGCGCTTTATGCGGCCAAGCGGCAGGGGCGCGACACGGTGGTGCTGGCCGACAACCTCGCCGCCCTGCCCCGGCGACGCAAGGACCGCGCCGAATCCGACGGCGCAAGGACCAAACCCGCCCGCGCCCTGCGCGGCACCGGCTGAACCGCCCGGCGGGCTCAGTCGCGCGGCGGCGAACGGCGCTTGCCGATGTTCTCCAGTTCCGCCTCCAGCCGGTCGGCAAAGGCCGCCCGCGCGGCCGGGTCCAGCCCGCTGAGGTGCTGCACCAGAACCCGGCGGCCCAGAGCCTGCCGCGATGCCGCCGCATCGCCCTGGCGCTCGAGGGCCGTCGCGACCGCCTCGGGATCGAAGGGTTCGGCCCGCAGCAGCGCCAGCACGTCGCGATAGCCCGCCAGAAAGGCACCGGGCCGCGCGCCGTCGCGTGCCGCGCTGCGAAAGGCGCGCCGCAACGCGCGGCTCTGGTCGGCATCCAGCGCCCGGATATAGGGCGCGATCACGTCCCGCGCGTCGCGTGGGGGCGGGCCGCCGCGCAGCAGCGCCCCGGCGACGACCCCGGCCACCACCAGGTTCAGCGCCAGCGAGGCATAAAGCAGCAGCCGCAACCACAACGCCATCCCGGACTTGCCCGCCGGGTCCCGTTCCGTCGCCATCTCAGCCCTCCGCCATCAGCGACAGCTCCAGGCTGCCGATCGGATCGACGGCATAGCCCGACAGGTCCGTCCCGCCGATCATCGCCGCCAGCCCCGCCGGCGGGCTGACCCCGATCCACAGGCCCGCCAGCCCCGCCGCCGCCAGGCCGGCCGCGCCGGGCCAACCGCCCAGCGCCTGCCGCAACTGCGTCAGGACGCCCGGCCGCCGCGACACCGCCCGCGGCGCCGGCATCTCGGCCAGCGCCTGCGCCTGAAGGCTTGCCATGAACGCGCGCGACGGTTCCGGCGCCTGCGCCCGGCCCGCGTCAAAGAAGCTGTCCAGCCCGTCTTTCCGCTCATCCGTCATCGCCATCGATCCCCAGTTCCGCGCGGCGCCCCAGCAGCCGCTCTTCCAATGCCCGTTTGCCGCGCGCGATCAGACTTTCCACCGCCCGCACGCTCATGTCCATGATCCCGGCGATCTCGGGATTGCCGAGCCCCTCGATATGGCGCAGCACCACCGCCTGGCGCTGGCGGTCCGGCAGCTCATCCAGCGCCGCCTGCAACGCCGCGGCCCGTTCGGCCCGCTGCAATCCCGCCACCGCGGACGGCGCGCCGTCCGCCGGTTCCGGCACCGCATCGATATCGGCCATGCCGCCGCGGCGGCGGCGCAAGCGGTCGATGCACAGGTTCGCCGTCACCGTGTAAAGCCAGGTCCGCGGCTTGGCGCCGCCGGCATCCCAACCCGGCGCGGCGCGCCACAGCCGCAGCATCGCCTCCTGCGTGACATCCTCGGCCTCGGCCCGGTCGCCGCCCAGCATCCGCATCGCATGGGCGAAGACCGGCGGCCCCAGCCGGGCGGTCAGCACCCGCGCGGCCTCGGCATCCCCGGCCGCGTAGCGCGCCAGCAACTCGTCGTCGTCGCGGCCGGTCATGGCGTCAAGAGGCATCCGCTTCGCTGTCCCGCCGGGTCGCGGGCGACGCCGGTCAAACTGGCGCCGCCCGGCCCGAGGCGCAAGCCCGGAAGGTGATGGGGATGATTCCGGGCCGCTCCGTTCCGTTCTACCGGTCGCGCCGGCCGTCACCGCGATGGTCGCGCCCCATCTTGCGCATCGCATCGGCCTCGGCCTGGGTGATCACGCCGTCGTCGTTGGCATCCAGCCGGTCGAACATCCGGGTCTCGCCGCGCGCCGCCAGTTCCTCGGCCGACAGCTTGCCGTCCTCGTTGGCATCCATGCGGTCGATCATCCGCTCGAACTGCTCCGCACGGCGGGCTTCGCGCCGCGCGTCGGCCATCGCCTGCAACTCCTCGGCGTTCAGCAGCCCGTCGCCATCGGCATCCGCCGCGGCAAAGCGCGCGGCATGGGCGGCGTCGATCTCGGCCCGGGTGATGCGGCCGTCGCCATCGGTGTCGAACCGCTCGAACAGCGTAGCGCGATCCATGTCGCCGCGGCCCCCCGGCCCGGGCTTGGCGGCGACGGCGCCCGCGCCCAACGCGACGATCACGGCACTGGCCATTGCGATGGCAAAAGGTGTTTTCCTGGTCATGTCGATCTCCTGTATCCGACCTGTCTCGGGTTGTCGGTCCGCCGGGCTTGTCCGTCCGGCATCTCCACAGGCTCTCACGCCGGCCCGGTGCGATTCCGTCGCGAATGACACAAACCTCACGCCTCCGTGATCCGCGACAGGACGACGCAAGGACATCCTGTCCCCTGTTTTCGCGCCGCCGGAAACCGCATCCTGTCCATGCAGATAAGAAAGAAACGACCGACAGGACATGATCAAGAACCTTCCCCGAGAAACCTGGCCATCCGTGTGGCGCGGATGGCGCCGACGGTGCCCGAATTGCGGGTCCGGCCCGATGATGGCGGGCTATCTCAAGGTGCAGAAATCCTGTCCGGTCTGCCGCGAGGAACTGCACCACCACCGCGCCGATGACGGGCCCGCCTACCTGACCATCCTGCTGGTCGGCCACGTGATGGCGCCGCTTCTGCTGTTCGTGTTCACCACCTGGCGGCCGGATCCGCTGATCCTGTTCACCATCTTCGCGGTTGGCTGCGTCGCCCTGTCGCTTTATCTGTTACCCCGACTGAAGGGGGCGATCGTCGGTTTCCAGTGGGCACGCGGAATGCACGGTTTCGCGCACTAGGCCGGCGCCCCCTGCCTCAAGCGAAACGGACCCAGCGTGACCGACAGCCCCGATCAGCCAGGCCCCGACAAGACCGCCATCCGCGACGCCGCGACCGTCATCGTCCTGCGCGACCGCGACACCCGCCCGCGCATCCTGATGGGCCAGCGCGGGTCGCGGGCGGCCTTCATGCCCAACAAGTTCGTCTTCCCCGGCGGCGCGGTCGACAGCGCCGACGCCGAAGTGCCCTTCGCAGCACCACTGCCGCCGCTCTGCGCCGCGCGGCTGCGTGACGATGCCGCGCCCGGCCTCGTGCCGGCGCTGGCCGCCGCGGCGATCCGCGAGCTGTGGGAGGAAACCGGCCAGATCCTCGGCGCGCCCGGTGCCTGGCCCGACGCGCCCGCCGACTGGCAGGGCTTTTCCGAACGCGGCCTGCTGCCCGACGCGTCGGGGCTGCAATTCGTGTTCCGCGCCATCACGCCGCCGGGGCGGCCGCGCCGTTTCGATGCGCGCTTCTTCCTGCTCGATGCCGAGGCGCTGGCCAGCGATCCCGACGATTTCGACGCCGCCACGGACGAGCTCAGCCACCTGCAATGGATCGCGCTCGACGAGGTCCGGCATTTCGACCTGCCCTTCATCACCGAAGTCGTGCTGGCCGAAATCGCCGCCCGCGCCACCGACGCCACGCCGCCCGCCTCCGTGCCGTTCTTCAACAACACCGACGAGGAAAGCCTGTTCCTGCGGCTCTACGGCCGGCCGCTGCCCGACTGACCCCTTTTCGCCGCGTCCCGCAGCGGCTAATCACGCGCCATGCTGAACACCCTGACCCACGGCACCGCCACCCAAGCGCCGCCCCTTCTGATCGTGCACGGCCTCTACGGCTCGGCCCGCAACTGGGGCGTGATCGCCAAGCGGCTGTCCGACGAACGCCAGGTCATCGCCGTCGACCTGCGCAACCACGGCGACAGCCCCTGGACCGACAGCCACAGCTATCCCGACATGGCCGCCGATCTGGCCGAGGTGATCGCCGCGCAGGGCGGCCGCGCCGACGTGGTGGGCCATTCGATGGGCGGCAAGGCGGCGATGGTGCTGGCGCTGGCCCACCCCGAGACCGTCAATCGTCTGGTGGTCGCCGATATCGCCCCGGTCGCCTACACCCATTCGCAGATCCAGTTCATCGAGGCGATGCGCGCCGTCGACCTGTCGCGCGTGGAAAAACGCTCCGACGCCTCGGCGCAGCTGGCGGCACTGGTCGACGACCCGACCCTGCAGGCCTTCTTCACCCAGTCGCTCGACCTCAAGGCGCGGCGCTGGAAGCTCAACCTCGACACGCTGGCCGCCGAGATGCCGGCGATCCTGGGCTTTCCCGACATCTCGGGCCAGTTCGACGGCCCCGCCCTGTTCCTCTCCGGGGCCCGGTCCGACTACGTCCAGCCCGAACACCGCCCGGCGATCCGCGCGCTGTTCCCGCGCGCGCGCTTTGCCCGGATCACCGGCGCCGGGCATTGGCTGCACGCCGAAAAGCCGCGCGAATTCGAAGCCTCGGTCCGCGCCTTCCTCAACGCGCCCGACCGCGCCAGCCGCGCTTCGGAGTGAATCCCATCGGTTATTCGCGGCCTCGCCCTTCGGGCGAACGCGAAAACCGATGCGACAGGCCCTTGGTCGGATCCGAAACGCTTCAATCCAGCAGCCGCAATTCGCCGTCCAGCCAGGGCAGCAACGCCAGGGCCGGCGCGATCACCATCTCCTGCATCAGCAACTGCACCGTCCGCGCCACGTCGCGCGGCAACTCGCCGGCCCAATCCGCCCCGGCATACAGCGAAATCGTCCGCGCGAAGGGCGGCCAGGGCAGCGGATGCGCCTCCATGCGGTCATGGAACCGCCCGGCACGCATGTAGCCCATCGGCGTGGTGATCGCCCAGCCCATGCCGCGCGCCACCAGCGTCATCAGCGACAGATGCGCGCCGATCTCGAAGCGTTCGTCGAAATCCAGCCCGTGGCGGCGCAGCTCGGCCTCGATCCGCGCGCCGATCATCTGCGCCCGGTCATAGCGCAGGATCGGCAGCGCGCGCATCACCGCCGCCACGTCGCCCTCGCGCTCGGCCGCCCCGCGCGGGCAGACGAAGACGAAGGGATCGCGCGCCAGCGGGTATTCCGTCACCCCCTCCAGCGCCTCGCCCCGTGACGCCGCCACCGCCAGGTGCAGCCGGCCGGCCGCCATTTCCGCGGCGATCTCGTGGCTGGGCGCGGTCACCAGCCGGAACCGGCAGCGCGTCATGGTCTCGGCCAGCATCGTCACCAGCCGCGGCGTCAGGTCGTTGTCGAAATCGTCGATCACGCCCAGGTTCAGCACCCGCAGATGGCTCAGATCCATGCTGGTCAGCTCGCTCTGGCCCAGCCGCAGCTGTCCCAGCACCACCTGCACCCGCGCCAGATAGGACCGCCCCGCCGGCGTCAGGCTCATCGGGCGGCGCCCGTGATCGACCAGCGGCTGGCCCAGCGCGGTTTCGAGATTCCGTATCTGTTGGCTCACGGCGGGCAGGCTCAGCCCGGTGCGGTCCGCCGCACCGGCCACCGATCCCGTTGCTGCCAAGGCCTCGAACACTTCGAGCCCGCGCAGCGTCACGCCCTTCATCAGCATCCCGCACCCCGCCGGTTTTCACATTTGTGAAACTGCGCCGGGCGCGCGTCAAGCGCCCCGATGCGCGCTCAGAGGCCGCTGCAGATCTGTTCGGATTGCGCCGCGAAGGCCTTGTAGCGCTGCCAGAACGCCTCGTGGCTGCGGTTGTCGGACTGGCGGATTTCCTGGGCGCGGTGCGGATCGGAAAAGAATTTCGCCGCCATGCGCTGATCGCCGCCCGACAGCGACCGGTTCGCCACGCCCTGGATGCAGCCGCACAGCCGCCCGTTCGCCGCCTTGCGCCCGCTGCCCAGGCAGGCCTTGGAAATCGGCCCGCTGGAAAACTGCACCGCCGCGCCGCCGGCATACCGGTCGACCCGGTTGCCCCCGCACGCCGCCAGAAACACCAATGCCGTCAGAAGAAGTCCCGCTGTGCGCATGTCACCCGTTCCGCCTGTTCTCCGCCGCCGCCGAGGTTGTCCCCGATCGCCCGACGCTCTGCCCATTTGGCCTGATCATGCGTCAAAACAAGGTAAATGGCAATTGTTCGCTGGGGATACGTCACCCTCTCCCCGGCTGGATGTCCACCCCACCGCGATCCCAGCCCCCGTAAGACGGGGTTCACCCCGCCATTCCGTCCCACCGCAGGACAGATGTCCAAACCAACTCGCGCCCGTGCGCCGCCCTCTACCCAAGCCGCGCATCGCCAGTCCGCGGGATGGCGATCCAGCTTCCGAATTGCCGCGCTTTATCCCACCAAGTCCGTAGGCCCTTCGAGCCCCGCAGCCAGCCCAGCCAAATCGCCAGCCCGTCCGGGCGGGTCATGCGGAACGCATGCCTCCGGCATGACCGATGCGCGTTCATCGGGCTTGCGTCGCGCCACTGGCGCGACGGTCCCTCTTCACCCTGCGGCCGTGATTCCGCGCAGGAAGACCCTCTCAACCCACCTTGACCAAACCCGCATTCCGCCGCATATCGCGATCCATGACCATACCCCTGTCCCGCATCCGCAACTTCTCCATCGTCGCCCATATCGACCACGGGAAATCCACCCTGGCCGACCGGCTGATCCAGCTCACCGGAACGGTCGCCGAACGCGACATGAAGGAACAGATGCTCGACGCCATGGATATCGAGCGCGAGCGCGGCATCACCATCAAGGCCAACACCGTCCGCATCGAATACCCCGCCAAGGACGGGCAGACCTATATCCTCAACCTCATCGACACGCCCGGCCATGTCGATTTCGCCTACGAGGTCAGCCGTTCGATGCGCGCGGTCGAAGGCTCGCTGCTGGTGGTCGACGCCACCCAGGGGGTCGAGGCGCAGACGCTGGCCAATGTCTACACCGCCATCGACGCCGATCACGAGATCGTCCCGGTGCTCAACAAGATCGACCTGCCCGCCTCGGAACCCGAGCGCGTCAAGGAACAGATCGAGGACGTCATCGGCATCGACGCCTCCGAGGCCTGCCTGATTTCCGCCAAGACCGGCGTCGGCATTCCCGACGTGCTCGAGGCCATCGTCACCCGCCTGCCCGCGCCGAAATCCGGCGACCCCGACGCACCGCTCAAGGCGATGCTGGTGGACAGCTGGTATGACAGCTATCTCGGCGTCGTCGTGCTGGTCCGCATCATGGACGGCACCCTGCGCCGCGGCGACAACATCCGCATGATGCGCACCGGCGGCAAATACGGCGTCGACCGGCTCGCCGTGCTGAAACCCGCCATGACCGACGTCCAGGAACTGGGCCCGGGCGAGATCGGCGTGCTCACCGCCTCGATCAAGCAGGTCCGCGACACCCGCGTCGGCGACACCATCACGCACGAGAAAAAGGGCGCGACCGAACCGCTGCCGGGCTTCAAGCCCTCGGTCCCGGTGGTGTTCTGCGGCCTCTTCCCCGTCGACAGTTCCGAATTCGAGGACCTGCGCGACGCGATCGAGAAGCTCGCCCTCAACGACGCCTCCTTCACCTTCGAGATGGAGACCTCGGCCGCGCTCGGCTTCGGCTTCCGCTGCGGGTTCCTGGGCCTGCTGCATCTCGAGGTCGTCCGCGACCGGATCGAGCGCGAATACGATATCGAGCTCATCACCACCGCGCCCAGCGTGATCTACCACGTCTTCATGAAGGACGGCGAAAAGATCGACCTGCACAACCCCGCCGACATGCCCGACCCGTCGAAAATCGACCATATCGAGGAGCCGCGCATCAAGGCCACGATCCTGGTGCCCGACGAATACCTGGGCGACGTGCTGAAACTCTGCCAGGACCGCCGCGGCATCCAGCTCGACCTCACCTATGCCGGCGCCCGCGCCATGGTGGTCTACGACCTGCCGCTGAACGAGGTGGTCTTCGACTTCTACGACCGGCTGAAATCGGTGACCAAGGGCTATGCCAGCTTCGACTACCAGCTACAGGGCTACCGCGAGGACAACCTCGTCAAGATGCAGATCCTGGTGAACGACGAACCGGTCGACGCGCTGTCGATGATGGTCCACCGCGACCGCGCCGAGATGCGCGGCCGGGCGATGTGCGAGAAACTCAAGGATCTCATCCCCCGCCACATGTTCAAGATCCCGATCCAGGCCGCCATCGGCGGCAAGGTCATCGCCCGCGAGACACTGTCGGCGCTCCGCAAGGACGTCACCGCCAAATGCTATGGCGGCGACGCGACGCGCAAGAAGAAGCTGCTGGAAAAGCAGAAGGCCGGGAAGAAGAAGATGCGGCAGTTCGGCAAGGTGGATATCCCGCAAGAGGCGTTTATTTCCGCGCTGAAAATGGACAGCTGAAAGCTGCCATTTTCAGCGCGAGTGGGCGAAAGCGGGTTCTGGCGCAGCCAGGTTCCGCGTGCCCACCCGGTGGGCTATAGCTGGTTCGGCATCGAAGGTGGACACGTAAAAAACTGCATTCAAAGCACTGATTGAGCGGATCATTTTCCAAGCAAAACCTGAACAACTTCGCTGTTGTAAAATGCCAAAAAGCGCTTGCGTTTGCTCCCCCGATTCAACCTATGCTCAGCCAATAAACTGTTCGCCACGCGTTAGCAACTTCGAGTTGAATTTGATCTGGTTTAATGACAATAATGGCCCAGTGGTAGCTTTGAACCGGGTAAAGACGTGGATTGGAAACAGATAGACTTCAGCCTGTCCTATGAGGAAATTTTTGCACAAATTCGCGCTCGCGAAAGGCAACTCATATTGAAGGATATTGAGCGACTAGACGCGATTACGGAGCAACTGGAAGCCGAAGATCTGTTTAACCATGCTGAATTTAAAAAACTACGCCGACGAATTGGAAGTCAACAAGATTGGGCAGATGTTGTGGGGGTTTCCGCTGCTACAATCGGAAACTATGAACGCAGTCAAACATATCCGAATAAGTCAACCAGAAAGTCAATTATTGTTGCATTAAAGAATTTTAGAAAGCAACTTGAAGAGAATCTTGACACCGGGAACGTACCATTCGCCAAGAAAGACGAGAAGCTTGACGTTGACATAAAGGAAGCAAAGACCACTTTAGACAAATCGATACTTGACGCTTCACTGACGGACTTCAAGTTTGACAGCGAGAATCAAAAAGTAATCCCTGTTGCATTTGAATTTGACGAGATAAAAACGGAAATAGCGCAGATTGAGCAGGCGAGAAGCGATCTTATTGAAGCGCTGGGACATCAAGCAGATCGAATTGCGAAAAATTTGTCAGATGGCGTCAACGCAAATGTGAACAGAATAGTCCAGGCCCTTCACGATTACCAAGGAGAAACTCGCAGAACTCGACCGAATCCAAGAATCCTATTACGTGCAGGAAACCTCATATCAAGAAGCGCTTCAAATGATGATATATCATTTGCTATATCGGATTTCGATCAAGCAGCTCTTGATGAGTTTAGCGATGATCATCGAGAATTGATGCGCCTTTACTACCGGGAAGCCTTGGCGAAAGCTCAAAGAGTTTCCGATATCGAGATCGATCCCGATGACGCCGTTGATATTGACAAGGACTTCGACGCTGTCGCCGATGAATTAGACAAAGTTCGAACACAAGATGGCGAACCAGTGTTTTCAGAGGCAATAACGACACTTCTCCGCGATATATCAGCCGAAATACGAGAGTACAAAGAGACCGAGATTTTGACAAGCGACGCAGAGCGCAAGTCAGTCATAAAAAAGCGACGCGGCGAAGCAATCAAAAACGGATCAATACTTGTCGGGCGTATATTGATCTTTGTAAGTTTCGTTACTATCGTGGACCCAATGGTAGCATTGACAACTGCGGGTAGCATCGCTTCGATTGTAAGCGTAATACAGAATGAGAGCCCAGGAACAGTCCGGCGTTACTATGAGAAGCTAAGAGAAAAGCTGCCTTTTCTACCAAGGTATCCGTCGAAGAAATGAAAACTACACTAGTTTGCGGTCTTTCACCGCCACCCCACCACACCCACCCCGCCAGTCCGCGGGATGGCGATCCACCGCCTGAACGATACACTTTATTCCTTCGAATCCGTCCACCCTGCGACCACAGCCCCCAGCACAACCAAATCGCCAGCCCGTCGCACCGCAGGTGCGCCGGTTGAAAACGGCACGCCTTCGGCGTGACGGGCGGGTCATGCTGGAAGCATGCCTTTGGCGTGACCGATGCGCGGCGGCCCTCGCGGGCCTTGATTCCGCGCAAGGGCACCCAGCCCAAAGGCCACACCCCGATCTCCGCGTAGGGCGGGGTTCACCCCGCCACACCCCATCGCCAAAACCACCCGCGCCGGTGGGTCACAAACCCACCCGACACGGGCCGCCCGTCCGGCCGACGGCGGGGTGAACCCCGCCCTACGGCGCCCCAACCCGCCGCCGCATCGCCAGGGCCGTCCGCGCCTCGCCGCCCACGCCCTGCCCCGCATCCAACCGCGCTGCCTCGGCACGGGCCTGGACCGACTTGGCCGCGCGGAACCGGGTATACTCCTCTTCCAGCCGCCGCCGCGCCTCGGTCTCGTCGCGGCCCTCCAGTGCGGCCAGCAGCTCCAGCTGGTAGAACGGCACCACGCCGGCCACGAAGCGGCCGTGCCGCGACAGCCACAGATGGCCACCCCAGCGGTCGACCCAATCGACATGTTTCGCCGTCTGCTCACGAAAGCGTGTCAGCGGCACGGCGCGAAATTCGCTCTGCATCCCGGTCTCCTTTGGGTCCAATCACCAATCCGTCCCGAACCCGGCCCGAATCGGACGGATCGGTCGCGGCGCGGCCCCGATGACCCGTTTTCCGCCCCCACCGATCCGTCCCGAAATCGGCCTGTTCGGGACGGATTGCACCCTGCCAGAGCCGCCCGTTCCCTGCGTTAACGCCCCGTGCGCGGCGTTAGACCTTGCCCTGGATCAAGGTCGTACGCATTCCGAAACCGTAATCCTTGGGCGAATCCCCAAGGCCGGAGACACCCATGTTGCCGCTGACGCTCGTCATTCACATCTTCCTCGGATCCACCCTTGCCGGTTGCGCCGTGATCGCCGCGCTGGTCATGGGCTACGACACCGCGACAGCCATTCTCGTCGCTGCAAGTGTCGGATTTTTCAGCGCTTTTCCGGTATCCTGGTTGATCGCCAAGCGCCTGGTCTGACCCGCGCCGACCCGCCCACCCCCATATGGGGGTATTCGCATCGCATCGGTCCGCTACGCTTCCTAGCGCATTTTTGATGACGTTCGGAGTTTCCAATGGTCCGTATAGCGATGACCGCCGCGGCGCTGGCCGCGGCGACAGGCGGTTCCTTGCCCGCGCAAGAGACGCTCGACCCTTTCGACAAGGCCGAAGAATTACCGTTGCCCGACAATGGCTTACCTGATCCGGAGGCGGATGCGCTGACGGTCGCGCTGCTGTTCTTCGCAACCGTAGTGACCAGCACGTCCAGCTCTGCCGCCACCGGCACGCGCTGATCGTCCGACACGCCGGTCCGGGGCCACCGGGACGCGGGTTCACCCTGGAGCCGGCGTCGGCGCGTTCCTTGCGCCCGGCCCGTCGCGCAGGGCGCAACCAGGCAGGCGGATCACGCCGTCGCAACGGGCAACGCGCTTGCAAATCCAAAGCTCTTTGGGTCCAATTCCCCGGCAGGATGCCGCATGCCGACCAGGCCGCGGCCTGACCGTGCAGGCGCCCCCGCGCGGGGCAGAACAAAGGGTTCGCGATGCGACGGGGGTACTCGCTGACACAAATTCGCCTTCACTGGGCGGTGATGGTGCTGGTCGCACTTCAATACCTTCTGCACGAACCGATGTCGGATGCGTTCGACCGGCTGGTCGAGACCGGGCAGGCACAGCCGACGGCGCTGGTCGCGCTGCACGTCTTCGGAGGGTTCGTGATCTTCGTGCTGACGCTGGTCCGGCTGGCGATCCGGCGCGCCCGTGGCGCACCGCCGCCGCCCGAAGGCGAACCCGAGTTGTTCCGCCTGGCCGGGATCGTGGCGCATCAGGCCTTCTACGTGTTCCTGATCGCCCTGCCCGTCACCGGCGCGTTCGCCTGGTTCCGCGGCGATGAAACGGCGGGCGACATCCACGAGATCCTGCGCGCCCTGCTGCTTGCGCTGATCGCCCTGCATGTCGCAGCCGTTGTGGTGCATCAATTCGTCTGGAAAACCGGTGTTCTGGACCGGATGCGCCACCCTGCGGAATGATCAGCGACGGCGTTCGAGATGATCGAGGAACCCCGCCGCACACGCTTCGATCAAGTTCAGCGCCGCTTCGAAATCGCGAGTGAAATACGGGTCGGGCACGTGATCGGCGCCCGTATCCGGCGCGAAATCGGTGAACAACCGCGGCTTGTCCCGCAATCCGTCGGGTGCGATGCGGGCCAGACCGGCGATGTTGTCGGCGTCCATCGCCAGGATCGTGTCGAAGCGATGAAAGTCGTCGGTCCCGACCTGGCGCGCGCGCAGGGCCGATAGATCGTATCCGCGTGCCCGGGCGGCGTCCTGCATCGGGCCATATGGCGGCTTGCCGATATGCCAATCGCCGGTGCCGGCGCTGTCGATGTCCAGCGCCATGTCCCGCGCCCGGGCCATTCTTCGCAAGACCGCCTCGGCGGTCGGCGACCGGCAGATATTGCCCAGGCAGACGAACAGGATACGATGCGCCATGGTTCCTGATACCCCGTGAACAAGGCGCCGAAAAGCATGGAAAAGATCGTCATCCTGACAGGCGCGGGCATCTCGGCCGAAAGCGGGCTGGGCACCTTTCGCGACAAGGACGGCCTGTGGACGCGTTACCCGCTGGAAGACGTGGCCACGCCGCAGGGCTTCGCCCGCGATCCCGCGCTGGTTCACGACTTCTACAATGCCCGCCGCTCGCAAGCCGCCAAGGCCGAACCCAACGCCGCCCATCATGCCCTGGCCCGGCTGCAAACGGACCACAGCGGGTCCGTCGTGATCGTGACGCAGAATGTCGACGGGCTGCATGAACGCGCCGGGGCGCGGGTGATCCACATGCACGGGCAACTGGATCAGGCTTTGTGCCATGCATGCGGGCATCGCTGGCCCGCGCCCCAAACCATGGCACCGGCCGATCCCTGTCCGTCCTGCCGCGCAGCCGCGACCCGGCCCGACGTGGTCTGGTTCGGCGAATTTCCCTATTGGATGGACGAAATCGCCGGACATCTCGAGGCGTGCACCCTGTTCGCCGCGATCGGCACATCGGGTCAGGTCTATCCAGCGGCCGGTTTCGTACAGGAAGCCGCGCTGAGCGGCGCGCGAACGGTCGAGATCAATCTCGAAGCCTCGGGCATGCCCGGCCTGTTCGACGAGGTGGTGCTGGGCCCGGCGACACAGGCCGTGCCACGCTGGGTGGACAGCCTGCTTGCCGGGCCCCGCTGATCAGTTCGACGCCTTGGGTGCCATGCCCTGGCCATGTTTCATGCCGTGGCCCATGCCGCCCGGCGCGGGCTGGCGTTCAAGATCGACCGGGATTTCGACAACCATGTCGCCGGCTTTCTCGAAGGTCAGCGTGACGGTCACCGCCTCGCCCTGGACGAGGGGCCCGGTCAGGCCCATGAACATGACGTGGTCGCCGCCGCGTTGCAGTGCGTGACTGCCGCCAGCGGGGATGACAAAGCCCTCTTCGACCTCGACCATCTGCATCATGCCCTGGCCGTTGTCGATATGGGTGTGCAGTTCGACCCGTTGCGCGACATCCGACGCAACCGAGAGCAACCGGTCGTCGGCGTCGCCGCTGTTGCTGATGATCATGAAGGCCGCGCCGGTCTTGGCATTGGGCATCGCCGACCGGGCATAGGCGTCTTCGATGGTGATGTCGGCGAATGCGGGCACTGCAAGGGTCAGCGCCGCGGCGCCGGCCAAAAGGATACGTTGGAACATGTTTGGATTCCCTGGATGATAGGTTGATCTGAAAGAAGGGTATCAGACCGTATCCGGGGGGCCGCGTGCGGTGGCGCGCAGGCGCAACGTCTTTTCGGCGGCGATCCGTGCGAAACTGGGCGCGACGCGCCGCCAGACACGCATCGGCGCGGTGTCCGTGTCTGCGCCTTCAACCCAGGCAAGCAGCGACAGCGCGCAATCGGGGCAGACATGCGGAGCCCCGGTCGGCTTGCCTTCGCTGTCGACATAGACGGTGACGACACCACCCCCGAGGCACAGCACCATCTGCCCTTCCGCCATGGCCTGCCCGCGCGCAGCCGCCATGGTGACGCTGGTGAAAAGCAGGCTCAGCGCAAGAAGGCTGACCGCGATATGGCGGGCGAGATCACGCATGCCGGAAAGCTAGGCGGTGCGGTGGCGAATTGCCAAGCGACAAAAGGAAACAGCCCCGGCCGGATGGCGCGAGGCTGTTTCGAATACCGGCAATCGACGGATCAGGCAGTTGCCGCCTGTGCCTTTTCGATCTCTTTCTTGACCTTCAGAGCACGGTTGCTCAGCTCGGTGTCCTTGGCCTTGGCCAGGAACTTGTCCAGCCCGCCGCGGTGATCGACCGACCGAAGCGCCGCCGCCGAGATACGCAGCTTGACACCACGGCCCAGCGTTTCGGACTGCAGCGTCACATCGTTCAGGTTCGGCAGGAAACGCCGCTTGGTCTTGTTGTTGGCGTGGCTGACGTTGTTGCCAACCATCGGGCCCTTACCGGTCAGTTCGCAAACACGCGACATGGGTCTCATCCTCGGTTTCTGGGCGCGGACCCGCTGGATTGCGGAGCGGCGCCAATATCAAAGGGCGCCGCGGGGGCGCCCGGAATCTCGTTTGCCGGTCTCTAAGGCTCTGCCGCGCCGCCGTCAAGTCCCGCCCCAGCCGATTTCGCGGCAATTCTGCGGGCCTGCTTGCGGGCGGTTTCGGCAAGGGTGGAACGACCGCGATGCTTGGCCAGGGCTTGCAGGTGACGCCAATAGCTTTCGCTGTCGCGGCGCACCGCGCGATGGCTGCGGCCGATGGCGCGCGGGTCCGGCACGCCTTGTGCCAGTTGATCCTGCAACCAGCCCAGCTTGCCGCCCTGGCGCAGGGCCCGCGTCGCCGGATGGCCGCCGCAGGGCAGGCGCACCACGGTCAGGTTCGGGAAAGCCGCGGCGATCAGTTCGGCATTGGCCAGGTCCAGCGGGCGGAACGGGTCGATCAGCACCGCACCCCGCACATCCGTCCCCCGGCAGGCGAGATCGCCCGCTTCCGCATCCCAGCCCCGCGCCTCGGCGCGGTAGCGCCGGTCGAAGGGCACATGCACCTTGGCGATGGAGTATTGCGGCGAGATCGCCAGCAGATGACACAAGCGCAACGGCCCGGCAAGGCGCAAGGCCGCGTAACCGCCCATGGAAAACCCCATTGCGCAAACGCTTTCGAACTGCGCCGAGAACGCCTCGAGCGCGCGTTCGAGCGCCGGGGTTTCCGCGTTGACGTACCAGTCGTTCCAGCGGCTTTGAAGGTGCAGGTGGGTAAAGCCGTTGGCCGCATAGCGGTGCACCGCACGCGCCTTTTCGAAATTGCCAGGGTCGCCGATGCGCTGGCGGAAGCTGACGAACAGGCGTGACTGGCCGGGATTGAACAGCGTGCCGTTCAGCAGCGCGCCGTCAAAGAAAACGTGCCGCTTCATCGCGACGGCAGATGCGCGAGCAGGTCCTGCGCGGCCTTGGCCGGAGACATCTCGCCCGCTGCCACGGCCTCGCCCAGCCGTGCCAGGGCGGCACGGGCTTCGCTACCGTCCAGGCGCGCCAGCAGGCCGTGCCGCACCTCGGCCTCGAACCAGTGGCGGGCCTGAGCGGCGCGGCGGGCGGTGAAATGACCGTGGTCGCGGCGCCAGTCCGCCAGTTCCGTCATCGCCTCCCACGCCGTGGCCAGACCGGCCTCTTCCATTGCCGATACGGTCAGCGCCTTGGGAAAGCCCGGTGGGTCTTCGGGGCGCTTGCGCATCAGCCGCAGGGCGCCGGCATAGTCGGCGCAGGTCCGCGTTGCCGCGGCCTTGAGTTCGCCATCGGCCTTGTTGACCAGGATCAGGTCGGCGATTTCCATGATCCCGCGCTTGACCCCCTGCAATTCGTCGCCGCCGGCGGGCGCCAACAGCAGCAGGAACAGGTCGGACATCTCGGCCACCATGGTTTCGGACTGGCCGACGCCGACGGTCTCGATCAGGATGACGTCAAAGCCCGCTGCCTCGCACAGATCGATCGCTTCGCGCGTGCGGCGGGCGACACCGCCCAGATGGGTCTGGCTGGGCGACGGGCGGATGAACGCTCGGGGATCGCGGCTCAGACGTTCCATGCGGGTCTTGTCGCCCAGGATCGACCCGCCGGTGCGGGCCGAGGACGGATCGACCGCCAGCACCGCCACGCGCAATCCCTGCCCGGTCAGCATGCAGCCGAAGGCCTCGATGAAGGTCGACTTGCCGACGCCCGGGGTTCCCGACAAACCGATCCGCAGCGCCTCGTGCCCGTGACCGCGCAGCGCATCGAGCAGCGCCAGCGCCTGCGTCCGGTGGTCCGGTCGGCTGCTTTCCACCAACGTGATCGCCCGCGCAAGCGCCCGGCGGTCCCCGGCACAAAGCCGCTTGGCAAGAGTTTGCGTATCGTCCATTCCCGCCTCCTGCAGGCTTGCCGGGCTTTTCAGCCGCAATTCCAGTTCCTTGCGCCTTGTGCCCCGCGGGCAACCCGCTTGTCCAGCAGCCCATAACCGCGCCGTCCAGCGGTTCTCTGCCGCCGCGTGGACGCCTTTCCGCCGAAACCGGCTGGCCCGTCTGCCGCGGGTGAGCTTCGTTTGCTAGCGTGCGGGCAAGGACATCTTCAGTTTCCGCAATCAATTCAGGACGATCGCCATGCCCGTTTCAACGATCCTCGCAAATCTAAAGGACATCGCCGACTTCGTGCGCAGCGACCCGGGGCTTCCGGCCAATATCGTGCAAGCCGATATCGACGGTGGTGCAGCGGCCGCCGAACTCATGAACGGCGTGATCGCCCAGGCCATCGTCGCGACAGGGGCGAACGCGGACGGCATCATCACGCCCGACGACGCCCGCGCGATCAGCGACCATATCCGCGGCAATCCGGGCCTCTATGCCGATTTCGTCGAAGGCCACGGCGATGACGAGGGCAACGAGGAAACCGGTTTTCACCTTGTTCAGGGCGATGGCGGGGCGTTCCGGTTCCAGGGGCGCCAGTTCATCGATACCGTGGCAGACGCGATCTATCACATCGGCTTCACCTATTCGCCCGGACCCGAGGGGCGGTTCGTGAACGAAGACGGCAACCAGAACGAAACCGTCGCCGATATCGCCGGCTGGCTGAACTATTTCGTCAACGGGGTGAACGTCGTCTTCGGCCATGACGGCGCCGAGACGCTTCACAGCGGGCATTACAGCTTTGCGCTGGACGATGCCGCGAACGAACTGTTCCTTGCCGCCGGCGGTGACGACCAGGTCTGGGCCGGAGATGGGAACGACACGGTCAATGGCGGCGACGGCAAGGACAAGATCGGCGGTGGCGACGGCGACGACCGACTGTACGGACAGGCCGGTAACGACTCGGTCTGGGGCGATGGTGGCGACGACACGATCGGTGGCGGCACCGGCAACGACGTGATCGGCGGCAGTGACGGCAACGACAACGTCCAGGGCGGCCAGGGTTCGGACACGCTCAACGGCGGGGACGGCGACGACCTGCTGCGCGGCGGCGCGGGCGACGACGATCTCTGGGGGGCGGACGGCAACGACACCGTCCTTGGTGGTGCCGGCCGCGACACCGTCGGCGGCGGCGCAGGCGACGACCGGCTTGGCGGCGGCGCGGGCGACGACACGCTGTGGGGCGCCGAGGGCGACGACACGCTGCAAGCGGGCGGCGGCAACGACGAGGTCGGCGGCGGCGACGGCAACGACGACATGGCCGGCCATGCCGGCAATGACGGCATGAGCGGCGGCAACGGCGACGACACCATCCGCGGCCAGGCCGGCAACGACGATATCGACGGCGGCAATGACAACGACAAGATCGACGCCGGCGACGGCGCGGATTCGGTCTGGGGCGGGCATGGCGATGATTCCGTGTTCGGTGGCGCGGGCGACGATTCCATCGGGGGCGGTGACGGCAATGACCGGCTCAGCGGCGGCACGGGCGCGGATTCGCTTGGCGGCCATGACGGCGACGACTGGCTCAGGGGCGGGGCGGATGACGACGAACTGTGGGGCGGCAAGGGCGCCGACACCGTCGAAGGCGGCGCCGGCGCCGACCTGATCTTTGGCTGGGACGGCGACGCGACGGATGTCGACACCTTCGTTTTCGCACCGGGCGACAGCGGGATCACGCAAACCACCCGCGACGTCGTGGAAGGCTTCGACACGGCAGAGGACCTGATCGACCTCACCGCCTTCGGTCCGCTGGATTTCATCGGCGGCGACGCGTTCGATGGCTCGGGACCCGCAGTGCGGTTCGCGTCGGAATTCCTCGAGATCGACAGCGACGCGAACGGTGTTGCGGATTTCTCGGTCCAGTTCCGCTGGGTGGCCGAGATCGCCGAGACGGATTTGCTGCTTGTGTGACGCGGCGGGCATGGACGTGCATTGAAAGCTTGGCGATAAGGGGCGCGTGCCCCACCTGACGCTGCCCATTGACGCCATCTTGCCGGCCCTGGTCGAGAACCTCCACGACCAGGGCCGTGCCGTGTTGCAGGCTCCGCCCGGCGCGGGCAAGACGACGCGGGTGCCGCTGGCACTGCTGCAGGCGGGGCTGACCCCCGGCCGGATCGTGATGCTGGAACCGCGGCGGCTGGCCGCGCGGGCCGCGGCCGCGCGCATGGCCGAAACGCTGGACGAAGACCCGGGCCAGACGGTCGGCTACCGCATCCGCGGCGAAAGCAGGGTGTCCCGAGCCACCCGGATCGAGGTGGTGACCGAAGGCATCCTGACGCGGATGATCCAGTCCGACCCCGAACTGCGGGGCATCGGCGCGGTGATCTTCGACGAATTCCACGAACGCTCGCTCAATGCCGACCTGGGGCTTGCGCTTTGCCTCGAAATCGCCGGCGCGCTGCGCGATGACCTGATCCTGCTGGCGATGTCGGCCACCCTGGATGCCGAACCGGTGGCCGCCCTGATGCGGGCGCCGCTGCTGACATCCGAAGGTCGCGCCTTTCCGGTCGAAACCCGCTGGCTGGACCGGCCCTTGCCCAAGACCACCCGGTTCGAAACCGCGATGGCCGACCTGATCGCCCAGGCTGCGCGAGACGCCGAAGGCGGGATCCTGGCCTTCCTGCCCGGCGAGGCCGAGATCCGCCGGACCCAAGCGCTGCTGACCGGTCGCTTGCCCGCCGATCACCACATTCGCCCATTGTTCGGCGCGATGGACTTCGCCGCGCAGCGCGCCGCGATCCGGCCCGAGATGCAGGGCCGCAAGATCGTCCTGGCCACGGCCATCGCCGAAACCTCGCTGACGATCGAGGATATCCGCGTGGTGGTGGATGGCGGGCTGGCTCGACGGGCACGGTTCGACCCCGGTTCCGGCATGACGCGGCTGGTCACCGAGCGGGTCACGCGCGCCGAGGCGACGCAACGCGCCGGCCGCGCGGGCCGTGTGGCGCCGGGCCTGGCCTACCGCCTCTGGACGCGGGGAGAAGAAGGCGCGCTGGCGGGCTTTCCGCCGCCCGAAATCGAAACCGCCGATCTGGCGGGGCTGGCGCTGGAACTGGCGCTTTGGGGTGCAGGCCCCGGGGACCTGCCGCTGCTGACCCCGCCCAATGCCGGCGCTTTCGCCGAAGCTCAGGCGCTGTTGCGGATGCTCGGCGCGCTGGATCGCGATGCCCGCATCACCGAACACGGCCGCGCCCTGGCGGCGTTGCCACTGCATCCGCGCCTGGCGCATATGCTGGCCTTGTCCGGGTCCGGTGCTGCGCCGCTGGCCGCGTTGCTGGCCGATCGCGACCCGCTGCAAGGCGCGCCCTGCGACCTGTCTTTTCGGCTCGAGGCGTTGGCAGATCCGCGCGGCTTTGCCCAGAGACGCCCCTACCCGGTCAATCGCGGCACCCTCGAGCGCATCCGCACCGAAGCGCGGCGGCTGGCCAGGTCCGCCGGGCCGGACAAGGGCCGCAGCCCTGCCGAAGCCGCCGCGCTGGCCTATCCCGACCGCGTCGGCCTGCGCCGCAAGGGCGATGCGCCACGCTTCCAGTTGTCGGGGGGCAAGGGGGCGGTGATGGCCGATGCCGACCCGCTGGCGCCAACCCGGCTGGTGGTGGTCACCGACACCGACGGCCATCCGCGCGAGGCACGCATCCGGCAGGCCATCGCCATTTCCGAGGCCGAACTGCGCGGTCTGTTCGCGGACCAGATCGGCTGGCGGGAGGTCTGCGAATGGTCCCGGCGCGACCGACGCGTGGCGGCGCGCCAGCAGGAACAATTCGGCGCCATCGTGCTGGATGACCGGGTCTGGAAGGATGCACCCGACGACGCGGTGGCGCGGGCTATGCTGGACGGCGTGCGCGATCTGGGTCTGCGGCTGGGCGACGCGGAACAGCGCTTTTGCGCCCGGGTCGAGATCGGACGCAAGGGCGGTCTCGATCTGCCCGAGATGACAGAAACCGCGCTGATGGACGCCCTCGAGGACTGGCTGTTGCCCTATCTGGCGGGCGTGCGGTCGGCGGAGGACTGGAAGCGCTTCGATCCGCTGCCCGCGCTTCGGGCCCGGCTGGATTGGGCGCAGATGCAGGCGTTGGACCAGGCGGTGCCCGCGCGCTTCACCACGCCGCTGGGCCGCGAGGTGCCGATCGACTATTCCGGCGACGCTCCCGAGATTTCGCTGCGTCTGCAGGAGATGTTCGGCCAGACCTCTCACCCCACGGTCGCAGGCCAGCCGCTGAAGGTCACGCTGCTGTCGCCGGCGCATCGCCCGGTGCAGACCACGATGGACCTGCCGGGTTTCTGGGCGGGGTCATACGCCGATGTGCGCAAGGACATGAAGGCGCGGTACCCGAAACATCCCTGGCCCGAGGACCCGACCCAGGCCGACCCGACCTTGCGTGCCAAGCCACGCGGCTAGGCGCGCGCAAAAGTCTTTCGAAGACTTTTGCAAATTCCTTGAAAGGAATTTGCGGCTGGCTCAGCTGCGGCGCTGGCGGCGCGATTTCAGCTGCGCATGGGCTTCTGCCGTGCCGTCATGGAACGATCCGAACCACTTGTCCCAGGGCATTTCCAGGTTGCCGTAATTCACTTCGAAATAGCGGTGATGCATCTGATGGTGAAACGTGCCGAGCGCCAGCGCCTTGCGGTCACGCGACAAGAGCGCCTCGAACCCCGTATGCGAGGTCGCCGCGGTCAGGGCCTGGTGCTGCATGTGGAACAGGATGTGCACGGGATGTGCGGCCACAACCAGATGCACCAGCACCGAGCTGAAAAACAGCAGATGTTCGATCGGATGCATGGATAACCCCGACCAAGGGCCGACATTGACATTGCGGTGGTGCAGCGCATGCGCCGACCGGTACAGCGGCCCCCAATGCAACGCCCGATGGATCCAGTAAAAGTGGAACGAAATCCAGACAGGCGTCAGCAGGAACAGCGCCACGAACCGGACCGGATTGTCGCGGAAGGTCAGGACCGGGGCGTATCCGTTGGCCATGGCCCAGAACAAGCCGGCCTCGAACCCGGTCCAGACGGTCACCCCGCTGGCCAGCGTCCAGAAGACATTGTCGCGCACCTGGCCGCCGAAACTGAATTGACGGCCTTTGGCGACCAGGTCGCGGCCATCGTATTTCAACCGGTCACCCTGGCCGCGCCGCATGTAGAAGAACCAGTGCAACCCGCCCGCGACGGCGATCATCAGCACGAGGTTGCGCAACCAGATCGCCGCGATCCAGTCCGCCCCAAGGGTGCGGGTTGTTTCCAGCGAGGGCTGGAACCACGCCACGCAGATCAGCGCCACGGCCGTCAGAACCGCGTTCTCGGCCAGGCGGAACCAGCGGTCGGCGATCCAGCGGATCATCCGGCGCGGATCGGGCGGCCACGAGAAAAACGGCGACACGGCGATGGGCACGTCGGGCACATGATGCCATCCGGGCAGGCCGGGTCTTTCGGGTTCGCCGCTCATGACCGCAAGTGTCCGCTCCGCACGGACAGGATGCAAGACCGTCGGCGGCTCAGGTGCCCAGACACCAGCGCATGATCGCCTTTTGCGCGTGCAGGCGGTTCTCGGCCTCGTCCCAGATCACGGAATTCGGGCCATCCATGACCTCGGAAGTGACTTCCTCCTCGCGGTGCGCCGGCAGGCAATGCATGAACAGCGTGTCCGGCTTGGCCGCATCCATCAGCGCCTGGTTGACCTGGTAGGGACGCAGCATGTTGTGGCGCCGTTCGCGGGCCGATTGCGCATCATGCATGCTAACCCAGGTGTCGGCGATGATCAGGTCCGCGCCGGCCACCGCTTTGACCGGGTCGCGTTCGATGGTGATCCGGGCGCCCTCGTTCCGGGCCAGGCCGACGAACTCCATCTCGGGATCCAGTTGCACCGGGCCGGTGAAGGTGAAGTCGAAGCCGAACCGCCCGGCCGCGTGCAGCCAGGAGGCGCAGACATTGTTGCCGTCGCCGGACCAGACCACCTTTTTTCCCGCGATCGGCCCGCGATGTTCCTCGAAGGTCATCACGTCGGCCATGATCTGGCAGGGATGGCTGCGGTCGGTCAGGCCGTTGATGACCGGGACCGTTGCGAATTCGGCCATTTCCTCGAGCACCGATTCATCGAAGGTGCGGATCATGATCATGTCGACATAGCGCGACAGCACCCGGGCGGTGTCGGCGATGGTCTCGCCGTGGCCCAGTTGCATGTCGGACCCCGACAGCACCATCGTCTGCCCGCCCATCTGGCGCACGCCCACGTCGAAGCTGACGCGGGTCCGGGTCGAGGGTTTCTCGAAGATCAGCGCGACCATGCGGTCCTTGAGCGGTAGTTCGTCGTCCAGCGCCGCACGCGGCCGGCCGTCGCGCCTGCCCTTCATGGCGATGGCGCTGTCGATGATCGACCGCAGCGCGGTCTTGTCGGTCTTGTGGATGTCGAGGAAATGGTTCATCGGATCGTGCTTTGTATCGGGCGGCGGAGTGGGGGCCAGCCCCCACACCCCCGGAGTTTGACTGGCAAGATGAAGATCAGGCCGGTTGTTTTTCGAGGGCGGCGGCGGCCTGTTCCAGTCGGGTCAGCGCCTCGGCGATCTCGTCGTCGCTCAGGGTCAGCGGCGGTAGCAGGCGCACGACGTTGTCGGCGGCGGGGACCACGATCAGTTGCGCGTCGTAGCCCGCCTTGACCACGTCCGTGTTGGCCGCCCGGCATTTCAGGCCCAGCATCAGACCCGAGCCACGCACCGCTTCAAACACGTCCGGGTGGCTTGCCACCAGCCCTTCCAGCTTTTGCCGCAAAACGCCGGCCTTGCGATTGACCTCGGCCAGGAAATCCTTGTCGGCCACATGGTCCATCACGGCGCAGCCCACCGCGCAGGCCAGCGGGTTGCCGCCATAGGTCGAACCGTGGGTGCCGGCGGTCATGCCCGATGCCGCGTCTTCGGTGGCCAGCACCGCACCCAGCGGGAAGCCGCCGCCGATGCCCTTGGCGACCATGACGATGTCCGGAGTGATGCCTGCCCATTCATGCGCGAAAAGCCGCCCGGTGCGGCCCATGCCGCACTGCACCTCGTCGAGGATCAGCAATGCGCCGGTCTGGTCGCACAGGTCGCGCAACCCCTTGAGGCATTGGTCGGGCAAGGGCCGAATGCCGCCTTCGCCCTGAACGGGTTCGATCAGCACCGCGGCGGTCTTGTCTGTCACGGCGGCACGCAACGCGTCGTGATCGCCCCATTGCAGATGCGTGAAACCGGGCAGCAACGGGCCGAACCCCTTGGTCATCTTCTCGGAGCCGGCCGCCGCGATCCCGGCCGAGGACCGGCCGTGGAAACTGCCTTCGAATGCGACGATCTCGGTCCGGTCCGGCCGGCCCTTTTCGTACCAGTACTTGCGCGCCATCTTGACGGCCAGTTCGCAGGCCTCGGTGCCGGAATTGGTGAAAAAGACGGTGTCGGCAAAGCTGTGCTCGACCAGCTTGTCCGCCAGCGCCTGCTGTTGCGGGATCTGGTAGAGGTTCGAGACGTGCCACAGCGCGTTCGCCTGGTCGGTCAGCGCCTTGACCAGCGCCGGATGGGCATGGCCCAACGCGTTCACCGCGATGCCCGAACCGAGATCGAGAAACCGTCGCCCGTCCGCCTCTACCAGCCAACTGCCTTCGCCTTTGACGAAGTTCAGGGACGCGCGGTTGTAGGTCGGCAGGATGGACGGGATCATGGCGATCTCCTGGATGAAGGAAGCCCGATTGGTGCCAAGGGCACGGGGGCTAGTCAAGTTGTCAGATGGAAATGACGGCAGCGGCGCGCGTGACGCGGATCAAAGGACCCGGCGGTCTCGTCGAAATGCGGGTCGATATGCGGCGGCGATGCTCATGGCGGTGTGATGCCACCAAACCCGGCCCGGCGCAAGACACCGTGCTGCGGCGTCGCACCCCAGGCGCGCGATCACCAGCCGTGGCAAGCTGTGCGCGATAGGAGCCTGACACCATGAATATCTGGTTTGCAGCCGCCTCGGCGCTGTCGGTCCTTTGGCTGGGGGTTCACCTGTTCATCGGCGGACGCGAGGTTGCGGCCCCGTTGCGCAACAGCGACCTGCCGCCCTTGGTGCGCGACACGCAATGGCTGTGCTGGCACTACACGACGATGGCGATCGGGGTCATGGCCGCGATCTTTGGGCTAGCGGCCTGGTCCGGAGAGACCGCCTATGCGCTGTCAGGCCTGATGCTGGCGGTCGGGTTCGCGGTCTTCGGCATCGTGCTCGCGCCGCTTGTCGGGGCGCCGTACAGGCGCGTACCTCAAGGCTGGCTGTTCGTGCCGGTGGTCGCGCTCGGAGTGCTCGGGCTGTTATCATAGACCGCCGAACGGGTCCGATGGGTAGCCCACACCCACCAGGTACAGCCCGTCCGGCGGGCAGACCGGGCCGCAGGCGGCGCGGTCGCGGGCCTGCAGGGCGGTGCGCACATCCATTGGCGACCAGGCCCCTGCCCCGACCCGTTCCAGCGTGCCGACGATGCTGCGCACCTGGTTGTGCAGGAAGGACCGCGCGCGCAGTTGGAACCGGATCTCGCGCCCGGCTTGGTTGTCCAGCGCCTCGATGCGGACTTCGTCCAGCGTCTTGACCGGCGATTGCGCCTGGCATTGCACCGACCGGAAGGTGGTGAAGTCGTGCTTGCCGATCAGGTGGTTGGCGCCTTCCTGCATGGCCGAGACGTCCAGATCATGCCCGACCCGCCAGACCTGCCCGACCTCCAGCGTCAGCGGCGCGCGGCGGATCAGCAGCCGGAACAGGTAGCGCCGTTCGATGGCCGAAAAGCGCGCGTGCCAATCATCGGCAACACGGGCGCAGGCGCGGATCGCAACCGGGTTCGGTTTGAGATGGTGGTTCAGCGCTTCGGAAAGGCGGAACGGCTCCCATGCCTTGTCCAAGTCGCAATGCGCGACCTGCCCGCGCGCGTGCACGCCGGAATCGGTGCGCCCGGCGGCGGCGATCGTGTGTCCGCGCGGCTCGAGCCGGGCCAGCGCATCCTCGATCACGCCCTGCACGGATGGCTGATCGGCCTGCCGCTGCCAGCCCGCGAAAGGCCGGCCATCATATTCCACCATGAGCGCGTATCTGGGCATGGCGCGCGGCTTAGCGTGACGCGACGCGCCAAACAATCCCCCTGCCGCGCCTCTGGCCCTTCGGACCCGCGCTGCCTATCTTGCATCCAAGTCAGACGGAGCCGCCCCTTGGTCATCTCTACCATCGCCGACACGCTCACCCGCGGGGTGGAGACCGTCACCGACACCATAAACGAGGCGCTGTTCGAACCGGTGATACGACTGGGCGTCACCGGGTTGGCGCGCTCGGGCAAGACGGTGTTCATCACCGCGCTGGTGGCCAACCTGATGGACCGGGGCCGGATGCCGCAGTTGGTGGCGCAATCCGAGGGCCGCATCCTGTCGGCCTTCCTGCAACCCCAGCCCGACGACACGGTGCCGCGTTTTGACTACGAATCGCATCTGGGCGATCTGACCGCGCGCAGCCCGCGCTGGCCCGACAGCACCCGCGCGGTCAGCGAATTGCGCCTGTCGCTCAAGGTGCGCCCCTCGGGCCTGCTGGCGGGTCTGCAGGGGCCGCGGGTGATCCACCTGGATATCGTCGACTATCCCGGGGAATGGCTGCTGGATCTCGGCCTGATGGAGAAATCCTATGCCGATTGGTCGCGCGAGACGCTGGAACGGCTGGACGCACGGCCGCAGGGCGCGGATTTCGCCGCGTTGGTGCGCGACACCGACGCCGCCGCCAGTTTCGACGAGGTGCAGGCCAAGGCGCTGGCAAACAGCTATACCGGCTATCTTCAGGCCGCTCGCGCCGCGGGCTATTCCGACTGCACGCCGGGCCGGTTCCTGTTGCCCGGCGAGTTGGCGGGCAGCCCGGCGCTGACCTTTGCCCCCCTGCCACCGCGGGACGGGCCGCGCCGGTCGCTGATCCGCGAGATGGAGCGCCGGTTCGAGGCCTACAAGGCCCGCGTGGCCAAACCGTTCTTTCGCGATCACTTTGCCCGGATCGACCGGCAGGTCGTGCTGGTGGATGCGTTGGGCGCGATCCATTCCGGCCCGGCGGCGGTCGAGGATCTGCGCCGCGCGATGGCCGACACCCTGTCGGCCTTCCGCCCCGGCACCAACGCCTTTCTCAGCCAACTGCTGCGCGGCAAGCGGGTGGAAAAGATCCTGTTCGCCGCGACCAAGGCCGACCACCTGCACCACACACAACACCCGCGCCTGACCGCGATCATGCAGGCGCTGGTGCGCGAAGCCCGCGACCGGGCGCAATTCGCCGGCGCCGAAACGCAGGCCATGGCCATCGCCGCGTTGCGCGCCACCACCGAAGACACGCTGACCCACGAGGGCCGAAGCCTCGATTGCGTGCGCGGCACGCTGCTGGACAGCGGCAAGCGCGCGGCCTTCTATCCGGGCGACTTGCCGTCCGATCCCGCGCATCTGCTGGGTCCGGCACGCGACGGCGCGACACGCTGGCTGGACCAGGACTACCAGGTGATGCGCTTTGCGCCCGCCCCGCTCGACCTGAAACCGGGCGAAGGGCCGCCGCATATCCGCCTGGATCGCGCGGCACAGTTCCTGATCGGGGACCGGCTGTGATCCTGCGTGCCGCTCACCCCACCGATGCCGGCGCCGTTGGCGCGATCCTGTCGGAATTCATTGACGACACCGACTGGATGCCGCGCATCCACACCCGGGCCGAGGATCTCGCCCATGCCGGAACGCTGATCGATCGCGGCTGGGTCACGGTGGCCGAAGTGGATGGTGCCGTCGCCGCCTTTCTCGCCCGCGACCGCGCGACGATCCATGCGCTTTACGTGACCGCCGTCCGGCAGAACCGCGGCCTGGGCAAGGCGCTGCTGGATGCCGCCAAGTCCGAAGCGCCGGCCTTGCAGCTTTGGACCTTTCAGTCGAACAACGGCGCCATCCGTTTCTATCGGCGCGAGGGCTTTGCAGAAGTCGAACGCACCGATGGGCGCGGCAACGACGAAGGGCTGCCGGATATCCGCTTTCACTGGCGAAAGGAGATCGCGGCATGAGCGACGCCAAAGGCCCGGTCCTGATCGAATTGGACGACAGCGCAGAGGCGTCCAGCCCATCGAACGCGCCGCCGGTCCCGGAACCCGACCGGCCCGCGCCGCGTGGTCAGGCGATGGCGACGATCGCCAGCTTGGCGGCACGGCCACCTTCGCGTCTGGCGCGCTGGTTCTGGGCGTTGCTGGGGCTGGTGCTGACCACCGTCCTGTCGGTGGCGGCGTGGAACTTTGCCGCCGGGCTGGTGGCGCAATACCCGCTGCTGGGATGGGCGGTGACCGGGTTGTTCACGCTGTTCGTGCTGGTCTGCCTGATGATCGCGACCCGCGAACTGGCGGCGATCTCGCGGCTGGCAAGGCTGGACGCGCTGCACCACGCCGCCGAAACCGCGCTGGCCGAGGACGATCTGGCCGCCGCCCGCGGTGTTGCGGACAAGCTGGTGGCGCTCTACCGCGGGCGCGACGATACACGCTGGGGCCGGCAGGCGCTGGCCGAGCGCCGCGACGAGGTGTTCGATGCGGCCGGCCTGCTGGGGCTGGCGGAAACCGACCTGCTGGGACCGCTCGACAAGGCCGCCCAGGCCGAAGTCGAGGCCGCCGCGCGGCAGGTCGCGACGGTTACCGCGCTGGTTCCGCTGGCTCTGGCCGACGTCGCCGCGGCGCTGACCGCGAACCTGCGGATGATCCGGCGCATCGGCGAAATCTATGGCGGGCGGTCGGGGCTGGTCGGCGGCTGGCGGCTGGCGCGCGCGGTGATGGCGCATCTGGTGGCCACAGGCGCCATCGCGGTCGGCGACGACATGCTCGAGCCGATCCTGGGCGGCGGGTTGCTGGGCAAGCTGTCGCGGCGGTTCGGCGAAGGGCTGGTCAACGGCGCGCTCACGGCACGGGTCGGCGTGGCGGCCATCGAGGTCTGTCGGCCGATCCCGTTCACCCGCGCCAAGCGGCCTTCGGTGCGCGGCATCATCCGCCAGGCCCTGAGCGGGCTGGTGAGCGGTCAGAAGGGGTGACCCCCTCGCCCGCCCACGCGTCCGCGCTATCGTGCTGAGTTCGTGACCGGAGGTCTGTTGATGGAAAGTTTCGCTGCCGATCTGGCCACGCTGGTGCGCACACCGCTGCAACCGGCCCATGTCAAGGCGCTGGAACGGGTCGGCATGCGCGAGGCATACGAACCCGGCGCCACGCTGCAAGCGGCCGGCCGACCGGCCGAGACGTTCTTCTACGTCTTGTCCGGCGAGGTCGAGGCCATCGATCCGCTGACCGGCGAACGGTATGGCACCGCGTCGCTCGGCCCCTCGCAATTCTTCGGCGATCTCAGCTTCCTGTCCGGCGGCAACGCCATCCTGGGCGCCCGCGCGGTGCAGCGAACCGAGGTGCTGGCCGTTCCTCGTCAGGCCGTGCTGCGCCTGATGTCCGAGATGCCCGAAATGTCGGATATCCTGGTTACGGTCATGGCCGCGCGCCGCCGCCGCATCGTCGAGACCCGCGAGGGCGGGCTGACGCTGATCGGCATGGAGACCAGCCGCACCCTGCAACGCATCGCCGCCTTCGCCAGCCGCAACCGCATTCCCTGGCGCGAGATCGCACCGGGGGACGAGGCCGACGCGCTGGCCGATGCCTGCGGCGTCGATCGCGGACAGGCGATGGTCGTGCTGGGCCGCGACACGGCGCTGGTCGAACCGAGCCCGGCCGACCTGGCCCGCGTCCTGGGCCTCGACCTGCCGCTGGACGCCACCGATCCGGTCGACGTGCTGATCGTCGGCGCCGGTCCGGCGGGCGTCGCCGCAGCGGTCTATGCCGGGGCCGAGGGGCTGACGGCGCTGGTGCTCGAGGATACCGCGATCGGCGGTCAGGCCGGCACTTCCAGCCGGATCGAGAACTACATGGGTTTTCCCACCGGCATCACCGGCGCCGACCTGGTGGGCCGGGGCGAAATCCAGGCGATGAAATTCGGCGCGCGCTTCGCCATGCCGCGCCGGGTGACCGCCCTGGCCCGCGACGGCGCCGGTTTCGCCGCGACGCTGGATGACGGCCGGACGGTGCGCGCGCGGTCGGTCGTCGTGGCCACCGGCGTGCAATACCGAAAGATGCCGCTGGACCGGCTGGAGGAATTCGAGGGCGCGGGCATCTACTATGCCGCCACCGATCTCGAAGCGCGGTTCTGCCGCGACCGCGAGGTCGCGGTGATCGGCGGCGGCAATTCGGCGGGTCAGGCGGCGATGTTCCTGGCGCGCAGCGCCCGCCACGTGCACGTCCTGGTGCGCGGCGCCGGGCTGGCGTCATCGATGTCGGATTACCTGTTGTCGCGGTTGCAGGCGCATCCCTGCATCACCATCCACACCCGCACCGAAGTGACCGCGCTGCATGGCGATACCGCGCTCGAAGCGATCACGATCTGCGACAAGGCCTCGGGTCAGGACTGGCGATTGAACACCGGCGGGCTGTTCGTCATGGTCGGAGCCGCGCCCAATACCGGCTGGCTTTCGGGCCTGGTCGATCTCGACCCCGGCGGGTTTGTCCCGACCGGGCCGGCAGTGGGCGCCGGCAGCCCCTATGCCACCTCCTGCCCCGGCATCTTCGCGGTGGGCGACGTGCGGGCGGGATCGGTGAAACGGGTGGCCAGCGCGGTCGGCGAAGGTTCGGTGGCGATCTCGGCTGTCTGGAGCCATGTCCACGACCGGCCGAGTTGATCTGACGCAGAGACGCCGGGCGGGCTGTGGGTGACAAAGGTCGCTCAAGTCCGGAGCCTGCTCATGCCGATCCTGAACACCGACCACGACCACGACGCCGATTCCATCGCCATCCGCATCGGCACCCCGCCCGGCCGTGGCTATCTGCGCGACATGATCTACGGCGCCATCGACGGCGGCGTAACCACCTTTGCCATCGTTGCCGGTGTCGCCGGGGCGGGCCTGTCGCCCTTTGTCATCGTGGCGCTTGGCATCGCCAACGTGCTGGCCGACGGCTTTTCCATGGCCGCCGGCAACTATTCCGGCACCAAGGCCGAACGCGACGACATCGAACGCCTGCGACGGGTCGAGGCACGTCACATCGCGCGCTTTCCCGAGGGCGAAAAACGCGAACTGCGCGAGATCCTGTCGCAGAAGGGGCTGTTTGGAGACACGCTGGATGCCGCCGTCGAACAGATCGCGGAAAACCACGACGCCTGGATCGACGCCATGCTCGAAGGCGAATACGGCCTGTCCACGTCGACCCCGCATCCGATGCGCGCCGCCTGGGCGACCTTCAGCGCTTTCCTGGTGGCCGGGATGATCCCGCTTCTGCCATTCCTTCTGGGCGTGCCAAACGCCTTTGCCGTCTCGACCATCCTGACCCTGGCATCGTTCTTCGCCATCGGTGCCTACAAATCGCGCTGGTCGCTTCAACCCTGGTGGCGTTCGGGACTCGAGACGTTGGCCATCGGCGGTGCGGCGGCGTTGATCGCCTATGGCGCGGGCACGCTGTTCCAGGTCTGACCGTCCAGGGGGTCAGGAATTCCCCCAGTGCCTGCGACGGATGCTTCCGTTACGTTAGGTGCATGGCGGACGCAACTTTCCGCTGCCCAAGATTTCAATGACTTCTACCCTCACACACGCATTTCCGGCGAGGATTTCGCATGACCGCTCCGCTTTACAACTACGACCTCGCCGATCTCTGCAACAGCCTCGGCATTCTGGGCTTCATGGCCTATGTCGCCAACTACCTGATGCTGTCGTTCCGGGTGCTCAGTAGCGAAAGCGTGCTCTATTTCGTCATCAACACCTCGGCCGCGACGCTGGTGCTGATCTCGCTGACGCAGGAATTCAACATGGCCTCGGCGCTGATCCAGGGGTTCTGGATCACCATCGGCATCTGCGCCATCGCGATCCGGGTGCGGCTGCGCCTGCGCGAACGCCGCCGCCTGGCCGGCGACGCACCGTTCCACCATCACCAGATGCGGCGCGAACGGTCGGATCATGCGCTGTACCGGCGCGCCGAAACCGCCTGCTACAGCACCGCCTGATCGCACTGGACGCTGCGGGGCGGCGGGTCTATACCGCGGCCCATGATGACCCGGTTCGCCATCGTCATTCGAATTACATGCCCGGCGCTCTGAGCAGAGCCGCCGGGACAAGGCGCATGGATACCCGCGCCGCGACACCCTGACATTTCGACGACTTGCCGAGGACACACGCGATGTGCGCCGACACGACCGATCAGACCACGCCCGATTACAAAGACACGCTGAACCTGCCGAAAACCGATTTCCCGATGCGCGCCGGCCTGCCCAAGCGCGAACCCGACTGGCTGGCCCGCTGGGAGCGCATCGGAATCTACGACCGGCTGCGCGACAAGGCCGCCGGGGCCGCGGGCAGCGACCAGGCCCGCCCGCCCTTCACCCTGCATGACGGCCCGCCCTACGCCAACGGCCACCTGCATATCGGCCACGCGCTGAACAAGATCCTCAAGGACATGGTGGTGCGGTCCCAGCAGATGATGGGCCATGACGCGCGCTACATCCCCGGCTGGGATTGCCATGGCCTGCCGATCGAATGGAAGATCGAAGAGCAGTACCGCGCCAAGGGCAAGAACAAGGACGATATCGACGTCGTCGACTTCCGTCAGGAATGCCGCCGCTTTGCCGAGGGCTGGATCGACATCCAGCGCGACGAATTCCAGCGCCTGGGCGTGACCGGCAAATGGGAAAAGCCCTATCTGACGATGGATTACCGCGCTGAGCGGATCATCGCCGAGGAATTCCAGAAATTCCTGATGACCGGGACGCTGTATCAGGGTTCCAAGCCGGTGATGTGGTCGCCGGTGGAAAAGACCGCTCTGGCCGAGGCCGAGATCGAGTATCACGACCACAAGAGCCACACGATCTGGGTGCCGTTCAATGCAACGAACGGCAACGACGACCTGCAAGACGCCAAGGTCGTGATCTGGACCACCACGCCCTGGACCATCCCGTCCAACAAGGCCGTCGCCTACAACCCGAGCCTCGCCTATGGCCTCTACGAGGTTACAGGCACGCCCGAGGAATGCTGGGCCAAGATCGGCGACCGCTACTTGCTGGCTGACGCCTTGGCCGAAGACGTGCTGACCAAGGCGCGGCTCGAGCCGGGCATGTGGACCCGCCTGCGCGACGTCGCGGCCGAAGAACTGGGCGCGCTGACCCTAGCCCACCCGTTCCGCGGGGCCGAGGGCGCTGACGGGTTCTGGGATTACGACGTGCCGATGATCGACGGCGATTACGTCACCGACGATGCCGGCACCGGTTTCGTGCACACCGCGCCCAGCCACGGCGCCGACGATTACGACAACTTCGTCCGCCGCGGCTGGATGGACCGGATGACCCACAACGTGGGCGAGGAAAGCGAATTCCTGCCGCATGTGCCGTTCTTCGCGGGGCTGCGGGTGCTCGACCACAAGGGCAAGGAAGGCAAGGCCAACACCGCGGTGATCGACAAGCTGGTGGAATGCGGCGGTCTGATCGCACGCGGGCGCATGACCCATTCCTACCCGCATAGCTGGCGTTCCAAGGCGCCGGTGATCTACCGCAACACCCCGCAATGGTTCGCCGCCATCGACCGGCCCGTGGGCGACGGGCAGGACGAACACGGCCAGACGATCCGCCAGCGCGCCCTGACCTCTATCGACAAGCTGGTGAAATGGACCCCGCAGACCGGGCGCAACCGGCTGTATTCGATGATCGATGCGCGGCCCGACTGGGTGCTGTCGCGCCAGCGCGCCTGGGGCGTGCCGCTGACCTGTTTCACGAAAAAGGGCGCGCTGCCCACCGATCCCGATTTCCTGCTGCGCGATGAGGCCGTCAACGCCCGCATCCTGCAGGCCTTCGAGGAGGAAGGCGCCGACGCCTGGTACAAGCCCGGCGCCAAGGCGCGGTTCCTGGGCAACGAATACGACCCCGAGGAATGGGAACAGGTCTTTGACATCCTCGACGTGTGGTTCGACAGCGGCTCGACCCATGCCTTCGTCCTGCGCGACCGCGAAGACGGATCAAAGGACGGCATCGCCGATCTCTACCTGGAAGGTACCGACCAGCATCGCGGCTGGTTCCATTCCTCGATGCTGCAGGCCTGCGGCACCATCGGCCGCGCACCCTATCGCGGCGTGCTGACCCACGGTTTCACGCTGGACGAGAAGGGCAACAAGATGTCCAAATCGCTCGGCAATACCGTGGCGCCGGAAGAGGTGGTCAAGCAATACGGGGCCGATATCCTGCGGCTGTGGGTGGCGCAGTCGGATTACACCGCCGACCTGCGCATCGGGCCGGAAATCCTCAAGAACACCGCCGACAGCTACCGGCGGTTGCGCAACACCATGCGCTATCTGCTGGGTGCTGTCAGCCATTTCACCGAAGCAGACCGCGTCGATCCCGCCGACATGCCGGAACTGGAACGCTACATCCTGCACCGGCTGGCCGAACTGGATCACGTCGTTCGCAGCGGCTACAAGGCCTACAACTTTCAGGGCGTGTTCCAGCAGCTGTTCAACTTCTGCACCGTGGAATTGTCGGCCTTCTATTTCGACATCCGCAAGGACGCGCTTTATTGCGACGGCGACACGGCCCGGCGACGGGCGGCGCGCACCGTGATGGACATCCTGTTCCACCGCCTGACCACCTGGCTTGCGCCGGTGCTGGTCTTCACGATGGAAGAGGTCTGGCTGGAACGCTTCCCCGGCGATGACAGCTCGGTCCACTTGCAGGACATCCCCGACACCCCCGCCGACTGGCTGGACGAACCGCTGGCGGCGAAATGGGCGAAGGTGCGCCGCGCCCGCCGTGTGGTGACGGCGGCCCTGGAGGTGCAGCGCACCGACAAGGTGATCGGCGCCTCGCTCGAGGCCGCGCCGATCGTGCATGTGCGCGACCCCGAGATGCTCAAGGCGCTGAAATCGGTGGCTTTCGAGGATATCTGCATCACCTCGGCCATCGGTCTGACCGGTGATCCGATGCCCGCCGAAGCCTTCCGTCTGCCGGAAGTGGACGGCGTCGGCGTGGTGTTCGAGATGGCCGAGGGCGAAAAGTGCCAGCGCTGCTGGAAGATCCTGCCCGATGTCGGCCAGCACGCCCACCCCGTCACCTGCGGGCGCTGCAACAGCGCGCTTGGCTGACAGCAACCGGGGCTGGACATGATGTCCGGCCCCGTTACCCTGCCTTCGGCATTGACGACGGAGGCATTGATGGACCGACGGTTGTTTCTTCTGGGTGCCTTGGCCTTGGCGGGATGCGCCAGCAGCGGCCCCGCCACGCTGCGCCCGAACACCACGCTTTACATTCTGCGCCACGGTGACCGTGACGGCGAGAACCTGTCCGACCGGGGCCGCGCACGGGCGCGGGCGCTCGTCGGCGCGCTTGCGGATGATCCCGTCGATGCGATCCATTCGCCGGGTATCCAGCGCAATCTCGACACCGCTGCACCACTGGCCGCCGCGCGCGGACTGACCGTTCAGCGGCGCCCGCAGGAAAACCCCGGCACGCGGCTCGCAGCCGAGGCGGCGGGCCGGTCCGTTGTCTGGGTCGGCAACAAGGGCAACCTGCAAGCGATCTGGGACACGCTGTCGCTGCCCGGCGATCCGCCGCTGGATTACGGCCAGTTGTTCGTCGTGCGGTCGGGGTCGGATGGCGCGGTCACTGTCGAGCGGCGGTTCTTTGGACCCCAGTGACGACGCAATCGCCGCCGAACTGATGCGGCTGGCTCAGGCGCGCGGGACGGGCAAGTCGTTCTGCCCCTCCGAGGTGGCCCGCGCGCTGGCCAATGACTGGCGACCGCTCATGCCGCGCATCCGCGAGATCGCCGCACAAGTGCCGCTGCAGGCCACGCAACGGGGAAAACCGGTCGATCCTGTAAAGGCGCGCGGCCCGATCCGCCTGCGGCTTGTCGAAAACGTTACCGAATAGCAAAACATACCTCTGCCTGTAACGTTTTTGTTGCCGCGACTCGCCCCTCCCGGTAAACATCGGGTCGGAGGAGAGGAGCTTCGGCATGGCAGAGGCCTTTGTCTGTGACGGGGTGCGCACACCCATCGGCCGCTATGGCGGCGCCCTGTCGTCCGTGCGCGCCGACGATCTGGCCGCCCTGCCCATCGCCGCCCTGCGGGATCGCAATGCGGCGTTGGATGCGGCGGCCATCGACGAGGTCATTCTGGGCTGTGCCAACCAGGCGGGCGAAGACAACCGCAACGTCGCGCGCATGGCCGCGTTGCTGGCGGGCCTGCCGGACAGCGTGCCCGGCACCACGGTCAACCGGCTCTGCGCCAGCGGGCTTGACGCGGTGGGTCTTGCGGCGCGGGCGATCCGCGCGGGCGATCTGGACCTGGTCATCGCGGGCGGCGTCGAAAGCATGAGCCGCGCGCCATTTGTCATGCCCAAGGCCGAAACCGCCTTTGACCGGTCCAGCGCCGTCTACGACACCACCATCGGCTGGCGCTTCGTCAATCCCCGGATCGAGGCCGCGCACGGCACCCATTCCATGCCGCAGACCGCCGACAACGTGGCCTCTGAATACGGTATCGCCCGCGCCGACCAGGATGCCTTTGCCGCGCGGTCGCAATCCCGCTGGGACGCCGCGCAGGCGGCCGGCGTCTTTGCCGATGAAATCGTGCCCGTCTCGGTCCCGCAGCGGCGCGGCGCGCCGTTGATCGTGGACACCGACGAACATCCGCGCCCCGGCACCACGCCCGAAAAGCTGGCCAGCCTGCATGGCATCAACGGGCGTGACATGACGGTGACGGCGGGCAATGCATCGGGCGTGAACGACGGCGCGGCAGCGCTGCTGATCGCCAGCGAAGCCGCCGCGCAGGCCCAGGGCCTGACGCCGATGGCGCGGGTCGTCGGCATGGCCGCCGCTGGGGTGGCGCCACGGGTCATGGGCATCGGGCCGGTGCCGGCGGTGCGCAAGCTCTTGCACCGCACCGGGCTGAGCATCGACCAGATGGATGTGGTAGAATTGAACGAAGCCTTTGCCGCCCAAGCGCTGGCGGTGCTGCGCGAACTGGGGCTGCCCGACGACGCGCCCCATGTGAACCCGCATGGCGGTGCCATCGCGTTGGGTCATCCGCTGGGCATGTCGGGGGCGCGGCTGGCGCTGACCGCGGCGTGGCATCTGAAACGAACGGGCGGGCGCTATGCGCTCTGCACCATGTGCGTCGGCGTCGGCCAGGGCGTCGCGCTGATCTTGGAAAGGGTCTGAGGCCCGGTCCTCAAGTAGCGAAGCGATAGGACAAGCAAGATGTATGCACAGATGATCAAATCCGAGGCCAGCAACGACGATCCCGAAAAGCTGGCGGAGTTCCAGGCGCGGATCGACGCCGGAGAAAAGATCGAACCCAAGGACTGGATGCCGGTCGGCTACCGCAAGACGCTGATCCGTCAGATCGGCCAGCACGCCCATTCCGAGATCGTCGGCCAATTGCCCGAGGGCAACTGGATCACCCGCGCGCCAACGCTGGAACGCAAGGCGATCCTGCTGGCCAAGGTCCAGGACGAGGCCGGTCATGGCCTCTACCTCTATTGCGCCGCCGAGACGCTGGGCGTCAGCCGCGACGAGCTGACCGAGATGCTGCTGGACGGTCGGATGAAGTATTCCTCGATCTTCGCCTACCCGACCCTGACCTGGGCGGATATGGGTGCGGTCGGATGGCTGGTCGATGGCGCCGCGATCATGAACCAGGTGCCGCTGCAACGGACCTCCTTCGGCCCCTATGCGCGCGCGATGGTCCGCATCTGCAAAGAGGAATCCTTTCACCAGCGCCAGGGCTTCGACATCATGCGCAAGATGGCGGGCGGGACCGAGGCGCAAAAGCGCATGGCGCAGGATGCGCTGAACCGGTTCTGGTATCCGTCGCTGATGATGTTCGGCCCGCCCGATGCCGACAGCGTCCATTCCAGCCAGTCGATGGCGTGGAAGATCAAGATGAACACCAATGACGAGTTGCGCCAGAAATTCGTCGACCAGACCGTGCCGCAGGCGGAATTCCTGGGGCTCAGCATCCCCGACCCGGACCTGCGCTGGAACGAGGAAACGGGGCATTACGATTTCACCCCGCCCGACTGGGACGAATTCTTTGCCGTGCTCAAGGGCAACGGCCCCTGCTCGGTCGACCGCATCGCCACCCGCCGCAAGGCCTGGGATGACGGCGCCTGGGTGCGCGACGGGCTGATGGCCCATGCCGCGAAGAAACGTGCGGCCAGGACGGCGGCGGAGTGAGCGACATGTCCAACGAATGGCCCCTGTGGGAAATCTTCATCCGCGGCCAGCACGGCCTCAGCCACCGCCATGTGGGATCGCTGCACGCGCCCGATGCCGAGATGGCGATCAAGCATGCCCGCGACGTCTATACCCGCCGCAACGAGGGCGTCAGCATCTGGGCGGTGCCGGCCGATGCCATCGCGGCCTCGTCGCCGTCCAAGAAAGGCCCGCTCTACGAGCCTTCCGAGGACAAGGTCTATCGCCACCCGACCTTCTACGACATCCCCGACGACGTGGGGCCGATGTGATGGATGCACTGTTCGAGTTCCTTTGCCGGATGGGCGACAACACGCTGGTGCTGGGCCACCGGGTCAGCGAATGGTGCGGCACCGGGCCGGTTCTGGAAGAGGATATCGCGCTGGCCAACACCGCGCTCGACCTGATCGGCCAGACGCAGATGTGGCTGGGCCTGGCAGGCGACGTCGAAGGCAAGGGCCGCAGCGCCGACGACCTGGCGATGCTGCGCGACGCCTGGGATTTCCGCAATGTCCTGCTGGTCGAACAGCCCAACGGCGATTTCGGCCAGACGATGATGCGGCAATGCCTGTTCGACCTTTGGCACGAGGCGCAGCTGGCCGCGCTGAGCACCAGCACCGACCCACGGATCGCCGCCATCGCGCAGAAGGCCGCCAAGGAGGTCGCCTATCACGCGGAACGCTCGGCCGACCTGGTGATCCGCCTGGGCGACGGCACCGAGGAAAGCCACGGCCGGATGCAGGCGGCGCTGGACCTGCTATACCCCTATGTGGGCGAGATGTTCGAAAGCGACGCAGTGGATGCCGCGATGGCCGAGGCCGGCATCGCCCCCGACCCGGCCAGCCTGCGCCCCGCCTACGACAGCCGGCTTGCCGCGCTGATGGCCGAGGCCACTTTGACCCTGCCCGACAGCCGCTTTGCCCATTCCGGCGGGCGCACCGGGTTTCGCCATTCCGAACATCTGGGCCACCTGCTGACCCAGATGCAGTGGCTGCAACGCGCCTATCCGGGGGCCACCTGGTGAAACCCGAAACCGCGCAGGTCTGGGACTGGCTGGATGCGGTGCCCGATCCGGAAATCCCGGTGATCTCGGTCGTCGACCTGGGCATCGTGCGCGACGTGGCCTGGGATGGCGACACGCTCGAGGTGGCGATCACGCCCACCTATTCCGGCTGTCCGGCGACCTCGGTGATCGCGATGGAGATCGAGACCGCGCTGCGCGACCGCGGCATCGCCGATCTGCGCCTGACCACGCGCATCGCGCCGCCCTGGACCACCGACTGGTTGTCCGACAAGGGCCGCGCCAAGCTGGAAGCCTACGGCATCGCCCCGCCGCAGGCCGCAGGCGGGCCGGAGCGCTGCCCGCATTGTCACAGTCGCACGGTCGAACGCATCAGCCAGTTCGGCTCGACCCCCTGCAAGGCGCAATGGCGCTGCCGCGACTGCCTGGAACCCTTCGACTACTTCAAATGCCTCTGAAAGACCGCCCATGGCCCAGTTCCACCCGCTGACCGTCACCGATGTGCGCAAGACGATCCGCGACGCGGTGATCGTGACACTGCAACCCGCCGACGGCGCCGACTTCACCTTTGTCCCCGGCCAGTATCTGACCTTCCGCAAGTCGTTCGACGGGGTCGAGCTGCGCCGCTCCTATTCGATCTGCGCGGGGCTGGATGACGGGGTTCTGCAAGTCGGGATCAAGCGCGTCGATGGCGGCGCCTTTTCGACCTGGGTCAACGAAGAGATGCAACCGGGCGACGTGCTGGAAGCGATGCCGCCCATGGGCCGGTTCCACACCCCGATCGACCCCGATGCGACCCGGCATTATCTGGGTTTCGCCGGTGGATCGGGGGTCACGCCGATCCTGTCGATCCTCAAGACCGTGCTGGCGCGCGAACCCAAAAGCCGCTTCACACTCGTTTACGCCAATCGCGGCGTGCATTCGATCATGTTCCGCGACGAACTGGACGACCTCAAGAACCTGCATATGGGCCGGCTGAACGTGATCCATGTGCTGGAAACCGACGCGCAGGAAATCGACCTGTTCACCGGGCTGGTCACGCAGGACAAGGTGGCGCAGCTATTCGAGCACTGGATCGCGCCGGACAGCATCGACACCGCCTTCATCTGCGGGCCCGAACCGATGATGAAGGGCATCCAGGCGGCCCTGCGCGCGGCCGGCATTCCCGACGACCGGATCAAGTTCGAACTGTTCGCCTCGGCCCAGACCGGACGGGCGAAAAAGCGCGCGGCAAGCAGGCGCGTGGATGCCTCGGACCGGACCGAACTGCGTGTCACGCTCGAAGGCACGACGCGCACGGTCAGCATGGCGCGCGATGTGACGCTGCTGGACGCCGCGCTGGAAAACGACCTCGAGGCACCGCATGCCTGCCGCGCCGGGGTCTGTTCGACCTGCGTCTGCAAGGTGATCGAAGGCGAGGTCGAGATGCAGACCAACCACGCGCTCGAGGATCACGAGGTCGCCGACGGGCTGGTGCTGTCCTGCCAATCCTACCCGGTCTCGGCGCGGGTGGTGATCGACTACGACCGCTGAGCGGACCGGCACGGATTTGCTTGGGCGCGCGATCGGGGTATCAAGACCACGGGGAGGACGGGACGCGGTGAAAACCCAGGTCGCCATCATCGGCGGCGGGCCATCGGGCCTGCTGTTGTCGCAATTGCTGCACCGCCACGGCATCGGCAGCGTCGTGCTGGAACGCCGCACCAAGGCGTATGTGCTGGGTCGCATCCGCGCGGGCGTGTTGGAACAGGGTCTGGTACACCTGTTGGAAGAGGCGGGTTGCGCCGACCGGCTGCACGCCGAGGGGTTCACCCATGACGGCGCGATCCTGGCCTGCGGCAAAGACGCGTTCCGGATCGATTTCCACCAGCGCGCGGGGGTTCCGGTGGTGGTCTATGGCCAGACCGAAGTCACCCGCGATCTCTATGCCGCGCGCGAGGCAACCGGCGGGTCGATCGAATACGAGGTCTCGGACGTCGCGATCCACGACGCGCAGACCGATGCACCCCATGTGACCTTCACGCAAAACGGCCAAAGCCGCCGCATCGACTGCGATTTCATCGCCGGCTGCGACGGCTTTCACGGCGTGTCCCGCCGGGCCATCCCGACCGATATCCGGCTGGAATACGAACGGGTCTACCCGTTCGGATGGCTGGGCATTCTCAGCGAAACGCCCCCCGTCAACCACGAACTGATCTACGCCAATTCGCCGCGCGGCTTTGCCTTGTGCTCGATGCGCAACGCCACGCTCAGCCGCTACTACATCCAGTGCCCGCTGTCGGACCGACCCGAAGACTGGTCCGACACCGCCTTCTGGGACGAGTTGCGCCGCCGCATTCCGCCCGCACAGGCCGAGACGCTGACAACCGGCCCGTCGATCGAGAAATCCATCGCGCCGCTGCGGTCCTTCGTCTGCGAACCGATGCAATGGGGCCGGCTGTTCCTGTGCGGCGACGCGGCTCATATCGTGCCGCCCACCGGCGCCAAGGGGCTGAACCTGGCCGCCTCGGACGTGTATTATCTCTACCACGCACTGCGGCGCTGGTATCATGATGACGACCGGACCGGAATCGACGGCTATTCCGAGAAGGCGCTTGCGCGGGTCTGGAAGGCCGAACGCTTCAGCTGGTGGTTCACCTCGCTGATGCACCGCTTTCCCGACCAGACCGATTTCGACCGCAAGATGCAGCAGGCCGAACTGGATTTCCTGCGCGATAACGAGGCCGCGCAGGTGGCGATGGCGCAGAATTACGTGGGCCTGCCCTATTGAGGAGAATGCGATGACCGACCGCTACGAAAAGGGTATGCGCATTCGTCGCGCGGTGCTGGGGGATGCCCATGTCGACCGTGCCGAGGCCGCGCGCGACGATCTCGACGACGCGTTCCAGACGCTGATCGCCGAAAGCGCCTGGGGCACGGTCTGGGCCTCGGACGGTATTTCCCTGCGCGAGAGGTCGATGCTGACCCTGGCGCTGCTGGCCGCGACCGGGAATTTCGACGAGATCCCGATGCATATCCGCGCCACCGCCCGCACCGGCGCCAGCAAGCGCGACGTGATCGAGGCGTTCCAGCACGTCGCCATCTATGCCGGCGTTCCGCGCGCCAACCAGGCTTTGAGGCTGGCCCGCGAGACCTTTGCCGAGATGGAGGAGTCGGGGCATGAATGACGGCCCGTTCCTGCCCCGTGACAGGTCGCGCCATCCGCCCGCCCTGGCGCCGGCCTACAAGACCAGCGTGGCGCGGTCGCCGCAGCGCGCGCTGCTGTCGATGCCGCAGACCCCGAGCGAACTGACCGGCCCGGTGTTCGGCCACGGGATGCTGGGCGCGCAGGACGACGACCTGATCCATAACTTCGCCGCCCCGGACCAGGCCGCGCTCGGCCCGCGGATCATCGTGCAGGGCCGCGTGCTGGACGAGGCCGGGCGCGGCGTGCCGGGCGCGTTGATCGAGGTCTGGCAAGCCAATGCCGGCGGGCGCTACCGCCACAAGAAGGACGGCTATCTTGCCCCGCTCGACCCCAATTTCGGCGGTTGCGGGCGGACGATCTCAGGCGCGGACGGCGCCTATCGCTTTCTCTCGATCCAGCCCGGCCCCTATCCCTGGCCCAACGGCCCCAACAGCTGGCGGCCCGCGCATATCCATTTCTCGGTTTTCGGACATGCCTTCGCGCAGCGACTGATCACCCAGATGTATTTCGAAGGCGACCCGCTGATCCCGCTTTGCCCCATCGTCAACGCCGTCCCGACGCCCCAAGGGATCGCCGCGCTGACCGCCCGGCTGGACATGGGCAAGACGGTCCCGATGGACGCCTGCGCCTGGCGCTTTGACATCGTGCTGCGCGGGCGCCGGTCGACACCGTTCGAAAACCGCCCGGAGGGCAACTGATGCCGCGTCGCCCGTACCAGGAAAGCCCCAGCCAGACCGCCGGACCCTATGTGCATATCGGCTGCATGCCCAACCTTTGCGGGATCGGCGGGATCTACCCGCACGATCTCGGCCACCGGATGTGCGGGCCCAAGGCCAGGGGCACGCCCATTACCGTGACCGGCCGCGTCATCGACGGCAGCGGCGCGCTGCTGCACGACGCGCTGGTCGAGGCCTGGCAAGCCGATGCCGCTGGACGCTACCCCGGAAACCCGGGCAGCGACCCCGATGTCACCGGTTTCGGCCGCGCCGCGGCGGATGACGACTCCGGTGACTGGCGGTTCGAGACGATCAAACCCGGCGCCGTGCCCTGCGGCGACGGTCAGGTGATGGCGCCGCATCTCACGCTATGGATCGTCGCGCGCGGCATCAACCTGGGCCTGCACACCCGGATGTATTTCCCCGAGGATACCGGCTTTCATGCCGCCGACCCCTGGCTGACCCGGATCGAGCCGCACGACCGGGTGTCGACCCTGATCGCCGAAAGAACCGGCGACGGCGTCTATCAATTCGATATCCACCTGCAGGGCGCCCTTGAGACGGTGTTCTTCGACGTCTGACCCGCGCCGGATGAGGAGCAGAAAAATGGCCGGAATCGCGGATTTCGACCTGAACCGGATCGGGCCGGAGTTCATCGAAAACCCGCACCCGACCCTGCATGCGCTACGCGAAAAGGCACCGGTTCACCGGAACCCGGACGGCTCGGTCTTCCTGACCCGCCACGCCGATTGCCGCGCGGTCTATCGCAGCGCCGCGATGTCGTCGGACAAGACCCGTGAATTCGGCGAGAAATTCGGCGCCTGCCCGCTGGGTCATCACCACACCACCAGTCTGGTGTTCAACGACCCGCCCTATCATACCACCGTGCGGCGTCTGATCGCCGGCGCCTTCACCCCGCGCAAGCTGGCCGAGATCGCGCCGTTGATCGGCACCATCGTCGATCGCCTGCTGGACGATATCGCCGGGGCCGGTGCGGTCGACCTGATCGATGCCTATGCGCGTGTCCTGCCGACCGAGATCATCAGCGCCATGCTGGGCGTTCCGCCGGCCCATCGCGCCAGGCTGCGTGGGTATTCGCTGGCCATTCTCGGCGCGCTCGACCCGGTGGTATCCGACGACCGGCTGGACGCGGGCAATCGGGCCGTGACCGAATTCGGCGCGCTGCTGGCCGACCTGATCGATTTCCGCCGCCGCCACCCCGACAAGGCGGGCCCGGGCGAGGTGCTCGACAGCCTGATCTTCGGCGAAGACGATGGCCGGCGGCTGACCGACGACGAACTGGTGCAGAACGGCATCTTCCTGCTCAATGCCGGGCACGAGACCACGACCAGCCTGGTCGGCAACTCCGTCGGACTGCTGCTGGCCAATCCGGGACAGCACCGCCTGTTGCTGGACGACCCTTCCCTGATCGCCGGCTGCATCGAGGAAAGCCTGCGGATGGACAGCCCGCTGCAGATCGGCAACCGCCGGGCGACGGCGGATGTGGCGCTAGGCGACACCGTGCTGCCCGGTGGCACCTATGTGCACACCTCCATCGCCGGGGCCAATCGCGACCCAAGCGTTTTCGACGACCCCGACCGCTTCGACATCACCCGCGATCCCAACCGGCACCTGGCTTTCATCACCGGCATCCATGTCTGCCTGGGCGCGTCGCTGGCGCGGATCGAGGGGCAGATCGCCGTGGGCCGGCTGGTGCGCCGGTTTCCAAGACTGCGCGCCGATGGCGCCGCCAAACGCCTGCCGCTGGCCCGGTTCCGCGGCTACGCCAGCCTGCCGGTGTCGCCAGGCTGAGCGAAGGCTTACTTGATACATATCAATTCCGACCTGCCCGGAATCCGACATATTGGTTGCAGTTGCAACCAATGAGGCCCGCCATGGACCTGTTCCGAACCCTGTCCCGCAGCGCCGGGCTGGCCACCGAGATGGCCGGCCGGATGGGAGACGATCCGGCGGGCGCGGTGGCCGCCGATCCCGAAACCCAGGCCGCGCACTATCGCAGCCTGGTGATGCGCTGTGCGTTCTGCACCCACCAGGCGGATTGCGCCGAAACCCTGTCCTCGGGCCGCGTTGTCAGCGCGGCACCGGATTATTGCCGCAACCGCCACCTCTGGCCCGACGGACGCCGCGCCACTACCACGGGATGAACATCAGCGTGATGACCGGGAACGCGACCAGCAGCGCCACGCGGACCAGGTCGGAGGCGACGAAGTAAAGCACCGCCTTGTAGGTCTCGACCATCGGCGTTTCGCGGTCCATCGCGTTGATGACGAACAGGTTCATCCCCACCGGCGGCGTGATCAAACCGACCTCGACCACGATCAGCACCAGGATACCGAACCAGATGGCGACCTGTTCGGTGTTCACCCGGTTCAACGCGCCCTGGTTGACCTGCCGCAGACCCAGTTCGCGGATCTGCTCGCGCGTCAGTTCGACCCCCGCCGCCAGTGCCGTGCGCGCCTCGTCCAGCGCCGCCTGCGACAGCTCGGCCCCGCTGGCCACCAGCGCGTCCAGCCGCGCGGTCTGCAATTCCACCATCGTGACCAGCCCGAAATCCAGTTCCAGCATCACCGGCCAGAAGATCGGGATCGTCAGCAGGATCATCGACAGGCTGTCCATCAGGCAGCCCAGAACCAGGTAGAAGGCCAGGATGAAGATCAGCACCAGCCAGGGGCTGAGGCCCTGGTCGACCACCCAGGCGGCGATTTCCTGCGGCACCTGTGTCAGCGCCAGGAATCCGTTGTAGAAGGCCGCGCCCAGCACGATGAAAAAGATCATCGCCGACGATCGCGCGGTGACCATGAAGCTTTCGCCCAGCGTCGCCCAGGTCAGCCCGCCGGCGAACCAGGCGATCACCCCGGTGCCGAGTGCACCGACCGCAGCGCCTTCGGTCGGCGTGAACCAGCCGCCATAGATGCCGCCCACCACCAGACCGAAGACCAGAAGCACCGGCCAGACCGCCAGCAGAGCACGCAGCCGGTCGCCATAGGACACGCGCGGCCGGATGCCCGCCGAGCCCGGGTTCAGACGGACATAGATGCCGATGGCGATCATGTAGCCGATGGCCGCGAGAATGCCGGGGATGAAGGCCGCGAGGAACAGCTTGGCGATGTTCTGCTCGGTCAGGATCGCGTAGATCACAAGCACCACCGAGGGCGGGATCAGGATGCCCAGAGTGCCTCCCGCCGCCAGCGTGGCGGTGGAAAAACCGCCGGCATAGCCATAGGCGCGCAGTTCCGGCAGGGCGACGCGGCTCATCGTGGCGGCGGTGGCCAGGGACGATCCGCAGATCGCGCCGAACCCCGCGCAGGCCCCCACGGCGGCCATCGCCACCCCGCCCTTGCGGTGGCCCAGCCAGCCCTCGGCGGCCTTGAACAGCGCCTGGCTCATCCCGCCCAGCGTCGCGAAATGGCCCATCAGCAGGAACATCGGCACGATCGACAGCGAGTAGTTGGAAAAGGTCGTGTAGGTTTCGGATTTCAGCCGCGCAAAGGGCACCGTGGTGTCGCCGGTGACGATCAGCAGCCCCGCCAGGCCGGCCAGGAACATCGCCAGCCCGATCGGCACCCGAAGGAAGATCATCAACAGCAGCGCCGGAAAGGACAGCACGCCGATCTGGATATCGGTCAATGCCCGGCCCCCTGAACATGCGGCAGCAGATCGCGCCCGGTCGCCATCTCGACGCTGCGCATCGCGGCCATGTAGACCGCGACGGCAGCGGCCGAAACCGCGCCGGACAGGCTCAGCGCGTAGGCCCACCAGACCGGGAATTCCAGCAGGAAGGTGGTTTGCCCGGTGCGCAGCTTGCCCATCATCCCGGCACCCAGCTGAACCGCGATCAGCACGAGAACGCCCGCGAACAGCATCTCGCTGATCCACAGCAGCACCCGGTTGGCGCGACGACCCAGCCGGGCGGTGAAGATGTCGACCGATGCGTGCGCGCCGCTGATCTGGCACAGCGGCAGAAAGGCGAAGATGGCAAAGGCCATGCCGGCCTCGACCAGTTCGAAATCCCCGTTCACCGGCCCGATGCCCAGGTCCAGCAGCGCCGCTGCAAGCGCAGGCGCGACAGACTCGGCCAGGTCTGAATGCAGCAATCCGTTCAGCGACCGGCCCGCGATGGACAGGCAGGTCAGCACGACCAGGGTCGCCAAAACCGCACCGCCCAGATAGGCCATCAGCCGCGACAGGCCGACAAAGAAGCCATGCATCGTCAGGGGTATCCGTTGCTTGGGTGGTCGCGACGCCGCTTCGGACGTCGCGACCGGGCCCGGCTCACATCCGGGCGTCGGCGCCCTTGCATTCGCCGCCCATCAGCCCGCGGGCCTGATCGATCAGCGCCTGGCCATCGGTGCCGCGGCCGTTCATCTCGGCGACCCAGTCGGCATAGATCGGCTGCACGACCTCGAGCCACTGGGCTGCGTCGGCCTCGGACACCGTGATGATGTTGTTGCCGGCATCCAGGGCCAGCTGCCGCGCCGGTCCGTCGGCATCGGCCTGGGTGCCGCCCGCGAAGATCGAAAACTCCAGCCCCGACTTGCTGTCAACGACCGCCTTCAGGTCATCCGGCAGGCTGTCATACTTGGCCTTGTTCATGGCCAGCACGAAGGTCAGCGTATAAAGCGCCGTGCCCGTGAACTCGGTGTGGTTCTCGACGAGTTCCGGCACCTTGAGCGCGGCGGTCACTTCCCAGGGAATGGTGGTGCCGTCGATCACGCCCTTGGACAGCGACTCCGGGATGGCGGGCACCGGCATGCCGACCGGCGTCGCACCCGTCAGTTCGAGCAGCTTGTTGACCAGGCGCGACCCGCCGCGGATCTTCATGCCTTCCAGGTCTCCGGGGGTCTCGACCGGATCGGCGGTGTGGAACATGCCCGGACCATGCACCCAGGTACCCAGGATCTTGACGTCCCGGAACTCGCCCTCTGCCATGTGCTCCTCGAACATCTTCCAATAGGCGCACGATGCCGCGCGGGCGTCATCGACCATGAAGGGCAGTTCGAAAACCTCGGTCGTCGGGAACCGGCCCGGGGTATAGCCGACCACCGTCCAGACCACGTCGGCCACCCCGTCGATGGCCTGATCGATCAGTTCCGGCGGCGTTCCGCCCAGTTGCATCGACGGATAGCGTTCGACCTTGATCCGGCCGCCCGACGCCTCTTCGACGCCGTCGGCCCAGACATCCAGAATGAGTTTCGGCACGTTTGCCTGGGCCGGCAGGAACTGGTGCAGCTTCAGCGTCACCTCCTGCGCACCGGCGCCCGCCGCGCCCAGTGCCGCCAGCGCCGCACCGCACAGCAGTGCCTTCATAGAAGCACGAAGTGTCATGGTTTGATCTCCCTTGGTTCGTTGCATCGGGCTTGTTCGCCCGCCTTTTTTCCGGCCCATCATCGGTCAAAGCCGGGAATGCGCAAGTCAACAATGCGACTTGACCGTTCGCCGGCAAGTCTCATGGCCAGGCCTCGTCGGTCTCCAGGACGCCGGGTGCAGGGCGCGGGTAGCGTTGCAGCAGGTCCGCGACCACCGCCCGGCACCGGACGGATTGCGCCGCGGGGCCAATCAGTGCCTCGGCGACGGGGTTGGCGCGCAGGACCAGCCGCCGCCAGCCATGCAGCGTCATCAGGCGCAGGGCCGCCGCCTCTCCGTCTGGGATCGATCCCGGCAGCGACCGCAACGGCTGCAAGGCGTTCGACAGTCGCGCGAATTGCGCCTCGCCGGCTTCGCGTGCCAGCAGGTCCGTCACCCAACCCGGCTGCGCAAGGGTGGCGTCGAACACCATCCAGTCGTCAGGCAAATCCGGTGCGGGCGCGGTCAGGATCATCGCGCCGCGCCCCAGCGAAAGCGCCTCGCCAGCCTCGAGCAGGGTCGCCGCCGATCCGTCGCCGGCCTGCGGGGCGATGGCCAGAACCAGACCCGACGGTGCCACCGGCGCGGCGCCGAACACCCGGTCGGCGACCCGAGCGGTCTGCGCACGTCCGGTCGCCGACAGCCGAAGATAGCCGGTGCGGCCAGCCTTGCGGCTGTCGATCCAGCCATCGCGGCGCAGCCGGTGCAGGGCCACCCGGATCGCCTCGGGCTGGATACCCAGCCGCGCCAGAAGCCGGGTCAGGACCGGGCCGGGCATCTCGGCCTTGGGGTCGCCCTGCGCCAGGTCGCCCAGGGCGGTGACGATCACCGACCAGACCTTGAGCCCGCCATCCTCGGCCAGCATGCGGGACAGTTCGGCCAGGGGGTCGGACGCGGGCGCCATGTCAGCACGCCACCATCGTCAGCAGTTCGTATTCCGCGACGGTTTCGTCGTCCTGGTTGGCCAGCCGGACATGCCAGCGCACCTCGCCATAGGCGTCGTTTCGCGGGGTCTTCTGCTTGACGGTCAGCGTCACGGCGATGCTGTCGCCCGGCACGACCGGCTTCATGAAGCGCAGGTTGTCCAGCCCGGTATTGGCCAGAACCGGGCCTTCGTTCGGTTCCACGAACAGCCCCGCGGCGAAGGACAGCAACAGGTAGCCATGCGCCACCCGGCCCGGAAAGAACGGGTTCCGCGCCGCCGCGTCCTCGTCCATATGGGCATAGAAGGTATCGCCGGTGAATTCGGCGAAATGCTCGATATCGGCCAGCGTGATTTCCCGCGCCGGGGTCTGCAGCGTCTCGCCCAAGTGCAACGCGCCGAAGCGGCGGGTGAACGGATGGGCGGGCACGGGCACCGGCGTGCCGCCGGGCTGCCAGGCCTCGCCGATGGCGCTCAGCAGGTCGGGGCTGCCCTGTACCGCGCTGCGCTGCATGAAATGCCTGACCGCGCGGATGCCGCCCAGTTCCTCGCCGCCGCCCGCCCGGCCCGGTCCGCCATGCACCATATGCGGCATCGGCGCGCCGTGGCCCGTGGCCTCGGCGGCGCTGTCGGCATTGTTGAAATAGAGCCGCCCGTGCCAGGCCCCGGCCCCCAGAACCACGTCGCGGGCAAAGGCCGGATCGCGGGTGACGACCGAAGCCACCAGGCTGCCGCGCCCGCGATTGGCCAGCGCGATGGCGTGACCGGCATCGCGGCAGGGAAGGATGGTCGCGACCGGACCGAAGGCCTCGGTCTCGTGCACCGCCCGGGCCGCGTCCGGGTCGGCGCACAGAAACAGCATCGGCGCGACAAAGGCGCCGTTCTCGACACCGTCGCCCAAAGGCGCGGCCGGCCCGGCGAACACCCGCTCGGCCTCGGCGCCGATCGCGGCCGCCTTGGCCAGCACGTCGGCCCTCTGTTCGGCCGAGACCAGCGCGCCCATGCGCACGTCCTCGCGCCGCGGATCGCCCACCGTCACCTTGGCCAGACCCGCCGATACCGCCTGGAGCACGGCCTGAACCTGCGGCTGCGGCACGATGATGCGGCGGATCGCGGTGCATTTCTGCCCCGCCTTGACGGTCATCTCGCGCAGCACTTCCTTGACGAACAGGTCGAACTCGGCCGAACCCGGCGCCACGTCCGGCCCCAGGATCGTGGCGTTTAGGCTGTCCTGCTCGGCGGTAAAGGACACGCCGCGCCGGATCAGGCCGGGGTCGGTGCGCAATTTCAGCGCGGTCGCCTCGGACCCGGTGAAGGTCACGCTGTCCTGGCAGTCCAGCAAATCCAGCGTGTCGCCCAGGCCGCCGGTGACCAGTTGCAGCGCGCCGTCGGGCAGATGCCCGCTGTCGATCATCAGCCGCACGCACAGTTCGGTCACATAACAGGTGGCGGTGGCCGGTTTCACCACCGACGGCACGCCCGCCAGCAGGCAGGGTGCGAGTTTCTCCAGCATCCCCCAGACCGGGAAATTGAAGGCGTTGATATGCACCGCCACGCCGCGCTTGGGCGTATAGACATGCTGGCCCAGGAACGTGCCGGTCTTGCCCAGTTGTTCCGCAGGCCCGTCGCGCAGCACATGCGCGTCGGGCAGTTCGCGCCGGCCTTTCGAGGCGTAGACGAACAGCGTGCCGATGCCGCCATCGACGTCGAACAGGTGATCCCTGGCGGTGGCCCCGGTGTCGAAAGACGCCTGATACAGCGCGTCCTTGTGCGCGTTGAGATGTTGCGCCAGCGCCTTGAGCATCTTGGCGCGCTGGTGAAAGGTCATCGCCCGCAGCGCAGCGCCGCCGCGTGACCGCGCGAAATCCAGCATGCCCGCGACGTCCAGCGCATCGTTGCCCGCCTGTGCGATCACCGCGCCGGTCACCGCGCTGGCGATCGGGCGCGCGCCCGCGCCGGGGCCGACCCACCGGCCGCAGACAAAGCTCTGGACATCTTGCATGGCCGCCCTCCCCAAGGACCCGGCTGAGTCCATTTCATTTATTGACCGTCCGGTTGGTTTATGCAAGCGTAACCCATCATCTGGCGGGGGAGGCAGGATGACCAGCACCCGGATTCGCGGCAGGGCCCGGCGATGACGCCGCAGGATCGCGCCAAACGCGCCGCACAGGCCATGTGGGACGGCGATGCGGCGTCCAAGTGGTTCGGCTTCGAAATCGCCGAGGTGACCGAAGGTCGCGCGGTGCTGACTCTCACCGTGCAGTCGCACCATTGCAACGGCCACGGCATGTGCCACGGCGGCGTGACCTTTGCGCTGGCCGACAGCGCCTTTGCCTTCGCCTGTAATTCCCGCAACCAGCGCACCGTCGCTCAGGCCAACACCATCCACTATCTGTCCCCGGCCCATACCGGCGACACCCTGACCGCCACCGCGCGCGAGGTGCGGCTGACCGGAAGGACCGGGCTTTACGACGTCACCGTCACCCGCGGCGACGGTACCGTGATCGCCGAGTTCCGGGGTCAGTCCCGCGCCATTTCGGGCCATCTGTTTGAGGAAGACGCGCCATGAAGGACCGCACCCCGCCACGATCCAGCCTCGACCCGATCGAAATCGCCAGCCGCGACGAGATCGCGGCGCTGCAATTGCAGCGGCTGAAATGGTCTCTGCGTCACGCCTATGACAACGTGCCGTTCTACCGGACGCAATTCGACAAGGCCGGCGTGCATCCCGACGACCTGCACGGCCTCGCCGACCTGGCGAGATTTCCCTTCACGGCCAAGGCCGATCTGCGCGACAACTACCCGTTCGGCCTGTTCGCCGTGCCGCAGGACCGGATTGCCCGGCTGCACGCGTCGTCGGGCACCACCGGCAAGCCCACCGTTGTGGGCTACACCGCCAAGGACATCGACACCTGGGCCGACCTGGTGGCGCGCTCGATGCGGGCCAGCGGCACCCGTCCCGGCGACAAGGTGCACGTGGCCTATGGCTACGGCCTGTTCACCGGCGGGCTGGGGGCGCATTACGGCGCCGAACGGCTGGGCTGCACGGTGATCCCGATCTCGGGCGGGATGACCGAACGCCAGGTCATGCTGATCGAGGATTTCAAGCCGTCCACGATCATGGTCACGCCGTCCTACATGCTGAACATCCTTGAACAATACCACCGCATGGGGATCGATCCGCGCGGCTCGTCGCTGGACGTGGGCATCTTCGGTGCCGAGCCCTGGACCAACGCCATGCGCGCCAAGGTCGAGGCGGCCTTCGACATGCACGCCGTCGACATCTACGGCCTGTCCGAGGTCATGGGGCCGGGCGTCGCCAACGAATGCGTCGAAACCAAGGACGGGCTGCATATCTGGGAAGATCACTTCTACCCCGAAATCATCGACCCTCAGACCGGCGCGGTGCTGCCCGATGGCGAGATGGGCGAACTGGTCTTCACCACGCTGACCAAGGAAGGGCTGCCGGTCATCCGCTACCGCACCCGCGACCTGACCCGCCTGCTGCCCGGCACCGCGCGCAGCATGCGGCGGATGGAAAAGATCACCGGGCGCAGCGACGACATGATCATCCTGCGCGGCGTCAACGTCTTTCCCACCCAGGTCGAGGAACAGGTGCTGCGCACCCCCGGCCTCGCCCCGCATTTCCAGATCGAGCTTTATTCCAAGGGCCCGATGGACGCGATGCGGGTGCATGTCGAAAGCCGCCCCGAAGCCGCCGAGGCACAGGCGCGCGCCGCCCAGGCCCGCGAACTGGCCAAGCATATCCATGACGTGATCGGCATCTCGGCCGAGGTCACGGTGGCCGAACCCGGCGGTGTCGAGCGCAGCCAGGGCAAGGCGCGCCGGGTGGTGGACAACCGGGTCAAGGAATAGCGCCTTGGCCCGCACCATCGCCAAGGATCACGACGACAAGCGCCACGCCATCCTGCGGACAGCGGCGCGCATCTTTGCCGCCGAAGGCTATGGCCGGGCGTCGATGGCCGCGGTCGCCAGGGCCTGCGGCATTTCCAAGGCCAACATCTATCACTACTACCCGGGCAAGGAAGCGCTGCTCTTCGACATCCTCGACAACCATTTGAGCGCCTTGCGCGACCGGGTGTGCGGCCTGGCCTTCTCCGGCGCCGACCCGGCCGCCCAATTGCGGGCGATCATGACCGAATTGCTGCTGGCCTACGAAGGCGCCGATGCCGAACATGCCGTGCAACTCAACGCCATCGCCGCCCTGCCCGAGAACCAGCAGGAGGTGCTGCGCGGCTATCAGCGCGATCTCGTGCGTTTCGTGCGCGCCCGCATTTCGGCACTGGTGCCCCCGGGCACCGACCGGACCGACGTGCACAGCCTGACCATGTCGGTCTTCGCGCTGGTCAACTGGCACTACCAGTGGGACGGCGACGCCGACGCCCGCGCCCGTGCCGCCTATGCCTCGCTGATGTGCCGCACGCTGATCGGCGGGATCGGCGCGGGGCGCTGAAACGCTCCGCCGCCGCCGAACCGCCCCTGTTAGCGCCCCAACTTGTGGAAAGTTGGTATTGGCGCGGGCGATTTCCGCCCTTTATCAGTGCCTGACAAGGCCTTTGTGGTTGCCAAACGCGGCCCGCTTACGGTTTATCGCTTGGAACTGGACGTTTGGGGGGACAGAACGGTGCAGCAGAATTTCCTGGTCCTGATCGCGGCCCTGCCGTTCCTGGGCGCGCTTCTGCCCGGGTTGATGATCCGCGCCGGCCGCAACTATTGCACCGCCTTCACTTTGGCGCCGACGCTGTTCGCACTGATCCTTCTGGGCCTGATGGCGCCTTCGGTGCTGGCCGGCGAGGTGATCCACGCCCGGATCGAGTGGCTGCCCGCGCTCGGACTGCACGCCAATTTCTTCCTCGACGGGCTGGGGCTGCTGTTCGCGGGCATGATCCTGGGCGTTGGCGCTCTGATCATCCTTTATGCCCGCTTCTACCTGTCGGGCGACGACCCGATGGGGCAGTTCTACACCTATCTGCTGCTGTTCCAGGGCGCGATGCTGGGCATCGTTTTGTCCGACAACATCCTGCTTCTGCTGGTTTTCTGGGAACTGACGTCGCTATCGTCCTTCCTGCTGATCGGCTATTGGAAACACCTGCCCGAAGGCCGCCAGGGCGCACGGATGGCGCTGGCGGTGACCGGCATGGGCGGGCTGGCGATGATCGGGGGCTTGCTGATCCTGGGAAATATCGCGGGCAGCTACGACCTGTCCGTGATCCTCACCAAAGGCGCGGAAATCCGCGCCTCGGAATACTATCTGCCGGCGTTGCTGCTGATCCTGCTGGGCGCCTTCACCAAGTCGGCACAATTCCCGTTCCACTTCTGGCTGCCGCATGCGATGGCCGCACCGACGCCGGTTTCGGCCTATCTGCATTCGGCCACGATGGTGAAAGCGGGTGTGTTCCTGTTGGCGCGGATGTGGCCGGTGCTGGCGGGCACGGCGGAATGGTTCTACATCGTTGCCACCACCGGCCTGGTCACCATGGTGATCGGCGCGGTGATCGCGCTGTTCAAGGACGATCTCAAGGCGCTGCTGGCCTTCTCGACCGTCAGTCACCTGGGTTTCCTGACCTTCCTGCTGGGCCTCGGCACCCCCATCGCCGCGGTGGTGGCGGTGTTCCACATCATCAACCACCTGACCTTCAAGGCCGCGCTGTTCATGGTCGCGGGCATCGTCGATCACGAGACCCACACCCGAGACATCAAGCGGCTGGGCGGGCTGATGGCGCTGATGCCGGTGACCGCGGTGATCGCCACGGTGGCGGCGCTGTCGATGGCCGGCCTGCCGCCCTTCAACGGCTTCATGTCCAAGGAAATGATGCTGGAGGAAGCGGCGCATACCGCGTGGCTGGGCAACGACTGGGTCATCCCGGCACTGGCAACCATGGGCGCGTTGTTCTCGGTCGCCTATTCCTTCCGCTTCGTGGTGCATGTCTTCCTCGGGCCCAAGCGCGACGATTATCCGTCCAAGCCGCATGATCCCGGCTTCGGCATGTGGGCGCCCCCGGCGCTGCTGGCGACGCTGGTGGTGCTGATCGGGCTGTTTCCAAAGACCATCGCCGGGCCAATCGTGGCCGCGGCGGGCGGGGCTGTCGTGGGGGACGAACTGCCCTATTACTCGCTCAAACTCTGGCACGGGGTGACCCCGGCGCTGTTCCTGTCCATCGCCGCGATCCTGGGCGGCGCGATCCTGCTGTGGCAGCATGGGCCGCTTATGCGCGCCTGGCTGGCCGCGCGGCGCCCCGAGGCCAAGGCGATCTTCGAGGCGCTGGTCGCCGCCTGCGTCCACCTGTCCGACCGCATCACCCGCACCCTGCATTCCGGCGCGATCAGCACCTACCTGGCCTGGTTCATCGCCTTTTCGGTGCTGATGGGTTTCGTCGCCTGGACCGGCGGCGCGCACACACCCGGCACCCGCGAATTGCTGCCGGTGCCGCCGACCGTGGGGCTGGGCTTTGTGATGCTGCTGGTGGCGACGATGTCGGTCGTCACGCTGCACCGGCACCGCTTTCTGTCGCTGATCGTGATCGGGGTGATCGGGCTGATGGTGTCGGCGGGCTTCGTCTATCTCTCGGCGCCCGATCTCGCCCTGACCCAGATCTCGGTGGAAACCGTCACGATCCTTCTGCTGCTGCTGGCGCTGAATTTCCTGCCCAAGGAAACCCCCGCCGAAAGCGGCGCCGGCCTGCGGGTGCGCGACGGCGCTCTGGCGGTGGCGGCGGGGCTTGCGGTGGCGGTCCTGGCCTACACCTTCATGACCCGCGACTTCAGCACCATCTCGGATTACCACCTGGCCAATTCCAAGACCGGCGGCGGCGGCACCAATGTCGTCAACGTGATCCTGGTGGATTTCCGCGGCTACGACACCTATGGCGAGATCATCGTGCTGGGCATCGCCGGGCTGACGATCTACGCGCTGCTGCAATCCATCCTGAACGGCGCCGGCGGGCGGCGGTTGCGCAACTGGCGCGACACCGCGATCCACAGTCGCGACCGCCACCCGATGATGATGGTCGTCGCCACCCGCGTGATGATGCCGATCGCCATCATGGTCGGCGTCTTCATCTTCCTGCGCGGTCACAACCAGCCCGGCGGCGGCTTCGTCGCGGGCCTGGTGGTCGCCATCGCGCTGCTGATGCAATACATGGCCTCGGGGTTTCTCTGGGCGCAGGAACGCCAGCGCACCGAATACCATGTGATGATCGGGCTTGGCGTCATCATCGCCGGACTGACCGGCGCCGGTTCGTGGCTGGCCGGGCGGCCTTTCCTGACCTCGAATTTCGGGTATTTCGAGTTTCCGCCGATCGAGGAGTTTGAACTGGCGACCGCGGCGCTGTTCGACCTGGGCGTTTTCCTGACCGTGCTCGGCGCGGTGATGCTGATGCTCTACAGCCTGTCGCGCATGGCCCGGATCGCGGGCGAAACCATCAATGTCGAGCCGATGGATGTGGACCCGTCCCATCCCGAACGCACCGGCACGGAGGACCGCTGAGATGGAACTGATCGTTGCCGCTTCGGTCGGCGTGCTGACCGCCGGAGGCGTCTACCTGGTGCTGCGCCTGCGCTCGTTCCCGGTGATCCTGGGACTGGCGTTGCTGTCCTATGCCGTGAACGTCTTTCTGTTCTCGACCGGGCGCCTGGCCACCGGCCTGCCGCCGATCCTGACCAAATACGCCGAGGGCTATACCGACCCGCTGCCGCAGGCGCTGGTGCTGACCGCCATCGTGATTTCCTTCGGCATGACCGCGGTGCTGGTGATGCTGGCGCTTGGCGCGTTCCTGGAATCCGATGACGACGCGGTGGACATCCCCGCCGAACCCGATGCCGATGCGGAGGACCGGGCATGAACCACTGGATCATCGCCCCCGTCATCCTGCCCGCGCTGCTGGCCCCGGTCATCGCCTTCGTGATGCGCCACGACATCGTGCTGGCGCGCAGCTTCTCGCTGGCGGGCACCGCGATCCTGGCAGTCATAGCACTTGGCCTGACGCTGCTGGCCGCGGGCGGCGCAACCCATGTCTACGAGCTGGGCAACTGGCCCGCGCCCTTCGGCATCGTGCTGGTGCTCGACCGGCTGTCGGCGATGATGGTGCTGCTGACCGCCGTGCTGGCGCTGATCGTGCAGGCCTATGCCGTCGGCACCGGCTGGGACCGGCGCGGACACCATTTCCACGCGCTGTTCCAGTTCCAGCTGATGGGCATCTGCGGCGCCTTCCTGACCGGCGACGCCTTCAACCTGTTCGTCTTCTTCGAAGTGCTGCTGATCGCCTCCTACGGGCTGATGATTCACGGCGGCGGCAAGGAACGGCTGCGCGCCGGGCTGCAATACGTGGTGATGAACCTCGCCGGCTCTACCCTGTTCCTGTTCGCGCTCGGCACGATCTACGCCACCACCGGCACGCTCAACATCGCCGACCTGGCGGTGCGGCTGCAGGAAATCCCGGCCGAGGACGCGGCGCTGGCGCGCGTCGCCGCGCTGCTGCTGATGATCGTCTTCGCGGTCAAGGCGGCGCTGTTTCCGGTGCAGTTCTGGCTGCCCGGCACCTATGCCAACGCACCCGGGCCGGTGGCGGCGCTGTTCGCGATCATGACCAAGGTCGGCGCCTACGCCATCCTGCGCTTCTACACCGTCGTCTTCCCGCCCGATACCGTGGCCACCGGCACCCTGCCCGGCGACGTGCTGCTGGTCATGGCGCTGGTGACGCTGGCGCTCGGCGCCTTCGGCGTGCTGGGTGCGCGGCGGCTGCTGCCGCTGGTGTCGTTCTCGGTGCTGGGATCGATGGGCACGCTGTTGCTGGCGATGTCGGCCTTCACACCGCAGGCCATCGTGGCCAGCCTCTACTACCTGCTGCATTCCACCTTCGCCGCGGCGATCCTGTTCCTGGTGGCCGACCTGGTGGTCAGCCAGCGCGGTGCCTCGCAGGACAGGCTGGCCGTCGCCCCGCCCGCGGCGCAGAACGGGCTGCTGGCGGCGTTGTTCTTTGCCGGGGCCATCGCCATGGCCGGCATGCCGCCGCTGTCGGGCTTCCTGGGCAAGCTCTTGATCCTCGACGCGGTGCGCGACAGCGACCAGGTCACCCTGATCTGGACCGCGATCCTGGCGGGGTCGCTGGTGACCATCGTCGGTTTTGCCCGCGCAGGCAGCCTGCTGTTCTGGAAATCCACCGAACTGGTACCGGCCGAGGTCGCCGAAACGCCCGTGCCGCCCGCCAAGGCACCGCCCCTGGCCTCGGGCGTCGGTCTGGCCGGGGTTGGCGCGATCCTGGCGGCGCTGCTGGCGCTGACCGTGCTGGCCGGCCCCGCCACCGCCTATTTCGAACAGGCAGCGGCCCAGCTGAACGATCCTTCGGACTACATCGCCACCGTGCTGGCCCGTGCCGCGGAAGGAAACTGAGCCGATGATGACCCGCCTCTTCCCGCACCCGCTTTTGACCCTCACGCTGACCGTCACCTGGCTGCTGCTGGTCAACAAGATCACCGTCGGCAACCTGCTGCTGGGCTTCGTGCTGGGTGTCGTCATCCCCAAGCTGACCGCGCCCTACTGGCCCGACCGCCCGAAACTCAGCCGGCCGCTAAAATCGGTGAGCTATTTCTTCCTCGTACTCTGGGACATCGTCATCGCCAACATCGCCGTGGCGCGGATCGTGCTGTTCATGCCGCGCGACAAGATCCGCTCGGCCTGGATCGCCGTCCCGCTGGAGCTGACCTCGGCCGAGGCGATCACCGTGCTGGCGGGCACCATCACCATGACCCCCGGCACGGTGTCCGCGATGCTGTCGGCCGACGGCCGCTCGATCCTGGTCCACTGCCTGCACACAACCGATCCCGAAGCCACAAGGGACGAGATCAAGGCCCGCTACGAGGCCCGCCTCAAGGAGATCTTCGAATGATCCACGCCGCGCTGATCTTTGCCACCGCCTGTTTCACGCTGGGCCTGATCCTGACGGTCTACCGCCTGGCCGCCGGGCCAAACGCCGCCGACCGTATCCTGGCGCTCGACACCATCGTCATCAACCTGATCGCGCTGGTGGTGCTTTACGGCATCTGGACCGGCAGCCAGACCTTCTTCGAAGCCTCGATGCTGATCGCCATGGTCGGCTTTGTCTCGACCGTCGCCTATTGCCGCTTCGTCCTTCGCGGCAACATCATCGAATAGGGGAAACGCCATGGAAAGCCTTGCCGAAATCCTCATCGCCGCCTGTCTCGTCATCTCGGGCATCTTCGGCATCGTCGGCTCCTGGGGGCTGGTGCGCCTGGGCGACTCGATGCAGCGCCTGCACGCGCCGACCAAGGCCACCACGCTGGGCATCGGCGCCGCGCTGATCGCCTCGATGCTCTATTTCGGCCTGCTCAAGGGCAACCTCAGCTTTCACGAGCTGATGATCACGCTGTTCCTGTTCCTCACCGCGCCGGTCACCGCGAACTTCATCGCCAAGGCCTATATGCTGCACCATGTCGCAAAGGGCGACCTGCCCGACACCGGACGCCAATGCGGCTGGGCCGGGTATGACGATCCGCCCGAGACGCACCCGCTGGATTGAGCGGGCACAAACCGGACCCCGCGCGACCACGCGGCGAACCAGATCGGCAGCCTGCGGCCCACGATCCTCGTCTCCGACCAAGCCGATATCGACCCTGTTTCGCTGCGGGCAAAAGTGCACGGCTTGCCGCCTGAGGCATGGCCGCTGAGGCGCTGGCCGGTCCCGGCTGGGTCTCGCCACGCCCGAGGATCGGGGCCCACGCATGAGCGCTCCCGCGACGCGACGGTCGACAGCGCAGGACCGCTACCGGTCCAGCCGTCCAGAACCGCACACTGCCCGGCGAACGTCACGACATCCCGTCCGTCGAAGGTGAAACCTCGGAAACCGCCCATGTCGTCGTTTTCGGGATCATACGTCGCGCCACGCCGGTTCCCGAAACCGGCGCCGTGCCATGCATGACGGTCCGGTGCAGCCATCGGACAGCGCACAGCCGCTCGGCTTTTGCCGAAGGCTCACGCCCAACAATCCGTTACGCAAGACGCTACCCGCCTTCGATCAGCGCAGCGCGCGCCAGACGCGCCGTTGCCGCAAGGCCCAAGCCCCCGCCCCCAGAATCATCAGGCAGAGCGCGCCTTTCGTCAGGTCCTCCATCGTTCCCTGGATCAGCCATGCGTGAACGACGGTCCCCGTCACGATGACGACCACCGCCACGGAATGCCCCAGCCGCCAGATGCGCACCCCGATTCTTCTTCGCATGACGGCAAGACCAGCCGCGGCAAATACCGCCCACATCGCCACTGCGCCCCAAACGGAAAAGGGCGTCGGTGACCGGAACAGCAAGACATCCACCACGTCCGGCGGGCTGGTGATCCACAAACCCGTGACATGAAGGATCACCGCAAGAACCAGGCCCGCGCCGGTCCAGACATGGACCCGACGCGCCGGGATGCCCGGAAGGATGCCGGCAATCAACAGGGGCTGCACCAGCAACAGCGCCAGCCCGACGATACCGGCATATCCGGCGGCGATATAGATCGGCTCACGCCACGCCAGAAGCGGGCTTTGCGCGGCCGCGATCAAGGGAACCGCGATGGCCAGGGCCAAGGCAGTCCAGACCAACGCGCCGCGCAAATTCATCAGAGCGGGCGAAGAACGAACTCGACATGAAGGCTCGTGTCCGACGCGCGCGACATCACGGGCCGCAGGAACACCGTCTCGAAGCCGCCATCGTCGTAATCGGCGTCATAGGCCAGATGGCCGTGCGGCTGACCGAAAGCGGGTACGATCTGAGGCATCTCGATGCGGAACACGCCGTTCGCATCCGTAAGCGTCGCCCCGTGGGACCGCGCGTCGCGTTCGTGGCCTTCGGTGGTATGGGCCCAGACCTGGATGCGCCGCCCTGCCAGCGGCGCCCCGTCGCCCGCCCGTCGAACGGTACCGGTGGTCAAGAACCCGCCGCCGCCGATACGCTCAACGATCGGCGCGCCGGGACGGTAATTGTTCGCGCCGCCCCGCATCGTCGGCGTCGGCGCAAGCGTTTGGGCGCGGGCGGGTACCGCCAGGCCAGCGGCGCCGATGAAAAGTGCAGTCGCAGCGTGGGAAATAACAGTTCGGCGGTTCGGGGTCGATGTCACCATGACCGTCTCTCCTTTCTGCCCTGTCAAACACGTCCAGCGCGCGCGATTTCGGCTACGCGCACCCATTTACGTTTAATGATATGAAGCGACAACAACGCCTGTCACATCACAAATTCTCGACACGCCACGAAGGCCGGCGTGTTTGCGGTGCAACCTCGGCGCAACCGGCGCGATCCGTGCGGAACCATCCTCGACCTGCTGTGCCGTCGCGCAACCGGCTGCACGCTGCCGAGGATTGCGCCCCGACTTGCGATCCCCCACAGCCGTCGCGCGGAACGAGGCACGGCCCGGATGCCGTGTCCGCGTTGCCATTAGGCCTTGCACAAAGGCGTGCCGCGACGCCGGTTTTCGTCATGCACCGGCAACCGAGCGTTGCCGACACCCGACCTGGTCGCTCGGTCGCTCCATTTTGCTGCCGACACCGCAGATCAAGGCAACAGCATGCCGCGGATCATGAAGTAGAACATGGCCGCGAGAAGCGCGGCGAGCGGCACGGTGATCACCCATGCGGCCGCGATCCGGAGCAGGATATTCCTTTTGACAAGCTCTACCCGGTGCACACGGCCCAGACCTTTTCTTTCCCGCTTTCCAAGCAGACGGTCCGATCCCGCCTGCGCCTTCATCTCGCGCAGCATCTCGCCCTTTGCGATGACATCCGCAGCCTCGAAACGCGCCAACAGGGCCTCCACGGCCTCGGGGTCTTTGTCGGCGTGGTGATCGCGGATATCGTCCAGCATCCTTGCGTAATTCGACTTGATATACTCGCGAAGGAACCCGACGCCGAACACACCACCGACCGCGATGTGGGTCGAACTGACCGGCAGGCCCAGCTGCGAAGCGACGATAACGGTGATCGCGGCCGCCATCGCGATGCAATAGGCGCGCATCTTGTCCAGTTCCGTGATCTCGCTGCCGACGGTACGAATGAGTTTCGGTCCATAGAGCGCCAGTCCGAGGGAAATGCCGATCGCACCCACCGCCATGACCCAAAGCGGGATCGATGCCTTGGCGGCGACGCCGCCCTGCAGGATGGCCTCGTTGATGCCGGCCAGCGGGCCGACCGCGTTCGCCACATCATTTGCGCCATGGGCAAAACTCAGAAGCGCGGCGGCAAAGATCAGCGGCACCGTGAAAAGGTCGTTGACGCTCGACTTGTGGTTTTGCAACTGCGCGGTCTGACGCCGGATATACGGCCGCATCAGAAAGAAGACCGCGATGGCGATCGCAAGTCCGATCACGGCCGCTGTCGGAAAGCTGACCGCCACCAGTTTCTTGACGCCTTTCAGCATCAGATAGGTGCCAAAGGCCCAGGCCATCACGGCCACCAGGAACGGTACCATCCGGTTTGCCGCCGACAGAACGTCGGGCTTGTAGGTGATCGAGCGCTTGATGAGATACAAGAAACCTGCCGCGATCAGCCCGCCGAGCAATGGCGAAATCACCCAGCTCGCCGCGATCATGCCCACCTGGGTCCAGTCCGCGATGTCCCAGCCCGCTGCGGCGATACCGGCGCCCAGCACGCCGCCGACGATCGAATGCGTCGTCGAGACCGGCGCACCCATGACGGTTGCGAAATTCAACCAGACCGCCGCTGCCAACAGCGCCGCGATCATCAGCCAGATGAACGTATCGCGGTTGGCCACCAGATCGGGGTCGATGATGCCGTTCTTGATGGTGCCGACGACATCGCCACCGGCAATCAGCGCGCCCCCCGCTTCGAAACACGCCGCGATCAGGATCGCGCCGGTCAGCGTTATCGCGTGCGAGCCAACAGCCGGGCCGACGTTGTTGGCCACGTCGTTGGCACCGATGTTCATCGCCATGTAGCCGCCGATCATCGCGGCCACGACCAGCAATATGCCGTCGATCCCGCCATCGGTGCGGACGATGGTGAACAGCATGATCCCGACGATGAAGATCAACGCCGTTCCGAAACGGAACAACTCATCGCGGTTCAACTGAACAGCGGATTCAAGATTTTCGGTTTTCAGCAATGCAATTCCCCCCAAGGCTCGCGCCGTTGAATGCAACTCGCCCATGTGCTCGAAAGTCGACATCTCTCATTTCAAGCTTCGCCGGTCCGCGTCGTTGACGCAGGTCATAGACAAGGCGCCCCAGGCTGGTGTGTGGTATGCGGGCAACCCTTTTCGAAGGGGCGGGACAGGTGCTCGCGCGGTCGCGGGCATCACTTGAACACAGGGAAGGACATACTGGCGCGCATGACACCAGATGCCTGCACCATGCATATCGCTGCACCATGCGCCATCAGCTCGGTTCGGACAGTGACGTGTCGGATGCCCGTCAACCTGCGCCGCGGCCGCCGCGCGGGCGCGTTGCGCACCGATGAACCGGCGCTTCGATGGACATGAAAAGGTATCTCGTCCCGGTCGCCATCGCCGCGCTGTTGCTCGGCTTCTGGCTCAGCCCCGAGTCGCAAGAGATCGCCGCCGGGGTCGCGATATTTCTGTTCGGCATGCTGATGCTGGAGGATGGCTTCAGGCTGTTCAGTGGCGGCACGCTGGAACGATTGCTGCAGCGGGCAACGGGCTCGACCTTTCGTGCTGTCAGCTTCGGCATCGTCTCGACCACCGTCCTGCAATCAAGCTCGCTGGTGTCGGTGATCACGATCTCGTTCCTCAGCGCCGGCCTGATATCGCTGCTGGGCGGTGTCGGGATCATCTTCGGCGCGAATATCGGGACGACGACCGGGGCCTGGCTGGTCGCCGGGTTGGGCCTGAAGGTGAACATCGCCGCCTACGCGATGCCGATGATCGCGGTAAGCATCATCCTCGTTTTTCAAAAGGCCAAGCCCATGCGGGGGTTCGGATACGCGCTTGGCGGCCTGGGGTTCCTGTTCCTCGGCATCTACCACATGAAGGAAGGCTTTGAGACCTTCCGGGATCAGATCGACCTGCTCCGTTTTGCGCTGCCAGGAATTCTCGGACTGGTCGTGTATACGGTTCTCGGCACGGCGGCGACCGTGATCATGCAGTCGAGCCACGCAACGATGGTTCTGATCCTGACCGCGCTGGCTGCAGGCCAAATCACCTACGAAAACGCCCTCGCGCTTGCGATCGGCGCGAATATCGGCACGACGATCACGGCGATCATCGGCTCGCTCAGCGCGAATTTCCAGGGCAAGCGGCTTGCCCTGGCGCACCTGATTTTCAACGCATTGACAGCGGCGGTTGCACTGGTCTTCATCGCCCCGCTGCGCGACATCGTCGATCAGATCAGTGCCGTCATGGGCATTGCCGCCGATGACTTCGCGCTGAAACTCGCCGTCTTCCACACGGTGTTCAACGTGCTCGGCGTCGTGCTCATGCTGCCGCTTCTGACCCGGCTCATCGCCTTTCTGGAACGGCGTATCGTTGAGCCGACACCGGATGTGAGCCGCCCGAAATATCTCAACGCAGCCGTCGATGCGTTTCCGCAAACCATCGAAAGCGCGCTGCGAAACGAGGTTCTGCACCTTTACGACAATGCCATGGAACTGATCCTCCACGGGCTGAACCTTCACCGGCACGAGATCTTCGAGACCGAGAGCATTGCCCGAACCGTCAGCAACAGCCGGGTCCCGACGGATCTTGATATCGATGAAAGCTACGAGCGCCGCGTAAAGACGCTCTACTCGGCCATCGTCGAGTTCACGACGCGCGTCGGCGAAAAACGCCTCGCCCCCGAGATCAACGAACAGGTCTACGCGTTGCGCGACGTGGCCAGCGACATAGTGCGGGCGGTCAAGGCGGTGAAACATCTGCGAAAGAACATTCTGCGCTACACTGTTCGCTCCCAGGGTGTCGTGACCGGGCTTTACGACAACCTGCGCACCGAAATCGCGCGTATCATCGTCGAAATCCGCAAGCTGGACCTCGCCGAACCCGAAGATCGCAGCGCGTTGTGGCTGGACCACGAGCGCGCCCAGATCGAAGAGGACGCGCAGTCGAACACGCGCCGCATCGACGCCCTCATCCGCACGGGAGGACTGACAGCGGACGCGGCGACGTCATTCCTGAACGACTCCGCCTACGCCTACGAAGCGATGCGCGCCCTCATCGAAGCCGCGCGCAGCGTCTATATCGAACGCGATAGCGCGATGGCGGAAGTGGAACGCTTGCTGACGCTGGAAGAAGACGAACTGCACGAAGACATGACGATTTCCGGTACGGTCGCGGAACCGACGGCCGAACCCGAGCGTCAAAAAGGTGTTGCCGAAGGGCGCTAGAATGCACCCTTACCGCCGGCAGATGGAGAAACCGGGATGGGACTGAAAAAGCTCGCCGAAAAGATCGCCGACTACAATGAGCGCTTTGAACAAGGCAAAGCGAGCAAGATCAAACCGGAGCATGTCGAAAAGGTTCTGGCCAAGCTTCGGAAGAAGTCTGCCGAACTCCAGGTCGACATCGCGTCCGCGACCACTTCGGAAAAGAAGGCGCGCCTCGAGAAGAAACTGGGCGTCGCGACCGCACAGATCGAACGCGCCGAATGGCTGCTGAAGGAAATCACCTAAGGAACCGCCCGGTGTCGCGAGGGTCGAAATGACCCCGGAACGCGCCGTTCGACCCAGGGCTGCAGACCGGTGCTGACCTGCGCGTCGCGGAACACACGGTCGCAGGGCAAGGCTTGCGTGACGATCAAGTCGCGGTCCGGCCGCTGCCAGATCCGAGCCCTAGGCTGCGGCGAGCGCGTCGATCTCGTCCCCTGACAGCCCGCCGGTATTGCAGTGGTCCTCGAAAACGAGCGACATGCGCTCATTCCCCACCAGCGCCCCGGGCAGCGCCCAGTTGGCGCCAAAGGCCGACTGAACCTGCGTCTTGCGCCCCTGATCGGCACCGATCCCGCGGCGCAAAGCGGCAGACCCGCCGCCATCCTCCAACGCCTCGGCAGCGAGCGGCCTGCGCCGCTGCGCCATCGCTTCGAAGTGGCGCACCAGGCTGTCACCCACCGTCTCGCTCAAATCAAAGCCGAGCCCCGGGTCGCCGTCCGGCACCAGTGCATTGGCGGTCAGCGGCAGCTTGCCCCCGACGTTGGGCGTGACCTTGATATCGGCCGCGTCCGATGCATTGCTGCGGTCGCGTTGCAGGCCCAGGTTGTCGGCGCCCGCCCGGATGGAGCGCGCGCTTGCCTTGATCCGGGGGCGGATGCCCGCCTGCACCGGCGTACTGCCGAAGGTGGTGGCGCCGGTGAGCGCAAAGACCCCCAGACGCTCGCGCCCGCCGATCAACGGGCGTTGGCGCCTCGCCCGCGGCAGCGGCCTCCGGCACGGGCGCGTCGGGCACGGTGGGGCAGCTCGGCGACATCCCGTGCAGGATCCGTGGGCCCCGCCTCTGCCGGTGCGGCCGGTGCAGGTGTCGGATCGACAGGCAGCAGCGGAACGGCGGGGCAAGGGGCGGTGCGGGGCACAGGACTGGCTTCTTGCCGGAAAGGATCACGAGGCCTGGAAATTGGGCAACCATTCCTTGCTGAACCAACTTGCGGGGATCTCTTTTGCGCGGAAGTTGCTCATGGTCATGGTCGTGACGCTGTTGGGGTTGAACCCATCCGCAATCACCACCTCGGTAGGCCGCAGCGCGCCCATCTCGTTGCGCAGCTTGCGGTACCAGGCGACCTTGATCAGCTTGCCGCTCTTGGTGAAATACTTGCCCTTCACCGGCTGGCTGTTGGCCGCGTCCACCCAGAACTCGATGCTGTTATACGGTGCGGAGGAACGCGTCTGCGTCAACGTCAGCTTGTGGCAATTGCGGTTTTTCCGGTCGCCATCGACGACGGCCTCCGTGCCCGCGAGCGTCGCACTGTAATCCCCCACCAGGTTGGAGCTGACCACATCGCCGTTGGACGCATTGCCCAAAAGGCGTTGACGCGGCGAGATGCGCACCGACGCGCGCGAGGCCGGATCGTATAGCCACAGGCTGTTGTCGTTGCGCAGCATGATCTTGCCGCGATCCCGCGCGGGGCTTTCCATGTGCACCAGAGTCTGAAACTGGCTGACCTGAGGGCGGGCGTAGACCGTGACGATGGTCGTCTCCTTGACCTTGCCACGGTCGTAATCGACCAGTTTCACGTCGACGGCAAAGGTGGTCTGCGGATTTCGGATGCGGTCCGCTTCGGACAGGATCGCCGTGGCATTGGCGGCCAGCGCCGGCAGGGCGCCGAACCCGAGCCCCGCAGTGGCGACAGATCCGAAGAGCAGGGTGTTGAAAACGCGGCGGTCGATGGACATGGCAAGGTTCCTTTCAGCAGGATTGGAGAGGGCAGCGCGACTCAGGCGCGCTGCAGGCTTTCGACGATGTTGAACCGGGCCGCCCGGAAGGTCGGCGTGAGGGCGGCCAAGAAGGCCAGCACCACAAGCATGACGAAGACACCGATGGCAAAGAGCGGATTATCCAGCACCATCAGCTGCACCGTGAGCGGTGTCGCATTCGAGGGTGGCGTCCACTGCACGCCCGCGCTGTTGACGAGGTTGGCGATGATCAGCGCCGAGACCAGCGCCAGCACCGCCCCGATGAGCCCGATCAACACGCTCTCGGTCAGAAACAGCGCCCGGACGAAGCTTTTGCGGAAGCCGAGCGCGCGGATCGTGCCGATCTCCTTCACCCGCTCCATCACGGTCATGGAGATCGTGTTGACGATGGTAAAGACGATGACGATCGACAGCACCAGCGACACCACGATGAACATAAAGGTAAACATGCCGAAGATGCGGTTGAATGTCGGGTCCACCTCGGTGAAGTGATAGACGCTGAGGTCAAGACCTTCTGCGGCGAGCACCTCTGCGACACGGGTCTTTACTGCCTCGACATTGCCCGGGTTGGCGACCTGCAGCATCAGAGCCGTCGCCTCCTGGCTGTCGCCGTAGAGCAGCGCGCGCGCCTCGTCGAAGTTCATCATGACAAAGGCGTTGTCGATGGCGCTGACCGATTGGGTCTGCGCCGCCGTCACCGACACCCGCGCGATGTTGGGCACGCCGGCGGAGGTCGCCGCCATCACGTTGAGTTGCGGCAACTGGGCACCGGGATCGCTGGTGGCAAGCTCGGACTCCCCGGCGACAAGAGAGGAGAAGTCCTGCTCTTCCACCGCGCGGTCGGCGGCACTCACCGGCGGGTCCTGGCAATCGGGGACCGACAGCGCACCGCACAGGCCCATCATCCGCGCCATACCGACGCCCACGACGATGTCTTCCGAACTGCGCCCGGCCAGGCCGGTTTCCGGTGTGGTCTGGTTGATCTGCCAGCCGTCCCAGCGGCGCATCGCGTCGATTTCCGCCGGCACGATGCCGGTGCCGATGAAGGTCTTGGAATTGCCGGTCTCGGCATTGCCCGCGACCCCCACGAGATCGATGCGCGGGGTGATCGTCGTCAGTTCCTCGGCCAGCACCGGATCGGCGGCAAGCGCTGCAACCACCTGGTCCCAGTCCTTGATCGTATAGGCATCGGGATCGGCCGCGCCGAATTCGAGATAACCGTTGCGGTAGATCTGCAGGTTCCCCTGTTCTTGAATCATCGAGGTCTGCACCCCGAACCAGATCGAGGTGACGAAGCCGCCGAAAAGCAGCGCCGCCAGACCGCCGATGCCGATGGCAAGGGCCGTTGTCAGCGAGCGGCGGCTGTTCTTGAGAATATTGCGAAGGGCGATTTTCCAGATCATTGCGCTTGCTCCTGACGGGTCTTGCCGTCGATGATGTTGATCACGGTGCTGGTGGGAGAGATCAGGTCGGTATCGTGGGTGCAGATGAGCACGCTGGTCGCGTGTTCGCGCTGCATGCGTTCCATCAGCGCCACGATGTCGCGTGAGGTCTTGCTGTCGAGGTTGGCGGTTGGCTCATCGGCGATGAGCAGCGTCGGCCGGCTCACAAGCGCTCGGGCGATAGCCACGCGCTGGCGTTGACCGCCGGAGATTTCGCCTGGGCGGCGGTCCACCATGTCGCCCAGGCCCACCGCCTCGAGATATTCCATGCTCCGCTCGCGCCGGGCGGCAGCACTCATCTTTTGATTGAGCAGCGGGAACTCCACGTTCTCGCGCACGCTCAGCACCGGAATGAGGTTAAAGCTCTGAAAGACAAAGCCGATGTGGCGCGACCGGAAATCCGCAGCCGCCCGGTCGGAAAGCTGCGTGACGTCCTCGCCCAGAAAATCGACCGTGCCACTGGTGGCCCGGTCAAGCAGGCCGAGGATGTTCAGAAGTGTGGATTTTCCGCTCCCCGATGGCCCGGTGATAAAGGTGCTTCGGGCCCGCGCGATGCTGCCGCTGACCCCTTGCAGGGCGGGCACTTCCACATGATCCATCTTGTAGTTGCGGCTGATGTTCTCAAAGCGCACGACCGGATCCGGAGCAAGCAGCGCGGTGCTGCCTTCCTCGAACGCTTGTGGCGTATAGGCGGTGTTCACAGTCCCATCCTTGCGTATCAGGTTGATCTGACACCAGTTTAGGGGCCGGACCCCTCTCAGCTCAAACAACAAAGGATGGAGTTTCGACACACAAATCGCAGGCAGATTTTGGCGAAGTGTTGAAATATGATACGGCGGTGACAGAGCGTGTCGCGCCTGTTCGACAGACCTGCACCGAACGCCGGCGCGTGCGGCGGCAGAGCGGATCAGCACGCGAGACCGGTCAGGCGGTGATCGAAACCGGCGCGTCTTGCACACCCCCGACAGCGGCCAGGCAACGCATTGCCAGCGCGGATCGTGTTCCAGCATGTCCAGGGGCCGTGATATTCCGCCTAAACCGCCGGCACCTCGGCCACCGCGATCCGCGTGCGGTCCTGCGCCTCGCGTGTGTGGTCGGGATCTTTCGCCGACAGCGCGTCTTTCTCAACACGATCGGGTCTCTGGCCCATGATCTGCGGATCCCGCTCGTTTGCGCCGGAACCGATCTCGCGCGCCTGGTGCTGCTGACCGGCGCGCAGCTGGCGGAACAGTTCGAGGCGTTCTGCCTTGCGCCCGGGCAAGACGACGCCGCTCTTGCAGGCCTTCTGTAGAGTTTCGAGCGCATCCCAACCTCGGATGGCCCGCATACCCCAGCGGGGCAGGCCAGGATGCTGCCCCGGGAAAACCCCGGGACAGCATCGCGCGCGTCAGGCGAAGAGGAAGTCGTCTGCGCCCAGATCGTGGGAGCTCGTCACCGGATCGTCGAAGAAGACAACCGCGCGCTCGCCGTTCTGTCCGACCAGCACCGCACGGTCGTCACGGTGGATGATCGAGATGTCGGACAGCGCCGTCGCCCCCCATTCCGACACGTCCAGCAGATCCACGCCGTCCTGGAAGTCGAGCACCCGGTCAATCGCATCTTTGCCAAGCACGAACTGATCCGCGCCGCCATTGCCAAGGTACCTGTCGATCCCTTCCTTGCCGACGAAGCGCTCGTTGTCGCTCGTCCCGGTCAGCCGGTCGCGGTCCGAAGTACCCTCGATGGTGACCAGACCCGGTGCAGCGATACCGTCGTCAAAGATGAAATCGCTCGCGTCCAGATCGGTGAAATCGACGCCCTCGTCGGCAAACTTGATATTCGCCCGCTCACCGTTCTGACCCTTGATGATCGCGCGGCCGTTCTTGTCGACGATCTCCACATCCTGGAGCGAGGTGACCCCCCATGCGGAGATGTCGAGCTTGTCGACCCCGTCTTCGAAATCGCGCACCCGGTCCGTCGCATCGTTGCCGAGCACGAATTCGTCCTGACCGCCGCGGCCCAGATAGATGTCGCGCCCAGCACCGCCCTCGAAACGGTCTGCTTCTTCGGTACCGATCAACCGGTCGCGCGCATCTGTGCCCTTGATCACGTTGATGCTGGGCCCGCCGTCGAGCTCATAGGCGCCGGCGTCAGGCGCATCGTCGCGCTCCACGCCGCGCTGGTCGGTATCGGGTGTGGTCGCGGGATCCGACTGGCCGATGGCCGGATTGTTCGGGTCGTCCTTGAGCGCCACGGTCTTGGTCGGCCCGCCGTTGTCCTTCAGCACGCCGGCAAAGACACCGGTGTTGTTGATCTCGTAGGTCTCGGCGAAGACGTCGCGCGCATCCACGCCCGTGATGTCGCCATTGAGGTCGCGCACATCGGTCTGCTGGAACACGTTCTTGCCGTTCAGCGCATTGTTGGTGAAGAGGAACACATCCGTGCCGCTGCCGAACTGCGGAAACTCGTTGAAGCCCACGGCGTTGCCGACAAAGAGGTTGTTCTCCAGCGTCGTGAGGCCGATGCCGTAGACCGCGATGCCGCCGCCGCCACCGTCGGCCACGTAGTTGCCGGTGAAAGTGGAGTTGGTGATGGTCAAATTGGCTGCCCGCCCGGGGATGGTGCCGCCATTCGCGATGCCCGCACCAAAGGAGCTTTTGCCCAGGATCTGGTTGCCGGCGATGGTCGTATTGTCGATGTTGAGGTTGATCGACACCGACGCGATGCCGCCGCCATCCGCATCGGCGCCGGTGGTGATGTTGTTGGTGATGGCACTGTCGCTGATGGTGAAGTTGCCGAACTCGATGGCGATGCCGGCGCCGTCCGCGTTCACCCCGTGCGCGATGTTATTGTCGATCGTGCTGCGCTCGACCACGGTGTCGGACCGCAGCACGAGCATACCCGCACCCACGCCGAAATAGCCGAAGGTGGTGTTGTCGCTGATCGAGCTGTCGCCGATGTAGAGCGTGCCTTCGTTGACCGCGATGCCGCCGCCATAGCCGTAATCGCCGGAAGCCACGTTATTCACGATCTTGCTGCCGGTAATCACCACGTCCGAGTGAATGGTGTGCAGCCCGCCGCCCTGGGCGAAGGGCGTGTTGGCCGTGGAGCCCGAGGCGCTGTCGCCAATGGTGCGGTTGTCGGTGATGATCGAGTTGGTGATCGTCAGCTCCGCCCAATCCGCGTTGATGCCGCCGCCGTTCTCGGTCGTGGTCTCGGTCTGCCCGCCGGTGATGATCAGACCTTCGAGTGTCACGTCGGTCTTGTCGCCGGGCTTTCCGGTGATTTCCAGCACGCGGCTTTGGCCGTCCGCGTCGATGGTGATATCGGCCATACCGTCGTCATCGAGGTCTCCGTCGATCACCAGATCCGCCGCTTCATGGCCGATTTCAAGCTGCCCGGTCGCCAGCGCAAGTGTCTGGCCCGAGAGGCTTTCATCAAAGGTGATGGTCACGGCGCCTTCACCCTTGGCCAGTGCCAACGCCTCGCGAAGCGAGGTCACACCGTCGGTATCCGAAACGATGTCGAGCGCGGTATCGACCACGATCGTCTGTGTAGCTGTACTCATCTTTCTCTTCCTCGCTTGAACGGCGCCGCAGCTCCGGCCGCCTGGCCGCGCGCGACTTACCGTGTCTTTTGCAATTGGCGGAACGCCGATCCGGTGAATCAGCGCCGATGATCGCCGGAGCCTGTCCGGTACCGCCAAATAACCAGCGGGGCGCGCGGTTTTGGGTCGAATAATCTGACCTTGGAAGGGGATTTTTGATGGATTATCCGCTTGCGTGGACGGCCTTGCGCTGCCCGTCCATAGAGTTGACCGCGGGTGAAGAAATGTGACGACAGATCACCCTTTTTGGAAATTCATCACAGGCGCGGCTTTGGTCTTGGGCATCGTGGCCGCGCCGTGCGAGGGTCTCGCCGCAAGGGGGCCCGCGCGCCTCATGGACACGGGAGAACGACATGGACGCGAAGCTGCATTTCATTTCCGGGCTGCCAAGATCCGGCTCGACCCTGCTGGCCGGTATCCTGCGCCAGAACCCTCGGTTTCACGCGGCGATGACCGGCCCCGTCGGCGCACTTTTCGGCTCGATGTACAACACCATGGGCGCCACGAACGAGACGGCCGTGTTTCTCGACGAAGAGATGCGCAAAGCGCTGCTGACAGGCCTCTTTTCCACCTATTACGCCCGGCAGACCGATTGCGAGGTGATCTTTGACACCAACCGGGTCTGGTGTTCGCGCGTACCCAGCATCAGCGCGCTTTTCCCGCGATCAAAGGTGATCTGTTGCGTGCGCGACGTGGGCTGGATCATGGACAGCATCGAATGCCTGGTGCGCAAGAACGCCTTTGAGCCGTCCAAGCTCTTTGCCACGACCGAGGAACGCGCGACGGTCTTCAGCCGGGTGGAGGCGCTCGCGCATCGCGACCGGCTGGTGGGCTTTTCGTGGTCGGCCCTCAAGGAGGCGTATTACGGGCCGCAGTCGGATCGGCTCTTGCTGGTGGAATACGACATCCTGTGTCAGCGGCCCGAAGAGGTGCTGCGCCTGATCTACGAGTTCATCGAGGAGCCCTATTTCGAGCACGACTTCGACAATGTGGAATACTCCGAGGAGAATTTCGACGCGCAACTGGCGACCCGCGGGCTCCATGATGTGCGGCGCAAGGTCGAGCATCGGCCCCGCGCCACGATCCTGCCGCCGGATCTGTTCGCGCGCTACGACAACCACGGATTCTGGCGCGACCCGAAAGGGTCTTCGGCCTACCGCATCGTGTCGAAACCGCCGGCGGCGGCAGCGGCCTAACGTTCGTACTCAATCGGCAGGTTCCCCACGCGTCGTTGTCGTGAATCGCTTCCGTCAGAAACAGGCGGGAAATCGCGATGGCAAAGACGCTTTTTTTGGCTCAATGACGAGGGATCGGCATCGGTCCAGCCTCACTGGCCGACAGGGCGGTGCGGTGCGCGACGGGTCGATGACCGACGGGTCATCTCGGGTATCCTTCACTTGCCGGCAAAACTGTCATTCGTTGCGATTGCGCCAAGGTCGGCTTTAGCGAAGAATGCGAATATCACTGATTTCAGACTGAAAGTGGCTGATCAGAACGTCCGATTTGTCGTACCAGCGATATTCCAGCCGTGTCGGCACCATGAAGCCCCCGATCTCGCGGTATTCCGATTTCAGGCCAACCTCGCGCTGCATCGCCTCATTTCCTTCCATCAAGAGCCTGTCGCCGTTCATAGAGACGATTTCCCCGTCAGAACCAAAACCGACAAGGTAGGCCCCTTCAAGATCATCATGGGTTATTCGCAAATAGGCCGATGTTTCGTCATTGGCTTGCCATGCAACGAAGTCGTTCGGAAGAAGCGCCCACGGCATAAGCGGCGCTTGCCCATAGTACCGCAACACAAGGTAGCTGTAGAGGGAATTGATCTGCTCCGGGGATTGGTAATCGGTGTGCATGACTTTCATCCACCCAAGCAGTTTGGCGCGCATGTCATGATCATCCACGAAAAACGCATCGCGACTCTCGATGAGTGGCAGCCCGTATCGCCAGAACCATCCTGTGAAGGCATAAACAGGCTTGTTGGGATGGCTTACCTGTCGTCCATCTGCCCGGAACTTTCCGACCACTGGTAGTTTGAAGTCCCCTCCCTGGTTCCACTCCACACCACGAAGCGAGATAGATTTCCGGCCGTTGAAGGCATAATCAAAGTATCGTCGAACGGGGTCTGGGAGATCGGCATAGGTTTCCGGGCTGAGATCTACCGTGACCGAGGCATCCGCGATGACCTGAGAGCGGATGATACGGGCGTTCTCGCGATGCGCCCGATAAAGGCCCAGACCCGCAAAAAGACCGATGCCAAGGGCGAGACAGGCAAGTACGATCAGAGTGTTGAGAAGCATGGTTCTGTTCCTTCATGGTCATTCAAAGGCAATGCTTGTCGGTCGCGCATCGAAGAACGGGCAGATCTCGCCGCCGGCCATCCCCGAGATGACAAAGGCATGCGGGACAACAACTCCACCAACGTCCCGGTAGTCGCTTCGGGTCACGTGTTCCCCTGACCCATGATCGGTGACTTGAGCCTGGACATTCCTCCGATCATTCGGAGAAGCCACGAGTTGATTTCTGGGGCCACGCAGCGCGCATTTCCAGCCTTTTCTCGGCCATGATCTCGGCTGGCGGGATGTTGCCCGGGCCGGAATGCGGGCGGTGGTGGTCGAGCCTTCACCCATTGAAGCGGCGCGAGTTCCGGAAGACGATTCCACGGCTGGCTGCGGACAACCAGACGATCTATTCGACCCACTCGCCATTCCTTGTCGGCCCGGATGAGCTTGATCTCGTCCGCGTCGTCGAGATGGCAAACAGGCAAACGGGAACCAAAGTCCACACGTCCGTCACCGCGAACGATCCTGCGGCTCCTCTGCCCTTGCGGTAAGCGCCCGGTTACGATCTCGATCAGAGCCTCTTCACGCGGAAAAAGACTCTCGTCCTCGGGGGACTGACAGACCACTGGCTGTTGACGCGGTTGCCGCTCTTTTGCGGGACCCGGGCGATGTGAACCTCAACGACAAGATTGATCTTGTTCCGTAGAACACCGCAGGCAAGGTCGTGTACCTCACGACGAGCCTTCACGCGCAGGGCGTCAAGGTAGCGGCGCTTCTGGTTTCCGACAGCGCAGGCGACCAGGCGGCCATGAATCGCCCCGAGTTTTTCGGAGACCATCAACTTGGTTAAGGATTATGGTTATGACGAAAAGAAAAATGGCAAATCGCTGCGCGCCTGAGGTCCGCGCGCGCGGTCCGGATGGTGTTTGCGCATCAAGGCTCCTATGAGACGCAGGCGGGCGCGATCGCGGCCATTGCACCGAGGATTGGCCGCATTCCCCGGTCTCTGCGTGAAACCGCCGATGACCGAGTGTGAGATGAAGGCGATCAACCCGCCCAGCCCCGCCATGAGCTGCAGCACGCCGACGAGGAAGGTCAGCACCAGGGCCAGCGCGATTTAGGTCTCGCTGCCGGTCACGGCCAATCCGCTCAACGAGGCAAAAAGTACGGCGGAAATCGCCGTGGTCGGCCCCGAAACCATGACGCGCGATGATCCCCAGAGCGCGGCGACGACGGTCACGATGATTGCGGTGGACAGCCCGTATTCCGGTGGCAACCCGGCGATGATACCAAGGGCGACGCCCTGCGGCAGCATGATGGCGGCACCCGTCGACCCGGCAAGCGCGTCGGCTTTCCACGACGCTGGCGACCGGTCGCGCAACCATGGCCTGACAGGCGACAGGCGTTTGAGGACCGTGCGGGTCCGGGCCACGGGTTCAGGAGGCCTTGTCGGTTTTCGTGTCGCAGCCTGCTCCGGTCCCCAGAACCTCGCGCAGCTCGGCTTCGTTGCGATAGCCGATCAGGATACCCACCTTGGCTTCCCCCAGGCTGGGATCGCGTTCGGCAATCCAGGCATCCGACCGGGTGGTGCGTTGCGACGTGCGGCGCGCCCAGGCAAAGAACATCTGTTCCATGCGGGCACATTCCGTCGCATGCGCAGGATCGGCGCCGAGGTCGGTCAATTCGTCCGGGTCGTTCTGCAGGTCGAAGAGCATCGGGCGGAACCCTTCGGCAAAGATATACTTCCAGCGCCCGTCGAACAGCATGGTCAGCTTGGCGTCCTTGACCTCGACACCCAGTCGCCGCCGGACGTCGCGCATGGAATAGTCGTATTCCGATACCGCGACGTCACGCAGGCGGTCGGTCTGCCCGTGCAGCAGCGGCATCAGCGAATGCCCTTCGATGATGTGTGGCACTGCCTCGCCGCCGAAATAGTCGAGGATCGTCGGTACGACGTCGATGGCTTCGACCAGCGCCGAGGATTTCAGCCCGCGGGTGGCATCGGCCTCTGCGCGCGGGTCGACGACGATCAGGGGGATGCGCGCCGAGGCGTCGTGAAACAGTTCCTTCTCTCCCATCCAGTGATCGCCGAGGTAATCGCCGTGATCGGAGGTGAAGACGATCATCGTCTCCTCGGTCAGACCCTGCTCATCAAGGAACGCCATCAACCGGCCCATCTGGTCGTCGATCTGCTTGATCAGGCCCATGTAGGCGGTCAGCACGCGGGTACGGGTGCCATCGTCACAGAAGGCGCGGCTGACGCGTTCCTCCATGAAGGCGCCGTAGACGGGATGGGGGGTGTCGCGCTCGGCCTCGCTGCGCACCGGGTCTAGATGCGTCTCGGGGCCGTACATGTCGTGATAGGGCGCGGGCACGATATAGGGCCAGTGCGGCTTGATATAGCTCAGATGCAGGCACCAGGGCGTGTCGCCGGCTTCTTGGATGAAGTCCATCGCACGCGAGGTGATATAGGGGGTCTCGCTTTCCTCATCGGCGGCGCGGGCGGGTTTGTCCGCGTTGTCCATGAACCAGCCGCTGAGAATGTTGCCGTCCTCGTCCTCGGCGCTGTTGGCCACCGTCTCCCAGGGGTTTTCGTCGGGCCAGCCGCGCTTCTTCATGAACTGGTCATAGGCTGTGTTGCGCGGATAGCGCGGGCCGTCGGGGTGCAAACCGTCCTCGCGCTCGTAAGGCTCAAAGCCGCATTCCGACACGAGCGCGCCGATCTCGCTGTCCGGTGACAGGCCGAGGCGCTTCATCCCCTCGACATCGGCGGTCATGTGGGTCTTGCCGCACAGGGCCGTGCGCACCCCCAGGGGCCGCAGATGGTCGCCCAGCGTCATCTCTCCCACCTTGAGCGGAATGCCGTTCCAGGTGGACCCGTGCGACGCGACGTAGCGCCCGGTGTAGAAGGACATCCGCGACGGGCCGCAGATCGGCGATTGCACGTAGGCCCGGTCGAACAGCACCCCGCGTGCCGCCAAGGCATCGATGTTCGGCGTATGCAGATGCGGATGCCCGGTGCAGGACAGGTAATCCCAACGCAACTGGTCGCACATGATGAATAGAACGTTCTTGGTCATGATCGGGGCCCGCCTGTCCGTCGGACCGGGGCGATGCCGCCCCGGCCATTTGCCTGTTTACCCGCGTGCGATATCGGGGATCGTGACGCCAAGCTCTTCGAGCGCACGCAGCGCGCCCGGGTGCAGCGGCATGTTGAGATCCGCCACCGCGCCTTCCGGCGTAATCGCCTTGAGCCAGGGTGCACTGTCGCGCATCTCGGCCACGCCTTCGAAGAAGGTCTTGGTCATCTCGTAGATCATCGCCTCATCGGCGGTCTCGCTCGTGACGATGCCGACGGTGACGCGCAGGGTGGTGGTGTCCGCTTCGTTGACCTGGTTTTCGCCGTAGACCCCCGCCGGAAGCGTGCCGAGGCCGAAGCCGGGGCGGTTGGCCAACGCCTTGATTGCGTCGGTGTCCAGCTGGTCGGCGGGAATGCCGAGAAAGCGGATCGGGTTGGTTACCGCGATCTGGGTCAGCACCGGGCTGGGCGCGTTGGTCGGGTTGCAGTAGATATCGAGGTTGCCGTCCTGGAACGACGCGGCGGCAGCGTCCCATCCCAGTTTCACCGCTTCATAGTCGGTGCCCGCCTTCAGGCCGGTGACCGCCTCGAACAGGCGTTCCATGGTCGCATAGGCCGCACCGCCCGGCGGTCCAAGAAAGACCCGCTTGCCCTTGGCCTGATCCAGCGAGGTGATGCCCGACGAGTCGTAGACCGCGATGTGATAGACACCCATCGGGAAGTTCAGCACGGTACGCAGCTTCTTGGACAGTTCCGGCGCCTCGTCCATCTTCTCGAACATGGCACGCTGGTTCGCCATCAGCGCATGCAGCGCCGGCGAGGACATGCAGAAAGCGGTCTTGCCCATCGCCACTTCCAACACGTGACGGGTGGCGGCGCCGGTGGCGTTGATCTGGATCTCGTAGTCCGGCAATTCGCGGTTAACGATATTGGCAAATGTGGTCATCACCAGGTTCGGGCTGGTGCCCGGCCCCAGCGTCGACATGCGCAGCAATTCCTTGGCCGAAGCGGCGCGTGGCAGCATGGCCACCGTCGCGGCGGCGGCGGTGCCGGCCAACAGGCTCCGGCGATTCAGGGTGGTGGTCTTCATGATTGGGTTCTCCTCATTGCGATCATGAAACTTGGTTCTTGTCGGTCAGCTCCAGACGGTCGACATACATCAGCCCGATCGCGGCAGCGGCGGCGATCCACGCGACCAGTGGCCCGAAAAAGATCAGCGCAACGGCCAGTCCCAGCCCCACCGGCACCATGTAGGCCTTGCCGCGGCGTGGATAGCAGGCGCGCGAGATCAGGATCGTGGCGAGCAGGACAAAGACGATTGCCTGCGCCGACTCCGCGAGCGGGAACCCGGTCCCCAGCAGCAACGCGGGCTGGTAGATGAAGGCAAAGGGGATTGCGAAGCCCGGCAATGCCAGCCGCGAGGCCTCAAGCGCCGTTGCCATCGGGCTGGAGCCCGCGATGGGTGCCGCCGCAAAGGCCGCCAACGCAACCGGGGGCGTGATCGCCGACAAGACGCCGAAATAGAGCACGAACATGTGCGTGTGGACGATCGGCACGCCGAGTTTCTGCAACGACGGGCCCATGACCAGCACGATGATCAGGTAGGCCGGCACGGTCGGCATTCCCATGCCAAGCAGCAGGCAGGCAATGGCCATCAGGATCAGCGATACGATCAGCTGGTCTTCGGCAAGGCTCGACAGCAGCGAGGCAAAACGCAGCCCCACGCCGGTCAGGTTCAGCACTCCGATGACGATCCCGACGGCGCCAACGATGACCACGAGCTGCGCCGAGATCAGACCGGCTGAGCGGATGAATTTCACCCAGGCGGCCCCGTTGAACAGCAGGTCAGGTCGCACGGCAAAGCCCAGCAGCGCGGCCAACGCGACCCCGACAAATCCGGCATAGGCGGGCGAGGAGCCGCCGACCATGGTCACGACGATCCCCGCGAGCGCGAGGACAAAGATGCCCATCTGCAAAAGCTCGCGCCAGTTGAACGAGATGTCGGGCCGCGGTTCCTCGGCCAAATCCATGTTGCGGGCAGCGCTGGAGATGGCAACGAAGAGACCGCCGTAGTACAGCAATGCGGGCACGGCGGCAGCGGCGCAGATCGTCAGATACGGCACGCTGGTGACATCGGCCATGATGAAGGCCACGGCACCCATGATCGGCGGCGTGATCTGACCGCCGCTCGAGGCCGCGGATTCCACCGCCGCCGCGAACCGGGGCGAGAACCCGCGTTTCTTGATCAGCGGAATGGTGATGACCCCGGTGCCCACGACGTTGGCCACAGCAGAGCCCGAAATCGTGCCGAACAGGCCGCTGGCCACGGTGGCCGCAGCGGCGGGGCCGGACCGCATCCGCCCGGTGGCGGCCAAAGCAAGCCGCACGAGCACGAGGTCGATGGCCAGAAGTTCAAGCAGCGCGCCGAAGACGATGAAGATCAGGATGGTCGAGACGACCGTCGCCATCGGACGCCCGAAGACACCGTCGAAGGAATACCACAGCACGGTCATCAACTCTTCGGTCGAGATCCCGGCATGCCTCAGGAAGCCGGGTGCCAGATGGCCGAAAGCGCCGTAGGCCAGCAGCAGACCGGCGACCACCGCCATCACCAGACCGACCGAGCGACGGGTCAGTTCGATTACCGCGACAAGCCCGAGAAACCCCATCCAGATGTCGGTTGACGTCAGAAAATAGAGCCCGGTCTCGATCTCTTCGGCGGCGCGGAAATACTGATAGACGCTCAGTGACAAGGCAATGGCAACCGCCGCCAGAAGCCCGCGGTCCAGGACCGTGTCTGAGCGGCCAATGGCAGACAGGATGATCAGCAGACCGCCCATGAGCAACATGCCGACCCGCAAGTAGGAATCGGAGAACACTCCGAAGACCGACACGTAGAACACAACCCCGAGGACCACGAGCGACAACCCGGTCACGGCATGATCCAGATAGGCGTTCGTCCTGACTTCCGACACGGTATCCTCCCAGATGCGATGCCCGTCGGTCGGTTCTTGCTTCGCGATTCTTTGCGTGGCGGGCTTGCAGAAGAACCTACTGCACTGCTGATTTTCTGGCGAAGTTGCGTTACACTAGGTGAAACGGAGTGCCGGTGAAACTGAACAGATCCATCGAACGCGGGTTAGCTGTACTAGAGGTCATCCATACCTCCGGTGCCAGTTCGCTCGCGTTTCTCGCAAAGCAAACGGGGCTGTCCAAACCGACGCTTTTGCGGATCTGTGCTACATTGGAACATCGTCGCTGGCTGACCCGCAGAAGCAGTGACGGATGTTTTCAGCTCGGCTCCGCATTCCCGCAGGCCGGGGGCATGCCGGACCTGGTCGACAGGCTTGTTTCCGTCAGCAAGACAGAAATCGTCCGGCTTTCCGAAGAAACCGGACTGGGCGTCGATCTTGCCGCCGCGATCGGCGGGGGCCGGACCGAGATCGTCGATACCACCCGAACGTTCAGGAAGCATGGGGTCTACCCGGATTCGGTCGGGTTTCGGCCCTCGCCGATCCTTTCGGCGCTTGGGGCCGCGTATCTCTCGGGCCTCACGGACGCCGGACGGGCAGAGGCATTGAAAGAACTGGTGAGACGACTGCCGCGGGAAGAAGCCGCGGCGTTGCCGCAACTGCCGAAGATTCTGGAATCAATTCACCAGAACGGCTATGCCGCCCGTGCCTGCGGCCACTGGGGCCGGGCGGTGGATTACGGCGAGCTTCCGGCTGCGATTGCGGTTCCGATCCTGTCTGGCGCGGAGGCGGTTGGCGCAGTCAACCTGGTCTGGAACGCGGGCGATCAAACGGTCGAGGCCGTCGCGAACATCCACCTCGCACGGCTTCAGGCGACCGCGAATACCATCGGGCAGAACTACGTCGACCTTGGCTGACCGCACGGTCCGTCAAGCTGCAGAGCGGCGATGTCTGCCGCAAAGCCGGTGATTGCCGACCCCGCAATGCCTGCCGTGGACGCCTGCGAGGCGACGCCGGTCGCTACGGCCGATCACGCTGCGCGGGCAAAACGGTCCCGACGCAAGGACCGAACCCGATGCGGTAGCCGTCGCCCTGCGCGTGGCCGTGCAAAGCCAGGGTGTCGCCGTCCTCGATGAAGGTGCGGGCTGCACCGCCCTTCAGCGCGATCGGGTCCTTGCCGCCCCATGTCATCTCCAGGAGCGAGCCGAACATGCCCTTTTCTGGGCCCGAGATCGTGCCGGAACCCAGCAGGTCGCCGGTCCGCATCGCGCAGCCCGACGAGGCGTGATGCGCAAGCTGCTGCGCGGCCGAATAGTACAGGGTGTTGTAATTGGTGCGGCAGATTTCGGTGTGGTCCGAGCCGGGCGCCGCCATGGTGACCGACAGGTCGATGTCATAGAGCATCGGCCCGGTATCCTTGATATGCGGCAGCAGCTCCTTTTCCCGGAGCGGCGTGTCACAGCGGAACGGCTCGAGCGCGGCCTTGGTGACCACCCAGGGGCTGATCGTCGTGGCGAAGGCCTTGGCCTGGAACGGTCCCAGCGGCTGATACTCCCAGGCCTGGATGTCGCGAGCCGACCAATCGTTAAGCAACACGTAGCCGAAAATCATGTCGTCGGCCTCGTCGACGCTGACGCGCTTGCCCATCTCCGATGGTGTACCCACGACCGCGCCCATCTCCAGCTCGATATCGAGCCGCCTGCTGGGGCCGAAGCCGGGCACCTCGTCCTGTGGGCCCTTGATCTGCCCCATGGGGCGGTGGAACTCCGTGCCGGACACAACCACGGTCGAGGCGCGTCCGTTATAGCCGATCGGGATGTGCAGCCAGTTGGGCGGCAGGGCATTGGCAGGGTCGCGGAACAGCGAGCCCACATTGAAGGCGTGCTGGCGGCCTGCGTAAAAATCGGTGTATTCCGTCACCGTGAACGGCAGGTGCATCGTGACGGCGTCCATGTCATGCAGCATGCCCCGCATCGCGGCGGTTTCGCGCCCCTCACGCAGCAGGTCGGTCAGCGTCTGCCGAACCTCCTGCCACGCCGCCTTGCCCTTGCTCATGAAAGTATTGAGCGCAGGGGCATCGAAGCCGTAATCGGGCAGCAAACCGGCGGATTGCAGGGCGGCGAGGTCGAGCACGCTGTTGCCGATGGCCACAGCACAACGCGGGGCGTCGCCCTTGGAGAAGACGCCGAACGGCAGATTGTTCAGCGGAAAGGGGCTTTCGGGGTCGTTCGCGGTCTCGACCCAGGATCGGACAAGCTCAGTCATCGGGATATCTTTCGTCAGTTTGCGTGGGGTTGGTTTTCGGGCCGGGCCGCGTCGAAGGCGGCAAGGTCCGGGCTATGCGTTTCGATTTCGGTGAGCCGCGACAAGGCCGACAGGTCGCATCTCCGGCGACGGGTGTTGTAGAGCTGCGGCACGAGGCAATGGTCGGCCAGCCCCGGCGCGACGCCGAAGCAGAAGGGCGTGTCGGGGTCGATCGTTTGGTCGAAGCCCGACAGGCCGCGCAGCATCCAGTCATTCATCCAGGCAGTCGCCTCTTGCTGGCCGTGCCCCAATGCCTTGAGCCATGCAATCACCTGCAAATCGTTCATCGGATGAATATCGGTGGCGATGGTCAAGGCGGCGGCGCGGACCTTGGCACATGCCACGGCCCCCCCGGGCAAAAGCGCCGGCTCGGGATGGGTTTCCTCCAGCCAGTCGAGGATGGCCATCGACCGGGTCAGGACCGTGCCATCGTCCGGCACCAGGGTCGGAACGCCCTGCCCCGGGTTCAGCCTGGCATGCCCCGGCGCCAACGGGTCTTCTTCGACGAGGTTGACCGGAACTGGCTCGTAGGCCAGCCCCTCGAGGTTCAATGCGATCCGCACCCGGCAGGAGGTGGTCGACCGCCGGCAAGCATAGAGCCTCATTTCTTGCCTGGCGTGCCGTCGAACTTCTTCTCGATTTCCTTCCAGCAGTCGATGTAGTCGTCCTGAAGCGGCGCTTCATCGACCGCGATATCGCCGGGAACCTAGGTTTTCGGGATGGAGGGGTCGAGAATGCGTTTCACCAAGTGAAATGCTCAAGGCGCGCGACCAGGGAGTCCCTTGCAGGAAGGCGATTGGAGCGGACTAGGGGAGCGCCAGTTGCCCCTGTGCGTGCCCACAGTGGCCCTAGCCGCCCCGGTGATGGATCAGCGCCTAGGCTGGTCCTGCGCGGCCCTGCCAGCCGTTTCCGAGCGCCTGCACCACATCCTGCATCATGTGCCGGAAAGCCGGTGGGACGTGCCCGCCTGCCTAGCTGTGGGCATCGCTTCGCCCGCGACCACGATCAACGCCGCTCTTGCCGCCGAAGGCTTGTCCGTAGACCTGACCGAAACCGCCTTGCTTGCCGTGCCGCTCTACACCGTCACCGCGTCGGATCGTGCCCGCACCCTTGAAGTTTGCCGCAGCACCTACGCCGTCGCCGCCTGACGACCCTTCCCTTAAGTGCCAAGGGCAACTGCCGTCCCTACGGGGGCGGCTTTTTTCTTGCGGCACGACACTTCGCAATCGTCTAGCTTCAAGGTTGGAAGAAGGCAGGAGAAGAATATGCGGCTAACAGACCCGCGCAACGGCAAGCAGTTAACTATCGACATGGATTTGGCCCAACGATGGGCGAAAGAGTTTTCGGACCATTCACAACAGGAATGCGACCACGAACGCCAAGAACTGCGGCATGGCACGAATAAGGGCGGGCACCCCGTCACACGAATGCAATGCTTGGATTGCGGGCTTCGTGTGGGCAACGCCTTGAAAGCGCCGCCGAACGCCGACGAACTGCCCGGCTTCGATGATGCTATGCACGACGCCTACTTGGCTACTCGGAAAGCGGCTAAGGAAAAGATTGACCTGAAATACGTCGAAATTCAGTTGCGGCGATGGAAGGCCAAGGAAAAGGGCGACAGCTACTACAGCCAAGCCCACAACGCCTATCTTGCGTCGCCGGAATGGCGCGACCGACGCCAACGCGTGATGGAACGCGCGAACGGGCTTTGCGAAGGTTGCAGGCTGGCCCCCGCGAAGGAAGTGCATCACCTAAGCTACGAGCATTGGGGCCATGAATTCCTGTTTGAACTTGTCGCCCTGTGTGATGACTGTCACGACCGCATTCATGCCAAGGGCGACCACGAAGCCTTGGTGGCCGGTTGCAGCGGTTGCCTTCACGCTAGCCGGGGCCATTACTGCCGCCTCTACGACGTGCCCATGGTCACGGCGCTAGAAGCTGACGAACTCTGCACGTTGGACCGCGACGGTTTTGAGCCTGCGAACTGACCCGCAGTCCGTAGCCGGGTGCGACATGCGGTCACGTCTTCGTGAGCGGTTGCAGGTGCTTTCCGGGCCGTTCGGAGCCGCCTGACAATCAAGGCAATGCTTAGGCAGAGAAAGTGGCGCTGAATTTTCAACAGCAAAAACAGTCACTTATAGGGATAAGTGGCAGCCCGTAGGGGAATCGAACCCCTCTTTCCAGGTTGAAAACCTGGCGTCCTAACCGATAGACGAACGGGCCTTACCGTGACGTGAGGCGCTTTCTAGGCAAAGCGCGGCGGGCTTGCAAGCGGAAATTTCGCGTTCAGGCGGCGGCGGCCGCGGATTTCAGCGCCCACGGAACGCTCGACAAAAGTCCAGCCTTTTCATAGCCTTGTCAGGCCTCACCGCCCGCAGGCGCGGCGTCGTCCAGCAGCAGTTGCACCGTCTGTCGGCCGTTCCAGCTGTTGATGTCCAGTCGGCCCGCGACGTGGAATCGCCGCCCGCCGTGATCGCGCAGTGCGGCGCCCAGCGGCCCGTCGAAGGCGCCGAAGGCGATGGCGTCCAGCCGCCCGCCCAACCCGTCGGTCAAGCCCAGCTTGAGATGCCCGGTGCCGACCTCGCGGGCCTGGGCGATGCGCAGGTCCGGCAGGGCGAAACGCGGCCCCGGCGCGCCGGCGCCATAGGGTCCGGCCTCGTCCAGGCGGCGCACCAGCTCGACGCTGGCCGCGCCCGGCATCAGCACCCCGTCCAGGCGCAGATCGCGCGCCCCGCCCTGGCCCGCGCCCTGTCGCGCCAGCAACTCGGCCAGCTGCGCCATCGCCGGCTCCAGCCGGTCGCGCGCCACGGTCAGACCCGCGGCCATCCGGTGCCCGCCGCCCTTGAGCAACAGCCCCTCGGCCGCCAGCCGCTGCACCGACGCACCCAGGTCGACCCCCGCCACCGACCGGCCCGATCCCTTGCCTTCGTCGCCGTCCAGCCCGATCACCACCGCGGGGCGGTTGGTCAACTCCTTCAGCCGCGACGCCACGATCCCCACCACGCCGGGATGCCAGCCCTCGCCCGCCGCCCAGACCAGCGGCGCGTCCAGCCCGCGGTCCTCGGCCTGGGCCAGCGCGGCCATCCGCACCGCCTCCTCGACCTCACGGCGTTCCCGGTTCAGATCGTCCAGCCGCTCGGCCAGCGATGCCGCCTCGGCCGGATCGGCACAAGACAGCAGCCGCGCGCCCAGATCGGCGCGGCCCACCCGGCCGCCGGCATTGATCCGCGGACCCAGCACGTAGCCCAGGTGATAGGCCTCGGGCGCGCGGTCCAGCCTCGCCACGTCCGACAGGGCCACAAGCCCCGGCCGCCCGCGGCCCGCCATCACCTTCAACCCCTGCCGCACCAGCGCCCGGTTGACACCCTTCAGCGGCGCCACGTCGGCCACCGTGGCCAGCGCCACCAGGTCCAGCATCGCCATCAGGTCGGGCCCTTGCCGGCCGGCCTCGCGCATCTGCCGCCCGGCCTCGACCAGCACCAGGAACACCACGGCCGCGGCGCACAGATGCGCCAGCGCGCCGTCCTCGTCCTGCCGGTTGGGGTTCACCACCGCCAGGCAATCGGGCAGCGTCTCGCCGCCCAGATGGTGGTCCAGCACCAGCACATCCGCGCCCCGCGCCGCCGCGATGGGCCCGTGCGACAGCGTCCCGCAATCGACGCAGACGATCAGGTCGTGATCCGCCGCCAGCGCCGCCATGGCCTCGTCGTTGGGCCCATAGCCCTCGTCGATCCGGTCCGGCACATACAGCGTCGCGTCGCGCCCCTGCACGCGCAGCCAGTCCAGCAGCAACGCCGCCGACGCGCCGCCATCGACATCGTAATCCGCGAACACCGCCACCCGCTGACGCCCCGCCACCGCCGCGATCAGGCGCGCCGCCGCCACCTCGCAATCGCGCATCGACCGCGGATCGGGCAGCAGGTCGCGCAGTTTCGGATCGAGATAGCCCGCCACCTCGCCCGGGCCGACGCCCAGCCGCGCCAGCACCGCGCACAACGCCGGGTCCAGCCCGCTCGACTGCGCCAGCGCCTCGGCCTGGCGCAACGCATCCGGCATCGGGCCGACCCATCGCCGCCCGGTCAACGAATGCTCAACGCCGAGATAGCTCACCCGATCCCCTGCTTCATCTGGCCGAAAATATCCCGGGGGAGTCCCGGACACCGTCCGGGACGGGGGCAGCGCCCCCCGACCCCCACCCGTCACACCCTGTGCTGGTAGGGGTTGCGATACACCATCCGCCGCACCGACCCGGTCTTGGACCGCATCAGCAGCGTCTCGGTGGTGATCCAGCCGACCTCGCGCTTGATCCCCGGCAGGATCGAGCCGCTGGTCACACCGGTCGCGGCAAAGATCACGTGCTCGGTCACCATTTCGTCGCGGGTATAGACCTTGTCCAGGTCGGTGATCCCGGCCTTGGCGGCGCGCGCCTTTTCGTCGTCGTTGCGGAACACCAGACGGCCCTGCATCTGCCCGCCCATGCATTTCAGCGCCGCCGCCGCCAGAACGCCCTCGGGCGCACCACCCTGGCCCATATACATGTCGATGCCGGTGACCTGCGGCTCGGCGCAATGCATGACACCCGCCACGTCGCCATCGGTGATCAGCCGGATGCCGGCACCGGTGGCACGCACCTCGGCGATCATGGCCTCGTGGCGGGGACGTTCCAGGATGCAGACGGTGATGTCGGCGGCGGAACAGCCCTTGGCGCGCGCCAGCGCCTCGACCCGTTCCTTCGGCGTCATGTCCATGTCCACCACGCCGGCCGGATAGCCCGGCCCGATCGCCAGCTTGTCCATGTAGGTATCGGGCGCATGCAGCATCGAGCCGCGCGGGCCCATGGCGATCACCGTCAGCGCGTTGGGCATGTCCTTGGCGGTCAGCGTGGTGCCTTCCAGCGGGTCCAGCGCGATATCCACGCCGGGGCCCTCGCCGCTGCCGACCTCCTCGCCGATATACAGCATCGGCGCTTCGTCGCGCTCACCCTCGCCGATCACCACCACACCCTTGATGTCCAGCAGGTTCAACTGCTGGCGCATGGCGTTGACCGCGGCCTGGTCGGCGGATTTCTCGTCGCCGCGGCCGATCCAGTCGGCGCTGGCGATGGCGGCCTGTTCGGCGACCCGGGCCAGGCCCAGAGACAACATGCGGTCGTTGAAATCCTTGGGCGCGGTCATCGGGGCTTCCTTCCGTGTCTGGTGCCGCCGACTTAGCCCGAGAGCCGTGACAGGGGCAAGACTGGTGGCGCTAGCGGCCCGGCTCAGACTTCCTCGATGCGCAACGCCACCGGATCGCCGGTGACCACGCCGGTGCCGGGCAGCGCCGCCAGCGCCGCGTCCAAAGCCGCGCGGGTGGTCTTGTGGGTGACGATCAGCACCGGGGCGGTGTCGGTCGTGTGGTCGTATTGCCGCATCCGGTGGATCGAAACGCCGGCCTCGCCCAGGGCGGCGGCGACCCGGGCCAGCGCGCCGGGCTTGTCCTGCAATTCCATCCGCAGGTAATAGGCGGCGGGCGTCACCGCGCGCGCCGGGCGCGCCTGCTTCAGCGCCGTCGCGGGCATGCCGAAGGTCGACACGCGAAAGCCGCGCGCGATGTCCATCACGTCGCCCATCACCGCGCTGGCGGTCGGGCCCTCGCCGGCGCCGGCGCCGCGCAGCACCACCTGGCCCACCGCGTCGCCGTCGATCACCACCATGTTGGTGCCGCCTTCCAGTTGTCCCAGCGGGCTGGCATCGGGCACCAGGCAGGGCGACATGCGCTGCTCCAGCCCCCGGCCGGTCATCTGCGCCACGCCCAGCAGCTTGATGCGATAGCCCATGTCGGCGGCCTGGCGGATATCCTCCAGCGTGATCGACTGGATGCCCTCCAGTTCGACCGCGTCGAAATCCACCTGCGTGCCGAAGGCGATCGACGACAGCAGCGCCAGCTTGTGGCCCGCATCGATCCCGCCCACGTCCAGGTTCGGATCGGCCTCCAGGTAGCCCAGCCGCGCGCATTCGTCGAACAGCACGTCGTAACCCTGCCCGGTGGCCTGCATCCGCGTCAGGATGTAGTTGCAGGTGCCGTTCATCACGCCCATGACGCGGGTGATCTCGTTGCCCGCCAGCCCCTCGGTCAGCGCCTTGATGACCGGAATGCCGCCCGCCACGGCGGCCTCGAAGCGCAGCACCCGATCCTTGTCCTCGGCCTGTTCGGCCAGCGCCTGGCCGTGATGGGCCAGCATCGCCTTGTTGGCGGTCACCACGTCCTTGCCGGCGGCCAGCGCCGCCTCGGTCGCGGCCTTGGCCGGGCCGTCCGACCCGCCCATCAGCTCGACGAAGATGTCGACATCGTCGCGCTTGGCCAGCGCCACCGGGTCGTCCTCCCAGGCATAGCCTTTCAGCGACACGCCGCGATCCTTGTCGCGGCTGCGCGCCGACACCGCGGTGATGACCACGTCGCGCCCCGCCCGCGCCGACAGCAGCGCCGCCTTCTGCCGGACGATCTTGACCACGCCGACACCGACCGTGCCCAGCCCGGCAATTCCAAGACGCAAGGGGGTGGACATGGGGCATTCTCCTGACAGGCGGTTCACTGCCGCCCCGCATAACCCGCCGCGCCGCGGCCTGCAACGGCGCTTGGACCGCGCTACAGCGGCGCCGCCTTCAGCGCCTCGGCCCGGGCCTGCAGCCGCGCCGCCCGCGCCTGCATCGCGGCGCGCGGCACCGTCACGCCGCGCAGCGCCTCGGCCCGCGCCCGCAGCCGCGCCGCGTCGCCCTGCACCGCCGCGGTCCCGGCCTCGGTGGCGCGGCGCGGCGGCTCGGCCAGCAGCGTCTCGAGCGGCAACAGGCGGGGATAGGGCGCATCGTCCACACCCGGCGCACCGCCGTCTTCCAGTTCCGGGAACTGGGCGCAGGCCGACAGGACGGCAAGGCAGACAAGCAGACGGCGCATGGCAGGCTCCGGAACCGACCCCCCCGTCATGCCGCACGGACGCGCCCGGGGCAAGCGCGGCCGTCGCGCCGGGGCTTGTTCTGAACGTCCGTTCAGTTATCCTGCCCGCCATGGCGCGCACCCAGGGATCGCATGCAGACATCACCGGCCCCCGCATCCGCGATGCGGCGCTGCGGCTGTTCGCCAAGCACGGCTATGCCGCCGTGTCGATGCGCCAGATCGCGGCCGAGGTCGGCGTGCAGGCCGGCGCGCTGTACAACTACACCCCCGACAAGCAGGCGCTGCTGGTCTCTCTGCTGCAGGGCCACATGGAGGAATTGCTGGCCGCCCGCCCCGATCCTTCGGGCGATCCGATGCAGCGGCTGCGCGCCTTCACCGATTTCCACATCGCCTTCCACCTCGACCGGCCCGAGGCGATGTTCATCTCCTACATGGAGCTGCGCAATCTCGAGAAACCGCATTTCGACGCGGTGGAAAGGCTGCGCCGCGCCTACGAGGACGGGCTGGAACAGATCCTGCGCGCCGGCCGCGAGGCAGGCGTGTTCGCCCTGCCCGACACCCGCATCGCGGCCTTTGCCCTGATCGCCATGCTGAACGGCGTCAACACCTGGTACCGCGCCGGCGGCCGGCTGTCGCTGCCGCAGGTGCAGGACCTGTATTGGGACATGGTGCGCAAGGCGGTGGCGGCCTGAGAGCTGCGCTCACTCGAACAAGAGCCGTGCCAGCGCTGGACCGGGGGACGGCGCCACTTTGGTTCGATCAACCGCGATTTATGGAATCCAAACACATCATCGATCCGAGCAAGGCGCAAGCTTCGACAAAGCGCCGGCCCGTGGGGCCGGTCCGGCGCTGGCGCGGCGGGCCTGCAGCCCTTGATTCCGCGCCATTGGCGCTCTGTTCCAAAGCAGCGATTTCCGCTTCCCAGATCTCCCGGATACTCTCGCCCCGCAGCCCGCCCTTACCGGCTTTCCTGGATGCTCTCGATGTATTCCAGCAGCGCCACCAGCTTGCGCGGCGTCGGCGTCATCACCCCGTCGCCGGTATCCAGCGGCACCAGGTCGCCTCTCAGCAAGTCGCCGAATTCCGGCATGCCGGGGCCGCTCAGGTCCGACCGCGCATAGCCGTCAATGGTCGACAGCACCCTGGCGCGCGGAAAGCTGTCGCCGTTGCGCACCCGGATCAGCGTCAGGTCGCGCGGCGCCCTGGCCATCGCCCGCGCCATCGGACCATCGCCCTTGCCGGTCTCGCCGTGACAGACCGCGCAATTCTCGACGAACAGCGCCCGGCCATCCGACGGCCCCGGCATTTCGGGTTCCACGCAGGCCGCCAGGCCGGCAAGCCCGGCCAGCGCGGCGACGATCACGAAACGGTTTGCCATGCTCGGTCCTCCTGAGCTGTTGGTGGCCGATGCGCGCCTGCCGCGCAAGCCCTATCGCTGCAGCGATTCCAAATAGGCGGAAAGGTCCAGCAACGCGCGCGGCGTTTCGACGATTTCGCCCGACGGCGCCCGCCACGGCACCATGGCCGGGCCCAGCAAGGGCCCGAATTCCGGCATGATCGCCTGGTGATAACGCCCGGGATAGCCGTGGATCTGCGCCATCACGTCTTCGGCCGGGAACGCCCCGCCATTGCGCGCCGCCAGGCCCGTCAGATCGGCGGGCGGCACCGGCAGATCGGCGGCCAGAGGCCCGCCGCCGCGCGCATCCGCGCCGTGGCAGACCGCGCACATCTCGGAAAAGGCGCGCGCACCGCGGGTTTCGGGCGCGGGCGCGGCGCAGGCCGCCACGGCCACGAGACCCAGCACGAAAGGGATGATCCTGCCCATGACATCCTCCTTGTTTTGACCCAGACTGCGCCGGGCCGGCCGCTTCGCCCTTGATCCAGGTCAGCCCAGACCCGACAAGGGGCCGTCGCGGCCGGCCCGCCACGACACCATCCGGAGTTGCCCATGCCGATCTATGCCCTGACCATGCTCGCCGCCGGGATCGGCATCCCGCTGCTGGCCGCGCTGAACGCCGCGCTCGGGCTGCGGCTGGGCACGCCCGTGGCGGCGGCGACGATCCTGTTCTGCGTGGCGCTGCTGGCCACCGCGTCGCTGTGGCTGGCAACCGGCGCGCAGGGGCTGGCGCGGCTGCCCGGCACGCCGAAACACCTGTTCCTCGCCGGGCTTCTGGTGGCCTTCTACGTGTTGTCGATCACCTTCATCGCGCCGCGCTTCGGGGTCGGCAACGCGGTGTTCTTCGTGCTGCTGGGGCAACTGATCTCGGCCGCCGCCATCGACCATTTCGGCCTGTTCGGCGCCCGCATCAGCCCGCTGTCCGTGACCCGCGCGACCGGCATCGCGGTCATGGCGCTCGGCGTCTGGATCACGCAGCGCGCCTGACGCTGTGCGGCGCGGCGGATTTCGGCTATACTGGTTGCATTGAACCCAATGCATTCAACCAGGAGGCAGCCATGCGTGCCCTGATCCTGTCCGCCGTCATCCTTGCCACGGCCGGTCCGGCCCTGTCCCAGGACAGCACCCGCCAGACGATCACCCGCGAAAACCCGACGCTTCAGCGCGCGCCCCAGACGCTGCAACCGCTGCAACAGACCGAAACGCCGCTGCAACGCACCGAAACGCCGCCGGTGCAAAGCCAGACGCCAACCCGCCAGCTGGAAACCGCCCCGCAGCGCAGCATCCGCCCCCCGCAGCGCGGCGTGATCGTCGCGCAAGAACCGGCGGCCGCCGATGCGCCGCGTGTCCTGCCCGTCGAAACGACCCTGTCCGAGGACCGCATCCAGTCGCTAATGCAGGCCGTCGCGGCGACCGATCTGCAATGGTACCAGCCCGCCGCCACGGACCTGACCGTCGCCCGGCCTGGCGCCGTGCTGCAGATGGACGCGCTGGAATCCGGCGCGCTGATCCCGCTCGGCAGTCTCAGCAGCGCGCTGCCCAAGGCCGAGCTTGACGGTCTGGCCCTGGGCGGCCGCAACGCGCTGGACCTGCAGGCGCTCGGCATCACCGGCACCCCGTCGGGGCCGGTCAATCCCTTCGCGCTCTACGACAAGGACGGCCAGTTCGGCGGCATCGTCACACCGCCCGCCGGCGTCACGTCCGAGGCCTTCATCCGCAGCGCCGCGCGCAAGGGCCAGCGCGCGCGCCCCATCGTGGCGCTGTCGGGCGACAGGGACGTCTCGACCCTGAACCACAAGATCCTGACCGTGCTGACCGATTTCTGCGCGGCCGCGATCCGGCCGGTCGAGTTTTCCGTTCAGGCCTCGGGCGGCTGGGATCTGGGCTTCGAGGCCAAGGCGCAGGTGTCCGCCAAGATCGACGTCGACCGCAGTTGCGCGGTGCTGGAAACCGAACTGGCGGACGTGCCCGAAACCGAAACCGAAACCGGCGAAACCGAATGACGCCGCTCAGGCGGCGCAGGCGCGGCGGGCGACAAAGACGATCCGGTTCGCGGCCAGCCGCTGCTCCATCCCGTCGATCTCGACGATCGTGCCGTCGCTCAGCGTCACCGTCAGGCCTTCGGCCGACAGCTGCTGGCTGGTGACCCGGGGCGCCTGCGGGCCGGAATACTCGACCACCAGCAGATCGTGTTCGCCGTCGAAGGCATCGATCGCCACACGCCCATCGCCGTCGGCAGCGGGACCGGCAGCGGGATCGTCCTCGGGATCGTCCTCGGGATCGGCGGCCATCGTCTCTGCGTCGGACAGGTCGTCGTCCAGCGCACATCCGGCGGGTGGCGCGTCGCCGGCGCCACCGGTCAGCAGGTCGGCATCGTCGTCATGGTCGTCTTCCATGTCGACATCGTCGGCGTCTCCCTCGCCGTCCTCGGCCAGTTGCGATCGGGCCAGCGCGATGATGTCATCCGGATCGGGTCCGTCATCGTCTTCCCCGAACAGGTCCGCATCGGCATCGTCGTCTTCGTCCCACAGATCAGCCTCGTTGCCGGGCGCGTGGGCAAAGGCGGCCTGTTCCGGTTCCGCCATACCGCAGGGCCGCGCGGCCGTGGCGCCGTTTCGCGCCGTTCGTGCCATTTCCCAATGGCCGCCGGTTTCGGCGACGCTTTCGTTCAGCGCAGCCCGGTATTCGTCCAGAACCGCCGACATTTCCAGTTCGTCATGCGGGTGTCCGTCGGCGGGCAGGGTCGTGGTGCCGCCCCTGCGGCCCGCCGTGAAGGGCAATAGCGATTTCAACGGACGCAGCAATCCCAGTTGCATGATCGGTCCTCACCTTCTGGTTCGGACATTCATCTACCGGTAGAATTTGTTAAGAATTTGACCAACCAGAGGCAGCGCGGCGCCACAATCGGCTCAGATCGCCCGCAATTGTCCCGCATCCAGCCGCAATTGCCGGTCCATCCGTGCCGCCAGCTCCAGGTTGTGCGTCGCGATCAGCGCCGCCAGCCCGGTGTCGCGGACCAGCCCCAGCAGCGCCGCGAACACCCGGTCCGAGGTTTCGGGGTCCAGGTTGCCGGTCGGCTCGTCGGCCAGCAGCACCTGCGGATCGTTGGCCATCGCCCGGCAGAAGGCCACGCGCTGCTGCTCGCCGCCCGACAGCTCGGCCGGCCGGTGCGCCGCGCGCCCCGCCAGCCCGACGCTGTCCAGCAACCCCTGTGCCCGCGCATCGGCCTCGCGCCGCGCCACGCCATTGGCCAGTTGCGGCAGCACGACGTTTTCCAGCGCGGTGAATTCCGGCAACAGGTGGTGGAACTGATAGACGAATCCCAGCCGGTCGCGCCGCACCGCCGTGCGCCGCCGGTCCGACCGGCCCTGCATCGGCTCGCCGCAAATCTCGACGCTGCCCGCATCGGCGCTGTCCAGCAGCCCCGCGATATGCAGCAGCGTCGACTTGCCCGCCCCCGACGGCGCCACCAGCGCCACGATCTCGCCCGGCATCAGGGTCAGGTCCACCCCGCGCAGCACCCGGATTTCCGAGGCCAGCCCGCGGTTGTAGGTCTTCTCGATCCCGCTCAGCCGCAGCGCCGCCTCACTCATAACGCAACGCCTCGACCGGGTTCATCCGCGCCGCCCGCCGGGCCGGAAAGATCGTCACCACGAAAGACAGCCCCAGCGACAGCGCCACCGCCGACAGCACGTCGCCCAGCTTCAGTTCCGCCGGCAGGTAATAGATGCCGCGGATCGACGGATCCCACACCCCGCCGCCCGACAGCGCGTTCACCGCGGCGAAGATCGGGTCGATATAGATCGCGAACAGGCATCCCAGGATCACGCCGGCCACCGTGCCGATGATCCCGGTGAACGCCCCGCAGATGAAGAACACCCGCAGCACCGATCCCTCGGTCAGCCCCATCGTGCGCAGGATGCCGATATCCCGGCCCTTGTTCTTGACCAGCATGATCAGCCCCGAGACGATGTTCATCGCCGCGATCAGCACCAGCACCGACAGGATCACGAACATCACGTTGTCCTCGACCTCGAGCGCGCGCAGGAACCCGCCGCTGGCATCCTTCCAGGTCCAGATCAGCGCGCCGGCGCCCGCCGCCGCCTGGATCGGCCCGGCCATCGCCTCGGCCTGTTCCGGCTCGGCCAGGATCACCTCCAGTTCATCCGCCACGCCCTCGCGGTTGAAATACAGCTGCGCTTCCTCGAACGGCATGTAGACCCGCACCCGGTCGATGTCGTAGCGCCCGGCGCTGAAGATATAGGTGACGTCGTAGGACTTGACCCTTGGCGAGGTGCCGAACGCCGTCTTGACCCCGTCGGGCGAGATCAGCTTGACCCGGTCGCCCACGCCGACGCCCAGTTCCAGCGCCACGCCCGACCCGATGGCGATGCCCTCGGAAAACCGCGCGATGTCGCCGCGCCCGGTTTCGGGGTCGGCCACGCGCGGGATCTTGGCCAGGTCCGCGGCGTCGATGCCGAACACCTCGACCCCGGCGTTGCGCCCCTGCCCTGACGCCATGACCTGTCCCTTGACCAGCGGCGTGGTGCGCGTGACGCCGGGCAGCGCGGCCACCCGCGCCGCCATCTCGGCGTAATCGGGAATGGTGCGCAGGCTGCGGCCGAACTCGTCCACCCGCGCTGCGGGATAGACCGTGACATGGGCATTGGCGCCCAGGATGGTATCGACAAACTCCGCCCGGAACCCCGACCGCACCGCCAGTGTGGCGATCAACGCAAAGACCGCCAGCGTGATCCCCACCAGGCTGATCCAGGTCATCACGCTGACGCCGCCCTCGGCCCGCTTGGCGCGCAGGTAACGCCAGGCGATCATCCACTCGAACGGGGCAAAGGGGGCGGGGCTGCGGGGCATCTCTGGCCTCTGGATCTGCTCGGGCGGAAAGTGGCCCTTTGGTCCGGTGCGGTCAAGCCGCGGGGGCGACATCGCCGGTCCCTGCCCTATCTCGGAAAACAGGGCAACGAAAGGGTGCGTGAATGCGAATCTTGGTGATCGGGGCAAGCCGCGGCATCGGCCGCGCCTGCGTGGCGGCGGGGCAAGGGGCCGGGCACACCATGCGGGCACTCGCGCGTTCCGCCGGTGACATGGCCCCCGAACCGGGGCTCGAACCCTGGCCCGGCGACGCCACCGACGCCACCGACCTCGAACCGGCGCTTGCGGATTGCGACGCGGTTCTGATGACGCTGGGCATCCGCGAAAGCGTTTCCATGCTGTGGAAACCCGTGACGCTGTTTTCCCGCGCGACCGAAGCACTGGTGCCGCTGATGGAACGCCAGGGGCCGCGCCGTCTGGTCTGCGTCACCGGCATCGGCGCGGGCAATTCCGTCTCGGCCCTCAGCACACCCGAACGCGCCCTCCAACGCCTGGTCCTGGGCGAGCCCTACAAGGACAAGACCCGGCAAGAGGACATCATCCGCGCTTCGTCGCTCGACTGGACATTGCTGCGCCCGACGATCCTGACCAACGGGCGGCGCAGCGGCGCCTACCGGGTGCTGCGCGAACCGCGTCTGTGGCGGATGGGTCTGATCTCGCGCGCCGATGTCGCCGACTGCGCGATCCGCGCGCTGGACGATCCCGCGATGATCGGCGCCGACCCGGTCGTGACCCGCTAGGGCACCGCACCGCTTGGGCGCGAGGGCGCGCGGTGCTAAACCAGCGGCATGGAGTTCCTCTCGATCCTCTTCGCCCTTGTCATGCTCGGCCTCTTTGCCGCATCGGCGATCCTGATCGGCTGGCTGACCGGCTGGGGCTGGGGCCTGCTCTTCGCGCTGCTGGTCGGGTTGGTGGGCTGGTGGGCGGCCAGCGGCACGCCGCCGCCCCCGGGCACCCCACGCCACGGCACCAACGCCTTTCAACGCTGGGCCTCGCGGCACGAGGATTGATCTCAGGGCACCACCCGGTCCACCGCCCGCATCGCGCCCAGCGCCTTGTCATAGACCAGCGTCAGCACGCGCCATTGGCCCAACGATTTTGCCCTGCCCTCAGGTCCGGACCCAACGCGGCGTGTTGTCCAAAACCCGCATCGAACGCGGAGCGGACGTTTGAGCGACGCACCATGCCCGGGGGAACAGCCGCTCTAGCGGCCCCCCGGGCAGCGGATGGCCGCCCCCACGGCCAGCCGCTTCGGTGACGCTGGCGCGGGGATCGAGGTCGTCCAGACCTGGCTAGGATAAAGCGAAGACCACGATTGCCGGGGCGGCAGGCCGCGGCCATCCTTTGCCCTTCGCTCTGCAAGGCCGAACGTCCGCTTTGTCCGCCAAGCCGACCCTGAATGCATTCGGGAGACCCACATGGCCGACATAAAGCGTCAGATGTCCGGTTCGAGCCCTTGGCGGACACCGTGCCTGCGCGGAATCAAGGCCGCAGGCCGCCGCGCATCGCCGGGCCGCCCCCACGGCACGGCGATTTGGCGACACGGGCGCAAGGCTCGGCCGTTGTCCGGACTTGGTTGCCATAAAGCGCCCAATCCCGGCAATCGATCGCCGCACCGCGGCCCGGCAACACGCGGCTTGTCACGGTGACGATGAACGTCCCCTTCGTCCGCATACCAGCCCAATCAACCGATCGCCGGCATCGGGCGCCGCCCGGCCGCGCGACGCCCGACTTGCCGGATGTTTTTCCGTTCCAACGAAGAAAAACTCCGCTCATTTCCGGACCTTTCCACGCGGCGCGCCACGCCGCCGGACCGCGCCGACCAATCCGTCCCGAAATCGCGCCGAATCGGACGGATTGCTGCCAGCGGCCCCGCAACCCGCCCCGTCGCGACCCCACCAATCCGTCCCGAAACCGCGCGTTTCAGGACGGATCGCCGGGCGCGACTCGGCCCGTGCGCCCGGGTTGACGCCCCGCGCGCCCCGTTACCCTGCCCCTTGCGCGCCGCCGCCACTTGCGCGCCGCCGCCACTTGCCGAATATGCCAGCATGACACACGGCCCCCGCTACCCCGCTCTCATCGCGTCCCTGCCCGAAACCGTGCCCTTCGTCGGCCCCGAAGTGCAGGAACGCAGCCGCGGCGCGCCCTTCGTGGCCAGGCTCGGCGCCAATGAAAGCGTCTTCGGCCCTTCGCCCGGGGCACTTGCGGCGATGCGCGCCGAAGCCGCCGAGATCTGGAAATACGCCGATCCCACGGGCCATGATCTCAAGGCCGCCCTGGCCGCGAAACTGGGCTGCACACCCGAAAATATCGTTGTAGGAGAAGGGATTGACGGCCTGCTTGGCTATCTCGTCCGGTTGCTTGTGGCACCCGGCGATGCGGTCGTCACCTCGGACGGCGCCTATCCCACCTTCAACTACCACGTGGCCGGTTACGGCGGCGTGCTGCACAAGGTGCCCTATGCGGGCGATGCCGAAGACCTGCCCGCGCTGATCGCCAAGGCGACCCAGGTCGATGCCAAGCTGATCTACTTCGCCAATCCCGACAACCCGATGGGGTCCTGGTGCGACGGCGCGGCCATCGTCGCCGCACTCGATGCCCTGCCCCAAGGCACCCTGCTGGCCCTCGACGAGGCCTATATCGAGTTTGCACCCACTGGCACGACACCAGATCTTGCGTTCGACGACCCCCGCCTGATCCGGCTGCGCACCTTTTCCAAGGGCTACGGCATGGCCGGCGCACGGGTCGGCTACGGCCTTGGCGCGCCCGCGCTCATCCGCGCCTTCGACAAGATCCGCAACCATTTCGGGATGAACCGTGCCGCCGTCGCCGGCGCCGTCGCGGCGCTGTCCGACGATGCTTTTCTGGCGGATGTCGTGCAAAGGGTGACCGACGCCAAGACCCGCATCGCAGCCATCGCCCGCGACAACGGCCTGACCCCCCTGCCCTCGGCCACCAATTTCGTGACGATCGATTGCGGCAGGGATGGCGCCTTCGCCAAGGCCGTGCTGAACGCGCTGATTTCGCAGGGAATTTTCGTGCGCATGCCCTTCGTCGCCCCGCAGGATCGCTGCATCCGCATCAGCGCGGGCCTGCCCGCCGACCTCGACGCGCTCGCCGTGGCCCTGCCCAAGGCCCTGAAAACCGCCCGCGGCACCTAGCACCGGCCGCCCGGTTCACCAATAATTCACCACACCTGCGCGATCTTCGCGTGACAGGCCGGCGCGTCGGGTTATCCTGTTCCGCGATCCGACCAAAGGTGAACCATGCAGGACCACCATCCGCAATCGGCGCCCGATTATACCAACGCCGCCCTGGTGATGCTTTTCGTGAATCTGCTTTGGGTATTCGCGCTCATCCTGGCGCTTTTCGGATTCCTGGCCCTGATTTCCGTGGGCTATGCCCTGAACTGGCTGATCACCCGGTTCGCCCGTCACAAGGCGCGCAACTCCGTCGGTTTCGACGGCGCCTGAACGGCCTCGGCCACCACCTGCGTTGCCGCCGTCACGCCGCCCCGCCGGTGCGGAATGCCCAGCGATGCCAGCCCCGCCTCGACCGTGGCCAGCATCCCCAGAACCATATGCGCATTCACGTGGCCCATATGACCGAACCGGAAGAACCCTGTGCCCTTGGGGTCGTCCGGTTCCGACATGCCCAGCCCGATGCCCAGCGTGACCCCGGCCTGCCGGTCGGTCCAGTCGCGCAAAGCGGCGCCCCAAGGCGCGCCCAGCCGCAACGCCGTCACCGCGTGGCTGCGATGGGCCGGATCGGCCACGTTCAGCGACAGCGGCCCCTCTGCCGCCCAGACATCGCAGGCCGCCCAGATCGCCCGCGCCAGCACGGCGTGGCGCTGCCAGATCGCCTCGATCCCTTCCTCGCGGATCATGTCCAGCGCGGCGCGCAGGCCGTACAGGTGATGCGTCGGCGCGGTGCCGCCGAAATACTGGTAGAACATCTCGGGTTCGGCGCGCGGCGCCCAGTCCCAATACTTGCTGACCCGCGCCAGCCCGGCCCGCGCCTGCGCCGCCTTGTCGCTGAAGAACACGAACGCCATGCCCGGCGGCACCATCAGCCCCTTCTGCGAACCGGTGACCATCACGTCGACGCCCCAGGCATCCATCTCGAACCTGTCGCAACCCAGCGAGGCGATGCAATCGGCCATCAGCAGCGCCGGGTGACCGGTGTCATCCAGCGCCGCCCGCAACGCCGCGATATCACTGCGCACGGAACTGGAGGTATCCACGTGCACGGCCAGAACCGCCTTGATTTCATGGGCGGAATCGGCGCGCAGCGCCTCGGCCACGCGACCCGCGTCGATGGGCGCCTTGCGGCCGAAATCCAGCACCTGCGCAGCGATTCCCATGCCCTGCGCCATCTCGGCCCAGCCGTGACCGAACCGCCCGGTGGCCGGCACCAGCACTGTGTCACCCGGCGCGACGGTGTTGGCCAGCGCCGCCTCCCAGGCGCCGTGACCATTGGCGATATACATCGCCACGTGGCCTTCGGTGCGGGCGACGTATTTCAGATCGCGCACCAGGCCCGGCACCATGTCCACCAGTTCGCCCTCGTAGATATTGGGCGCGCCGCGGTGCATGGCGCGCAGGACGGCTTCGGGCATGACCGAGGGGCCGGGAATGGCAAGATAGGAACGGCCTTTGGCAAGCGACATGGAGGCTCCTGGGAACTGGCCCTTGAAATCCGGGGGCGAAGCCCAACCTAACCGCCGGTCGCGCGGCGTCAATCGGGGCCGCGCTTGCCAGTCCCGCCACGCGCCGCTAGACCGCTGCGGAAGGTATGGATCATGGAACGGATGCTGGGACGTCTCTGGACCAAGGTGGAACGGGCTGAACGCCGGTTGCGGCGTTCCTTCGGCATGGACATCACAGATCCCGCCGCCCGCCGCTGGTCGGCGCTGCATTACCACATCTTCGACCATGCCTTCCTGCGCGTCTTCTGGACCAATTTCTGGCCCGTGGCCCCCGGTGTGTGGCGCTCGAACCAGCCGACGCATCGCAGGTTCGAGAAATACGCGGCCATGGGGATCAAGACGGTGATCAACCTGCGCGGCGAGGACAAGCGCGCCCATTACCTGTTCGAAAAGGAAAGCTGCGACGCGCTTGGCCTGACCCTGGTCAACGCCAAGCTCTGGGCGCGCGAAGCCGCACCGCGGCGCCGCATCGAGGCGGTCATAGACGCGCTGCGCGCGGCCGAACGGCCGATGATGTTCCACTGCAAATCGGGCGCAGACCGCGCCGGTTTCGTCGCCGCGATGTACCAGATGATCTTCGAAGGCGTCAGCGTCGACGAAGCGCGCAAGCAGCTGGGCCTGAAATACATCCACCTCGATTTCACCAAGACCGGCGTGCAGGACTACGTGCTCGATGTCTACGAGGCGCGCCTGGTCAAGGGCGATATCGGCTTCGAGGACTGGATCCGCACCGAATACCGCGCGTCCGAAATCCAGGAAGGCTGGGACAAACGCCGCCCGGCGCTGGAAACGGCCGAGGCGCTGATCCGGCGGGCGCAGGCGTGAAACGGCGCAGCAAGGCCCCGCCGCAGCGGCTTTTCCTGTGGATCTGGCGCAATTACCTGACCCGCTACCGCGGCCTGATGGGCGTCGCGATCGTCTTCATGGCGATCGAAGGGGCGATGTTCGGTCTGCTCAGCTACATGATGAAACCGATGTTCGACGATGTCTTCGTCGGCGGCAATCGCGATGCGCTGACCTGGGTCGGCTTTGCGGTGCTGGGCATCTTCCTGACCCGCGCCGCCGCCAGCATCCTGCAAAAGGTGCTTCTGACCCGGATCTCGCAAATGACCATGGGCGATATCCGCAAGGATTTGCTGGCCCATGTGATGCGGCTGGACCTGAGCTTTCACCAGAAACACGGGCCGGGCTACCTGATCCAGCGGGTCGAGGGCGATGTCGGCGCCATCGGCAAGGTCTGGTCGACGATCATCACCGGCGCGGGGCGCGACGTGGTGGCGCTGCTGTCGCTGCTGACCGTGGCGCTCAGCATCGACGTCTTGTGGACGCTGGTGGCGCTGGTGGGCGCACCCCTGCTGGTCTGGCCGGTGATGCGCGCGCAGCGCTTCGTGCGCGGCAATGCACGGCTGGCGCGCGACCTTGCGGCGCGGCTGTCGACCCGCCTGAACGAGGTGTTCCACGGCATCGTGCCGGTCAAGCTGAACGCGCTGGAAAACCACCAGCACGCGCAATACGGCGCCCTGACCCGCGACCGTATCCGGATCGAGACGCGGTCGAGCTTCGGACAGGCCACTCTGCCCGGCCTGATCGATGTCATGTCCGGCATCGGTTTCGTCGGCGTGCTGTTCTACGGCGGGTCCGAGATCCTGGATGGCGAAAAGACCGTCGGCGATTTCATGGCTTTCTTCACCGCCATCGGACTGGCTTTCGAACCGCTGCGGCGGTTGGGCGCGCTCAGCGGCGTCTGGCAGGTGGCCGCGGCCAGCATCGAACGGATCCGCGAGATGCTGGAAACCGAGCCGGAATTGCGCGATCCGGCCCGGCCCAAACCCGCTCCGACCGGTGTGCCGGGCGTCCGGCTCAGCGATGTCCACCTGTCCTACGGCGAGTCGGCGGTCCTGCAAGGCCTGTCCCTGGTCGCCGAGCCGGGCAAGACGACGGCGCTGGTGGGCGCCTCGGGGGCGGGCAAGTCGACGGTCTTCAACCTGCTGACCCGCCTGGTCGATCCGCAATCGGGATCGGTGGAAATCGGCGGCGTGCCGGTGGCCGACATGCGCCTGCACGACCTGCGCGGGCTGATCTCGGTCGTCACACAGGACGCGACGCTGTTCGACGAAACATTGCGCGACAACATCGTGCTGGGCCGCGCGGTGGACGAGGACCGCCTGCAAGCGGCGCTGGACGCGGCCCATGTCAGCGATTTCCTGCCGCGTCTCGACGGTGGACTGGACGCCCGTGTGGGGCCGCGCGGATCGAACCTGTCGGGCGGTCAGCGCCAGCGCGTGGCGATCGCCCGGGCGCTGCTGCGCGATACGCCGATCCTGCTGCTGGACGAGGCGACCAGCGCCTTGGACGCGCAGTCCGAAGCGGTCGTGCAGGACGCGCTGGAACGGCTGTCGGTCGGGCGCACGACGATCGTCATCGCGCACCGGCTGTCGACGGTGCGCAACGCCGACAGGATCGTGGTAATGGCGCAGGGCCGTGTCGTCGACGAAGGCACGCATGACGCGCTGATGGCGCGCGGCGGGGCCTATGCCGAGCTCTACGCCTTGCAGTTCCAGAACGGCGGATGACCGGTTTCGCCCCGGCTGCGCCGGGTCGACACGCGCGGGCTGCGCCCGCGCTCAGGGGCGCTGCCCCCTTGGCCTACGGCCAATTCCCCCGGAGTTTGACCGGCAAGATGAAGGATCAGCGGCGATAGGCCCGGGCCAGGATCGCGGGATCCGCGCCCGCCAGGTAGCGCCCCAGCGTCAACAGGTTGCGGCCGCCGCGTCGGGTCCAGCCCTGCGCCCGGTATTTCTCGGCGCTGGTGATCGCGCGGGCCGCCAGCGGACCAAGCTTGCGGCCCAGGCGGCGCGCCAAGGCGACATCCTCCATCAGCGGGATGTCCGGGTATCCGCCCACCGCGTCATAGAGCGCGCGGTGGATCAGCAGCCCCTGGTCTCCGTAGGGCAGATGGAACAGCCGGGACCGCAGGTTGGCCCAGCCTGCAACGAGGCGCGGTGCGAAGCCCGGCACATCGAAGTGCAGGCGGAAGTGGTAGGCCCCCGGCGCGGCGATGACCGGCAGGACGGCGTCGCTCCAGCCCGGTGCCAGAACCGTGTCGGCATGCAGGAACAGCAGCCAGTCGCCCTGCGCGGCCTCGGCGCCGCGGCGCAATTGTCCGCCGCGCGAGGGCGGTCCGGTGACCAGCAGTGCCCCGGCCGCCTCGGCCACGCCCTGCGTGCCGTCGACCGACCCGCCATCCGAGATCACCAGCTCACGGATCAGTCCAAGGGACAGCCCTTCGCCCAGGGCTGCAAGGCAAGCCGGCAGGTCGCCGGCCGCGTCGACGGTGGGGACGATCACGGAAATCGGTGCGCGCATGGCCTTGTCCGCTGCTTCACAGGCACCCTATATGGCAGGGAAATCGAGAAGGGAAACAGCATGGCCGAAGCGGATCGCCACGTGTTGCGTGTCAGCGGCGCGGAAACGCGGGACTTCCTGCAGGGGCTGGTCACAAACGATGTGCGCAAGCTCGACCACGGGTTGGTCTACGCGGCGTTGCTGACGCCGCAGGGAAAATATCGCGCCGATTTCTTTCTGGTGCCCGATGGTGACGCGGTGCTGATCGACGTGGCCGCCGGGCTGTCCGACGACCTTGTCAGGATCCTGTCGATGTACAAGCTGCGCGCCGCTGTCACGATCGAGATGTCGGACCGCGCCGTGACGCGCGGGCTCGGCACGCCGCCCCAAGGCGCCTTTGCCGACCCCCGCCACCCGTCGCTGGGCTGGCGCGGTTATGACGGGCAACCCGGCGAGGCCGCGGATTGGGACGCGCTGCGCGTCGCGGCCTGCGTGCCGGAGACCGGGATCGAACTGTCCCCGGACGTCTTCATCCTCGAAGCCGGGTTCGAGCGCCTGAACGGCGTCGACTTCCGCAAGGGCTGCTATGTCGGCCAGGAGGTGACCGCGCGGATGAAGCACAAGACCGAGCTGCGCAAGGGCTTCGCGCGGGTATCCGTCGACGGTGCCGCCCCGGTCGGCACCGAGATCACCGCCGACGGCAAACCCGCCGGAACGCTCTTCACCCAGGCAGACGGCGCGGGCATCGCCTATCTGCGGTTTGACCGCACCGGCGGACCGATGCAGGCGGGCGGCGCGACGGTGACCTATTCCGGCTGACAGGATTTCTCGAGCATCCGCATCCGGTCGGTCGCGCCGACGCGGCGATAGACCACGTGAGCCGGCGGATTGGCGGCGTCCTGGTAGACCACCCAAAGCGCCACGCCCCTATCCGCCATCGCCCGTTCCATCTCCGCAACCAGTTGCCTGGCCAGACCCCTGCCGCGACATCCGCGAGCGACGTAGAGATGATCGATCCGCCAACGGGTTTCGGCCCGGCGCAGGGCGTCGGCGGGCCGGATCTCGGGCAGGGCCAGCAGGTATCCTACCAGCCCCCAACCGGCATCCGCGGCAAAGACCTGCGCCCCTTGCGCCTGCAAGCCCCGCAGATGGTTAAGATAGGCCGCGTCGCCGCCTTCGGAATGGTAGAGACCCGGCCTCAGCGCGGCATGGAAGTTGTGCAGCGCGCGGAACAGCGGCACGAGGTCGGACAGGTGCGGGTTGGTAATGATCAAGAAAAAGCCTCCTGGCTGATGGCCGGAGGCTGTTTCCGTCTCGAATGCGTCCCCCGGCGGTTCGGGGGAAGTGCGCGCGGGCCCCGAGGTCAGGCGCGCTCGGAATATTCCATCGTTTCGGTATTGACGACGATCGCTTCGTCCTGCGCGATGAAGGGAGGAACGACGATGCGCACGCCATTGTCCAGGACGGCGGGTTTGAAGCTGTTGGCGGCCGTCTGGCCCTTGACCACCGGCTCGGTCTCGGCGACGCGGCAGGTCACCTTTTGCGGCAGCGTCGCGTTCAGCGCTTCGGCTTCGTGGAACTCCACGACGATGGTCATGCCGTCCTGCAGGAACGGGCGGCGGTCGCCCAGAATGTCCGCCGGCAACTGGACCTGCTCATAGGTCTCGGTGTCCATGAAGATCAACTGTCCGTTGTCTTCGTACAGGAACTGCATGTCCTTTTGTTCCAGACGCACGCGCTCGACCTTGTCGGCGCTACGGAAACGCTCGTTGAGCTTGGATCCGTTGCGCAGGTTCTTCAGTTCGACCTGGGCAAAGGCGCCGCCCTTGCCGGGTTTGACATGGTCGACCTTGACCGCGGCCCACAGGCCGCCGTTGTGCTCGAGCACGTTGCCGGGGCGGATTTCGTTTCCGTTGATCTTGGGCATGGGCAAAACCGTGGTGAAAGGTTGATGATTTGTTGGCGCCCCCTATATCTGCCCAGTCGGGGGCTGGCAAGGCAACGTATCTCGTGCTGCACGCGCAGAAAGCCATGCATTTTGCGAATGGGTGCTATGCGAATTCGGGGTATCCGAATCGAGCCGAATACGCCATAACCCCCGTTACGCCGAAAAACACAAGACCAAGAATAATAGGTTGAACCATGAAAGACTTCATTGACGGCACTGCCTTCAATGCCGAACAGGGAAACCGTTCGCGAAAGCTGTTCGCGGCGGTTGTGCTTGCTGCGCTGGACGACGCGATCGCCGACGACAAGAAGTATGGCAACGGCCCCGAACAGATCGCCCGCTGGGCACGCTCGCGTGACGGGCGCGAGGTGCTGTCCTGTGCCGGCATCGACCCGAACGAACGCGTCGTCAAGGGCTTGATGGAGTTCGTGTCGAAAGGCGTGCGCACATCGGTCGCCCTGTCGCGCGAAGAAAGCGAACGCCGCAATGCAGCGGCACAGGCCGAAGCCGCCTGATCTCTCTCACTTTCCGTAGCGGAAAAGCCTCGGCAGAATGTCGAGGCTTTTTTGTTGCGCCCGAAACGGTGCGTTTCGGTCAGCCGAAATCCTGGCTCATCAGCACCCGGTGAATCTCGCGCCGCACCAGTTTGCGGACGTTGCGGGTGATGCGTTCACCCAGGGCACCCTGCAATTCCTGGCGGACGATCTCGGCGACCATGTCGCGCAGCATGTCTTCGTCGATGACTGGCACGTCGTCGCGCAACAAGGCGGCTTCACCCCAGGTCTGGTCCTCGTCCGGTTCGACCGTTTCGACCGGTTCAACCGCTTCGACCGTTTCGGCGACGATCTGGGGGCCGGATTCCCGACCGGCGTCAGCCTGAGCGACGTCCTCCGACGGCTCCTCGGCCTGGGGCTCGCTGTCGTCCCAGCCGACCGTCCGCACCGGGCGGTGGCGGAAGGCCGCGTTACCCCCTTCCTCGGGGCGGGCATCTTCGTATTCTTCGTCGTCGGCGGTACGGCCGACCATTTCTTCAAGGCGCGCGATCTTGGTGGCCAGCGACTCGTCGCCGGCCGATTTTCGTGCAGCGGTTTCCGGGGCGTCTCCGGCCGGTTCTTCGTCGCCGTCGGCTTCCACGGCGTCGTCCCCGGCCAACAAGTCGGCCAATTCGTTTTCGGCATCCCGTGTCGCAGCCTCGTCAGCCGCATCGGCAGAAGCCCCGTCAGCGATTTCGGGCTGGTCTTCGTCTTCGTCCGAGGGCATGGCTTCGTCTTGCGACGCCGCGTTTTGCTCGGCGATGCCCTGCTCGAGCGCGCGAAACACCTCTTGGTTGACCAGCGCGGTCAAGGCATCCAGGTCGCTGGCTTCGGATTCCTCGGCAAAAGCGAATTCGTAACCGTCATCCCAATCGTCATCGGCCGCGGCATCGCGCCCTTGTGAAAGGGGTGTTTCGTCGCCCCGTGACTGCGTCGGTCCGGAAGCGATGTCTTCGGGCACGCGGTCGCCGAACTGGGCGCCGGTTTCGTCGCGATGGGCGTGTTCGTCCACTGCGGTATCGCGTTCGTCCACCGTTGCATCCGGAGCGCCCGCATCCGGGGCTTCGGCCACACGCAACGCCGGCGTCAGAACGAGTTTGTCCGCCGCCTGGTGCGCCTGTGTTCGCGCTTGCGTCCGCGTGTCCTGGGAAACAAGCCTGCGAATAGAAGACAGAACGTCTTCGATTTCCACGTTCGTCACGGAATCGGTCATTGGCCTACCACTCTACCTCGGGCGACACTGTAGCCCCCGAGGCGATTCCGCACAACAGACCGGGAAAATCCTATTCTTTTCCAAGGGCGCGCAGAACACGGTCAAGATCGCGGCCCTGCTTGCTTTTCGCCGCGGGCGAGTCCTTGACAAGGTTGTAATAGTCGGACGGATCGTAGATCGGCACGTTGAGACGCAACGATTGCGCGGTCAACTCGCCGATCGACGCCAACACGGAATAGGCAGCGATGGTCTGGTCGACCTGTGCCGAAATCAACGCGGCCTGCGCATCGAGCAGTTCCTGTTCGGCGTCCAGCACGTCGAGCGTGGTTCGCGCGCCCAGCGTCGCTTCCTCGCGGACGCCTTGGAACGCCACCCGCGACGCCCGGACCTGATCGGTGGTCGAGGAAATCCGCGACTGTGCGATGCCCAGTCGAGCATAGGCATTGCCGACGTTCTGACGGATCTGGTGGCGCACCACGTGCAGGTTGCCGCGCGCAGCGTCGCGACGCGCCATCGACTGCCGGACAAGCGAAGGAAGACGGCCGCCCTGGTAGATCGGACCGGTGGCTTCAAGGGCGATCCGGCCATTCCGCGAATAGTCGCGTTCGCCGAATTCCTCCGTGGCCCCCAATCGACCGCTCAGCGTCACTGTCGGTTTCGCCGCGGTTTCCGCGATCCGGATGGACAATTCGCCGACGGCGACGTCATGGCGCGCCTGGACCATCTCGGGATGACTGCGCACCGCCGCGGTTTCCGCGACCTGCTGCGAACCGGGAAGTCGCGGCGCGCTGCGCGGCGCCTGCAGGGTTCCGGGCCGCTGCCCGGTCACCGCGCGGTATTCCTCGACCGAAATCTGCAACTCGCCTTCTGCCGCGGCAAGGTCGCTCTGGGCTGCGGACAGGCGCGCTTCGGCCAGCGCGACATCGGTCCGGGTCACTTCGCCCACCTCGAAACGATCACGCGCAGCCCGCAATTCCTGGGTGATGACGCGGACGTTGTTCCGGCGCAGGGCCACGATTTCAAGATCGCGCCGCACTTCCATGAAAGCCTGGACCGCCCGAAGCAGAACCTCTTGTTCGATCGCGAGCAACTGCGCGCGGGTCGCCAGAACCGTTTCCTTGGCGGCCTCGATCTCGAGCCGGTTGCGCCCGCCGTTATACAACGTCAGTTCGGCGATCAGGTTGATACTGGCCGTGGTCGAACTGATCCCGGTCGTACCGAACGAGCCGGTGAAGGCGGATGTGCCGCCGTTGACCCCGAAATTCCGCACCACTTCGCCCGACCAGTTGATGACCGGGCGCAGCGCGGCGACCGCCTGCGCGACGTCTTCGTCGGCCGCCCTGAGCAATGCCCTGTTCTGCTCCAACAAGCCGCTGTGCTTGTAGGCGGCAACCAATGTATCGGCCAGCGTTTCCGCCGTCGCCATTGCCGCACCCGAAAACGTCAGGAGCGCCGAAACCGCCGCCCCGGACATGATCTTGAAGAATTTGCTCGACACGCACTTACCCCTTTCAGGCGGCGTTTTTTCGCCGCAATTATCAGAGCGCGAAGGCGCGCTCCCTTTGAAATCCGTCGAGGACCGGCGCCCCCGCGTTGAAGGCGAAACGCCACGTCACCTTGCCATCGATCTTGTGACCGACGCGCATGGTGCCAAGCGTGTCCTCCATGAATAGCCCCGCAATCCGGCCGCCATCCTTCAATTGTTCCAAAAGCGGTTCGGGAACGGTTTCGATCCCGCCCTCGATGACGATCGCATCATAGGGGCCGTGTTCGGACGCGCCCGAAGCCAACGCGCCTTCGTGCAGAATGACGTTGTCGGCGTTGATCTCCGACAGCAGGTCCTGCGCGTCGCTCAGCCTGGTCGCATCGTCTTCGACCGCGACGACCGCTTCGGCGATCTGCGCGATCACGGCGGCGGAATAGCCGAAACCGGAACCGATATCGAGAACCAGATCGTTCTTGCCGATGTCCAGCGCCTCGAGCATCTTGGCGAAGGTACGCGGATCGAGCAGCACGCGACCGTTGCCCAGATCGACATTCTCACCCGCATAGGCAGCCTCGATCCGTTCGCGCGGCACGAAGATCTCCCGCGGGACGGTCAGCATCGCGTCAATGATCGGAAACTCGGTGACGTCCGAAGGGCGCACCTGATTGTCAACCATCATGCGGCGGCGCGTGGCGAAGTCGGTCATTGACGTTACTCGTTCAGTCTGAATTCGCTTCCGTATTGCCACAGTTGTGCAACGGCGGCAACGTTTCCAGGCCTTGAAGATGACTGCCTGCGTCAGCGTGCCGTAAGGGTGACACGCTCCGCCGATAGCGCTTGACGCCGCCGTCGCGAGTGCCTAAGCAAACCCATCTCTGGCGAGTTGGCGGAGTGGTGACGCAGCGGATTGCAAATCCGTGTACACCGGTTCGATTCCGGTACTCGCCTCCAAAAATTCTATTTCGGATCATGCCCTTAGGACGCCGCCCACTTTGGGTGCCGTTTTCGAGAACGTTATAGACGCAGTTTTGGTGCGAAAAACTGTTCAGGGCACCTTCCATCGGCTAAGTGCAGGGAGCATCGTCTCTTTTCAGCCGGAGGTGGCTCTGTTGCACGAATCCTGTGACGGACTCATCTGGTGAATCCCGCGTGGTAGCTGGGATGCAAGAGCAGACCCACACCCACGACCTACAAGATCAGGAACTGGCCAACCTACCATGAAGCGCTCAAGCGCCGGGGCTCGCTGACGATCTGGTTCGACCCCGAGATGACCTGGGATGGCGTGCCGACAGGCGGGCGTGGTCGCCAGCAGACCTACAGCGATACTGCCATTCGGACTTGCCTGACGATGAAGGTGTTGTTTGGCATGGCGCTGCGACAGACGACAGGGTTCGTCGAAAACTTGTTGCGCCCGGTCGGGCTTGGCTGGTCGGCGCCCGACTTCAGCACGCTGTCGCGCCGCCAGAAGACGCTGACCGTGAACATCCCGTATCGGGGCGCCAAGGGACCACTACACCTTCTGGTCGATAGCACGGGCATCAAGGTCGCGGGCGAAGGCGAGTGGCATGCACGCAAGCATGGTGGCCCCAAACGGCGCATCTGGCGCAAGATCCATCTCGGGATCGACAAGGAAACGCTGGAGGTCCGGGCTGTCGAGATCACCGGAAGCCACATCGGAGATGCACCGGTCCTGCCCGACCGTCTCAGCCAGATTCCGGAGGGCCAGGAGATTGGTAGCGTCACGGCGGATGGCGCCTACGACACCAGAAAATGCCATGATGCGATCGCAGACCGCGGCGCAGATGCCCTAATCCCGCCCCGAAAAAACGCCAAGCCGTGGAAGGCCGTCACCGCCGGAGCCATGGCCCGAAACGAAGCCTTGCGCGCCGCGAAAAATCTGGGCCGCGCGTTCTGGCGACGATGGAGCGGATGCCACCGCCGGAGCCGAGTCGAAACGATGATGCACTGCGTGAAACTGCTGGGCCAGCGGCGCAGGGCGCGGGATTTCGACCGCCAGGTCGCCGAACTTCAAGTCCGCATCGCTGTCCTGAACGGCTACACCGCGCTCAGCATCCCTGTCACAGAGGCCGTGGAATAGGTCTGTCTGGGGAAAGGGGACGCCTGCCAATAACCAGATTTGTGCAACAGAGCCGTGCACTTGCCTAATAATCAGGCAGATCGCTGATCCAGAGGTGAGCCCACGGCGGTGAAACCCCGCCGCCGGTCATGCCGCTTGACAGGTCCGGGGATGCAGATTGCTATCGAACTGCCATGCCGACCGCACAAACCATGACCGAGCAAAACATCTTCGACGAAATGTGGGGGGCCGGCGGAGCGCTGCGCGATCCCTACATGCAATTCCACAGATGGTTCGACGCCGAGGACCCCAGGCACCTGCATCGCAAGAGCCGCGAGGCAGAAGAGCTGTTTCGTCTGACCGGCATCACCTTCAACGTCTACGGCCGCGACGAGGCCGAAGAGCGGCTGATCCCGTTCGACATCATCCCGAGGATCATCTCGGGGACCGAATGGCAACGCCTGACGAAAGGGATCGAACAGCGCATCACCGCGATCAACGCCTTTCTGCACGACATCTATCACAAGCAGGAAATCATCCGGGCCGGTCGCATCCCGCTTGAGATGGTCAGCCGCAATGACGCCTTTCTGCCGCACATGATCGGGGTCGCTCCACCGGGCGGCATCTACACGCACATCGTCGGTATCGATCTGGTGCGGACCGGGCCGGACGAGTTCTTCGTTCTCGAAGACAATGCCCGGACGCCGTCGGGTGTGAGCTACATGCTCGAGAACCGCGAAACGATGCTGCAGATGTTTCCCGAGCTGTTCTCGCAGAACCGGGTGCGGCCGGTGCAGCAATATCCGCGCGATCTGCTGACCTCGCTTTCGGCCACCGCACCGGCCTGCGCCGCAAGCACCCCGACCGTGGCGGTTCTGACGCCGGGCATCTACAACTCGGCCTATTTCGAACATGCCTTCCTGGCCGATCAGATGGGTGTCGAACTGGTGGAAAGCAGCGATCTGCGGGTTGTCGACGGGCGCGTCGCGATGCGCACGACGCGCGGCTACAAGCCGATCGACGTGCTCTACCGCCGGGTCGACGACGCCTTTCTGGATCCGTTGAATTTCAATCCCGAAAGCCAGCTGGGCGTGCCCGGGATCATGGATGTCTACCGTGCCGGCGGCATCACCATCGCCAACGCACCCGGCACCGGCATCGCCGACGACAAGGCGATCTATTCCTACATGCCGGAAATCATCGAGTTCTACACCGGCGAACGCCCGCTTTTGCAGAACGTGCAGACCTGGCGCTGTTCGGAGCCCGATGCCCTGGCCTATGTGTTGGACAATCTTGACGAGGTCGTCGTCAAGGAAGTGCACGGTTCGGGCGGCTACGGCATGCTGATCGGTCCCACCGCCAGCAAGAAGGACCTTGCCGCGTTTCGAAAGAAGCTGAAAGCGCGGCCGGGCAACTACATCGCGCAGCCGACGCTCAGCCTGTCCACGGTGCCGATCTTCGCGCGGTCGGGGCTGACCCCGCGCCATGTCGACCTGCGGCCCTTCGTGTTGGTCAGTCCCGAGGGTATCAAGGTCACGCCGGGCGGGCTGACCCGGGTGGCGTTGAAACAGGGCTCGCTGGTGGTGAACTCGTCCCAGGGCGGCGGCACCAAGGACACCTGGGTGCTGGAGGACTAGGGGCGATGCTGGGCAGAACCGCCAACGGCCTGTTCTGGATGTACCGCTATCTCGAGCGGGCCGAGAATACCGCGCGCCTGATCGAAACCGGTCAGCGCATCGCCCTGACCCGGCTGGGCCAGGGCGACGAGGAATGGGGCTCGGTCCTGCAATCGGCCGGCGCGCTGACCGGCTTCGACGACGCCTATGACGAATTGACCAAGGACAACGCCATCGACTGGTTGCTTCGCAACTTGGACAACCCGTCCTCGGTCCGGTCCTGCATCGCCGCGGCGCGGCAGAATGCGCGAATGGTGCGCACCGCGATCACGGGCGACGTCTGGAGCGCCACCAACGCCGCGCACATGACCGCCGACAGGATCCTGGCGCGCAAGGTATCGGAACGCGACCTGCCCGAAACGTTGCGCCGCCTGCGCGAGAACGCGGCGCTGGTGCGCGGAGTGACGCTGGGCACGATGCTGCGCAACGACATCTTCGACTTCCTGCGGCTGGGCACGTTCCTGGAACGCGCCGACAACACCGCGCGCATCCTCGACGTCAAGTATTACGTGCTGCTGCCTTCACCCAGTGCCGTGGGCACCTCGCTGGACAACGTGCAATGGGAATCGATCCTGCGGTCGCTGTCGGCCCGTGGCGGGTTCCGGATGGAATACGGCGCGCGGGGCGGACCGCGCGAGATCGCGCAGTTCCTGCTGCTCGATCCGCGCATGCCCCGGTCGATGGTGTTCTGCATCAAGAAGCTGTGCACCAATCTGTCCTATCTGCGCCGCGAACAGGACGGAATGATCCCCGCTCTCGACCTGGCCGAAGCGATGCGCAGTGAAACCCTGTCATGCAGCATCGACGCGATCTTCGACGCCGGGCTGCACGAGTTCCTGCAGGACGCGCAGCAACGGCTGGCCGCAATCACGCGCCAGATCGAAATCGATTTCCGATTCTATGAGTGATCCGATGCACCTGCATATCCGCCACACCACGCGATACCGTTTCGATGCACCCGTCCGCTACGGGCTGCAGCAATTGCGCAAGACCCCGAAAACCGGGCCGCAGCAACAGGTCCGCGAATGGGAGACACGGATCGCCGGCGGCCGCAAGGAGCTGACTTTCACCGATCACCACCGCAACATCACCGAATTGATCGGCTTCGACCCCGATACGACCGAATTGTCGATCACCTGCGAAGGCCGGGTCGAGATGACCGACACCAATGGGCTGGCCGGACCTCACCGGGGTCCAGCGCCGCTCTGGCTCTATCTGCAGCAAACGCGCGCAACGCGGGCCCGATCGGGCGTCAAGGCGCTGCTGCGTTCGATCAAGCCCGACGCGCAACTGGAAAGCCTTCACGCGCTGTCGGCTGTCATACGCGCATCCGTGGAATACCGAACCGGGGTCTCGCGGCCGGACTGGAGCGCCGAGGACGCGATCGAGGCCGGCGCCGGCGTGTGCCAGGACCACACCCATATCTTTCTGGCGGGCGCGCGCGCCCTGCAGATCCCGGCACGCTACGTCTCGGGCTACCTGATGCTGAACGACACCACCGTACAGGACGCGATGCATGCCTGGGCCGAGGCGCATGTCGACGGCTTGGGCTGGGTCGGTTTCGACATCTCGAACGGCATATCCCCCGATGCCCGATATGTCCGCGTCGCGACGGGGCTGGACTATTCCGACGCCGCTCCGATATCTGGGTCTCGGATCGGCGGCGCAGGCGAAGCGCTGCGGGTCGAAATCACCGTCGCCCAGCAGTGAAGGCCGGACATGACGTATTGCGTAGGAATGGTACTGCAGCGCGGGCTGGTCTTCATGTCCGACACCCGCACCAATGCCGGGCTCGACAACATCTCGACCTTCAAGAAGATGAAGACCTGGTCGGTGCCGGGCGACCGGATCTTCACCGCCCTGTCGGCCGGCAACCTGGGCACCACGCAATCGGTCATCAGCCTGCTGGACGAGCGCACGAAATCCTCGGCCGACCGGGAACCCGCCCTGTTATCCGCGCCGTCGATGTTCCAGGCCGCCCGGCTTGTCGCCGACACGCTGCGCGAGGTGATCGCGCGGCAACGCCCCGCCGGTCAGACCGCCGACAGCACCTTCAACGCCACGATGATCTTCGGCGGCCAGATCGCCGGCAGCGATCCCAAGCTGTTCCTGATCTATCCCGAGGGCAACTTCATCGAGGCCAGTGCCGACACGCCGTTCTTCCAGATCGGCGAAATCAAGTATGGCCGCCCGATCCTGGTGCGCGCCTTCAAGGAGGACATGGCCTTCGAAGAGGCGATCCGCCTGCTGCTGGTCAGCTTCGACTCGACGATGAAGGCCAACCTGACGGTGGGCGCGCCGCTGGATTACCTGTGCGTCGAACGCGACACGATGCGTATCGCCGCCAGCGGCCGGTTCGAAGGCGACGATCCCGCGCTGCAGACGATCTCGCGGATCTGGGGCGATGCGCTGCAGCAGGCGCTGGACGGCCTGCCGGGCGTGGATCTCAGATCCGTCTGACCGGTGCGGTCAGCCGTACAGCCCGGCAACCCGCCCGCGCAGCTGGATCAAGGCCAGAACCGTGTCGATCGTTGGGGTCGGTGTGTCGGTGATCCGGCCCAGCTCCTGCACCGATCCGACCAGTGCGTCGATCTCCATCGGGCGTCCCATGTCCAGATCCTGCAGCATCGACGTCCGGTGCGCCCCCACCGCCGCGCCGCCCTCGATCCGGCGATCCACGTCGATCGGGAATTTCACGCCCAGCTTTTCGGCGACAGCCTGGGCTTCGACCATCATGCCGCGCGCCACCGCACGGGTGCCGGGATCGGTACACAGCACGTCCAGAGTGGCATGGGTCAGCGCCGAGATCGGGTTGAACGACAGGTTGCCCCATAGCTTGACCCAGATCTCGTCGCGCAATCGCGGCCGGACCGGCGCCTTCAGCCCCGCCGCGCCCAGGGCCTGCGACAAGGCCTGTGCGCGGTCGGATTTCGACCCGTCCGGCTCGCCCAGGGAAAACCGGTTGCCCTCGATATGCTTGATGACGCCGGGGCTGGTGACCTCGGCGGCGGGATAGACGACGCAGCCCAGCACGCGGTCGGGACCGAACCCGTCCCACTGCCTGTTTCCCGGGTCGACGCTTTCCAGCCGCGTGCCTTCCAGCGGTCCGCCGATCTTGTGGAAATACCACCACGGCACGCCGTTCACGCCGCTGACGATGGTGGTGTCCGGCCCGATCAACGGCTGCATCCGCTCCACCACGCCCGGCACCGAATGTGCCTTTAGGGTGACGATCACGTAATCCTGCACGCCAAGCGCCGCCGGATCGTCCGATGCGGTGACGGCGACCGTGCTGTCGCCGTCTTCCTCGATCAGGCGCAGGCCGTTTTCCTGCATCGCCGCCAGGTGCGGCCCGCGCGCGACCAGGCTCACATCCGCCCCCGCCTGCGCAAGCTTGACGCCCATGTAGCCACCAATGGCACCCGCTCCGAACACACAGATCTTCATGCTGTCTTCTCGCGTCCGGTATGCTGTCCCGGCGCGCCCCCTGCTTCTTCTCTTTCAGAAATACGCAAATCCCGCCGGTGGCCGCAATCGTGACCACCGGGTCGGGATCACGCCGTTTCGACCAGCCCCAGCTTTTCGGCCAGCCCGATGCGCTGCATCTTGCCGGTCGCTCCTTTCGGGATCTCGTCGAGGATCACCACCCTGCGCGGCACCTTGAACTCGGCCAGGCGCTGGCGGGCGAAATCGCGGATACCCGCCTCGTCGGCCTGCGCCCCGTCGCGCAGCACCACCGCCGCGGCGACCTCCTCGCCCAGCTTGGGATGCGGCAGCGCGAAGGTCACCACCTGCTGGATCGCCGGGTGGTCCATCAGCACGCCGTCCACTTCGAGCGGTGACACCTTTTCGCCGCCGCGGTTGATGATCTCCTTGAGCCGTCCGGTCAGATGCAGAAAGCCGTCGTTGTCGAACGCCCCCTGGTCACCCGTGCGGAACCAGCGATGGCCCTCGGCCTCGAAGAAGTTCTTGGCATTGGCGTCGGGGTTGCCCTCGTAGCCGGGGGTGACGTTGTCGCCCGAGATGCAGACCTCGCCGGTGCCGTCGATCAGCCGGTTCTCGGTCTCGTGCGCGATGCGCACCATCGGCCCGGCCTCGACACCGACGCTGCCGGGCTTCTGCCGGTCCAGCGGGTTGCAGCACATCTGGTGCGTCGCCTCGGTCATTCCATAGGCCTCGACCACCGGCGCGTTGAAGGTGCGCGCCAGTTCCTCCATCACCTGTGCGGGCAGCGACGCCGAGGACGAGCGCAGGAACCGCAACGGCACATTGGCGATCGTCTCGGCGTTGCGCGGGGCGCGCGACAGGATCGCCTGGTGCATGGTCGGCACCGCGGTGTACCAGGTCGGCCGCGCCTCTTCCATTATGGCAAAGAAGTTCATGGCGTTGAACCCGGCCGTGCAGAAGATCGATCCGCCCGAGATCAGGGTCGCGGACACCGCTGCCACCAGCCCATGGATGTGGAACAGCGGCATCACGTTCAGGCAGCGGTCCTGCGGGGTCAATGCCAGCGAATGGGCGATGTTGACCGCCGAGGCGGCCAGGTTCGATTGCAGCAGCGGGACGATCTTGGGTCGCGATGTCGTGCCCGAGGTGTGCAGGATCAGCGCGATGTCATCCGGCCCGGGCGTACCCTCGGGCGCCGCGTCCTGTGCCGCATCGGGCACCAGGCGGAAGCTGCCCGCCGGATCGGCGTCGTCGCTTTCGACCCGCAGGATCGTCATGCCGGCGCGCTGAGCCGGCGCCAGGGCCGGGCCGTCATAAGCCGCCTCGACCACCAGCGCCTTGGCCTTCAGGTCTTCCAGGTAAAAGGTGTATTCATCCTCGCGGTACGAAGGATTGAGGGGGGCCGTCGTGGCCGATTGCGCGATGGTGACGAAGGCCGTCGCCATCGCCGCGCCATTCGGCAGGACGATCGCCACCCGGTCCGAAGGTCCGACGCCCGCCGATCGAAGCTGCGTCCGGATGTCGGCCGACAGCGCACGCAAGCCGCCATAGGTCAGCCACGTCCGCCCCGGTGCCCCGATCGCCGGTGCCGTGTCCGGATGCGCCGCCAGCAGCGCCTGCAAAGTCGTCCCCATCGTCGTCTTCCTTGTCTTTTCGTATTGCCGTGTTCATCGTCGTCACTCCGCCGGGGCCATGCTCTGGCGGGTCGATTTCCTGAGATACTTAACCGCCGGGAGCACAAAGAAAAGCGCCGCGATCGCCAGGAAGCTGGCCGAAAGCGGCCGTTCGAAGAAGGCCAGCACGTTGCCCTGCTCGGCGATCAGCGTCTGGCGAAAGCTTTTTTCCATCAGCGGGCCGAGCACCAGCGCCAGCACCAGCGGCGCCAGCGGGTAGTCGGCCTTGCGCAGCAGATAACCCGCCACGCCGAAACCCGCGATCAGCCACACGTCGTGCATCTTCTGGCTGGGCGCGTAGCCGCCGACGATGCACAGCACCAGGACCAGCGCGCAGAGCACCGTGAACGGCATGCGCAACGCCCAGACGAACAGCGGGATCAGCGCGATATTGATCGCCACGGCGGCGAAATTCGCGGTGTAGAGCGACGAGATCAGGCCCCACACGAATTCCGGTTGCTCGATGAACAGCATCGGCCCCGGCATCAACCCCCACATCACCATGCCGCCCAGCAGCAGCGCCGTGGTGGGCGAACCGGGTATGCCCAGCGTCAGCATCGGCAGAAGCGATCCGGTCGAGGCGGCGTTGTTGGCGGTTTCGGGCGCGGCGACGCCTTCGATATTGCCCTTGCCGAAACTTTCGGGATTGCGCGAGGTCTGACGCGCGATGCCGTAGGCCATCAGCGATGCGGGCGTCGCGCCGGCGGCGGGCAGCATGCCGACGAAGAACCCCAGGAACGACCCGAAGCTCATGGTCTTCCATAACCGGTTCATGGCGCGGAATCCGGCCCGCAACTCGCCGAAGGTGATGCGCGCGGGCGTGACCTGCGGCGCGGATTTCGATGTCTCGATCGTGTAGAGCACCTCGCCCACGCCGTAGGCGCCGATGGCCAGCACCAGGAACGAGATGCCCGAATAGAAGCCCGGCAGATCGCCGAAGATCAGGCGCGGCTGGCCCGAGATCAGGTCGAGCCCCACCGTCGACAGCACCAGCCCGAGGCAGATCATCACGATGGTCTTGAGCACATCGTCGCCCCCCAGGCCGACGAAAGTCGTGAAGGCCAGAAGCACCAGCGCGAATTCCTCGGCCGGGCCGAAGGCGAGCGCGACATCGGCCAGCGGCGCCGCGAACAGCGTGAACAGCACGACCGAGATTGTTCCGCCCACGAAGGAAGCGACAGCAGCTGCGATCAACGCCAGTCCCGCCTTGCCCTGCTGCGCCATCGGCCGGCCGTCGAACGTGGTGGCCACCGCGGTCGAGGCGCCGGGAATGCCCAGCAGGATCGACGATACCGCGCCGCCATACATCGCGCCGTAATAGATCGCCGCCAGCAGGATGATCGCCGAGGTCGGCGGCACGATGAAGGTCAGCGGCAGCACGATCGCCACGCCATTGACCGACCCGAGCCCCGGCATCGCGCCGATGAACAGCCCGGCGGTCACGCCGAGGATGACGATCATCAGGTTCAGCGGCGACAGCGAGGTCGCGAAACCGTCGGCGAGAAGGGTCAATACGTCCATGATGGCGGCGCCTCAGAAGAATGCAGCGTAAAGCGGGAAGAAAAGCGGCTCGGTCAGGCCCTTGGGCAGCAGGATCCGTAGCGTGACCTCGAAGAAGAAGAACAGGAACACCGGCGTCAGCAGGGTGAGCGGCAGGACCAGTACCCAGCGGTGACCGCCGAAGATGCGCAGATACCAGAACAGGAACAGCGGCAGCGCGACATATGCACCCGCAAAGGGCATCAGCGCGATGGTGACAACCAGCGCGCCGGTCACCGCCAGCACGCTGCGCAGCATCGACATGTCCATGTGGAAACTGGCCCGAGCATCGGCGGCGAAGCTGCGCAAAAGGATGCCGGCGGCACAGGCGAACATCATCGCCGACAGCCAGAAGGGAAAGGCACCACCGCCCGGCCCGCCCGTCGTTCCGTTCCAGCCGATCGGCAGTTCGACGGCATGCACCATGAAGTAAAGCGCCAGGGCCATGATCCCCCCGGCAATCAGTCGATCTGCAACCAGCATGTCGCCTCCTCCGGCCGCTGCGTGTTTCCGGGTGGCCGCCGTGGACCACCCGGTTTCACTCAAGACGAATTCCCCGGGCTCAGGATGCGGGCAATTCGCCCATGTCCTTGAGGATGGCGTTGTGTTTCTCGCGCTCGGTCAGGAAGTAGTCCTGCAGCTCTGCGCCCGAAAGAAAGGACGGGTCCAGCGCTTCGTCTGCGGTGTATTCCTGCCATTCCGGCAGTTCGGACAGCTTGCGGAACATCTCGGTGTAATAGGCGACCGCCTCTTCCGGCATACCCGGAGGCGCCACGAAAGACCGTTGCATCGCGTAGACGATGTCGTGCCCCAGTTCGCGTGCGGTCGGCACATCAGGGAAGGCCGCGATGCGTTCCGGCGTGAACGCCACCAGCGGGATCGATTTACCGGCCTTGTAGAAACCCATTTGCTCGGACGGGTTGTTGACCGTCGAATTGATGTGGTTGCCGATCAGGTTCTTTGCCACGTCGCCGCCGCCGTCGAACGGCACATAGGTCATCTCGAGGCCGAATTCCCGTTCCAGCATCGCCGTGACCAGGCTGTCTTCTTGCCCGGTGCCGGTACCGCCCATTTTCCAGTCTTTTCCGGCGGCCTTCACCGCAGCGACATATTCGTCGAGATTGGTGATGCCGCTGTCGGCATTGACCCAAAGGATGAACGTGTCTTCGGCCATCCGCGCCAGCGGCGTGAATTCCGCGATGTCGACGCCGATATCGGTGCGCAGCGGGGTCGTGTAATAGCTGTTCAGCGTGGCCATGATGACATGTGCATCGCCCGACTTGTCCTTGAGATAGCGCAGCGCCTCGGCGCCCGACCCGCCGCCCTTGTTCACGGGCAGGATCGGCATCGACGACAGACCTTCTTTCTGGATGATCGACTGGAACAGCCGCGCGAGACGATCCGCGCCGCCGCCCTGCCCGGCCATGATCACCATCTCGACCGGCTTTTGCGGCGACCACCCTTCGGCGAAGGCGGATGTCACGCCGGACACCGTCAATGCGGTGGACGCGGCCAAACCCAGCATGAAACGCCGCGAGAATGTGTTGGTCATGTTAATCTCCTCCCTAAGCTTGGACGTCGCGCCTGACTGAACCGAACGCTCGATTCATCGCTTGCCCTGAGGAGGAACTACCATGTGGTAATAAAATTGCTTTGATTATCGCGTATTCGTGTTAAATCTGTCGTCAACTCTTCTAATATTTGTAAATTTGTAAATGACCAAGATCCTCATCGGACCGCAGATTCGCCAGATCCGCAGCCGTCATGGCGAAACACAGGCCCAGATGGCGCGGCGGCTGGGTGTCAGCGCGGCTTACGTGAACCTGCTCGAACACAACCAGCGCAGCCTGTCCGTCGCCGTCCTGATGGCGTTGTCCGAAGAATACGGCATCGACATCAAGGACCTGGTGACGGACGGGGAAACCTCCAGGCTGGCGGACCTGCGCGCCGCGACCCGCGATCCGATCTTTGCCGGCGACGGGCCGGACCTGCCGCAATTGCGTGCTGCGCTGGACCACGCGCCGGGCCTGGTGGAACAGTTCCTGCAACTGCACCAAAACCACCGCGGCCTGCTGGACCGTTTGAAACGTGCATCGGACGGGCAGCTGCCGCCGGTCTTCAACGTCTCGCCGGAAACCGCCATCCACGATTTCTTTCGCGATCGCGGCAACCACTTTGCGCGGCTGGAACAGCAGGCCGAAGACCTGCGCGCCCGCATCGGCGGGACGTCCGACGACATGTACGCGCTGCTCAAGCGGCAGTTGCGGCTGAACCACGGGGTGCAGACCGAATTGCGCCGCATCACCGACATGCCTGACGCCTTGCGCCTGTTCGACGATGGCCGCCGCGTCGTCGGGCTGTCCGAGGCGCTGGACCACCCCAACCGCGTCTTTCAGCTGGCGCATGTTCTGGGCTTGCTGGAAGCCGCCGAAACCGTCGACGGTCTGGTCGCCGAAAGCCGGCTGGACACCGAAGCAGGCAAAGCCCGGCTGCGTGTCGAACTGACGAATTACTTCGCCGCGGCGCTGCTGATGCCTTATGACGCGATGCACGATCTCGCCGAAGCGACGCGCTACGACATCGACCGGATCGCCGCCGGTTTCGGCGTGAGCTTCGAACAGGTCTGCCACCGCCTGACCACGCTGACCCGCGACGGCAAGCGCGGTGTTCCGTTCTTCTTTCTGCGCGTCGACCGGGCCGGCAACGTGACCAAGCGTTTCAACGCCACGGCCTTTACGCTGGCCGAAGAGGGCGGCGCCTGCCCGGTCTGGGACATCCACGGTGCCTTCAGCGTGCCGGGCATGATCGTGCCGCAATGCGTGGAACTGCCCGAGGGCGGCCGGTTCTTCACGATCAGCCGGACATCGGACCGGCCGGGCTTCGGCCCGCGGCAACGCGACAGACGGCTGGTCGTCGCCATCGGGTGCGAAATCAGCCATGCCGACCGGGTCGGGTACGCGCGGCGGTTCAACCTTGCCGACAAATCCCTGTTCAGTCCAATCGGCATCAACTGCCATGTCTGTCCCCGCCAGGCCTGTTCTCAGCGCGCGCACCAGCCGCTGCACATGAGCCTGCCGATCGATACCAAGCGCCGCGGCCAGACACGCTACGAAAGCTGAGCGCGGCGCACGAAATTCGGAACGGTTTGTTAAAGGTGCGTGCGTATGCCTGTTGCGCGGTCCGGCTCGCGGCCGCCGTGACATCAGCAACGCACGGAAACCCATGTCCGAAGCGCATCATCATTGCCTGGCGCCGACCCGCGCGCGCAGCGGGATGGACCCGCTGCTACCCTTTCTGGATTCGGCGCTGGCCGCGCCGGTGACGATCTCGGCCCGCGACGTGCAGCGGATCGACTCGGTTCGCCTGCATATCCTGCTTTCGGCACAAAAAAGATGGGCCCGCGACGGCCAACCGTTCCGGATCGTCGACATGACCCCGACGTTCCGCATCGGGCTGGAACGGCTCGGCGTGCCGGCCGATCAATTCGACAAGGACGCACAGCAATGACGACAACCGTTCTCGCCATCGACGATTCCCGGACCATCCGGAACCTCTTGCGGGTGTCTCTGGAAGGCGCGGGGTTCGCCTATTTCGCGGCTGCCGATGGTGCCGAAGGCGTGGCCATGTTCGCCGAGGTCGAACCGGATGTCGTCATCACCGACATCAACATGCCGGTCATGGATGGCTATGGCGTGATCGACAGCCTGCGCAACGGGCCGCATGCCACGACCGTCCCGATCATCGTGCTCACGACCGAAAGCTCTGACGACCTCAAGATGCGCGCCCGCGACGCCGGTGCGACGGGGTGGATCGTGAAACCGTTCGAAGACGCCGCGCTGGTGTCGGTCCTGCGCCGCGTGACGGGGCACGCGTCGTAGCATGTCGGGATCGATCCGCGATACCTTTTTCGAGGAGTGCGAGGAACTGCTCGAGGCTTTGGTCGAAGGGCTGGCCACGCTGGAGCAGGCAGACGCCGACCCCGAGACCGTGAACGCCGTCTTTCGCGCCGTGCATTCGATCAAGGGTGGCGCCGGCGCCTTCGGTCTGGACCCGCTGGTCGGGTTCGCGCACAAGTTCGAAACCGTCCTGGACCGGATCCGGGATCAGCATCTCGAAATCGACGACACGCTGATGCGCCTGTTGCACCGTGCCGGCGATGTCTTGGCCGATCATGTCGAAGCCGCGCGCGACGGTATCGAACCGAACGACGACGCCCACGGCCCGGTCCTGCGCGAGCTTGACGGCTATCTCGACGCCGAAGAGGAAGAGGCGTTTTCCTTCGACGCCGTATCGATCGGTTTCGACGCGGCCCCGATCGACGCACAGGCGGACCGCACCGAATACGCAATCCGGTTTTCCCCGCAGCCGGCGCTTTTCGCCAACGGCCACGAACCACTGCTGCTTTTCGACGCGCTGGCCGAACTGGGCGAGATCGAGGTCAGCCTGGATATCGACGCCATCCCGGAATTCACCTCATCCGCATCCGCCGATCCGACGCTCGACTGGACGATCACGCTGCGCAGTTGCGAAACCGAAACCGACGTTCAGGCGATCTTCGAATTCGTCGATTCGCTGTGCCGCCTGGAAATAACATCCCTGCCGATCGGTACGACATCACCGTCCGTGCCGCATCTGCCGGACCCGCAGACCGCTGCCGGCCCGGCGGAGGGCCCGAGCGCGGCAACACCGGGCGCCTGCGAAGGCGACGCTCCTGCGAAAAGCCGCGAGATTCGTGGGCCGAAACCCACCCTTCGTGTCGATCTCGAACGGGTCGATCGGCTGATCAATACGGTCGGCGAACTGATCATCAACCAGGCGATGATCTCGCAACGGATCGAGGAACTGGGGCTTCCGGCCGCGCACCAGGTCTTCAACGATCTCGAAGACTACGGGATGCTCGCCCGCGATATCCAGGAAGGCGTCATGGCGATCCGTGCGCAACCGGTGAAACCGCTGTTCCAGCGAATGTCACGGATCGTGCGCGAAGCATCGCAGGCTACGGGCAAACAGGCGCGTCTTGTGACCGAAGGGGACAACACAGAGGTCGACAAGACCGTGATCGAGCGGCTTGCCGATCCCCTGACCCATATGATCCGCAACGCGGTGGACCATGGTCTTGAAGACCCGGCGCGGCGCGTCGAAGCGGGCAAGGACCCGACCGGGACCATCCGGCTTTCGGCATCGCACCGGTCCGGAAGCGTGGTCATCCAGGTCGCCGATGACGGGGCCGGGCTGGACCGCGAAAGGATCCTGGCCAAGGCCCGCAACAAGGGGTTGGTTTCTTCCGAGGCGGACCTGGCCGACCAAGAGATCGACAACCTGCTGTTCCTGCCCGGTTTTTCCACCGCCGCCGAGGTTTCGAACCTGTCCGGCCGCGGCGTCGGCATGGACGTCGTCAAGAACGCCGTGACGGCGCTTGGCGGACGGATCGCAATCGATTCGACGTATGGCGGCGGGACGGTGTTCACCATCTCGCTTCCGCTGACGCTGGCGGTGATGGATGGTTTTGTCGTCACCGTCGCGGGGCAAACGATGGTCGTCCCGATCACCTCGATCCTCGAAACCATACGCCCGACGGCCGACGACCTTCACAGGCTCGGCCCCGACGGCGAGGTCATCGCAGTTCGCGGCAATTACGTGCCGGTCGTCGATGTCGCGGCGTCGCTTGGTCTGAGCCCCGCCGGGGATTGCCCGGACCCGGCGATCCTGCTGCTGGTCGCGAGCGAACGGCACGGCCTGACGGCACTGCGGGTCGACGCGATCCACGATCAGCGACAGGTCGTGATCAAGAGCCTCGAAAGCAATTTCTGCGCCATCCGGGGGGTCTCGGCGGCGACGATACTGGGCGACGGCAAGATCGCCCTGATCCTCGATACCGACATCCTCGCGGAGCCGCAGAGCGCTGTCCGCGAGACGCCCTCCAACCCCGAGCCCGTGTCCAGAAGGGAGCTACGACATGCTTGATATCCGCAAATCCGAGATGGACAGCCAGTTCGAATTCATCACCTTTTCGGCCGGTGGACAGAGCTTTTGCCTCGAGATCACGCAGATCCGGGAAATCCGGCGCTGGACTCCGGTGACGGCCCTGCCTCATACCGGCGACGATGTGCTGGGCGTGATGAACCTGCGCGGGGCGGTGATCCCCATCTTCGACCTGTCCGCACGTTTCGGCCTGGGACGCACCGCCGAGAACGAAAGAAACGTGGTGATCGTGGCGGCCAGCCACGAATCCACTTTCGGCCTGCTGGTCGAATCCGTCTCGGAAATCCTCGCGGTCGCAAACGAAGACATCCAGGAAACCCCGGACATCCAGTCCGACGCGACCAAGCAGAGCATACAGGGCGTCATCGCTGTAGACGGCGCAATGGTGCGCGTCATCAACCTGGACGCTGTCCTGCGCAGCGTCGGGGCTGTTGCGTGACGGTCATGGTGCACCCGCCCGTCCCGCCGGATATCCCGTTCAGCGACGCGGATTTCCGGGCGCTGGCCAGCTTTGCCCGGGAGCATTTCGGCCTGAGCCTGTCGGACAGCAAGAAACCGCTTGTTCATGCGCGGATCCAGAAGCGGCTGAGAGCGCGCTCCGCCAAGGATTTCTCGCAATACATGCGCCTGGTGCAGGACACCGAAGGCGGGGATGAACGCGATGCGCTGATTTCCGCGCTGACCACCAACGTCACGAACTTCTTTCGCGAAGCCCACCATTTCGACGCCCTGCGTACCGAACTGGCCCCGGTCTTGCGGCAGAAAGCCAAGCGCGGCGAACGGATCCGGCTTTGGTCCGCCGGTTGTTCGACCGGGCAAGAGCCGTTTTCCATGGCGATGGCGCTGCTGGAGGTTCTGCCGGAAACGGCGGCACGCGATATCCGCATCCTGGCCACCGATCTTGACCGTGCCGTCGTCGAAAGGGGGGCGACGGGGCGGTTTTCGGCGCAGGACATCGCGGCGATCCCGGAATCGATGCGCGCCAGATGGCTGCGCCCGGTTACCGACATAGCGAACATGTCCGAGATCGCGGAACCGATACGCCGGATCGTCCGTTTCGCGGTGCTCAACCTGGTCGAGGACTGGCCGTTCGAAGGCCCGTTCGATGCCATTTTCTGCCGCAACGTGGCGATCTATTTCGACCAGCACACCCAGCAGACCCTTTGGAAACGGATGGCCGACAAGCTCGCTCCGGGCGGTTTGCTGTGCATCGGTCATTCCGAACGCGTCACAGGTCCTGGTCTGGGACAGCTGACCAGCGTCGGTGTCACCACGTATCGCAAGGACCGCGGGAACCGAACCGAGCCGACAGGGAGGGGCGAGACATGAGCTTGAAGAACCAGTTGCGCGTGATGGTCGTCGACGACATGGCCACGAGCCGGGGTCTGATCACCCAATCGCTGGATGACATCGGCATCAAGAACTACGTCACGGAAAACGACGGCCACAAGGCGCTGGCGCGTCTCGCCGGCAGTCCGGTGCACCTGGTGCTGTCCGACTTCAACATGCCCGGCATGGATGGCCTTGGACTGCTGAAAGCGGTGCGCAGCAATCCTGCGACGCAACGGATCGGGTTCATCCTCGTGACCGGAAAGCCCACGCCCGAGATGGTCGCGCAGGCCAAGCAACTTGGCCTCAACAACATGATCAAGAAACCATTCACTTCGGCCTCGATGAAAGCCTGCCTGGAAAGCGTGGTGGGGCGGCTGTGACGACAAGACCCCACGGACACGAGATCGCCATGTCGCAGGCCATTCGACTGGTTTCATCCGAGTTGCTGACAATGGCCCATCGCCTTGGCCGCGTGGAACACGGGATCGAACACCTGTTCGATGACCGCGACGTACCACCGGAACCCGCGGCCCTGGTCGCCCTGCAGGAAATCGACGTGCTCGCACAGTCGCTGATGGCGCTTGGGGATTACCTTGACCGACTGGCCAACTCGGTTCCCGACGGCGCAGCGAACAGCGTCGGTGCCGCATTGGCGCGGATGCCGTTGCGCGGGTTGGCGCAACGGCTCTCGGGGTCGGACCCGGCGGTTTGCCGCGCCGGCCAGGTCGAAGTGTTCGAAGCGGCCGAACCGCCGTCGGCGGCCGCATCCTGCGACCGGGCGTGATACCGCCGTGATCACGCTGGTCATCGCCTGCCCCTTTCCCCTGCGCCTTCGGCAGCTTGTCACTGCCCTGCAAGGGCAACCGGATCTGCGTATCGTCGCCGCGCCGTCAGATCTGATGTCCACCTTCGTGGCGGTCGAGGATCGCAAACCCCACGTGGTGATGATCGACCGGACGCTGGCCATGAAAGCGGAATTCGAGGTGATGCGCGGCCTGTTCGCCGTTCTCGATGTGCGATGGCTGGTGTTCGAAAGCGGTCTGGGTGAACCCGCGAAACGCCCCGCCATGCCCGGGCCCACAGCCGGGGCGGACCTGTTCGAACTGGACGCAACCATGTCGGCCCGCGCGATCGTCGCGCAATTGCGCAGCGTCGCGCGGGTATCGCGCCACACCGGCCGTTCCAGGCCCGCGGGCGAGCCCGATCATTCCAGCCGCCGCGACGTCCCCGGTGTTCCGATCCTGATCGGCGCGTCGACCGGCGGGGTCGAGGCCTTGATCCACGTGCTTTCCAATTTCGGGCCGGATTGCCCTCCGACCCTGGTCGTGCAGCACACCGGCTGCGGTTTCGGAACCAGCCTGGCGGATTTGCTGGACCGCCATTGCGGTGCATCGGTTCGGCTGGCGGACCACCGACAATGCATCCCAAGCGGCGTTGTCATCATTGCCGCCGGAACCGACGCGCATCTGGTCATGGAACGCTGCTGTCCGGTCGAGGCCGCGCTGGCCGGCGATGCGCCCCGGTCGGGCCACCGGCCATCGGTCGACTGCCTGTTCCTTTCGGCTGTGCGGTTTGCGCCGAACATATGCGCCGCGCTTCTCACCGGTATGGGCAAAGATGGCGCCGCCGGGCTTCTTGCCCTGAAACAGGCCGGCGCCGCGACCATCGCGCAGGACAAGGCAAGCAGCGTCGTATTCGGAATGCCGGGCGCCGCCGTGTCGCTGGGCGCCGCCGATCGTGTCTTGCCGATCGAAAGCATCGGGCCCGCCTTGCTTGCGGAAAGCCATGCCCGTGCACAATCCAACGGACGGGCTTCGGCATGATGGACGACATGCAGCAGGTGCGGACGATCATCCAGGGCGAATTCGCCGTGTCATCCTGCGCCGATCAGGTCTTCGCGACGGTCCTGGGGTCGTGCGTGGCAGTCTGCCTGACGGATCCGTCCAGAGGAATCGGTGGCATGAACCACTTTCTGTTGCCGGGTCGCCGGGCCACCGACGGCCACGACATCCGCTATGGCGCCTATCTGATGGAGCTTCTGATCAACGGGTTGCTGAAGGCCGGTGCCTGCAAACGGGACATGAGGGCCAAGGTCTTTGGCGGCGCCTGGATGGGCGCCACCCCGACGGATATCGGCGCTGGAAACGTGGCCTTCGCACAAGAGTTCCTGGCCAGCGAGGGCATCCCGATCCTGTCCAGCAGCGTCGGCGGGACCAAGGGGCGGAAGATCCGGTTCTGGCCCGGCACCGGACGCGCGCAACAATCCCTGCTCGGCGACGCGTCCGGCTTGGCGGTGACGGAGGTTCCGACACGGCACAAGGCGGCGGCGTCGGTCACCTTGTTCTGACATCGGCGTTCTGACATCGGCGTTCTGACATCGGCGTTCTGACATCGGCGCGTCACCGTGCGCCCGAGGCCCCCGGTTGCCCCGACATCCAAGACCCCCCGACCCCGCCGAAGACTGCAGCGCGACCATGCGCGTTCGACCATCGGGTGGGGCATCGATGCCGCGCGCAGGAAAACGCGCATGGGCAGCGCGGCTCACGCATGCTAAGCGCGGCATGCGAAAGGACATGAACATGCGCCAGCCCCCGTTGCCCTTCACCCGCGACCTCGTGCTGATCGGCGGTGGTCACACCCATGCATTGGTGCTTCGTCGCTGGGGCATGAAACCATTGCCCGGTGTGCGTGTGACCCTGGTCAATCCCGGGCCGACGGCGCCCTATTCGGGCATGTTGCCGGGCTTCGTCGCCGGCCACTACCCGCGGGATGCGCTGGATATCGACCTGGTGCGCCTGGCCCGTTTCGCCGACGCGCGGCTCGTGCTGGGAGCGGTCGACGCCATCGACCTGGCCGGTGGAGAGATCCATGTTCCCGGACGGCCGGCCCTGGGCTTCGACATCGCGTCGGTGGATATCGGTATCACTTCGGACATGCCCGGCCTGCCGGGCTTTGCGGAACATGCGGTGCCCGCAAAACCTCTGGGCGCCTTCGCCATGGCCTGGGAGTCGTTCGTGGCATCGAAGGCGCCGTCCGATATCGTCGTGATCGGCGCGGGGGTCGCCGGGGCGGAATTGTCGATGGCCATGGCCCACAGGATGCGGCACGCAGGCCGCCCCGCGCAGGTGCGCCTGTTGGAGCGCGGCACCGCCTTCTCGGGTCTGCCGGCAAGATCGGCAGCGCGGCTTCGTCACGCGTTGTCGGTGCAAGGCGTGAACCTCCAGGAAAATGCGGAAATCCGCGCGATCACCACCGAGGGTGTGGTTCTCGATGACGACACGAGTGTTCGGGCATCCTTCGTCACCGGCGCGGCGGGCGCTCGACCCTATCCCTGGCTGGCCAAGACCGGTCTGGCTTTGCGCGACGGTTTCATCCGTGTCGACGGCCGGCTGCGCAGTTCCGATCCGCGCATTTTCGCCGTGGGGGATTGCGCCCATATGGACGACAATCCCCGCCCCAAGGCGGGTGTCTACGCCGTCCGCCAGGCGCCGGTGTTGTTCGACAACCTGCGCGCGGCACTCGCCGAAACCGGGGGGATGCGCCAATACCGCCCGCAACGGGACTATCTCAAGCTGATTTCGCTTGGCGGCAAGTCGGCGCTTGCCGACCGTTTCGGCCTGACATTGGCGGGCCCCGCGCTGTGGCGATGGAAGGATTCGATCGACCGGTCGTTCATGGACAAGTTCCGCGACCTGCCGGCGATGCAATCCAAGCCCTTGCCCTGGCCGCGCGCGGCGGGGCTGCGGGAGGCGGTCGGACCCAAGCCGATGTGCGGCGGCTGCGGCGCCAAGGTCGGACGCGCCAGCTTGCGCGAAGCGCTGGCGGGACTGCCGTCGGGAACGCGCGACGACACCCTGAAACTGCCCGGCGACGATGCCGCCTGTCTCAGCCTGGGGGGTGTGCGCCAGGTCTTGTCGACAGACCACCTGCGTGCCGTCACCGAAGACCCCGTGCTGATGGCCCGGATCGCAGCCCATCACGCGCTTGGCGATATCTGGGCCATGGGTGCGCAGCCGCAGGCCGCGCTCGCCTCGATCATCCTGCCGCGGATGTCGGACATGCTTGCGCGGCGCAGCCTCTCCGAGATTCTCGAAGCGGCAGCCGAGGTCATGGCAGCCGCCGGTGCCGAGATCGTCGGCGGGCATTCCACGCTGGGCGACGAATTGACGATCGGGTTCACGGTGACCGGGTTGTGCGACACGGACCCCCTAACCCTGGCCGGCGCCCGGCCCGGCGACACGCTGATCCTGACGAAACCGATCGGATCCGGGGTGCTGATGGCCGCTGAAATGACCGGCGCCGCTGCAGGCGAAGACGTGGCCGCCGCCTATCGCCTGATGGTCGAGGATCAGGGCCGCGCCGCGAACCTGCTGCGACACGCCCATGCGATGACCGACATCACCGGTTTCGGCCTTGCCGGCCACCTGCTCAACATCTGCGAGGCCTCGGGGGTTGGTGCCGAACTGGCGCTTGACGCGGTCCCTCTGTTCCCCGGTGCGCTGGCTCTGGCCCGGGCCGGAACCCGGTCGACGCTGTTCGCACAGAACCGCGCCGCCCTGCCCTGGCTGCCGGACACACCGCGCCATGATCTGCTGTTCGATCCGCAAACCGCGGGTGGGCTGCTGGCCGCCTGCCCCGGCGATCCCGACGACACGCTGAGCGCCCTGAGACAGGCGGGCTACGGCGCTGCCGCGATCGGACGCATCACGGGGACTACGGGTCAGATATCCATCGTCTGAAGCGCCGCGGCAAGGTCGTCGGCGGCGCGTTCCAGATCGGCATCGTCCAGTCCGGGCAAGTCGAGCGCATGCAGAATGCGCGGCGCGATCACCGACCGCGCCTTGCGGTATGCCGGATCGTAGTGATCGGCCATCAGCGAGGCGACGAGATCGCGGCGCCGGCCTTGCCCGATCATCGCCATCCACTCGTCGACCAGGGCTGCACCACGATGAAACCGAAGCGGCGCCAGTTTGGCACGCAAGGCTTCCGTGTCCGAAAGGATGTCGTCATAAGCGCGATCGAGATATCGCACCCGCATTTCGGACGATGCCGACACCTCGATCCAGGGCGCGGACTTCATCGCCGACCAAAGCGCCGGCGGCAGCAGCAATGTCCCGATCTTGCTGCTCTCGGCCTCGACGACCACGGGACGGGCAGGATCGAGCGCCTGCACGGCCACCGCCAGCGCAGTTTCGAAGGCCTTCTGGCTGGGCTGCCCCCCGGGTCGCGCGCCCAGAAGCGATCCGCGGTGCCGCGCGAGGTCTTCGAGATCAAGAACCTGAATGCCGCGCCTTTCAAGATGCTGTAGAAGCGCCGTCTTTGCCGTGCCGGTATTGCCGCCTAGAAGGACCAGGCGATGCGGCAGGCTTTTCCCATGCATCAGGTCGACCACCAGCCGCCGATAGCTCTTGTACCCGCCCTGCACCGTCTCGGCACGCCAGCCGATCTCGCGCAACATCCACGCGAACGAGCCCGAGCGTTGCCCGCCGCGCCAGCAATAGACCAGCGGTCGCCAGGCGCCGTCATGACCGGCAAGCGGCCCTTCTATGTGGTTGGATGCATTGCGAAAAACCAGCGCCGCTCCGATCTTTCGGGCCAGAAACGGACTTTCCTTCTTGTAGATCGTGCCGACCCGCGCGCGCTCGGCGTCGTCGAGCACCGGCAGGTTGATCGCGCCGGGTACATGATCCTCGGCGAACTCGGATGGGCTTCGGACATCGATCACGGCATCGAAGCCGTGCGACAGGAACGCGCCGATCCCGGAAAACGTCTTTTGCATGCGCCGTTACATGCCACATGCCCCAGCGGCGCACCAGCGCGACCGACGCGTCCGTCCGCACCCGCCGACGTCGCGAAAAACCCTCTGGACAGCCTGCCGCCCCTCGGCTAGACCGCCCCCACCCGAAGGCGCCGCCTTCACCCGTGCCCGGGTAGCTCAGGGGTAGAGCAGTGGATTGAAAATCCTCGTGTCGGTGGTTCGATTCCGCCCCCGGGCACCAAAGCACCTCTTAGTGTTAATGATATCAATGAGTTACAGGAAAAAATCGTCCCACCGTTTGCGCGCCTGGGCAAAAGTGGGACTTTTTTGTTCGTGAGGCGTTCGCGTTCCGGCGCACGAAATCGCTCCGTCGACGGCAGTCAATCTGTGATGTGTGTGGGCCAGAGCGTTTCGATGTGACGATACACATCAACCAGAATGAACTTTTGACGACCGATGCCGTCCTTCAGTTCCTTGGGAAACCGCGCCATCTCTTCGTAGCTTGGAAGCACAACGAACTGCACTTGATCGAGTTGAAACAAGAAGTCGTGTGGTACGCGCCACTCCCGCTCGTGCGCGTAGTCGATGGTCTTGCCGGACAGCGGGCTGGAGAACTTGGTGCCCTTTGGCCTATAGGCTGGCCAGAACGGGGTGACGAAGGTTTTCACATGCTCGTCCCAGTTCTGCTTTTCCCAATGGTCGGCGCGTACATAGTATGCAGGGCCACCACCTGCGGCGAACACATGAGGCTTTGTGAAGCCGACACCGTAAGAGGAATAATTTCCAACGTGTCTGAGCAAGCTTGACCAAGGGCACTCGGTGAAACAGACAGCAGGGTTCTTTGTCCAAGGAATGCTTGAAGCGATGAGCCTTCTATCGGTCAAGATTGAAACCAAATGTACAAATGGCGTTTCGCCCTCACCTTTGGTGAAATGCGCTACAAAGTTTGAATCACTCATTTTGAATGCCTATCGTTGTTGACTATTTGGGAGTTGTGCGCCCGGGAACTGTATTGATGCGGCTATCCAAGCGTCGCTCTTACATCTGTCATCGGGATGTACACGCGCTTGGGATTATCCGGATCGCCGAGTGGCCGAAAACCAAGGTCTTCATAGAAGCGCCAGCGACGGTCGAAGTGTTCGTCCTCGAGCACGTCGAGAACGATGGCGGCGGCACCCATCTGATCCGCGATGCCGATACACCGTTTCATTGCATCGATGACGAGGGCGGTCCCGAGGCCGTTGCCTTGCATGTCCTGCCTGACCGCGATGGCGCGGATGTAGATGACCGGAACGTCGGGCACTCGTGCGCGTTGCCACGCTTTCGGGCCGAATTCGGATCGGACCGCGAGGGCTCCCAGCGTGTAGAAGCCAACCACGGCGGTATCGTTTTCTGCAGTCGCAATCCAGGCCGCGGCCATACCAGCCTTGATCTGGTCTGACAGGGAGGACTTCAGGAAGTTGTCGATAGGTGCGAAGCCACAGGAAAAGGCGCTGCGGTCATGCAGCGCCTTGTCGAATTTCGCGATGGTCAGTGCGGGCCGGTCCGCCGGAGTATCAGCCGGCATCCTTCAGAAGGCCTTTCGACGCATCTGCCGCGCGGGCCAGTCCGGGCACGACCTTCCCCGGGGTCTCGACGGCGGCCCTGAACGCGTCGAACGCCTCGACAGGCAGAACGGAGAGAGACATACGCTGCTCCACCTCCTGCGCGCGCAGAAGAGCGGCCTGACGGATGAAGTCGGCCTCCTGCAATCCGGTCGCTGCCGCAGCCGCGCGAATGCGTTCTTCATCCGTGCGATGCATACGCAATTCCTTGCGTGCTTCCATCTTGCCCGGGGTTTGCCTGACTGAAGTGATGGCGAACATGGTCGATCTCCTTTGAGCGGAGTATGTACGGTATAACGCCGTACATGTCAAGGATTTCTGTTTCGACCGTCCTCCCTTCCCGGCCCGCCCCCATCCCGCGACAACAGCTTCATTCCGGACGCCGCCAGCACCTTCTGGCGCGCGGCGCGGGTGTAGCGCGATGCTTCCTTCATAGTCGTCCAGCCGAAGATCGCCATCAACTGCCGCTCGGTCGCGCCGTTCTCGGCCGCCAGCGCCGCGCCCGCCTTGCGCAGACCGTGGGCGGAATAGTGCTTCAACCCGGCGTCGTCGCATTGCTTGCGGAACCAATTGCCGAAGCCGTTCGAGGTGAAGGGCTTGCCGAAGGCCGTGACGAGGAAGGCGAGGTTGCCGGTGGGCGTGGCGTCGAGCACGGCCTTCAACTCGGGCAGGACTGGGATGGAGAGGGTGACGGGCTTGCGGTCGCGGTTCTTGGCCTGGGTCAGGGTGATCCAGCCGTCCTTGATGTGCTGCGGCCCGAGCCGAACGATGTCCGACCGCCGCTGCCCGGTGTAGAGCATGAGCGCGAGCGCCAGCCGCGGCTTGCCGCCGATCGGGTGATGCTCCTCGAACTGGCGGACCTCTTCCATCGTCCAGGAATGGAACCCGTCGCCCTTGGCCTTGAGGTTGGGCACGTCGCGGGCCGGGTTGCGCTGCGCCAGCTCGCACTCGACCGCAAAGGCATAGACCTGCCGCTGTGCCTTGACGAAGCCGTTGGCCGCCTCGGGCCGGTCCGCCATCTCGTCGCGCATGCGCCGGACATGACGAGGCTCCATCAGCGCGTAGGGTTTCGATCCGTTCTTCTCGCAGATCCGGTCGAGGATGCCGCGTCGGACATACTTGGTGCGGCCACTCAGCCGCTGGTATTCGGCCGAGACGTAGTACCGCTCGCAGAGCCATTTGAAGCTGCCCTTCGATCCGCGCCGCTCGAGCGGCCCGGCGGGCGCGCGTGGCGTCGCGCCCATCATCGCGGCGCGGTATTCGGCGAGGAAGTCCTCCGTCCCCGGCTGGCTGCGCAGTTGCACCTTCAGGTGCCCGGGCCGCCGCAGGTAGATGCGCACGTTCCCGTGCCGGTCGGTACTTCGATGACGTGCTTCAGGCGGATGCTGCCCGAGCCGTCTCTCATCCTGAATGTGGGCATTTCACGCGCTGCCTTTCGTCAGCCGTCAGTCGTCCCAGGGATTGTGGTCGGAGTGATCCCCATCAGGGATCAGCTCGAACACCCGGTCAAGTTTTTTCCGGTCCCAGACGGTGCGGGCATTGATCCGCTTGGGCGGCGGCATGCGCCGGTCGCGGACGAGGTGATCGAAGAGCGTGGGCGAGACCCCGATATAGGCCGCCGCCTCGGTCCGTGAGAGACCGCGGGGCGCGAGCGTGGGCGGCAGGATGGCGGGGCGCTTGGGCATGGGGCGATGGGTTTGGGTTTCGGGTATCCCGAGGATGCCGGAAAGGCAGGGAGGAACGAAGCCGAGAACGGGCGGGGTAGGCCTGTGGCGGGGAATGACAGGCGGACGGCGGGTTCCGGCTTTCAGGGCGGTGTGCCGGGTGTGCTGGCGTAGTCGCATTTTGTCGTGGGATCGGCGTAGTGCCGCGCGAAAAACATTATCAAGTCAGTGGGTTGGTACTATTGATGCATCAATAGACTTGTGATTGCGACGGATAATCTCTCCGAACAACAGCAACTTGAGGTGGCCATGCGGCATCTCTTTCATCTCGCGCTCCCGTTGTTGAGCGCGAGATGCCAACTCCCGATGCTCGGAGTTCTCGCCCCTTGAACATAGCAACCGCCAAGAGCACGATTCCGCACTGTGCATGCCAGTGATCTGAAAATACTGCGAAATTGCAGGAAACCTGCACACGACCGATTTGCATGCACGCGAAAACGCCAGTCGCGTCAGTGACTTGCGGCATTCGTGGCAGGCGCTTTTGTCTTGCCCTTTTCCCTTCGCGCTGCAGTCCTAGGACCTCTACTTTGCCGTTTGCTCACCATTGCATCCTGGGCTTCGATGCCGTGCGGTGCGGCCAGTTGGTTTGGCTGATTGTCAGACCGAACCGTTCAAAACGCCCGAAGTGTTCCAAAGAAAGCGCAACTGGGGTGCAGCGTTGTTGCCAAAGCACTACCGCTAGGCTGCTTCTTTTCTGCATCCGATTTGTTCATTGAAAGCCCCGTCTCGAGCCAATCGGCTGATCCACAGCCGCCGATTGAGTACCCGTTTTCGTCAATAGAAGGCTCGACGGTTCGAGGTGGACATGGGCTCCCGTGGCCCCCGGCGGAGGGCCTCGACGAGGTCGCGAGCTTGCGCTCGGGACTCTCATTTACGCCAAGCGCATGGCACTCATGCTGCCATCGCCGTCTAGGTTCTCTCGCAGACATGGGGCATCTCCCTTTCCTTGCTTGCCTGTCTCAGCATGGGGCCCCGCTTGAAGGGTAAGTCAGAGATCCGATCAACGGGGATGAAGTTTCCGACTTAGCGGCAACTTCAGCTGTACCCGGCGCTTTCACGAGGCACTGGGCGGGACCGGGAAGTTCGCTGTGTGTGCGCTATGAACGACGGCAATTCGGACAAAGCAGACATCTCAGTGGGCACTATTCGCCACGAGTCAAATCCGGATGCGCAAAGTAGATGGATGGATGACCATCGACCAACCGATAGAGCCCATGACACTTGACCGCGCCGCCGGATCAGGTCCAAATCAAACTGTTCGGAGGACGCCGTCGGAAAATTTCCCCGACTTTCGAGATACATCAAAAGGGGTCCCATCATGCCCAATGCAAGCCAAATTAAATCGAGGTTTCTTGGGAAGCGTGGCGATCCTTTTCATCAATTCGACCGACTGATAAGAGCGACCATCGAGCTTTCTGGCGCCGTGTCGGAGTCGCCCGAATTTTACTTTGGTCTAGCAAATGAACTCGTAGCAGAAACCCAAGCAGATGCTTCGCGAAAGCTCCTTGCCTACCGAATTCTCTCGACGCTCAATCAGTTAGACAATCCAGAATACTCCGAATCCTACAGAGATGTTATTTTCGCACTGCGACGCTCCGGGTTTTGGATTGAGAAGGCGTTTTCTCCGACTGATGAACTTAACCAAGCAGAAAACACCCTATTTGCACCTCAGCCATTCCACTTTGGAGACAGCAATTATTCTCGGGAACTTAGGACGCATATAGACAACCGAACTCCCGAAACTTCACGAAATGCTCTTTATAATGTAATCACCAGAATTCACGAAGCTACAACTTCGAACATCGATTCATCAAAAACAGCCCGAAAATCAGTCTTCTTTGAACCCATCTTTGGTCGAGGGCTGAGCCTGTTGGATGCATTGGGAGAAATACACTTTGAAGCTAGCGACAATGCCACGCGGCATGCCCTTCGGACCGACAATAACAAGCACAGTTTCGACTTTGTCGAAGAAAATTTCTTTGGGGACATCCAATACCTTCAAATGACTGCCATTAGTCAACTAGCAAAGAATCCCGGACGTCTGAAAGAATGGCCCGCTGCTGTCGCCACCTACATCGATATGTACCTGGAACGCCAAGAAGTAAAAGGGAGTCGCTTTCTGGTATTTTCGTATGCTGACAATGGGCCAGGAATTATCGAGCACATCACGCGGTTTCGGCCGGAACTTTTAGACCCCTCAGCATCTTTGCGGGAAGTCATCAATGGGCGGATGACAACTAGTTCCATCGACGGTGCGGGCGATGGCTTATCCAATATGCAAGAGGCAATGATTGGCGTTAACGGGTTCATCAATATTCAATCCGGCGGACACACCTACTCCTTCAACGGCATCAATCAGTCTGCCGGTGTCGGCATAGCATCGCGCAGTCGCGGTACTCTACTCACTTTCGTCGTACCGGCATAACCATGAGCGATTCAATAAAGGTGGTAGAAGTTCGTCTCAACGTCACGTTATCGAATTCATCAGACCTAGTTGCGGTTCAAAAAGAACTGGCAGCGAAGGTCCGGAGAGCCAGATCAGTTGCCTATGAAGAGAGGAAGCGGGGCGAAAGCAACGCACCGAGACATATAGTGTTTGCTCTTGACCGTCGGGTGGACTGGTCAACGGTCCCAGAGTTACTGGAAGACGTTAGACAACAACTACTTTCACCTGCAAGCCATCGACGCAATCCCAATTCCAGCCAATGGATGCTATACAGCGAAAAATTCGAACCAAAGGTTGTTCCGTTATATCAACCTCCGGGCATTGCACACCAAGCAAATACCACCGAGGTAATTGAGCTTACTCGAAGGTCGGACATGGAAGGAATCTTGACCCACGAGTCCGTGTTCTTTCATCACGACCGGCAGGCATTTTTTCGTTTACCGAGTGGTGAGATCAGTGACTATTTTCTTCGGGTGGGTAACGTTCAGCACGATTCACACAACATTGAGAAAATCGCTTTCTGGGCACTGCCTCGGCTGTCAGATGTTCATCACGTTCTCTGCGAGACTTGGAGCATATCGACAACTGCTGCCACGATAGCCAAGTTTATCGATACATACCGAGGTGATGGCGCTGTTGCCTGGTCGTATTTGAGTGCGTACCTTCCACAAAAGGTTTCTGATTTGCGGCACGTAACCGAACTCTTTTCCCAAGCGGCCGGAAAGGACACAAAGGTTCTGTTTCTTGTAAGCGCATCAGCCAGTGGCCGCATACACGGTGAGTACTTGAAACTGGCTCGTCAGGCCGATGCGGAGAAAAACACTCGCATTCTCACTATTTATCAACTCAACCGCACTCCCTGCGCAGGTTACGTCATACATCCGTTGGCGGACTTCTTGGAGAATCTTGGACTGAAGGGAGCAACCGACGCGTTTGATGTGGGAAGTGCGCCAGTCATCGAAATCGACACTAGCACTTATATCCCAAAGTATCGTGGCGTGACCACAAAGCCATTTTCAGTCATTCAACAGACCGCAAGAGCAAAGGAGTTTTACGAGACATATTCTGGAAACAGGATTTTCTCAATTGCTCGAAAGGGACGCACGTCGAACAGATCTCCTGGACGACATTACACCTACCACGTGGACATCCAGAAGTTGATGGAACACCCCGCATTCGCGGATCGACTTCGAACAGTGTTGTCCAACCAAGAGCCGACTACGACCATTGTGCTAACCCCTAGCAGTACAAACCAGCAATTTCTTAAACTCTTCTGTTCAGAACACAAAGCAGTATTCGGGTTTACCCCTAAGAGCACGATTGAGATAGAACGCCTGACCCAAATCTCAGAACACCAACAGATTAAGGAAGCACTTATTGATGGGAATGAACATGTGACGTTCATAGAATCAATTATTGTTGAAGGGGCTAATCTCAACGACCTGACCCAAACCATTAGGAAGACTCGAGACCAAGGCCATCCATCAAAAGCCTACATTACTTACCTTGCAGGCCTCTTTCGGCCTTATTCGGATCGCAAGGAAAAATGGGTGAATCTCTTTCCACAATGCAGCAACCATCTTGGCTTTCGGGAACGAACCAAAATAGTAGCGGTTGAGACCGTCATTATGCCCAAGTGGATTGATGAAGACTGCCCTTGGAAGCGAGAGTTACGGGCACATGAGAAGGCCCTCGAAAAAGGCGAGCTAGATGACTGGCAAGAGTCTTACATTCAGAAACGAATACTTCTGCTTTCCGGCGCAATGAAGGCTGGCGGTGATGGATTGCGAGGTTCCGAGGTTTTCTTTCGACGCAATCCTGAAGATGATTTCCCCTTCTGGTCTGGAAGTTTTTGGTTAGATAAGTCCGCAGTGGTAGCCGCAAACGCCAAGCACGGCGTTACGATTACAGAAGCTGATGTTGATGTGGCAGACTTGGTATGTGCTGTGGCATCCGCTGTCCACGCCTGGCGATGCAGTAACCCGAACTCAAGTGTCCTGTCACATGATTTGAGCTTCGATGAAGTCATCAACCAGGAAGTCACGAGTGAGAACGTTGGATTCAATGAACCTATGCTGAGAGCGGCGATTTGGCGTTCTTTGAAACCTGGCGAGATCAGTGTGTCAGGATCAAACTCGGACACTGCAAGTATGCTGTCCAATATCTTTCTGGATCTCAACGCAGAAAATCCCCATCGTGTTCTTGGTGGCGAGGCTGCGCTGATTTATGCTTGGCGGCTCCGCGGTTTGCTAGGCGCCGAGGGGCACGAGAAAGTAGATTGGCGTTATCTTCTACATTTGGCGGAAGCAGTCGAAACCCGATAATCGGTCTAATCTGCGATGCTCTCAACGCTGCGGATGTCCCAAAAGCGTGCTGCAACCGCGGCACCATCGAGCCAAGCTAAAGGTCCGGTTTGGTTCCAAGACACTACCTGGCGTGTGTCGAGCGTCTGACCCTTGTTAGCTGTTGTGTTCACTTCTTGTAATTGCCGGTCCGGCGAAGCTTGAGGAGTGGCTGAACTCCGAATTTATTGCTGGAAAACCATCCGAAAACAGCGTGAGCTCCCACGCTTCTCTAGCTCATCGACTCAAACACAATCTCAGGCAGAACCACGTTCCAAGCGTCCCGCTTCATTTGTGCCTGATAGTCTTCGGAAGAATCCTCTCGGAAACGCGTGGTGATCGCGTGGACGCTCCCGCGAATGAATCTTCTTCCTTCAGATGGCCGATATTTCTTGGCGAGCCTACAGACTGGCACTCCTGCAGAATTCGTGATGATCCAGCTCTCGCCACGTTGAACGAGCAGTAAAGGATCTTCTGGCTTTAGCCGTTGGATCGCGCGGAGAGACGCGTGGCCCGGAGCTAACCGACCGGCAAAGCTCAGGTCGACTTCTGACGGGTCCAGGGTTTGATAGACCTTCCGACACTCCGACACATCGAGTGTATCATGCGGCCGTCCTCTGATCAGGAACGCATGGTCATTCAGGCTACCAAGGATCGGATGTGTGTTGGACATCGCTATTAGTGCTAGACTTAGTCGGGCTCTTGTCATGGCGACGTACAAGAGGCGGCGCGCCGCGTCTCGGTCCTCGCCTTTCGACCGTTTTTCCCAAGCGCCGTCGAGAACAACGACATGGTCGAACTCGAGCCCTTTCGCGCGATGCGCGGACAGCAACATCAGGCCGGCTTGTCGCTTTCGAATGTCACGCCCCCATTCAGCAAGCCACTCGAGTACGTCTTTTCGGTCCGTTTCGCGATCGCCCACGTCCTGCACGAAGTCTTCTACGCCTTCCCGCAGCACAGACCACCATGGGCCTTCTGGCTGTCGATCCATCCACTTCGCGAGGTCTGAGACAGCAAGCCCGGATCGCTCTCGAGCCCGTAGCCAGTTGACCAGCGTCTGGGTTTCTCGCAGCCGCCAGAAATTAGGGGCATCTGCGTTCGCAGCTTGGACGGGAATGTTCCGTGCCTCGCAGTAGCTGCGGACAGGCTGAAGGTAGCTCCATTCACGCGCTATGATTGCGGCCTTTGCCCAGTCCCAGTGCGGAACGATCTTGGACAGTCGCTCCAATTCCTCGACGGCAAGAACGGCCTGGCTGAATTGATCGCCTGCATCCTTGATGACTTGGACGCGACCGCGGCCGAAACTGTCGAGACGTTGTAACTCGCCGCCAGCTCGATCATCTTTGCGGGCTCGATTGACGGTGATGTCGTGAACCGCCTTCATTCGCTCGGCTGCAGGGTCGATCACCTGGTTTGCAGCGCGGATGATGTTGGCCGTTGAACGGTAGTTCTCGATCATGTGGCTGGGCTGGGCTTTGTAATCTTCCTCGAAGCGGCGAATGAAGGCCACGGATGCGCCCGCGAAGGCGTAGATATTCTGGTCGTCGTCGCCGACCGCAAAAAGGCTCAGTCGGCGATCTTCGTCCTCGACCGAGCGCCCTGCAACAGCAGCGATCAGTTCGTATTCGTCTGGCCCGATGTCCTGATACTCATCGACCAGGATCCAACGATAGCCTTCTATGAGGGTCTCACGCTGGGCCTCGGCCTCGTCCCGTGATAGCCCTTCACCTTTCAAGAGGGCGACGGCCTGGGCCATGATCCGGTCGAAGTCGACGCTTTCGACCTTCTCGGCGCGTTTCGCGAAGCTGGCACCGATCATGCGCATCGCAAGACCATGGCAAGTGGAGATGGTGACGCCGCGCGCATCGTCGCCGATCAGATCGAACAGGCGACGCCGGATTTCAGTGGCGGCATGGCGGTTGTAGACCAAGGCCAGGATGCCGCGTGGGTTCTCGCGCTTCACTCGGATCAGGTAGGCGATACGGTGGACCAGAATGCGGGTCTTGCCCGAGCCGGGACCCGCTAGGACCAGCACGTTGGTCTGTTCACGCTCGTCCGCAACGATCCGCGTCTGTGTGGTATTGCCCAAGGATTCAACGATGTTGCGCCACGACTCTGGCGTTGTCTGGCGGCGAAGCTCCGCGCTTCTTCCCGGCAGCCACTTCTGAACAAAGCTATCGCGGTCGAGGGTGAAGTAATCCTCCGAAAGCCTCAGCGCGTCATGGACAGACTCGAGCCCCTTTTCGGCATAGGCGGCCATGATATGGGTCTGCAGGACTTGCTCTTGATAGTGCAGCTTCAATGGCTCGAAATCGGATTCTGTGAAGGGCTGGGGGCCGGGCGCCAGGTGGATCGTCATGGCTGGCCGGAAAATCGTCATGCCTTTTCCGAGTGTGACGACGCCCTGTTCATGGAGCCAGAGCAGCGCGCGGTCGAGGAGCTTCGTGGGATCGTTGACCGCGCTCGAAAGCTCGAAGTCGCCAGTCAGCGCTGCCATCAGCTTGCCCAGTGTCGTTTCGACCTGGATATCCTTGCCCCGCGCCCGGTCGGGTGCTTCCTGCTGAAGTGTCGTCAACAGAACTCGGCCCGCGAGACGGCGGAGCTGGGCCGTCACTGAGAGGGCTTGCCAGTTGCGTTGTAGGCGCAGCGACAGGTGCTCCCGGTCGAGTTTGCGGACATAGAGGCTCCCGATCCCCTCGCTTTCGTCGCGACCGTCCCGCGCGATGCCGCGAACCAACTTGTCGACGATGTCAGGGCGCACGGTTGGATGCCCGGCGTCTCTCAATTCCTGCGAAAGAAGCTTGAGGTTCAAGGTCGAGCTTGCTCCCAGCTCAAGGTCCGGGGCCAATTCCCGAAGCTTGTCGATCAGGTCCCTTTCAAGGCTGTTCGCCTCCAACAGGCGCTTCTGCGAAGAGTCCTCCACGCCGAGATGCACGAAGATGGTGATCGCGGTGTCGTTCGACGCGATGCCAAGCGCCTCAAGATCATTCAGCGCCTTGCGCATCTGACCTGACGAAAAACCCGAGATGCCACAGAGCTCATCCGTCGAGATCCCCTGGTCCGGCGGCGCGTTGATAAGGCTCCGAACGAAGGCGCGAAGCCTGAGCCGATAGCCCTCCGTCATATTTGCCTTGGCGATGATGCTGTCCGCCTCGGCGAAGGTCCGGATGCGAAGCGACGACGGATACACCCGAACGCGGTTTTCCTCTCGCCGCAGCAGCACGGCTTCTTCTAGCCACGACACGGCTGTCTTCACCCTTGTGTCATCGGTTGCGGAGTCGCGCTGGAAATCGAGGTCCTGTTCCTCACGCACGATCTCCCCGGCGGTCGCGACCACCTCGCCTTTCTGCTTCGTTCGCCTGTCAAGACGGCGCAGGGCCTTTAGGATTGCACCGATCTCCCTGCGCTCAAGGCGAGAGCGCGCCGAGAGGCTGAACTGCCGCTCGATGTCGTCACGGCTGAAGAGGAGAATGCAGCGGGCATGATCCCGATCACGTCCGGCCCGTCCCGCTTCTTGCAGATAGTTCTCCAAGGAACCCGGGATATCGGCATGGATCACGAGCCGGATATCCGGCTTGTCGATCCCCATGCCAAAGGCATTCGTGGCGGCGATCACGCGCAGATCGCCCGCGGCAAATGCCATCTGAACGTCTCGTTTCTGTTCCGGGCTGAGGCCGGCGTGATAATGGGCCGCGGCAAAACCGCGTTCCTTCAGGAAGGCCGCCACACGTTCAGTTGCCGAGCGCGTGGAACAATAAACGATCGCGCCCGACGTTCCCTGCCGGGGAAGGGCCTCCTTGATGATCCGGACCACATCCCCTAGTTTCTTGCCCTTGTCTGTCGGCACGATCTCGAAAGACAGGTTCTCGCGAACGGCACCCCCGTCGAGAAGGGTTAGTTCAGTCGCTAGTCGATCTCGGAAATGGTCAGTGATGTCGCGGATTACATCGGGTTTCGCAGTCGCCGTCAGGCAGATGATCGGCGCTGGCTCTTCGCCTCCGGAATACTGTTTGATGAAGCGCCCGACATAGCGGTAGTCGGGGCGGAAATCGTGCCCCCACTTCGAGACACAATGCGCTTCGTCGAGCACCCAGTAGCCGACTTCCCTTTGACTGAGAACCGAACGGACCGAGGGGCTGCGAAGCTGTTCGGGCGAGATTAGCAGGATCGCCGCATCGCCAAGACGCACCTGGTTCAGGGCATCCTGCCGTTCCGGCATGGAGAGCATGCCGTTGATCGTGACGCAGGACGTGATCCCTTGGCGTCTCATCCCCTCAACCTGATCTGCCATGAGGGCAACAAGAGGCGAAATGACGACTGTGAGCGCGCCCGTTTTTGTGAACTGTGACAAGGCCGGCAGCTGGTAGCAGACTGACTTGCCCGTCCCCGTGGGCAGAATGCCGAGAACTGGGGTCTTCGCCATCGCGGTGCCGACGATTGTCTCTTGTAGGGGACGTCCATCGGGACCGGCAGGGTTCGGACGGAACCCGCTGAATCCGAACCAATGCTTGAGCAGGGCCTTGGGGTCATTCTGCGACTGACACCAGCCACACTGGGGATCGGTGCAGGGCGTGTCTCGCAAGCGCTTCACCAGGCGGCTGGCCTCCGGGAACTGGTGCCGCACCCAGGGCGGCATGACGGAGTCGCCGCCCGCGACTGAGATCCAGGCCAGCGCATAGGCCAGCGGCCACCCATTCCGTTCTGCCTCGGGGATGACCGTTTCGATCTGATGACTACATGCAGCGCCGCGCAGAAGTCCGCGAATGGCCGATTGCGCCTCTGCGGGGCTAGGTCGCTGGGCACCGCGTACGAATTCAAAGACGGCGTTGAAGCCAGCGTGATCGCTTCGGGTCGTCGTCAGGTAGTGGTATGCGCGGGTCGTATCAGGATCGACATGATCGATGTCACTCAGCGCCCTGATCTGATTGTCGAGAACGGTCAGCACCAGTTCGGCATCAAGACGCGGATCGTTGACATGCCCTGCCTGCAAGCGGCCATCCTGATAATGTTTCACCAGGCTATGGTAGGGGTTTCGAGGGAAAGCGAGCGGATTGAGCCAGAGCGTATCGATGATCGGTTTCTTGAGAAGCCGGAGATCAACCTTGGTGTTTTCGAGGTGTTTTGCGTCGAAGTGAATGAAATTGTGCCCGAGAAGGAAGTCGGCCTGTCGCGCGAAGCTGTCGAGTCTTGAGAGGGCGTCAATTAGGTTGCCACGGTTGAATTCGACGGCCTCTTCCGTTCCATGCCGGACACCCGCGAAACTCTGGATGCGGTTTGTCTTGGGATCGATCTCAAGATCGATGGACACACATCGATTGAGGAGCGCGCTTGCGTGCGCAGCTTCTGGATGTAGTCCGTCCTCCAAGTACCCGTCCCGTTACGCCTTCGCCCCAATTCAGGTTATCCATTACAAATCTGGGAAATCAAAGGCAAACGGCTGACGTTTCAGTCACTTCCCTTCCCTGTGGCTTGCTGAACCACCCTTGCCGGAGTGGCGCAATACGCGCGGGAATGTTCAGCCGGGAATGCCCAGCTCGGCCCAAAACTCTTCAGGTGCCGGCGAAGTCAGGTCCCAAAGCACCTCGATTGGCTTCTCACCCTGCCATCCGGCGAACCTGGGTTGCCCGCAGTAGATGAATGGGTTGACCTTGCCGTTCACCTTGTTCCCGCGGCGGATGAACAGGTGTACCTCATGACCTTCCTCACCGCTGATGACCCGGCCATGCTTGCTGTCCTGGCGCGTCTGGTTCTGGCTGAACCATTTCAGTCGTGACGGGCTGAGAAACGCGTTCTCATAGGTCAAGTCCTGGGTCGAGACATTGGCGAGAAGGATCATGATCTTCTTTTTGGGCAGTGCCTTCATCCCGGTGCGCCAGACGTTTTGCTTGTACTCTTCGCCAAAGAACTCGGCGATGTCTGGCACGTAGTAGCGCTGCCAAAGCTCCAGAGCCTTTGGCTTGCCGACAAAGGTCGCGGAGGGCTCGGCGGCCTCGCGCTGGGTGGGCGTTTCCGCCAAGCGCCATTCGACCAACTCGCGCACAAGCGGTTCCAGCTCCCCGGAAGCGTCAGGTCGCGCCAGCCGAAAGCCGTCGCTGCCCTGCGCCAGGTGCGGGTTGAAGGCCAGCTCCGACGCGCCATCGCCCGGTTGCCGCCCGGCGACAACGTCGCGCAATCCGGTCAAAGCGGATCGGGACAAACCCCTGGGCCGTTCCAGCTCGCGTAAGAGACGACCGTGAGTGGCGAAAGGACGTTCTGGCAAGGCGTCGCCCATGTCCCGCACGAAATCGAACCAGCCGCCATGACCAGAAGCGCGAGGATCGAAGCCGTTACGGAAGACCTCGACAGCCGTAGGGCGAATACCGTTCCGGTCCCGGAAGTCGACATAGAAGGCTTCGAGCTCCGCCGCGCCTTCTTTCGGGCGGAGGAGATTGCGCAAGATGTCGATGACCTCGAGCTCATAGGTGATCTCGCAGCCCTTCGGCATCTGGAATTCACCGGCCTGAAGCGCCTCCAGTTTGGTCGAGATCGAGCGATCCCCTGCGCCGGCCTGCAGAAGGGTCGCGACCTTGGTAAGGAAGCTGCGGTGGTTGCCGATATAGTCGATCACCTGCAGCACCTTGCCTTCGACGCGGCGCAGGCCACGGCCGAGTTGTTGCAGCCAAATGATCGCGCTTTCGGTGGGACGCAGCATTAGCACGGTGCCGATCTCGGGCACGTCCACGCCTTCGTTGAACATGTCGACCGCGAAGAGGATGTCGATCTCTCCGCGACCGAGCGCTGCGAGGGAGCTCGCGCGCGGAGCGGAGCTTTGGCCCGAATGGACCGCGACTGCGTTCAACCCGGCGGCGCGGAAGTAATCCGCCATGTAGTCGGCATGGCGCATAGAACAGCAAAAGCCGATCGCGGGGCCGGTTGCGCGTTTGCGGTATTGTTCCAACGCGTTTAGGGCTCGCGCCTCGGTGGCGAGTGCGGCGTCCAGCGCGGTCGGGTCGAACTGACCCGAGCGCCATGGAATCTGGGCGTAGTCCACGTCATCCGGCACGCCGAAGTAGTGGAAGGGTGACAGGTGCCCCGCATCGATTCCGCGAAACAGGTCGCATTCGTAGACGAGGTTTTCGCCGCAAAGGCCAAGCAAGTCGGCGCCATCGGTCCGGTCGGGCGTTGCGGTGAGGCCCAACAGGAAGCCGGGCGTGAAATGCTCGATCAGCTTCTGATAGGTGCGGGCGGCGGCGTGGTGGAATTCATCGACCACGATGTAGTCGAAATGGTCTCGGTCGAACTGGCGCAAGTGACCGACGCGGCCCAGTGTCTGGACCGAGGCGAAAAGGATTTCCGCGTCCGTTTCTTTCTCGGTGCCCGTGTAGCGGCCAAGCTTGGCCTCTGGGCGGACTTTGCGAAAGGCTGCCATCGCTTGGGTCAGGATTTCGTCGCGATGGGCGACGAAGAGGATGCGGCCCGCCTTGGCATGGATCGTGTCAAAAGCAGCCAGCCAGGTCTTGCCCAGGCCGGTGGCCAGCACGGCCAGCCCGGCGCGGTGGCCGTTGGATCGGCTCTGCGCAAGGGCCGCAAGCGCCTCCTGCTGGATCGTGTGAGGCTCTGGCGGCGGGCCTTCCTCGGCAACAACACGCGCCGTGAACTCAGGCATCGGTCGCGCCCTGCGGCGTTTCCCGTAGGCATCGATCCATGCGGCCGTCAAAGGTTTGACCTCAGGTCGCGCTAGCAGGTCCTCGAAGGCCGCTCCGACGCTGTCTGCTGCCTCTTCGGAATGCAGGTTCCATTCCACGCCATCGGTCAGCGCCGATTGGGACAGGTTCGAGCTACCGACAATCGCCGCCCCGCGCGCATCGGCGGCCCGGAACAGCCAGGCCTTGGGATGAAAGCTGAGGCCGCCTGTTTCGAACACAAACAGCTCTGCACCCTCAAGATCCAACAGGCGTGCCAAGGCGGTCGGGTCGGTCGTGTCGAGATAATCGCCCACAACGATCCTGAGCCGTCCGCCACGTGCCAGCAACTCGCGGAACCAGGGCTCGAGCAAGGCCACGCCGCTGTCCATGGCGAAGGCAATCGCAAGGTCGACCGATTGCGCGGTGTCCAGCCGTTCAGCGAGCAAAGGCAGGAGCGGATCGCGGCCGCCGGTTGTCAGGCGAGCGCCACTGGCCTCCCGCAGGTGGAAATGATCGTGATCGGATGAGGCGATGAAACCGGCTGTGCCTCGGCCAAGTGCCGCACCCACCTTGGCCAGCATCGCCATCTGTTCCGGGCCGGTCAGGTCATCCCATGCGGGCACATGCCGAGGGGCGGGGATTAATCCGGCCTCACGGTGCATGCAGATCGGGCAGTTGAGGCGCGGGTCAGTCACACTCGTCCAGATTGATCTTTTCTACTGAGACCATTGGTAAGGATCGCCGCTGGCATGTCCAGGCGCTGGGGCGATGCAGCGCCGGTTCGATCGGAGACTTTCGGCCTCAACCATCCTCGGAAAGGTGGGACACAAATCCGAAAAAATCCAATAAACATTGTGCAAGAAAAAAGTCCCACCGCCTCGCAACTTATTAAAATAAAAACAATAGGTTATGCCGCCCCGGGCACCACTCGTCCGTCTCGTCCGCTAATATCCCGCATACGAGAAATGGCTCCGTTTGTCGAATGCGCGCGCGATCAATTTCGACTCGACCTGGAATGGATGCGGACAAGTAGGATTGGGATGTCTTTCTCCCGGATGGACGACGGTAATGCTGAGATCGTTTCGAGCTTCGGAGACCTTGTCCACGAGTTGATGCCTACAGTCGTCCTGTGCCGGCCATTGCGCTGCGTCCGGATCCGATCCGGCTTGGGCCAGGTGTTCGGAAGTGGGCAGTTGCGCAACCCGCGAGTGCTGCGGCGCAGCCGGCCGGGTTGCTACCGGTGGTTTCCGGCTTGTCCCGGGCTTGCGCGGCGGGCCGCGTTTTCGCTGCAACACGCCGATCTGCATATAGGAGACGACCGAAAAACAGGCGATTGATGAACCGAACTGTGAAATACTGAGCGAAATGAAAACTCTTGTCGCCTGTCTTGCCAGCCTCGTTTGGGGATCGTTCGCCAGCGCCGCGCCAAACGACTTGTCTCGCGTTTTCGCCAGTTGCGCCGGTCGTTATTCGGCGATGGTCGAACATGCGTGGCTTGTTCGGGACGCCCGGGTCGATGAATTCGAGGATCACAGAGAGCGTTTCGTGCGATTTCTCGACTCCGTCGGACATGCTGGCGATGTCGCACTCATGGCGCATAGGATCGATGCGAAATACGCGCAGTCGCGACTGCTGAGCGAAAGCACGTTCGGCAACAACGCCGCAATCGCGGCGCGGGCCGCGCGGCGCGCCGAAGCGCAGTTGCGCGCGTGCAGGCTGTTGCTGGGCGATGGCTGAAGGCCCCTGAGCCCGCCCGAAGCGCCGGAAAATCTGGCACTCCGGGGAATTCAGCCTCTTATTTGATCGAAATTCCGCAAAGTGCGACACACACGTACCGGGACGCTCGTCGTTTCCCGAAAGGCCCGACTTAGATCGCGCGAGGGTATCTGCACCCTTTTGATCGTGCGATGACGCCGGCCTAGGAACCCTGAACGTCATCGCACTCCGCAATTGAATTGCGTGGGAGACGCATATGGGCGCATCGCCGGCCCAATGCAACCGACCCGCGCGACGTGCAAAGGAACACGCGATGTTGAAGAAATCACTTGCCTCTACCGCCGCTGCCCTGATCTCGGCAAGCCTGCCCGCCAGCGCTCAGGACGTTTCCTGCCCGATCAAGGTGGGCGTCCTGCATTCGTTGTCCGGCACCATGGCCATCTCGGAAACGACGTTGAAAGACACCATGGAAATGCTGATCGACCAGCAGAACGAAAAGGGCGGTCTTCTGGGTTGCGAACTTGAAGCCGTGGTCGTCGACCCGGCCTCCGACTGGCCGCTCTTCGCCGAAAAGGCGCGTGAACTGCTGACGGTGCACAATGTCGACGTGATCTTCGGGAACTGGACCAGCGTGAGCCGCAAATCCGTGCTGCCGGTGATCGAGGAATTGAACGGCCTGCTGTTCTACCCGGTTCAATACGAAGGCGAGGAAAGCTCGAAGAACGTTTTCTACACGGGGGCCGCGCCGAACCAGCAGGCGATCCCGGCGACGGATTATTTCCTCGAGGAACTGGGCGTCGAGAAATTCGCCCTGCTCGGCACCGACTATGTCTATCCGCGCACCACGAACAACATCCTGGAAAGCTATCTTCAGCAAAAGGGCATCGCGGCCGAAGACATCTTCGTCAACTACACGCCTTTCGGCCATTCCGACTGGTCCAAGATCGTGGCCGATGTGGTGGCTCTGGGCGCCGACGGCAAGAAGGTCGGTGTCATCAGCACGATCAACGGCGACGCCAATGTGGGTTTCTACAAGGAACTCGCGGCTGCGGGCATCTCGGCAGACGACATTCCGGTCGTGGCGTTCTCGGTGGGCGAAGAGGAACTGTCGGGCCTCGACACGTCGAACCTGGTCGGACACCTTGCAGCCTGGAACTACTTCCAGTCTGCCGACACGCCCGAAAACGAAGCCTGGGTCGCCGCCTGGAAGGCGCGGATGGGCGAGGATCGGGTGACCAACGATCCGATGGAGGCGCATTACATCGGCTTCAACATGTGGGTGAACGCGGCCACGCAGGCCGGGACGACCAACGTGGATGCCGTTCGCACCGCGATGTACGGACAGGAATTCCCGAACCTGACCGGTGGCACCGCCGTGATGCTGCCGAACCACCATCTGTCCAAGCCTGTCCTGATCGGCGAGATCCAGGCCGATGGCCAGTTCGATATCATCAGCCAGACCGAGGAAGTGCCGGGCGACGCCTGGACCGACTTCTTGCCGGAATCGGCCGTGCTGACGTCCGATTGGAAGGATCTCGGCTGCGGCATGTACAACACCCAGACCGAAACCTGCGTGCAGATCCAGTCGAACTACTGATCCACCGATTGGTTTCAGACCGAACGGGAGGGCGGTCGCCGCCCTCCGACACCCCGGAAAGAGAGCGCCAATGACCCGTGCTTTGTGCCGGTTTCTGGTTCTTCTGCTGACATGCGTCGCCCATCCGGTGGCGGCGCAACAGGCGGATGCGCCGATCCAGCAGATCCTGCAAACCCATGGCCAGGTGATCGAGAGATCCTCGCGTCAGACCATCGGTCCGGCGATCGACGCCCTTGCAAAAAGCGGCTTGCCCGAGGCACAGGCCGTTCTCGAGAAATGGCAGGCCAAGCAGATGTGGCGGCACCGCGACAGCGGCTTGTTCGTCTGGGCTGATGAGGTTGACCGCGACACCCTGCGGATCTTCGATTTCGCGGGTGGCGCCGAGATCGGGACGGTCCCCGATGACGACTATGCGCAACTCAAACCCAATTCCGGCATTCGCGGCCTGATCGGTGCGGCGCTCGTGCAATTCCAGTTGACCGACCCGTTGCCTGCAAACCGCGCAACGGCGCTGGACGCCATCGAACGCGATCCCGAACCGTCGCATCTGGACGCTTTGCGCGCCGCTTCGAACGATGAACCCGATCCGGTTCTCGAGGCCCGCAAGCAGCGTCTCGAACGCCTTCTGACCATCCGGTTCGATCCGGATGATGCCGCACGGATCGCCGCGATGGACGGATTCCGGGGCGATCTGGGCGTCGATGTCCGCGCAGCGCTGAACCCGTTGCTGGCAACGCGTACCGAGGCGTCCGCCATCCGACCCGAAGGCGCGGACATCGCGCGATTTCTCGAACCGGGAACCGAGGCGTTGTCCGAGGATGCGGCCTATCGCCTGCTGGTGGCTTCCGGACTGGCAGAACCCAGGATCAGCCGCGCCGACAAACGCCGCGCGCTCGAGGCGAATATCGACAACGGCACGGTCGCAGGAATCGAGCTGGCCACGCTTGACAGCATCGCGGCCCGCGACATGGCCTATGACGCACTGGCCGAGAGAGGCGTCGTCACGCCCGTTGCCACCGAGGCCGAGGTTGCGACCGCGCTGGCCTCGCATGTGTTCTTCGACCGCTACATCGGCGCACCTGCCCCTGTGGCACAAGCCGCAGCCGAGGTCTTGGAAAGCATCGAAACCAAGGTCGCGATCAACCAGACACTGGATCTCGGACTGGATGCCTTGTCGCTTGCCTCGATCTATTTCCTGGCGGCGATCGGGCTGGCCATCACCTTTGGCGTGATGGGTGTCATCAACATGGCCCATGGCGAATTCATCATGATGGGCGCCTATACCGGTTACGTGGTGCAACTGTTCGTCCCGGACTACACGCTGTCCATCCTGCTCGCCATTCCGCTGGCCTTTGCGGTCACCTTCGGCGCGGGCGTCGCCTTGGAGCGGCTGGTGATCCGCTGGCTTTACCACCGGCCTCTGGAAACGCTGCTGGCGACGTTCGGCGTGTCGATCGCACTGCAGCAGATCGCCAAGAACATCTTCGGCACCCAGGCCCGCCCGCTGACCGCGCCTTCCTGGCTGGACGGGTCGCTTGTGTTCAACGACATCGTGTCGATCAGCTATATCCGGATCGCGATCTTCGTGCTGGCGCTGCTGTTCCTGGCGCTTTTCCTGTTGGTGATGAACCGCACGCGGCTGGGACTGGAAGTGCGGGCCGTCACCCAGAACCCGCGCATGGCGGCGTCGATGGGGATCAACCCCGACCGCATCAACATGCTGACCTTCGGCTTCGGCTCGGGCGTCGCCGGCATCGCGGGCGTGGCCATCGGGCTGTATGCCAAGGTCACCTCGGAAATGGGTGCGGACTACATCGTGCAAAGCTTCATGACCGTGGTCGTCGGCGGTGTCGGCAACATCTGGGGCACATTGCTGGGCGCGACGCTGGTCGGCACGCTGCAAAAGGGGATCGAATGGCTGAACCCGTCGAACACGCTGGCGGCGCAGACCTACATGATCCTGTTCATCATCCTGTTCATCCAGTTCCGGCCGCGTGGGATCATCGCGCTCAAGGGCCGCGCGGCGGAGGCATGACATGACGGATATCACGCTCTCGGCACCGCGCCGACCGTTCGTCGCACGCCACCCGTCGGTCGTGGTGTTCCTGGCCTGTCTTGCCCTGTTCACCCTTGGCGTGACGATCCTGGCCGAAGGCTTCGGCATCGGGGTGATCTCGACCTCGTTCGTCAAGACCCTGGGCAAGACGCTGTGCCTGTGCCTGGTTGCGCTGGCGATGGACCTGGTCTGGGGTTATTGCGGCATCCTCAGCCTGGGCCACATGGCCTTTTTCGGGATCGGCGGCTACGCCATCGGGATGTGGCTGATGTATGCCCGGACCGAGATCATCGTCCGCGACAGCCTGGCCAACGTGCCCCTGCCGCCGACACCGCAGGAAATCTCGGACGGGATCGCCACGCAGATCTTCGGCGTCGTGGGCGCCTCGGAATTTCCGCCGATCTGGGCGGTCGCCCATTCCCTGCCGCTGCAACTGGCCGCGGTGGTTTTGGTGCCCGGTCTGCTGGCGCTGGTTTTCGGCTGGCTGGCTTTCCGGAGCCGCGTCACCGGCGTCTACCTGTCGATCCTGACCCAGGCGATGACACTGGCGCTGTCGCTTTACCTGTTCCAGAACGACAGCGGGCTGCGCGGCAACAACGGCCTGTCGGGCCTGCAGAACCTGCCGGGGCTGGGCCACGTGCCGCAATCGGCGGTGTCGATGTGGTTCTTCTGGGCGTCGGCGCTGGCGCTTGGCGCGGGCTATCTGCTGTGCGCCTGGATCGTGTCGGGCAAGTTCGGCTCGGTCATCCGGGCGATCCGCGACGACGAGGCGCGGGTGCGCTTTCTGGGCTACCCGGTCGAAGCGTTCAAGCTGTTCGTGTTCACGCTGACGGCCATCATCGCGGGGATCGCGGGCGCGCTTTACTATCCGCAGGCGGGCATCATCAATCCGGCCGAAATCGCGCCCATCGCGTCGATCTACCTGGCGGTGTGGGTCGCGATCGGCGGGCGCGGGCGGCTGTACGGCGCGGTGATCGGCGCGGCCTTCGTATCGCTGGTCTCGACCTGGTTCACGGGCGGGCAAGCCCCCGACCTGAACCTGGGTTTCTACACGATCAAATGGGTCGACTGGTGGACCGTGCTGCTGGGTTTCAGCTTTGTCGCCGTGACCCTGTTCGCGCCCAAGGGAATCGGCGGGCTGGTCGATCTGTTCACCGATCGCCGCAGCCCGGACCGGCACGGCGCCGATCTTGGCCCCGATCCCGGCGCCCTGCGCGAAAGGGAGGCTGAACAATGAGCTCGCTTCTCGAGGTGTCGGGCGTGTCGGTATCCTTCGACGGGTTCAAGGCGATCAACAACCTGTCGTTCCAGATCGGCGCGCGCGAATTGCGGGCGGTGATCGGGCCGAACGGGGCGGGAAAGACGACCTTCATGGACATCGTCACCGGCAAGACGCGCCCCGACAGCGGCCGCGTGACATACGGCACCAAGGCGGTGTCGCTGTTGTCTATGTCCGAAAGCCGGATCGCCCAGGCGGGTATCGGACGCAAGTTCCAGCGTCCGACAGTGTTCGAGGACCAAAGCGTGCGCGCCAACCTGACTATGGCGTTGAAAGGCGACCGGGGGCCGTTCGCCGTGCTGTTTTCCAGGACCACCCGCGCCCAGGCCGAACGGGTGGCCGATCTGGCAGCAGAAATCGGGCTGTCGGGCACGCTCGACCGGAAGGCTGGAGAACTCAGCCACGGTCAGAAGCAATGGCTGGAGATCGGCATGCTGCTGGCGCAGGACCCGCAGCTTTTGCTGGTCGACGAACCCGCCGCCGGCATGACACCCGCCGAGCGCGAACACACGACGGACCTGCTGGTCGAGGCGGCCAAGACACGCGCCGTGGTGGTGGTCGAGCATGACATGGAATTCGTCCGCCGCCTGAACTGCCGGGTCACCGTCCTGCACGAAGGCTCGGTCCTTGCCGAAGGGTCGATCGACCACGTCACGTCGAACGACAAGGTGATCGAGGTGTATCTTGGCCGGTGACATTCTGAAGATCGAGGGACTGACCCTGCATTACGGCGGCAGTCAGATCCTGCATGGCGTCGATATCACTGCCGCCCGAGGCAAGGTCACCTGCGTGATGGGCACCAACGGCGTCGGCAAGACCAGCCTGCTCAAGGCGATATCCGGCACGCATCCGCGCAGCGGCGGCACCTATCGGCTGGATGGCGAAGAAATCGGCCGCGCCAGTGCCTTTGCCCTGGCGCGAAAGGGCGTCGCCTATGTGCCGCAGGGGCGCGAGATCTTTCCTTTCATGACGGTGCAGGAAAACCTGGAAACCGGGTTCGCCTGCCTGCCCCGCGACCGGCGCCGGATACCGCCCGAGATCTTCGACCTGTTCCCGATCCTGCGGGACTTTCTGAACCGGCGCGGCGGCGATCTGTCGGGCGGGCAACAGCAGCAGCTGGCCATCGCCCGGGCGCTGGTCACGCGACCGAAACTGCTGCTGCTGGACGAGCCGACAGAGGGCATCCAGCCCAACATCATCAAGCAGATCGGCGACGTGATCCGGCAGTTGCGGGACGGCGGCGATATGGCGATCGTGCTGGTGGAACAGTTCTTCGACTTCGCCTTCAGCATCGGCGACGACTTTATCGTGCTGGAACGCGGTGCGCCGAAACTGAAGGGCCGCGCCGGAGAGTTGCAGCGCGAAACGTTGTTGCAGGCGGTTTCGGTCTGATCAGGCGCGCGGGCGGGTCATGCCGGGATCAAAAGGCGACGGGGCAATGACCCGGGCCCCGACGCGGTCGCCGCACAGGTCCAGCTGCATCTCCGAACCAATGTCCGCAAACGATGGTTCCACAAAGCCGTAGGCGAGGTTCATGCCGACGCGATACCCCCATGCGCCGGAGGTGATCGTGCCAACAACCTTGTCTGCGACCATCAGTGACGCGCCGGGATGCGCCGGCGCGTGGGTCGCGGCGATCTGCAGGCTGACCAGCCGACGCCTCGGACCGGCGGCTTGCCGTTGCTCCAGGGCCGCCTTGCCGACGAAATCGTCCTTCTCAAACTTCACGAAGCGGCCGAGCCCGGTCTCAAACGGGTCGAATTCGGTGATCAAGTCGGCCTTCCAGTGCAGAAACCCCTTCTCCATCCGCATCGATTCGACCGCGCGGGCGCCGAAGAGTTCCAGGCCATGCGCCTGCCCCGCTTTGCGCAGGGCGATGTAGGCGGCATAGAGCGATGCATTCGGCACGTGGATTTCGTAGGCCAGTTCGCCGGAAAAGCTGACGGCCATGACCGTGGCAGGGGCGAAGCCGACAAAGCACTCGCGCACCGACAGCCAGGGGAATGCCGCCGCCGACCAGTCACCGCGCGCGCAGGCCGACAGCACCGCGCGCGCCTTGGGTCCGGCCAACACAAGGATCGTCTGATCGTTGGTCAGGCTGCGCAGCGACACGTCCTCGCCGTCGCGCAGATGCAGGCGCAGCCAATCCATGTCATGAAATTCGGACGCTGCCGCCGAGCCGTACCAGACGCGCTCGGGCCCGCGGTCGCCGGCGGGCAGGTTGGCGATGGTCGCCTCGGCCTTGACCATGCCGTGCCGGTTCAACAGATAAGTCAGCCCCACCCGGCCCGTCCTGCGCGGCAAAGCCCCGCAAACCATCCGGTCGAGAAAGGCGTGCCGGTCGGCCCCGGTGATCTCGATCCGGTTGAAGCCGTTGACCTCGCACAGGCCGACATTGCCCGCGACGTTGCGCACCTCTTGCCCGATCACGTCGAACGCCTCGTCGAACCCGAAGCCCAGGGATGGATGGAAATCCCTTGCGGGCTTGATGTAGTCGACCCTTTCCCAACCGTTGACCACGGTGAACTCCGCCCCTTCGGCTGCCAGAACCGGGGTCAGCGGCGTCGTCTTGGCGGGTCTGCCCGCCGGGCGATGTTCGTGGGGAAAGTGAAAGCGGAATTCGTTCTGGTAATCCTCGATCGCCTTCAGCGAGGTCAACTCGACATTGGCATGCCCGGTGAACCGGCGCGGGTCGAGACACCAGGTGTCATAGCATGCCTCGCCGTGCACGATCTGCTGGGCCAGCAACCAGCCGTGACCGCCGCCTTCACCCAGCCCCGCGCGCAGCCCGATGATGCAGAAGGCGTTGCGCTTGCCGGGGATCGGACCGACCAGCGGCGCGCCGTCGATGGTGTAGGTGATCGGGCCGTTGACCACGCGCTTGATCCCGACTTCGGCCAGCACGGGCATCCGCTCGAAGGCGCCTTCCAGCACGTCCATCACGCGGTCGAGGTCATCGGGGCAGAGATCGTTGGAGAAATCCGGGCTGATCCCGTCCATGCCCCATGTCTTGCAGTCCTGTTCGTAAAAGCCCACCAGCAGGCCGTTCTTCTCCTGCCGCGAATAATAGTCGCTGATCGGGCAGCGCAGCAACGGCATCCGGTGGCCGGCGTCGACGATGGCGGGGATGTCCTCGGTCACGAAATACTGGTGTTCCATCGAGGCGACCGGATGTTGCACACCCATCATCGCCCCCACCTCGTTCACGCGGTAGCCGCAGGCATTCACGACCACGTCGCAGTCGATATCGCCTTTTTCGGTGTGTACGGTCCAGGTATCGTCCTTGTGCTGCGTCAGTCCCGTCACCGCCGTTTGGCGGTACACCTCGGCACCGGCCTTGCGGGCGTGAAATGCGAGCGCCTGACACAGTTGCGCAGGATCGATGTCGCCATCTTCGCCGTCCCAAAGCCCGCCGAGCAGGTTCTCCGTCGAGATCAGCGGGTGGCGCCGGGCGCATTCGGCCGCGTCGATCACCTCGAACGTCACGCCCATCCCGCGTGCCATCGACGCGAAGTGACGATAGCCCTGCATCTGCGCCTCGGTATTGGCCAGGCGGATGCCGCCATCGCCGTGGTGGTAACCGACCGGATAGTCGGGATCGTCGCGCAGCTTCTTGTAAAGCGCGATGGAGTGCGACTTCAGGCCGACCATCGTCTGGTTCATCCCGAAATTCGTCACCTGCGCAGCGGAATGCCAGGTGGTGCCACTGGTCAGTTCGTCGCGTTCCACCAGGACAACATCGGACCAACCTTCCTGGGCGAGGTGATACAGGGTTGAACATCCGGCAATGCCACCGCCGATGACGACCACGCGGGTTTGCGATTTCATACCGTCTACTCCTCTGCGCCTTGCAGCGCATGGTGGGCAAATGCGCAAGAGCCGCAACGGGTATCTCTCTTTTTGCAGAATCGAAGAGCCCGGCTGCGATCTTTTCGGAAACGCGACGTCGCCGTTGCGGCGCTTGCAATGCTATGCGCTGTTCTCAGGACGGAACGGAGGCGCGGTATGGCCAGGGAACGCGGCAAGCGCGGCGGACGCGCGGAACGGCATGCGATGCGGTCGGCGAAACCGCTGGTCGACCCCTGCCCGCCCGGCCAGTTCGGCGGCCGATACAAGCCGCTGGACGACGCGGATTGCGCGCGGATCTTCGACACGGCTTTGCGGCTGCTGGAAACGCTGGGCATGGGAGCGGTGCCGGACCGGCTGCGCGACGATCTTTTGGCGCAGGGGGCGCAGGCCGACGGTCAAGGCCGGGTTGCGATGCCGCGCGCCCTGGTGAAGGCGGCGGTCAAACAGGCCGCAAGGACGTTCACGCTGCACGGGCGCGATCCCAAGCGGTCGATCGAAGTGGGCGGCGACAAAGTGTGGTTCGGCACCGGCGGCGCGGCGGTGCAGACCCTGGACCTGGACAGCGGATGCTACCGGCCTTCCACGCTCAGCGATCTGTACGATTTCACCCGGCTTCAGGACGTATTGCCCAACGTCGCCTGGTTCACCCGCTGCTGCGTGGCGACCGATGTGTCGGATCCCTACGACCTCGACGTCAACACGGCATACGCGCTGATCCGCAACACCACCAAACCCGTGGCGACGTCGTTCACCCTGGCCGAGCACGTCGCGCCCATCGTTGACATGCTCGACATCGCCGCAGGCGGATCTGGCGCCTTTGCCGAGCGACCCTTCCTCAAGGCCCATGTCAGCCCGGTCATCTCGCCGATGCGGTTCGGGGAAGACGCGGTCGACGTGGTCTACGAATGCATCCGCCACAACATCCCCTTGTCCTGCATCACCGCGGCGCAGGCCGGGGCGACAGCGCCGGCGACGCTTGCGGGGTTTCTCGCGCAATCGCTGGCCGAAACCTTGGCCAGCCTGGTCATGGTTCACGTCATCCGGCCCGGTTTTCCAATGGTGTTCTCGAACTGGCCGCTGGTGATCGACCTGCGCACCGGCGCGTTTTCGGGCGGCAGCGGCGAGACGGCCGTACTGAACGCCGCTTCGGCCCAGTTGTCGAACTGGCTCGGGCTGCCATCCGGCGTGGCTTGCTCGATGACCGATGCCAAGGCGATCGACGCGCAGCACGGTATGGAAAAGGCGCTGACCTCGCTGTCCGCCGCGCTGGCGGGCGGCAACCTGATCTACGAAAGCTCGGGCATGACCGCGTCGCTTCTGGGCGTCAGTTTCGAGGCCTTCGTGCTGGATGACGAGATGCATTCCCACACCTACCGCGCGCTGCGGGGGATCGAAGTGACCGATGCCAATCTGGGCTTCGACGCGATCTGCGAGGCGGTCAGGGGCGACGGGCATTTCCTGGGCGGCCCGCAAACGCTCGCGGCGATGGAGCGCGACTATTTCTATCCCAGCCTGGCCGACCGCGACACGCCGCAGGGATGGGCGGGCAAAGGTTCGCCCGACGCCCGGACCCGTGCACGGGACCGTGCGCGGGCCATTCTGCGCGACCATCATCCGCAATACCTGTCCGACGATCAGGACAAGGCGATCCGCAGCGCGTTCCGGATTCTCTAGGTCAGTCTCGGGTATAGGCAGCCAGGGTCGCCTCGACCCCGTCCTGCCAGAGCATCGCCAGCCAGCCGCAGAAGGCTTCGGCGAACCGCGGCTCGTGCAGCAGATCGCCATAGAGATGGTCCTGGCGCAACCAGGTTTGCGGCTCGTCGCGCGCGGCGAGCGCGGTTGCGTTCAGATCGGCCCAGAAGGGATCGTTCGGCTCGATCACGCTGCCGTCCTGCCGGGTGCCGGCGCACATCCTTGCCCAAAGCGCCTCGACCAGCGCCAAACCCGTCACCGGCGTGCCCTTGGCCAACGCGTCGCGCAGGATCGGCAGGACGAAACCGGTATGCCTGGACGATCCGTCGAACGCGACGCGGCGCGTCGTGTCGTGAATCATCGGGTTGGCGAAACGGCGGGTGATCAGATCGACATAGGCTTCGGGCGTCATGCCCGGAACCGCGGCGACATGCGGCACGATTTCGGTCCGCTCGACCTTGTCGAAGAACGCGGCAAGACCGGGATGGGCCATGCAATCGGCGATGGTGGCCAGCGAAAGAACCTCTCCGGCATTCGCGATGACCTGATGACCCCCGTTCAGAACCCGTATCTTCATCGCCTCGTAGGCGTGAACGTCTTCTGAAAAAGTCGCTCCGGCGCGATCCCAATCCGGTCGCCCGGCGCAAAAGCGATCTTCGATCACCCATTGACGGTAATTCTCGTGCGTGACGGGTGCGGCATCGTCGATACCCAGTTCGCGGGCAAGGGCGATTTCGTTGGGACCGGTCGCCGGCACGATGCAATCGACCATCGAATTCGGAAAGCTGGTATGGGCGTCGATCCATTCCGCCAGGTCCGGATCGCTCATATGCGCCAGCGACACGACGGTCTGGCGCAGGATCGCGCCGTTTCCCTGCAGGTTGTCGCAGCTTTGGCCGGTGAACGATCCGTGTCCCGCGTCGCGGCGCAACCGCAGTGCGGCGACCATCGCGCCAAAGGCGGTGCGAGGTGTATCGGGATTGGCGGCATCATGCTGGATGTCGGGATGGGATGCGTCGAACCCGCCGGTCACCGGATCGATATAGTACCCGCCTTCGGTCACGGTCAGCGCGACGATACGGATCGCCGGATCGGCCATCTGCCGGATCAGCGCGCCGTTGCCTTCCTCGATCGGCAGGTAGTCGATCATCGCGCCGGTAACTTCGACCGATCGCCCCGCGGGATCGAGTTCGATCAGGGTCGTCAGGCAATCCTGTGCCAGCAGGCGGTCGCGCATCGCCGCGTCATAGGGGCGGACACCGGCGCCGATGATCGCCCAGTCCATCGCCAGCCCGTCCTGCATCAGGCGGTGCAGATACCACGCCTGGTGCGCCCGGTGGAAATTGCCCAGCCCGATATGCACGATGCCCGGCGTCAGGCGCGACCGGTCATAGCGCGGGCGCAAGACATCTTGGGGCAACGCCGACAGGGTCGCATTGCTGAGTTTGACGGGTGCTGTTCCGGTCTCTGCGTTCTGCATCAGCTCATCCACTGTCCGCCGTCGACGTTGTAGCACTGGGCGACGATGTATTCGGCGTCGTCGCTGGCAAGAAACACCGCCATGCCGGTGAGGTCTTCGGCGCGGCCCATGCGCCCGTAGGGCACGGCCTCGGCCACTTCCTTTTTCTTCTGTCCGGGTGCCTTGCCTTCGTATTTCGCGAAGAAGGCGTCGACCCCGTCCCAGTGTTCGCCGTCGACCACGCCGGGTGCGATGGCGTTCACGTTGATCCCGTGCCGGATCAGGTTCAGCCCCGCCGATTGCGTCAGGCTGATGACCGCGGCCTTGGTGGCGCAATAGACCGCAACCAGAGGCTCGCCCCGGCGTCCGGCCTGGCTGGCCATGTTGATGATCTTGCCGGAAATCCCGTTATCGATCATGTGCCGCGCGACGGCCTGCATCGTGAACAGCGTGCCGCCCACGTTGACGTCGAACACGCGGGAATAATCCTCGCGGGTGATCTCGGTGATCGGCGCGGCAGTGAACAGCGCCGCGTTGTTGATCAGGATGTCGATCTGCCCAAACGCGGTGATGGTCTGGGCCACACCCGCTTCGATGCTGGCCTGGTCGGTCACATCCATCTGAACCGCAATTGCCGCATCGCCCAGCCGCGCTGCGGCGTCCTGCGCGCGCGCGCTGTCGATATCGGCGATCGCGACCCGTGCCCCTTCACTGACATAGCGTTCCGCGAAGGCCAGCCCGATACCCCGGGCAGCCCCCGTGATCAGAGCGCTTTTGCCAGCGAGGCGGGTCATTCGATCCGCAGCCCCTGCGCGTCGAAGCGATGCAGATGCGTCTCGTTCGGGGTCAGGTAGACGGTATCGCCATGCGACACCGGCAGTTCCCCGTCGACCCGCACGGTCATCGGATCGCAACCCGGGATGCCGTGGATGTGGAGGAAGGTATCCGATCCAAGATGCTCGGCCACACCGACCTTGCCCTGCCAGGCACCCTCGGAAGAGGAGACGGCGATATGCTCGGGGCGGATGCCGATGGTTTGCGCGTTGTGCTTGGCGGCTTCCGGCCCCTCGATCAGGTTCATCTTGGGCGAACCGATGAAGGCGGCGACGAAGGTGTTGCGCGGGTTGCGGTAAAGCTCCAGAGGGCTGCCCACCTGTTCGATATGGCCGGCGCGCAGAACCACGATCTTGTCGGCCATGGTCATGGCTTCGACCTGGTCGTGGGTCACGTAGATCATCGTCGTGTCCAGCTTCTTGTGCAGCTCGCTGATTTCCATCCGCATGCCCACGCGCAGCGCGGCATCGAGGTTGGACAGCGGTTCGTCAAAAAGGAACGCGGCCGGTTCGCGGACGATGGCGCGGCCGATGGCGACACGCTGGCGCTGGCCGCCGGACAGCTGGCCGGGGCGCCGGTCGATGTAGTCGGACAGGTTCAGAACCGACGCCGCGTTTTCGACGCGCCGGTCGATTTCGGCCTGGTCCATCTTGGCCATGCGCAACGGAAAGGCGATGTTCTTGCGCACCGACATATGCGGGTAAAGCGCATAGGACTGGAACACCATCGCCAGGCCGCGTTTGGCCGGCGGCACGTTGGTTGCGTCATTGCCATCGATGCGGATCTGGCCGCTGGTGATGTCCTCGAGCCCGGCGATCAGGCGCAGCAAGGTAGACTTGCCGCAACCCGACGGGCCGACGAACACGCAGAATTCGCCGTCTTCGATGGTGAGGTCCAGAGGCGGGATGACCTCCACCTCGCCGAAGCTTTTCGTCACCTTGTCGAGCGTGATACGTCCCATGGGTCGTTTTCCTTTTCAGTGTCCCGGCGTCGATTTGCGGAAGGGGCTTATTTCACCGCGCCGAAGGTCAGGCCGCGGACAAGCTGTTTCTGGCTGAACCAGCCGAGGATGAGGATCGGTGCGATGGCCATGGTCGAGGCCGCGCTGAGTTTCGCGAAGAACAGGCCTTCGGGGCTGGAATAGCTGGCGATGAAGGCCGTGAGAGGGGCGGCGTTGACCGCCGTCAGGTTCAGCGTCCAGAAGGCTTCGTTCCAGGCGAGAATGAAGTTCAGAAGCATGGTCGAGGCGATGCCGGGAATGGCCATCGGCGTCAGGATATACAGCACCTCTTCCTTCAGCGTCGCACCATCCATGCGGGCCGCTTCCAGGATCTCGCCCGGGATTTCGCGGAAGTAGGTGTAAAGCATCCAGACGATGATCGGCAGGTTGATCAGCATCATCACGATGACCAGGCCGGCCCGGCTGTCCAGCAGCCCGAGCTGGATGAACAGCAGGTAGATCGGATAAAGCACGCCCACCGCCGGCAGCATCTTGGTCGACAGCATCCACAGCAGGATGTCCTTGGTCCGCTTCGAGGGCACGAAGGCCATGGACCAGGCGGCGGGAACCGCCACGATCAGGCCCAGGATCGTCGAGCCGCCGGCGATGATGATCGAGTTCATGAGGAAGCGCATGTAGTTCGAGCGCTCCATCACGATGCCGTAGTTTTCCAGCGTCCAGTCGAAGTTCAGAAAGATCGGCGGGCTGGCGATGGCCTGACCTTCGGTCTTGAACGAGGTCAGGATGGTCCAGAGGATGGGAAAGAAGATCAGCAATCCGATCGCCCAGGCAAGGCCTGTATTGATCATCTTGCGGCGGGGTGTGACGGAACGGGCCATGATCAGTTGTCCAGGTTCTTGCCGACGATCCGCATCAGGAAGATCGCGACGATGTTGGCGAGGATGATGGCGTAGACGCCACCGGCGGAGCCGAGACCGACGTTCTGGCTTTCAAGCACCCGCTGGAAGATCAGGTAGGACAGGGTCCGGGTTCCGAATGCGCCGCCCGTGGTGACGAAGATCTCGGCGAAGATGGCCAGAAGGAAAATCGTCTGGATCAGGATGACGATGGTGATCGCGCGGCTCAGGTGCGGCAGCACGATGAAGAAAAAGCGCTTGAGCGGCGGGGCGCCGTCCATCTCGGCGGCTTCGAGCTGTTCGCTGTCCAGCGACTGGATCGCGGTCAGCAGGATCAGCGTCGCGAAGGGCAGCCACTGCCAGCTGACGATCATGATGATCGAGGGCATGGCGGCATCCGACAACCAACTGACAGGCTCGGCGCCGAAAAAGCGCCACAGATGGGAGAAAAGTCCGTTCACGGGATCCATGAACATGTTCTTCCAGACCAGCGCCGACACGGTCGGCATGACGAAGAAGGGTGCGATCACCAGGATACGGACAACGCCCTGTCCCCACATCGGCTGATCCAGCAGCATCGCCAGCAGCACGCCCAGGACCACGGTGATCGCAAGAACGCCGATGACGATGACCAGCGTGGTCTGCACGGCGGGCCAGAAGGCGCTTGAGGTGACAAAGCGGACGTAGTTGTCGAAACCGGTCCAGCCCTGGTCGCCACCGCGCAGCGGCAGGTAGGTGCGGAACGAGAACCACAACGTCATGATCAGCGGGACAAGCATCCATCCCAGAAGCAGGACAACGGCGGGAGCCATCATCATGCGGGCGGCGGATCGGGAAGCCTTGGTAGCCATTTTGGATGCACCTCCACTATGGGCTGTCACGGGGCTTGTGCAGCGCGATGATAGTACAAATTGACGGGGTGGTTCGAAGAAACTGCGCGAGGGGCGGCACACGGCCGCCCCTCGGCGGGAAGTCAGGCTTACTTGTAGCCGGCCGCTTCCACGGCTTCGTTGGCGATCGCCTGCGCCTTGGCCAGCGCTTCTTCGACGGTCTGCTGACCGGCATAGGCGGCCGAGAATTCCTGGCTCACTTCGGTCCAGAAACCGGCCCATTCGGGGATCGCGGCGAACTGGATGCCGACATAGGGAACCGGGTCCACGGTCGGGTTCTGCGGATCAGCCGACAGGATCGAGTCGAGCGTCTTCTGCGCGAACGGAACGGCCTGGTATTCGGGGTTTTCGTAGAGCGAGGTCCGTGCGCCGGGAGGCACGTTGGCCCAGCCTTCGTTCGCCGCGACAAGCTCGATATACTCTTTCGAGGTTGCCCATTCGATGAACTGCTTGGCAGCGTCAGCCTTTGCGGTACCGGCAGGGATTGCCAGCGCCCAGGCCCAGAGCCAGTTGGCGTTCTTGCCGAGGCCGGTATTCGGCGCCAGCGCGAAACCGACACTGTCGGCGACGGTGGAGTCGTTGGGGTTGGTCACGAAGGACGCCGCAACGGTTGCGTCGATCCACATGCCGCACTTGCCCTGCTGGAACAGCGACAGGTTTTCGTTGAAGCCGTTGGTGGCGTATCCCGGAGGGCCGGATTCCGACATCATCTCGACGAAGAAGTTGAGCGTGTTCGCCCACGCTTCGCTATCGAGCTGCGCGTTCCAATCCTCGTCGAACACGCGTGCGCCGAAGGAGTTCGCCATCGTGTTGATGAAGGCACCGCCTTCACCCCAGCCGGCCTTGCCACGCAGGCAGATGCCGTTGACCTCGTTGGCCCGGTCGGTCATCGCAGCCGCGGCTTCGCGGATGAATTCCCAGGTCGGCGAGTCGGGCATTTCCAGACCGGCCTTTTCCATGAGGTCGGTGCGGTACATGATCATCGAGCTTTCGCCGTAGAACGGGGCCGCGTAAAGCGTCCCGTCATGCGACAGACCGGCCGCCATTGCGGGCAGGATGTCGTCGACGTCATATTCGGCCGACAGGCCGTCCAGCGGCACGAGCCAGCCGTTCGCACCCCAGATCGGCGTCTCGTACATGCCGATGGTCATGATGTCGAACTGACCGCCCTTGGTGGTGATGTCGGTGGTCACACGCTGGCGCAGGACGTTTTCCTCGAGCGTCACCCACTCGACCGTATGGCCGGTCTTGGCGGTGAAGTCGTCGGTATAACCCTGCATCCGGATCATGTCGCCATTGTTGACGGTGGCGATGGTGATCGTCTCGGCTTGTGCTGCGGCGCCGGTGACCAGCGCGAAAGCCGTTGCCGCACGAAGTGCGTTCTTGAGGTACATCCCTTTCCTCCCTGTGACTGGATGTTGTGGCGCAACGATAGGGGAAATCTTGTCGCGACGTCAATAAATATTTTACGCGCGATAAGTTTTAGTTCACGCCGAAGCGCGCAGGATCAGGCGTGCCGGGAACAGGGTTTCCGTGCGCGACCGGAATTTCCCACCGCTTTCAACAAGTTCGAACAGCGTCTCGACGCTGCGATTGGACACGCCGTCATAGTCATGCGCGGCGGTCGTCAAAGACGGGCACGTGAATTTCGAGAACGGGTGATCGTCGTTCGATGCTACACGCAGGCTGCAATCCGGCTCGCGACCGACGCGAATCCCCAGTTCGTAGCACGCCGACAGGAATCCGATCGCAAGGCGGTCGTTGCTGCACAGAACCGCATCCGTCGGTAGGGCACGCTGTTTCAGGATCTCCAGCGCGCCGCGCTTGCCGATCTCTTCAAAGGCCCAGCCTTCGCCGGGGATGCTGACGACATGCGGCTCGAACCCCAGCCGTTCCATCATGTGCAGATAGGCGATACGGCGCTTGTTGGCGTTCGGGTTGGCGGGTGTTTTCATCTCGAAAAACGCGGGCGGTTCGCCCGTGCGGGTCAGGTATTCCACTGTCTGCGAGACAAAGCTGAAGTTGTCGGAGCCGATGAACGCCGCCCCCAACCCTTCGATGTTGCTGTCAAAAAGCACTGTCGGCACATCGCGGCAGAACTTTTCCACGGCACTTCGGTCGGATGCGCGGCCGAGCGGCGCCAACAAGACGCCCGCCGGTTTCAACGATCGCAGGCCATCGAGGATTTCGGTCTCGAGAGACGGGTCGCCGTGCGAGCTGTAGAGCGTCGGCCGGAAACCCGCTGCGATGCAGCGTTCCTCGATGTTGCGGGCGATCTCGGCGAAGAACGGGTCAGCCAGGTAGGGAACCACGATGCCGATATTCTTGGTCAGCTTGCGGTTCTGGTTCATGGCGTAGATGTTCGGCCGGTATTCGTAGGTCTCGAGCGCGGCCTCGATCTTTTCCCGGGTCGTGGCCCGGACGCTGTCGGGATCGTGAAAATACTTCGACACGGTCGGCCGGGAAATACCGCTGACCGCCGCGAATTCCTCCATGTTTCGGATCTTCTTGCTGCGCACCGCTTCCTCCTGACTGGCGCCTCGCTCGCAAGGCCGGGATGACACCAAGGTCGGCTCAACTATAACCCTAGATAGTTTTCGCGCGCAAACTTTGGATGATGATTTCGTAAAAATTTCGCGGGCGATCGAGTTTGCGCGGCTTTCGTTCTTGCCGGCGCATCGCGCGGGCAATTGCGTCAACGCCGCTTTCCGCTAACCTGACGCGACGATGACACTGTTGCACCCCGATCGCCTTTTTCCGCCGGACCCCGCCACCCGCGATGTGGCACGGCGATTGTTCGCCACGATCGAAACGGCCCCGATCGTATCGCCGCATGGCCATACCGATCCGGCGTGGTGGGGCGAGAACCGCGCCTTTTCCGATGCGGCCGAGCTTTTCGTCATTCCCGATCACTATGTGGTGCGGATGCTGGTCAGCCAGGGCGCACAATTCGCGTCACTGGGAATCGGACAAGACGCGACGACCGATCGCCGCGCGATCTGGCGCCGCTTTGCTACGGCCTACCACCTGTTCCGAGGCACCCCGTCACGGGCGTGGATCGATCATGCCCTGGTGCATGTCTTCGGCATCGGCGAACGCCTGTCGCCGGACACCGCGGACGACGTATTCGACAGGATCAACGAACACCTGCAAAGCCCGGAGTTCCGCCCTCGGGCGTTGTACGACCGTTTCGGGATCGAGGTTCTGGCCACCACCGACAGCGCCCTGGACGACCTGCATCACCACCACGCCGTTCAAGACTGCGACTGGACCGGCCGGATCGTGCCGACCTACCGGCCCGACGCGGTCGTCGACCCGGATTACGAAGGGTTTCTCGGCAACCTGGAGCGGTTCGGCGCGTTGACGGGTTGCGATACCCATCGCTGGCAGGGCTATCTCGAGGCGCATTGGCGTCGGCGTGCGTTCTTCAAGTCGATGGGCGCCACAGCCACGGATCACGGCCACCCCACGGCGCAAACCGCCGATCTGTCCGAAGCGGATGCCAGTTCGCTGTATCAGCGGCTGATCCGCGGCAATGCCCGGCCCGAGGATCCCGAGCTTTTCCGGGCCCAGATGCTGACCGAGATGGCGCGCATGTCCTGCGAGGACGGGCTGGTGATGCAGTTGCATGCCGGGTCTCACCGCAATCATTCCGGTCTGGTACACCGCCTGTTCGGTCGCGACCGCGGTTTCGACATTCCCACCCGCACCGATTTCACCAACGGTCTGAAACCGTTGTTGAACGCCGTGGGCATGGATCGGCGGTTGACCCTGATCCTGTTCACGCTGGACGAGAGCACCTATGCGCGTGAACTTGCGCCGCTGGCGGGCGCCTACCCGTCCTTGCGCCTGGGGCCGCCGTGGTGGTTCCACGACAGTTTCGAAGGGATGCGCCGGTTCCGCGAAATGGCGACCGAAACCGCGGGATTCTACAACACGGTCGGGTTCAACGACGACACCCGGGCGCTGTGTTCGATCCCCGCGCGCCACGACGTGGCGCGGCGCTGCGACTGTGCGTTTCTTGCCGAACTGGTGACCAGCCACCGTCTGGACGAGGACGAGGCGTTCGACCTGGCGCCGCTGTTGGCCGGCGGTCTGGCGCGGGAAGCCTACAGGTTGGGGGGGCGCTGAGATGCGGCAGACATGGCGGTGGTTCGGTCCGGTGGACAAGGTCAGTCTGGCAGACATTCGCCAGGCCGGAGCCGAGGGCATCGTCACGGCGCTGTACGACATTCCTCCGGGTCAGGCCTGGCCGCGCGCCGCCATCGCCGCGCGGCGGTCCGAGATCGAGGCGGCCGGGTTGAGCTGGGACGTGGTGGAAAGCCTGCCGGTCAGCGAGGCGATCCGCACTGGCGCAAGCGACAGCGCCGCACATCTGGAAGCCTACAGGCAATCGCTGGAACACCTCGCCGCCGAAGGCATCGCGGTGATCTGCTACAACTTCATGCCGGTTCTGGACTGGACCCGCACCGATCTGGCCCACGAACGCCCTTCCGGCGCGCGTGCGTTGCGTTTCGATCTGGTGGATTTCGCCGCGTTCGACATCGCGATCCTCGAACGGCCGGGCGCAGCGGGGGACTATGAAACCGCCGTGGTCCGGCAAGCCCAAGAGCGGGCCGCCAGTCTGTCCGATGCGGACCGGACAGGGCTGACCAATACGATCCTCGCGGGGCTTCCCGGTGCGGTCGAACACTGGACCCTGGACAGTTTCCGCGCCCGTCTGGCGGCCTATGACGGCATCGACGCCAAGGCCTTGCGCGCCAATCTGAAACGCTTTCTGAGCGAGGTCGTGCCGCATGCCGAGGCGCTAGGCCTGCGGCTGTGCTGCCATCCGGACGATCCGCCCTGGCCGCTGTTCGGGTTGCCGCGCATCCTGTCGACCGAAGCCGATTATCGCTGGCTGGTCGACGCGGTGCCCAGCCCCGCGAACGGCATTACCCTGTGCACCGGGTCGCTGGGTGCGCGCGGCGATGTCGACCTGCCGGGCATGATGGCCCGTTTGGGCGAACACGTGCATTTCCTGCATCTGCGCAACGTGCGCCGCGAAGCCGGCAGCATCCCCTGTTCGTTCTTCGAGGATGACCATCTGGCCGGTTCGACCGACATGGTTGCGGTGATACGCGCGGTTCTGGCCGAACAGGTCCGCCGCAAGGCCCAAGGACGCGCCGATTGGCAGATCCCGATGCGTCCGGATCATGGCCAGGAAATCCTGGATGACCGCAACCGCAAGGCCGCGCCGGGCTATCCGGCGATCGGGCGGTTGAAAGGGTTGGCCGAACTGCGCGGCGTGATGATGGCGCTCAGCCACCCGGGCTGAACGTCAGTCGTCCGCCAGGGCGTCCTTGCCCACCCGGCGATAGTTCACGAAGGCATTGGCGCTCATCACCACGCAGAAGCTGTCCATGTCGATCAGCACGTAGCCACGTTCCAGCAGGGCTCTGCGCAAGGCTTCGATGTCGGCCTCGTACAGGCGGCGACGACCGGTCAGTTCGCGCAGGAGCTTCTGCGGGATCCGGTAGCGTCCCGACACCTTGCCACCGAATTCTGCGCCATACAGCGTGGCCAGCTTGTCTGCGGCGGTCTCGATCGTCGTCATTCGCATATCCGTTAGATTTTTTTATCTATAGACAAACAATATCCATCTAACTACGACGACGCAAGCAATCGGAGTATGCGCGATGGATGATCTCGCCGAAGTGGAGGCCGCCGAGGAGGGCCTGACCAAACAGATTCGCAACGCGCTCGAGGCAGAGGATGCCGAGCGGCTGAACGCATTGCTCGACCCCCTGCCCTACAGCGAGGCGCTGCGCGAGGTGCTGACGCTTTCGGCGGACGAACGCGACCGGCTGCTGAACCTGGTGCCGACGGAACTGGCCGCAGAGCTGATCGAAGAAGCCCCGAACGAAATGGCGGTCGACCTGGTCGAGCGGATGGAACCCGAACGGGCGGCGGATGTTCTCGAGGAACTGGATTCGGACGTTCAGGCCGACGTGATCGGCGAGATGGACGAGGAGGACGCCGAGGCGATCCTGTCCGAGATGGACGAGGACGAAGCCGCCGACGTGCGCCGCCTGGCCGCCTACGAGGATGGCACCGCCGGTGGTCTGATGATGTCCGAGGTTTTCCGTTTCCCCGATCGTGCCACGGTGGGCGCGGTGCTTCGGATGGTGGCCTCGGATGATGCGGATTTCGACCGGTACCGCGGACAACATCCCTATGTCACCGATCCCGACGGCCGTCCCGTGGGCGTGGTGTCGTTGCGCAGCCTGCTGACGGCCAAGCGCAGCGCGGCGCTGACGTCGATCATGATCGAGCCGCTGACAGTGACCGTCGACACGACGCTGGAAGTGCTCGAGGACATCTTTGACGAACACCCGTTCCTGGGCGTTCCGGTCGTCGACGAAGCCGGAATCCTGGTCGGCGTCGTGTCGAGGACGGCGGTGTCGGACGCAGTGCTGGAGCGATCCGAAAGCGAAAGCCTGAAACGGCAGGGTGTGGTCGGCGACGAATTGCGCTCGATGCCGCTCTGGCTGCGGTCGCGGCGTCGCCTGGCCTGGCTGTCGGCCAACATCGTGCTGAACGTGATCGCCGCCAGCGTCATCTCGGCCTACGAGGAAACCCTGGCCGCGGTGATCGCGCTGGCGGTGTTCCTGCCGATGGTGTCGGACATGAGCGGCTGTTCGGGAAACCAGGCGGTGGGCGTGACGATGCGCGAACTCAGCCTGGGCCTGGTGCGCCCGGTGGACGCATTCCGCGTCTGGCTCAAGGAAATCTCGGTCGGCGTGATCAACGGTATCGCGCTTGGCATCCTGATCGGGATCGTGGCCTGGTTGTGGAAGGGCAATCCGGCGCTCGGGCTCGTGATCGGGCTGGCGCTGGCGCTGAACACCATGCTGGCTGTGTCCATCGGCGGGGTGGTGCCGTTGCTGCTGAAACGCGTGGGCCAGGACCCGGCGGCGGCCAGCGGCCCTCTGCTGACCACGATCACCGACATGGCGGGCTTTTTCCTGGTTCTCAGCCTTGCCACGCTGATGATGCCCTGGCTGCTGAGGTAACCGCGATGAAGGACCACAAACCCCCGCGCACCGCGCCGGCGCCGATGGTCATCGGATGGATGGAACTGGTCGATCTGCCGCTTTTGGGGCTTGACCGCGTCAAGGCCAAGATCGATACGGGCGCGCGCACTTCGGCTCTTCATGCCACCGACATCGAACCGTTCGAAAAAGATGGCGAACCCTGGGTGCGGTTCCGCACCCTGATTTCCGACGGTCTGCCCGAAAAGGTGATCGAAACCCCCTATCACAGCGAACGCGCCATCAAAAACACCAGCGGCGTGCCCGAAGACCGCTATATCATCCACACCCAGATGCGGCTGGGCAAACGCCGCTGGGCGATCGACCTGTCGATCACCGACCGCACCAACATGACCTTCCCGATGATCGTCGGACGGGCGGCATTGAAGAACCACAATATCGTCGTGCACACGCGCCGGACCTACCTGATGACGTCCAGCCCGCCGAAGCCGAGCAGAAAGGACAGCCGATGAAGATCGCCATGCTTGCGCGCAATGCCAAACTCTACTCGCACCAGCGCCTGAAAGAGGCGGCCGAGGCGCGCGGTCATCAGCTCGACATCGTCGACACGCTGCGCTGCTACATGAACATCGCCTCGCGGCGGCCGGAAATCTATTACAACGGCGAAAAGCTGGATGGCTACGACGCGGTTATCCCGCGCATCGGCGCATCGGTCACGTTCTATGGCACCGCGGTGCTGCGCCAGTTCGAGATGATGGGTGTCTACCCGCTGAACGAAAGCGTCGCCATCGGGCGGTCGCGGGACAAGCTGCGTTCGATGCAGCTTTTGGCGCGCGACGGTGTGGGCCTGCCGGTGACGACCTTTGCCCATGATCCCAAGCAGACCGAGGAAGTGCTGAAGCTGGCAGGCGGCGCCCCGATCGTCATCAAGCTGCTGGAAGGAACCCAGGGCATCGGGGTGGTTCTGGCCGATACCGACCGGTCGGCGAAATCGGTGGTCGAGGCGTTCCGCGGCGCCGGCGTGAACATCATGCTGCAGGAATTCATCAAGGAAGCGGGCGGCACCGATATCCGCGCCATCGTGGTGGGCGGCCGGGTGGTCGCCGCGATGAAGCGCTCGGGCGCCGAGGGCGAGTTCCGGTCCAACCTGCATCGCGGCGGGTCGGCGCAGGTGATCAAGCTGTCGACCGAGGAACGCGCCACGGCGGTGCGCGCCGCCAAGACGATGGGGCTCAATGCCTGCGGTGTCGACATGCTGCGCAGCAATCACGGCCCGGTGGTGATGGAGGTGAACTCGTCACCCGGGCTGGAGGGCGTGGAGAAGGCCACCGGGCTGGATATCGCGGGCAAGATGATCGAATTTCTCGAAAAGCACGCCAAGGTCGGCGCGACGCGGACCAAGGGGCGGGGCTGATGCCGGCTCGGGCTGCCTTTCCCATCGGACGGGCCGAGATCGCGCCCGGCAACCGGCGCACCGTCGATCTGCCGGTCAGCGTGCTGTCCGACCACACTCCTGTGACGATGTCTGTGCATGTCGTCCACGGGCGCCGGCCCGGGCCGACGGTTTTCGTCAGCGGCGGGGTGCATGGAGACGAGGTGATCGGCGTCGAGATCGTCCGACGCCTGCTGCGGGTGCCCAGCCTGGATTCGCTGCGCGGAACGCTGATCGCAGTGCCCATCGTCAACGCCTTCGGTTTCATCAGTCATTCGCGCTACCTGCCCGACCGGCGCGACCTGAACCGCATGTTCCCGGGCAGCGAAACCGGACCGCTTGCGTCGCGGCTGGCCAATCTCTTCATGACCGAAATCGTTGCCCGTGCCGATATCGGCATCGACCTGCATTCGGCCGCCATCCACCGCACCAACTATCCCCAGATCCGGGTATCGCCCAACAGCGACCGGACGCGCGAACTGGCCGGAATTTTCGGCGCGCCGATCGTCATGCAATCGCCCTTGCGGGACGGATCGCTGCGACAGGCCGCCAAGGCCGCCGGGACGGATGTGCTGCTGTACGAGGCGGGCGAGGGTCTGCGCTTTGACGAACTGGCGGTTCGTGCCGGGCTGGTCGGCATCCTGCGCGTGATGAACCACATGAAGATGATCCCGGCCAAGGGCATCTCGAAGCCGAAAGCCTATCCGCAATTCTGCGGGTCCAGCAAATGGCTGCGCGCGCCGATGGGCGGGTTGCTGAGAATCTTCAAGGCCGACGGGGCGATGGTGCGCCAGGGCGATCTGCTGGCATCGGTGTCCGACCCGTTCGGAGAACGGGAACGCGCGATCGAAGCGCCGTTCGACGGCATCATCGTCGGTCGCGCCGTGATGCCCGTCGTCAACGAAGGCGACGCGGTCTTCCACCTTGGTCGCGTCGGGTCTTTCGCCAAGGCCGAAGGTGCGGTCGAGGATATCGCGACGCAGTTGGGCGACGACCCGATGTTCGACGAAGACGAGATCATCTGACCGTTCCGAAAGCACGAACACCTTTCCGGCCCGGCGCAATTGCGTGTTTGCCCGGCCACCGGTTTTCCGCTACGAACGAATTAGTAGGCAATGTACGGGAAGACAGGACGTGGCGCGGCGCAAAAGCGAGATGCTCACCGAGGTCGAACTGGAGTTCATGGTGGCCTTGTGGTCGATCGGGTCGGGCACCGTCCGACAGATCATGGATGCTTTGCCCGGCGACGACAAACGCGCCTACACGTCCGTCGCGACCATCCTGAAGGTGCTCGACGACAAGGGCTTCGTGCGCTGCGAACGCCAGGACCGCACGCTTGTCTACCAACCGGCCGTCGACAAGAGCGACTATGAGGGACGGTCCCTGAAGAACCTGTCGGATTCTTTGTTCGGAGGAACCCCGACCGCGCTGGTGGCGCGGCTGGTGGATGACGAAGACCTGACGGAAGACATGATCCACGAAATCAAACAGATCATCGAAACGAGGATCAGGAAGGATGACACTTGACCAAGCCATAGGGGGGGTGGTCTGGATCCAAATAATGGTTCTGTTGACCGCTGGTTTGCTGGCAATCCTCGAATGCGCGTTCGCCGTAGGCGGCCGACGACGGGCCTACGGAACCAGGCAACGGCTGGCGCTGGCCACCTGCACGGCACTGGTGGTTCTGATCGCAGCCGGTCCTTTTGTGGCCCGGCTGCCCTTCGCCGCTTCGGTCAACGCCACCGACGTTCTCGTGTCGCAATACCTTAAGGGAAATCTGGCCGGCATCACAGCCAGCGACATCAACTGGCTGCTGTCGCTCAAGACCCGGCTTGTCGATGCCCTTGCCGCCGGCGCGGGATGGGGTGCGATCGCCATCGTCGCGATATTTGCCGGGGCCTTTGTGGTGCGCCTGGTCTATCTGGCGTGCAACATGGTCTGCATCTTGTCCATCGTCCGGAACGGAACGGAGATGTGCCGCGGCCGCAAGATCACCGCCGTGGTCAGTTCGGACACGAGCGTGCCCTTCTCGACCCGAGGATTGACGCGCTATTATGTCGTGATCCCGCAGCAAGTCGCGGCCGATCGCAAGACGCTGTCACTGGCGATGGGGCATGAGCTGCAGCACATCCGTCAGGGCGACGTGGACGCCGAAATCGTGATGTCGCTGTTGTCGCTTTTTCTGGTGCTGAACCCCGGCTTCTGGTTCATCGCAGCGCGGGTTCGACGGCTGGGCGAATATGCCTGCGACCGCGCGGTTCTGGCGCGCCGCAGGTTCGACGCGCGCAGCTATTCGCTGCGCCTTCTCGAAGTCGCTCACCATGCACTGACCTGCCGCCATGCCAAGCAGCCATCCGCGTTCGGAGTGCCGCTGGTCGGTCGCAGCCTGCCGTTCCTGCGTCGCCGGACGGCGCTCAAGGATCGGGTTCTTGCGATCGCCAGCCATGTCGACAATCCCGTCCGCGAAAACCGGCTCTTGGGAAGCTTGCTGGGTGCAACGATGATCTGTGGCGTGCTATTCGGTGCAACGGCCTTTGCGCGGCCGGCCGACTGGAGCCATGACCGGATCATGCTGAGCACCGTCGCCAATCTGGAACGGCTCAACCAGCACAACACGCTGGCGCAACGATCCTGGTGATCCGGGACAGCGGAAGAACGAAAACCGGCGGCTTTCCGGGCCACCGGTTTTTTCGGGTCGGGAAGGCCTCACACTTTCCAGAAGCAGAACAGCCCCCAGAGGACCGACAGACCCAGCGGCCACCAAAGCGGCATTCCGAACAGTCCCAGCCAGGCGAGGAAGATGTAGCTGGTTCCGAGCAGCGTCAGGAACAATCGATCGCCGCGGGTGGTTGTCAGCCCCAGGATGCCCTTGCGGGCGTGTCCGCCGGGATACTTGATCTCGATCGCCGTCAGCACGCCGATGGCGGCGAAGATCCCGATGAAGACCAGGGCGGTGGGCCAGGTCCAGGCCATCCAGCTCAGCATGTCATACCCTCCCCATCGCAAAACCCTTGGCGATATAGTTGCGCACGAAATAGATCACGATGGCGCCCGGGATGATCGTCAGCGTCCCGGCTGCGGCCAACAGGCCCAGTTCGTAGCCCGCGCTTGACGCGGTGCGGGTCATCGTCGCGGCAATCGGCTTGGCCTCGACCGCGGTCAGGGTCTTGGCCAGCAACAGTTCGACCCACGAGAACATGAAGCAGAAGAACGCCGCCACGCCGACGCCCGCGCGGATCGTCGGGATGAAGATCGACGTGAAGAAACGCCAGAACGGGTAGCCGTCGACATAGGCTGTTTCGTCCAGTTCCTTGGGCACGCCGCGCATGAACCCTTCGAGAATCCAGACCGCCAGCGGGATGTTGAACAGGCAATGCGCCAGTGCAACGGCCAGGTGTGTGTCGAAGATGCCGATGGCCGAATAGAGCTGGAAGAACGGCAGCGCAAAGACCGCCGCCGGCGCCATCCGGTTGGTCAGCAGCCAGAAGAAGAGGTGCTTGTCGCCGATGAAATGATAGCGCGAAAAGGCGTAGGCCGCGGGCAAGGCGACGGTGATCGAGATCACCGTGTTCAGCGTCACGTAGATAATCGAGTTGATATAGCCCCAGTACCATGTCGGATCGGTAAAGATCGTGCGATAGGCGTCCAGCGTGAAGCTTTGCGGAAACAGCGAGAACCCAGCGAGGATCTCGTTCGTGGGCTTGAAGCTCATCGTGACCAGCCAGTAGATCGGCAGCATCAGGAAGGCGATGTAGAGGATCGGAACCAGGTATTTCAGACGCATCATCCAGCCCTCAGTTCAGGTCGTCTTTGGTCATGACGGTGTAGAACACCCATGACACCAGCAGCGTGATGGCAAAGTAGATCAGCGACATCGCCGCCGCCGGACCCAGGTCGAATTGCCCAAGCGCGATCTTGACCAGATCGATCGACAGCAGCGTGGTCGAGTTGCCCGGTCCCCCGCCGGTCAGCACGAAGGGTTCGGTGTAGATGTTGAAGCTGTCCATGAAGCGCAGAAGGATCGCGATGGTCAGGACGTTCTTCATCTTGGGCAACTGGATGAACCGGAACACCGCCCAGTTCGAGGCGCCATCGATCTTGGCCGCCTGGTAATAGGCGTCGGGGATCGACACCAGTCCGGCATAGCTGAGCAGCACCACCAGCGAGGTCCAGTGCCAGACATCCATCGTGATGATCGTCACCCAGGCCGCCACCGGGTCCTGCGTCATGTCATAGTCGATGCCCAGGACGTGGTTCAGCGTGTAGCCCAGCAGGCCGATATCGGGCAATGCGAAGATGTTCCACATCGCGCCCACCACGTTCCACGGGATCAGCATCGGCAGCGCCATCAGCACCAGGCAGACCGGCACCCAGAAACCCTGGCGCGGCATGCACAGCGCGATGGCGATGCCCAGCGGCACCTCGATGATCAGGATCAGCGCGGTGAAGAAGAACTGCCGCCCGAGCGCGGCATGGAACCGTTCGGATTGCAGGATCTGCTGGAACCAGTCCAGCCCCTGCCAGAAAAAGACGTTGTCGCCGAAGGTTTCCTGCACCGAGTAGTTGACCACCGTCATCATCGGGATCAGCGCGTTGAACGCCACCAGGATCAGGACGGGCAGAACCAGGAACCAGGCACGGTTGTTCTGGGTTTTCATTGCGCGACCTCCGTTGCCAGCCAGCCGTCGGCGTAAAGGCGGGTCTGGTGCGGAGCGAAGGACAGATGCACCTCGGCGCCCTGTTCCGGCACCGGACCGGTGATGATGGCGGAAACCGGCGTGTCGCCCACGACGGCTTCTACCACGCTGTAGCGGCCGACATCGGCGGCCTTGCGGACCCGTGCGGCGATGCCCGCGTCGGCGATATCGACGAATTCCGGGCGGATGCCGATTTCCAGCTTGCCGGACGCGCCCTTTCGCACCGCGCCTTCCAGGGCCACGGCCTGTCCCTGGAAGAAGGCCCCGCCGTCGCGCAGTTCCGCGGGCAGCACGTTCATGCCGGGCGAGCCGATGAAATGGCCGACAAAGGTATGTGCCGGGCGCTCGAACAATTCGACCGGCGTGCCGATCTGCACCACCTCGCCGTCCTGCATCACCACGACCTGGTCGGCAAAGGTCAGCGCCTCGGTCTGGTCATGGGTGACGTAGATCATCGTCAGGGCAGTTTTCTGATGCAGTTCCTTGAGCTTGGAGCGCAGCTTCCATTTGAGATGCGGGTCGATCACCGTCAGCGGTTCGTCGAACATCACCACGTTGACATCGTCGCGCACGAGGCCCCGCCCCATCGACAGCTTCTGCTTGTTGTCCGGCGCCAGACCCGAGGCACGACGATCCAGCATGTCGGTGACTTCCAGCATCTCGGCGATGGTCCGGACCCGGCGGTCGATCGTCGCCGCGTCCACGCCGCGGTTCTTCAGCGGAAAGGCCAGGTTGTCGTAGACGCTCATCGTGTCGTAAATCACCGGAAACTGGAACACCTGGGCGATGTTGCGCGCCTCGGGGGTCAGTTCGGTGACATCCTTGTCGTCGAACAGCACGCGGCCTTCGGACGGGATGAGCAGGCCCGAGATGATGTTCAGCAGCGTGGACTTGCCGCAGCCAGACGGACCCAGAAGTGCATAGGCACCGCCGTCTTCCCAATCGACGTCGATCTGTTTCAGAGCGTAGTCGTCAGGCCCCTTGGGTGCGTCCATGTAGCTGTGGCGCAGCTTGGAAAGTGTGATCTTTGCCATGTCCTGTCCTTACGCCGCACGGGTGCCGTCGGCACCGAAATAGAAGCAGTGCGACGGGTCCATGAAAAAGGTGTGATCCTCGCCGACGCGGTAGGGATGCACGCCATGCGACAGCGACACCCAGCTGTTGCCGCGCAGATCGAAATGCGCACTGCTTTCGGATCCGCTCAGCTCGGTCACTTGAACGCGACCCGTCAGCGGCACGAAGGCCTGTTCGGTCTGCACCGGAAGGATGTAGTTGGGTCGGATCGCGACGGTGTAGCGGCCGTCCGCCAGACCCGCGGCGTCACCGTCCGCTTGCCAGCTGATATCGCCCATCCGCATCTGTCCGCCCTGCTTGTCGACCGGGGCGATGTTGATCGGCGGGTCGGAAAAGACCTGCGCGGCGGGCAGGCTGCCGGGATCGCGGTAGATATGCGCGGTGCGGCCGAACTGGGTGACGCGGCCGTCCTGCATCAGCGCGGTGTAGCCGCCCAGCAAAAGCGCCTCTTCCGGCTCTGACGTGGCATAGACCACGACGGCTCCGCGGCCGGCGAAAAGCTCGGGCAGTTGTTCGCGCAATTCCTCGCGCAGCTTGTAGTCCAGGTTGGCCAGTGGCTCGTCCAGGAACACGGCCTTGCTGTCCTTGGCGATGGCACGGGCCAACGCCGTGCGCTGCTGTTGACCGCCCGACAATTCATGCGGTTTGCGGTGCAGCATCGGGCGCAGTTTCAACAGGTCTGCGGCCTTTTCGACGCGCCCCTGAATTTCGGATTTCGCAAGGCCCGCGACCTTGAGCGGCGAGGCGATGTTGTCATACACGCTCATGTGCGGGTAGTTGACGAAGAACTGGTGTACCAGGCTGATCTGGCGCTTTTGCGTGTTGAGCGCGGACACGTCTTCGCCGTCCATCACGATGCGGCCCGAAGCCAACGGATCGAGACCCGCCATCAGCTTGATCAACGATGTCTTGCCCGATCCGGTCGGACCCAGCAGCACGTTGAAATGCCCGGTTTCCAGGGTCAGCGTCGTCGGCTTTATGTGCTGCACACCGGCGACGGATTTGGTGATGTCGATGAGCTCAAGCGCCATGATCGTTCCGGCTTGGTTGCGGCGCGGGCGAAGGCCCGCGAGAGGAGGCTGGGACCCGAAGGTCCCAGCCCGGTCGGCGGAATGACGACCCGCCAGGGAGTGACGTCAGCTCAGTTCTGCGACCAGCGCGCGACAAGCTCGTCGTAATCGACGGTCTCGCCCTGCGGCTTTTCGTTGTCGAGCTTCGGCTTGGCCCCGCCATTGGCGAACCACCATTCCGCGTCCTTTTCCTCGTTCAGACGCGGGCCGCAGCCGCCATAGACGTTCTGCGCCTCGTCGGCCCGCTGCATCCGGGCCATGGTGATGTCCATCTCCTCGGCCAGGCGGTCCATCGCCTCTTGCGGGGTGAAGGCGCCCGAGTTCACGTCACCGATCTGCTGCCACCAGATCTGGGCCAGCTTGGGATAGTCGGGCACGTTGATACCCGTCGGCGACCAACGCACGCGGTCGGGCGAGCGGTAGAACTCGACCAGGCCGCCCAGCTTGGGCGCGCGTTCGGTGAAGGATTCATGGTTCACCGTGCTGTCGCGGATGAAGGTCAGACCCACATGCGACTTCTTCACGTCGACGGTTTTCGAGGTGACGAACTGGGCATAGAGCCAGGCCGCCTGCGCCCGATCCGACGGGGTGGACTTGAGGAAGGTCCACGACCCCACGTCCTGATAGCCGACCTTCTGGCCCTCTTCCCAATAGGGACCGTGCGGGCTGGGTGCCATCCGCCACAGCGGGTTGCCGTCGTCGTCCACGGTATTGTTGCCTTCGGATTTCGGCTTGACCATGTCGGCGGTGAAGGCCGTGTACCAGAAGATCTGCTGGGCCACGTTGCCCTGGCTGAGTGCCGGCAGCGACTGGTAGAAGTCGAACGACGCCGCACCCGGAGGCGCGTAGTTGCGCAGCCATTCATCCCATTTGCGGATCGCGTAGACCGCCGCCGGGCCGTTCGCCGCACCGCCGCGGGTCACGCTTGCGCCGGCCGGATTGCACGAACCGGCTTCCATGCGGATGCCCCATTCGTCGATCGGCACGCCGTTCGGTTCGCCTTTGGAACCGGCGCCGGCCATCGACAACCAGGCATCGGTCATCCGCCAGCCCAGGTCGGGCGCGCGCTTGCCGTAATCCATGTGACCGTAGATGCGCACACCGTCGATTTCCTTGACGTCGTTCGAGAAGAACTCGGCGATGTCCTCGTAGGCCGACCAGTTGACCGGCACGCCCAGGTCATAGCCGTATTTCGCCTTGAACGCGTCCTTCAGGTCTTGCCGGTCGAACCAGTCCTTGCGGAACCAGTAGAGGTTGGCGAATTGCTGGTCGGGCAACTGGTAGAGATCGCCATCCGGGCCGGTGGTGAACTGGATGCCCATGAAATCCTGTAGATCCAGCGTCGGCGACGTGGTCGCGGCCCAGTCGCCGGCCATCTGGTCGGTCAGGTTGTAGGCCAGCTGTAGCCGCGAATGGGTGCCGATCAGGTCGGAATCGTTGACATATCCGTCATAGAGGTTCCGCTGGGTCTGCATCTGGGTCTGCACCGCCTGCACGACCTCGCCCTCGCCGAGGATCTGGTGGTTGACCTTGATCCCGGTGATTTCCTCGAAGGCCTTGGTCAGCACGTCGGCTTCGTAGCTGTGCGTGGGGATGCCCTCGGACAGCACGTTGATTTCCATGCCCTTGAAGGGTTCGGCGGCCTGGATGAACCACTTCATTTCGGCCAATTGTTCGTCTTTGCTCAGCGTCGAAGGCTGAAATTCGCTGTCGATCCAGCGCATTGCAGCCGCTTCATCGGCGTAAAGCGAACCTGTTCCCGCAATCACGGCAGCCGCCGCAACTGCGGAGAGAAGATACGTCCGCATCTTGTCCTCCCAATATATCGTTTGACCGGCTTCACGCCGGTGTGATGACCCTTGCAACTTGGTGACTTTCCGTCAACTAATTTTTTAGTAGATGGCCGCGCCCCCGGTCCCGGCGACGCAGTCGGCCGCGCGGTGCCCAGCCGCTTTTCCTTGATTTGTCGACGGTTTTTTGGCTCCCTCGCGGGCAGACGAGGGAGGGCGCATCGCATGAAGGCCGGCGTTATCGGGATAGGCGACATGGGTTCGGGCCTTGCCCGCAACCTCATCAAAGCGGGGCTCGAAACCTGGGGAATCGATCTGCTGCCCAAGCGGATGGCCGCTTTCGGCGATCTTGGTGGCCACCCTGCGGACTGCGTGGCCGAAGTCGGCGCCCATGCGGATGTCGTCTTTGTCATGGTGATGAACGGCGACCAGGCGAAGTCGGTGATCCTGGGCCCGGACGGTTTGCAAGGCAGCATGAAGCCGGGTGGCGTGGTGTTGCTGACGGCGACGATCAAGCCGCGCGAGGCGCGCGAGATCGGTGCGGCGCTCGACGGCAGCGGCCTGCATCTGATCGACAGCCCGGTTTCGGGCGGCTATCCCGGAGCGCAGTCGGGCACGCTGACGCTGATTGCCGCGGGCGAGGATGCGGCATTCGCCAGGGCGGCCCCGGCGATGGAGGCCGTGTCGTCGGTCATCCACCGCGTCGGCACGAAACCCGGTGACGGCCAGACCGTCAAAGCCTGCCTGCAATCGCTGATCGGCGCGCAGTTTTCAGCCACCTTCGAAGCCGCTGCACTGGCCGCCAAGGCCGGTGTTCCGGGCGAGGTGATCCTGAACGTCTTCTCGACCTCGTCGGCCGGTTGCGGGATCGTCAACAACGCCTTGCAGAAGATCATCGACCGACAGTTCGAGGGAACCGGCAGCCACATCAACACGATGCACAAGGATCTGACCATCTCGATGGGGCTGGGCGAGGAACTGGGCGTGCCGTTGCACACCGCCGCCGCGGCGATGCAGGTATTCCACGCGGGCCGCACGCGATATCCCGATGGCGACAACTGGGTCTGCACGCGGGTGATCGAAGATATCGTCGGCGCCGAGCTGCACCGCAATTCGGCCAAGAAAACCCGCTGAGGGAGCGCGCCATGAAACTGGGTGTCATCTGCGACGGCATAAGCCGCGACCTCGCCCACGCGGTCGATGTGATGGATGAATTCGGCCTGACCCATGCCGAACTGCAATTCGTCGGCGACACCGAGGTGGGCGACCATTCGGCGGAAGAGATCCGGGCCATCGACGCCCTGCTGCGCGACCGGGGCAAGCCGGTCTCGTGCCTTTCGCGCCACATCTTCGCGGGCATGACCAGGGACAACGTGCCGGGCGACGCGCTGCACACCCGACACATGGACGCGCTCAAGCGGGTGATCGGCATGGCGCATGTTGTCGGCAGTCCGCTGGTGCGGATCATGACGCCGAAAAAGGAACAGATCCTGTGGGGCCACAACGGCGCCGAAAAATGGAACGTCGCCCACGGCGCATGGGACGCGATGCTGCCACTGATCGCCCCCGCCTGCGACGTGGCGCGCGATGCCGGCGTGACGCTTGTGGTGGAAACCGGCAACGGCACGATGGTCAACTCGAACTGGACGGCGCGCAAGCTGATCGACGATCTCGACGCCAAGGAGGTGCTCAGGGTGCTGTGGGACCCGGCCAACAATTGCTGGTGTCACGAACGCGCCTGGCCGGACGGGTACGAGACGGTGAAGGACGGCTATCTCGGCCATGTCCACATCAAGGACGTGACGGTCGATACGCCGCGCGCCACGCTGCATGTCCGGCGGATGGGAGACGGCCAACTGGCCGACCAATTCCAGGCCATCGCCGATGCGCTGCGCGCCGATGGCTATGACGGTGTGGTGAGTTTCGAGTCGGTCTACCACCCCGGCAATGGTGACTTCGAAGAAGGCTTCCGGCAATGCATCGACCGCTTCAAGTCGCATTTTGAGTAACGTGCGCCCTTCCATCGCCGTGTTCGGAGCCGGGCTGATCGGCCAGGCGCATATCCGACGCGTGACCGCGCAGGCCCGCCTGGCCGCCATTGTCGACCCGGCGCCCGCGGCACGGGCCTTGGCGAACGAACATGGCGCACCATGGTTTCCCGATCCCGAAAGCTACCTGTCCGGCCACCGTCCGGACGGCGCGATCATCGCCACGCCGAACCGATTGCACGAAGCGCATGGCCTGGCCTGCGCGGCGTCGGGAATCCCGATGCTGGTGGAAAAGCCGATCACCGCCGACACGGCCGGTGCCGCGCGGTTGGTGGACGCCGCCGAAAAGGCCGGCGTGCCGCTGCTGGTAGGTCATCACCGCCGGCACAATCCGCTGATCGACGCCGCGCGGGCGGCGATCGCGTCGGGCCGGTTGGGCGATATCGTGGCCGTGACCGCGCAGTTCTGGCTGTACAAGCCCGACGTCTATTTCGAACAGGGCTGGCGCCGCATGCCCGGTGCCGGTCCGGTCTTCATCAATCTCATCCACGATGTCGACCTGTTGCGATTTCTTTGCGGCGAAGTCAGCCAAGTGATGGCGATCGAGTCGAACGCCACACGCGGCTTCGATGTCGAGGATACGACCGCCATCCTGATGCGTTTCGTCAATGGCGCGCTTGGTACCGTGACGGCATCCGACACGATCGTCGCGCCGTGGAGCTGGGAATTCACCGCCGGTGAAAACCCGGCCTATCCCCATGTGCCGATCCAAGCCTACAAGATCGGCGGAACGGACGCATCGCTGAGCATCCCCGACCTGACCCTCTGGCGGCACACGACCATGAAGGGATGGTGGGAACCGATGGTCTCGGAAACCCTGCCCTACGCTGCGGCGGATCCGCTTGACCGGCAGATGGCACATTTCGTGGACGTGATCGCCGGTCGCGCCGTGCCGCTTGTCAGCGGCCGCGAAGCCCTGCGGACGCTGGCCCTTGTCGAAGCGATCAAACACGCCGCCGAGACCGGTGTGGTTCAGCCGCTGAACCCGGGCTGAGCGACGGCGCGTGCAGCCTTGCTGCCGAAATACCGGGCATCCGTCCCGGTCAGTGTTCCGCACAGGCCGGAATGAAAATTTACCAATTGATAAAATTTCGACCTGTGGCATCATGCTTTCCGATCAGGAATGAACAGGAAACAGCCATGACCAGCCCCCTGACCCCCGGTATCGCCGCAGGCCGTCTGAGCGCCGACGAGGTCGCCCGGAATTTCAGCGACCTGCACGCGCCGCTGGATGCGCACGAGGCGCTGGTGGCCGCGGATCGCTGCTATTTCTGCCACGACGCGCCGTGCATCACCGCCTGCCCGACCGACATCGACATTCCACTGTTCATTCGCCAGATCATGACCGGCACGCCCGAGGCGGCGGCGCGCACGATTCTGGAGCAGAATATCCTAGGGGGCATGTGCGCCCGCGTCTGCCCGACCGAAACCCTGTGCGAAGAAGCCTGCGTGCGCGAGGCAGCCGAAGGCAAACCGGTCGAGATCGGGCGGCTTCAGCGCTTTGCCACCGATCGGCTCATGGACAAGGGCGAACATCCCTTCACCCGCGCCGCGTCCACGGGCAAGCGGGTTGCGGTGGTCGGCGCCGGCCCGGCGGGTCTGGCCTGTGCGCACCGTCTGGCAATGCATGGCCATGACGTGGTGATCTACGAGGCGCGGGCCAAACCGGGCGGGCTGAACGAATTCGGCATCGCGGCCTACAAGTCCACCGACGATTTCGCGGCGCGCGAAGTGGACTGGCTGCTGCAGATCGGCGGGATCACGGTCGAGTACGACCGGGCCCTTGGGGATGCGATCACGCTGGACGCGTTGAAGGCCGAATTCGATGCGGTGTTCCTGGGCGTTGGCCTCGGCGGCGTGAACGCGCTTGGCGCTTCGGGCGAGAACCGCGACGGCGTAGCCGACGCGGTGGCCTTCATCGCCGACCTTCGTCAGGCCACCGATCTGACCACCCTGCCCGTCGGCCGCGACGTGGTCGTGATCGGCGGCGGCATGACGGCGGTGGATGCGGCCGTGCAGTCGAAACTGCTGGGGGCGGAAAACGTCACCATCGTCTACCGGCGCGGTCGCGACCGCATGTCGGCCAGCCGCTACGAACAGGACCTCGCGGCGGCCAAGGGCGTGCGTATCCTGTGCAACCTTCAGCCGGTCGCGGTGCACGGCAACGGGGCTGCGACCGAGATCGAGCTGGAATACACCGCCGACAGCGGCACAGGCTTGCGGGGCACCGGAGAAACGATCCGGCTGAAGGCCGACCAGGTCTTCAAGGCCATCGGCCAGACCCTGACAGTGGATGGTGGCCTCAGGCTGGAGGGACGAAAGATCGCCGTCACCGGCGCGGGCCGCACCAGCGACCCGAAGGTCTGGGCCGGAGGCGATTGCACGCCCGGCGAGGACCTGACCGTCGTTGCGGTCGCCGAAGGCCGCGACGCCGCCGAAGACATCCACAAGACCCTGACTTCGTGATATGGTGAGACCTTTCTCACATCGCATTTTCGGAGCCTGGGCCATGACCGCGACCGAAGCCGCCGTTGCCGAGCACTACACCACCGGACAGTTGTTCGATCGCGTGATCGAGGCCCTGCGGGCCAACGGGGTCGATCCCGACAAGGCGACCGCAAGCGATCTCAAACTGGGGGATGAATTCCATACCGGCGGCGTCCTCGCCACCGACAACCTGCTGGAACAATTGACGATAACGCCCGATCTGCGTGTTCTCGACGTGGGGGCGGGAATCGGCGGCACGTCGCGCTACATCGCCGACCGGTTCGGAGCGCATGTGACGGGTGTCGATCTGACACCGGAATTCGTCGAAACCGCGCGGCGTCTCAGCAGCCTGGTCGGGCTGGACCCGAAAACGGACTTTCACATCGGCAGCGCGTTGGAAATGCCGGTACCCGATGCCGGATTCGATCTGGCGGTGATGATGCATGTCGGCATGAACATCGCGGACAAGCCGGCCCTGCTGGCCGAAGTCGCCCGCACGTTGAAACCCGGTGGGCGCTTCGCGGTCTTCGACGTCATGCAGGGCGATCGGCCCGGCCCGCTGCAATTCCCGGTGCCATGGTCGACCGGCCCCGCGACATCGTTCCTGGCGTCTCCGTCGCAATACGTTGCTGCGGCGACGGCCGCGGGATTGACGCTGGTACGGCAGACCGACCGCTCTGATTTCGCCAAGGCGTTCTTTGCCAAGGCCCTGTCGAAGCCACCCGCTGCGATGGGGATTCACCTGATGATGGGCAACACCGCACCCGAAAAATTCAAGAACTACGTCGCCAATCTCGAAACCGGCCGACTGTGCCCGGTCGAGATGATCTTCGACAAGACCCGCTGAAAGGACCTTTGACCATGGCCAGCCTGCAAAGCGACTTCCTGGGCATCTCGAGCCCCAACCCGTTCTGGCTGGCTTCGGCCCCGCCCACGGACAAGGAATACAACGTCCGCCGCGCCTTCGAGGCCGGTTGGGGCGGCGTCGTGTGGAAGACGCTGGGCTCCGAAGGCCCGCCCATCGTGAACGTGAACGGCCCGCGTTACGGCGTTGTCTACGGTGCCGACCGTCGTGTTCTGGGAATCAACAACATCGAGCTGATCACCGACCGCCCGCTCGAGGTGAACCTCGAGGAGATGGCTCGGGTCAAGGCCGACTGGCCCGACCGCGCGCTGATCGCCTCGATCATGGTTCCCTGCGAAGAGGCGGCGTGGAAAGCGATCCTCCCGCGGGTGGCCGAAACCGGCTGCGACGGAATCGAGCTGAATTTCGGTTGCCCGCACGGGATGAGCGAACGCGGGATGGGGTCCGCCGTGGGCCAGGTGCCCGAATACATCGAGATGGTGACCCGATGGTGCAAGCAGTTCTACGACAAGCCGGTGATCGTGAAACTGACCCCCAACATCACTGATATCCGCTATCCGGCGCGGGCGGCCAGAAACGGCGGTGCCGATGCGGTGAGCCTGATCAACACCGTCAGCTCGATCACCTCGGTGAACCTCGACACCATGTCGCCGGAGCCGTCCATCGACGGCAAGGGCAGTCACGGCGGCTATTGCGGTCCGGCGGTGAAACCCATCGCGCTGAACATGGTGGCCGAAATCGCCCGCGATCCCGAAACGCGCGGCATGCCGATCAGCGGCATCGGCGGCGTCACCACCTGGCGCGACGCGGCCGAATTCATGGCGCTTGGCGCGGGCAATGTGCAGGTCTGCACCGCGGCGATGACCTACGGGTTCAAGATCGTGCAAGAGATGATTTCGGGCCTGTCCCAATGGATGGATGAAAAGGGCCACACCCGGCTGACCGATTTCGTCGGACAGGCGGTGCCCAACGTGACGGACTGGCAGTACCTGAACCTGAACTTCGTCACCAAGGCGCGGATCGACCAGGACGCCTGCATCAAGTGCGGGCGTTGCTATATCGCCTGCGAAGACACCAGCCACCAGGCGATCTGGATGAAACCGGGCCGGGTGTTCGAGGTCAACGACGCCGAATGCGTCGCGTGCAACCTGTGCATCGATGTCTGCCCGGTGGAAAACTGTATCACCATGGAGCGCCTGCCCGCCGGTGCCGTCGATCCCCGAACCGGCAAGGTGGTCAGCGACGAATACGCCAACTGGACCACGCACCCGAACAACCCGATGGCCAAGGCGGCGGAGTGAACGTGCCGACCGCGGCGATGCGATGCGGCAGTGCCTGGATCCCGGATCGGGTTCCGCCATGCCGCTGACGATCCCGAGGCTGCCGCGATGAAGCTGTTCGACATCACCCGCTGGCCGGCATTCCTGGTCTTCGTGCTTGCGGGCGGCATGGCGGCATCCTTTGCCTTCGTCACGGTCAACCTGTTTTCGCAGGCGATGCGCAGCGTCGAATTCCTGCAAACCTTCGGCCGCGAGGCGATCCGCCACGGAGCATTGTGGCAGGTCGGTGAACTGAGCGTTTGGGGCGGGCTGGCCCTGTCCTGCTGGCTGGTCTTCAAGATCTGCGAACACGACCTGACAAACCGGTATTTCGACTGGGCGCGCAAGCGACCGCGGCGCGCCCCGGGCCAGAGGGCCGAAGGAAAGGGGCTGGAGGACTAGGCCGTCAAGACCCGTCGGAAATGCGTCATCAGATGTGTTTCCGCCTCGGTCCATGGATCCCGGCCCTCTCCCAGAACGGCCCGAACCTGGACGTCGAAATCGGCGTAGTGCTGGGTCATCGCCCAGATCGAAAAGATCAGGTGATGCGGGTCGACCCGCGCGATCTTGCCCGCGTCGGACCAGGCGCGGATGACGGCGGCCTTTTCGTCGACCAGCGATTTCAACGCGCCCTTCAACGCCGGCAGGATGTTCGGTGCGCCTTGCAGGATCTCGTTGGCGAACAGGCGGCTTTCGCGGGGGTAATCGCGCGCCATATCCAGCTTGCGGCGGGTATAGGCAAGGATCTCCGCCACCGGCTCGCCTGCAGCATCCAGCGTCACCAACGGGTCCAGCCAGGTTTCGAGGAGCCGTTCCAGAAGTGTGACGTGAATTTCTTCCTTGCCCGCGAAATAATACAGGATGTTCGGCTTGGACAAACCGGCCTCGGCGGCGATCTGGTCAAGCGTCGCGCCACGGAACCCGTGCTGCGAAAAGACCTCCAGCGCCGCCTCTTCGATCCGGGCGCGGTTGCGCAGCTGGATGCGACTGAGCCTGGGTTCGGCATCCGCGCCATTCTGGTTCGCCTGCTGGTCCATCGCCGCTCCGTCGCCTGAATGGGCAATCCCTTTCGATCCGCGGGACCGCCCACGACAATTCCTTGACAGCCTGCCGGTGGTCGGCAAGGCTAAATTTACCAGTTGGTCAAAAAGAAACAAGATCGCGGCATGTTTTGCGCCGCGGAACAGGGGGTAGACATGGCCGCTCCGGGGGAAAACCTGCGCATCAACGGTGACCGGTTGTGGGACAGCCTGATGGAAATGGCCAAGATCGGGCCGGGCATCGCGGGCGGAAACAATCGCCAGACCCTGACCGACGAAGACAGCGAAGGCCGCCACCTTTTCCGGCGCTGGTGCGAAGAGGCCGGGCTGACCATGGGCGTGGACGAGATCGGCAACATGTTCGCGCGGCGCGAAGGAACCGACCCCGACGCGCTGCCGGTCTATGTGGGCTCGCATCTGGATACCCAGCCCACGGGCGGCAAGTATGACGGCGTGCTGGGTGTGTTGGGCGGGCTGGAAATCATCCGGTCGCTCAATGATCTGGGGATCAAGACCAGGCATCCCATCGTCGTCACCAACTGGACCAACGAGGAAGGCACGCGCTTTGCCCCGGCCATGCTGGCCAGCGGCGTTTTTGCCGGAAAGCACGATCTGCAATGGGCCTATGACCGGGTGGATGCCAAGGGCAAGCGGTTCGGCGACGAGTTGGAACGCATCGGCTGGAAGGGTAAAGAGCCGGTCGGGGATCGCAAGATGCACGCCTTCTTCGAGCTGCATATCGAACAGGGCCCGATCCTCGAGGCCGAGGGCAAGGATATCGGCGTGGTCACCCACGGACAGGGCCTGCGCTGGATCGAATGCACGGTGACCGGCAAGGAAAGCCATACCGGTTCGACGCCCATGCACATGCGCAAGAATGCCGGGCGTGGCCTGGCGCTGGTGACCGAGCTGGTGCACGAGATCGCGATGAAGAACCAGCCCAACGCCGTCGGTGCCATCGGCCATGTCGACGTCTACCCGAACTCGCGCAACATCATCCCTGGCAAGGTCGTCTTTACCGTCGACATGCGCACACACCTGCTCGACAAGCTGAACGCCATGGTCGCCGAATTCATGGAGCGCGCGCCGAAGCTGTGCGAAGACATCGGCACCGAGTTTTCCTGCGAGATCGTCGGCCAGTTCGACCCGCCCGCCTTCGACGAGGGCTGCGTGAAAGCGGTGCGCGACGCCGCCGAACGGCTGGGTTATTCCCACATGGACATCGTCAGCGGCGCCGGGCACGACGCCTGCTGGATCAACGATGTCTACCCCACCGCCATGGTCATGTGCCCCTGCGTCGACGGGCTGTCACACAACGAGGCCGAGGAGATTTCCAAGGACTGGGCCACGGCGGGCACGGATGTTCTGTTCCACGCGGCGGTCGAGACGGCGGGGATTGTGGGGTGAGTATCCCGTTTGAAAACCTTGATATTCCCACCGCTGCTGTCTTAGAGCACGAAGTGATATTTAAGGCGTTTGAGAACGGTTACTTACGTCGCTGCGCTGACGAGTTGTGCGAACTTAAGGGTATAGATGTCGGTTCGATCCCCACTCCGCCCTACCGCCAAGTGCGCTATCTCTCCTTGCTGTATTGCTTACTAGTCTTCCCAAGGGAGTTGTCTAAAGGGTCTGAAGCTTTCGCGGAGACCTTAGAGATTGTAAGCAAGGACGAAAAATTTCGCGCCATATCAGGCGAGAAGCCAGCTGAGTTTCTGAGATTAGTTCGGAATTCAATATCTCATGCTCGCTTGAGGTTTGAAGAAACGGGCATTCGCTTTGAAGATCGAGCCAGAGGTCAAAAGCATTTTGACAAGCTGATTTCTTACCAGGATGTCGACTATGTTTTGACCACACTCCACAACATCTACAATACCATGAGGCACCCAGAACTTCGTGAAATTTGGGAACAAAGAACAGGGGAGTGAGCACAATGACAAAGATCATCAAGAACGGCACCATCGTCACGCATGACCTGACCTACAAGGCCGATGTCCGGATCGAGAACGGCACGATCACCGAGATCGGGCCGAACCTGTCGGGCGGCGAGGAGCTGGACGCCACCGGCTGCTACGTCATGCCCGGCGGCATCGACCCGCATGTGCACCTGGAAATGCCCTTCATGGGCACCTATTCCTCCGACGATTTCGAATCCGGCACCCGCGCGGGACTGGCGGGTGGCACCACGATGGTGGTGGATTTCTGCCTGCCCAATCAAGGCGAAAGCCTGCTGGACGCCATCAAGCGGTGGGACAACAAGTCGACCCGCGCCAATTGCGACTATTCCTTCCACATGGCGGTGACCTGGTGGGGCGAACAGGTGTTCGATGACATGAAGACCGTGATCGAACAGCGCGGCATCAACACCTTCAAGCACTTCCTTGCCTACAAGGGCGCGCTGATGGTGAACGATGACGAGCTGTTCGCCAGCTTCAACCGCCTGGCCGAACTGGGCGGCATCGCCCTGGTTCATGCCGAAAACGGCGACGTGGTGGCCGAATTGCAGGCCAAGCTGATGGCGCAGGGCAATACCGGCCCCGAGGCGCATGCCTATTCGCGCCCCTCCCAGGTCGAGGGCGAGGCCACCAACCGCGCCATCATGATCGCCGACATGGCGGGCGTGCCGCTCTATGTCGTGCACACCTCTTGCGAAGAGGCGCACGAAGCCATCCGCCGCGCCCGCCAGCAGGGCAAGCGCGTCTGGGGCGAGCCGCTGATCCAACACCTGACGCTGGATGAGAGCGAGTATTTCAACGCCGATTGGGATCACGCCGCGCGCCGTGTCATGTCTCCGCCCTTCCGCAACAAGATGCATCAGGACAGCCTGTGGGCGGGCTTGCAATCGGGGTCGCTGTCGGTCGTGGCCACGGATCATTGCGCCTTCACCACCGAGCAGAAACGCTTTGGCGTCGGCGATTTCACCAAGATCCCCAATGGCACCGGGGGCCTCGAGGACCGGATGCCGATGCTGTGGACCCATGGCGTGGCGACCGGGCGGCTGACGCCGAACGAATTCGTCGCCGTGACCTCGACCAACATCGCCAAGATCCTGAACTGCTACCCGAAGAAGGGCGCGATCCTGGTGGGCGCGGACGCCGATATCGTGGTCTGGGATCCTGAGAAGGAAAAGACCATCACCGCGGCGACCCAGCAATCCGCCATCGATTACAACGTCTTCGAGGGCAAACACGTCAAGGGCCTGCCCCGCTTCACCCTGACCCGCGGCCATGTCGCGGTGCATGACGGCGAGATCCGCACGCAGGAAGGCCATGGCAAGTTCGTCGCCCGCGAAGGCAACACGCCGGTCAACCGCGCGCTGTCGTCCTGGAAGGATCTGACCGCTCCGCGGCCGGTGGAACGGACGGGCATTCCCGCCACTGGGGTGTGACGGTGCCGCTGCCGCCCGGCCAGTTCGAGATGTCGCGCTTTCCGCGGTTCGGCTTGCCCGAATACGCGAGCCGGACCGTGGTGTCCTTGCGCGACGACATCCGTATCGGGATATCGGCCGGGCACGAGACGGCGCTGGCCACGATCCTCGACGCGCTGGACCGGGTAGAACAGGTGTCGGACTTTCACTGCGTCACGGGCTGGAGCGTTTCGGCCCTGCACTGGGAGGGCTACAGGTTCGCCGAGGTTGTCGATGCCTTGCGGGATGGACACGGCGCCGGACCGGAGCGCGCGCGGGTCGTCGAGTTCCGTTGCGCAGACGGATACAGAACGGTGATCGCCCTCGAGGACCTGATGCAAGCCGACGTCATGCTGGCCGACCGCCTGAACTGCGACGCGATCGGCCTGACGCATGGCGGCGCGCTGCGGCTTGTCGCACCGGGTCTCTATGGCTATCAGAACGCGAAACACATCCGCTCGATCCATCTGCGAGCCAAGGCGCCCCACAGGAGGTCCCTGCGCACCCGGCTTTTGCGGCATCCGCGGGCGCGGGTCGCCCACGAGGAACGCAGCGAGCTTTTGCCGCCGGTCATAGCGCGCTGGATCTACCGGCCCCTGATCCGCCCGGTCGCCAGCAGGTTTGCACGCGGCGAGCGGAACGCCGATATCGGAAGGCCCACGTGAAGACCGTCATCTCTGCAAAATCGCTCGACCTGACCTTCCAGACCAATGACGGCCCGGTGCATGCACTGAAAGGTGTCGATCTGGACATCCACAAGGGTGACTTCGTCAGTTTCATCGGCCCTTCTGGCTGCGGCAAGACCACCTTTCTGCGCTGTATCGCCGGGCTCGAACATCCCACCGGCGGCACGCTTTCGGTAAATGGCATGACACCGGACGAGGCACGGCGCGCGCGGGCCTATGGCTATGTCTTCCAGGCGGCGGGGCTTTACCCGTGGCGCACCATCGGCGGCAATATCCGGCTGCCGCTCGAGATCATGGGGTTTTCCAAGGCGGAACAGACCCGGCGGGTGGCCGAGACGCTGGAACTGGTGGAACTGGCGGGGTTCGAAAAGAAATACCCCTGGCAATTGTCCGGCGGCATGCAACAGCGGGCGTCCATCGCCAGGGCGCTGGCCTTTGACGCCGACATCCTGCTGATGGACGAACCCTTTGGCGCGCTGGACGAGATCGTTCGCGACCGCCTGAACGAGGAATTGCTGGCGCTGTGGCGGCGCACCGGAAAGACCATCGCCTTTGTCACCCATTCGATCCCCGAGGCGGTCTATCTGTCCACGCGGATCGTGGTCATGTCACCGAGACCGGGCCGCATCACCGATGTGATCGACAGTCCACTGCCCGCCGAGCGTCCGCTGGATATCCGCGACGAAAAGGTCTTTATCGATATCGCCCACCGCGTCCGCGAAGGGCTGCGCGGGGGGTACCAGGAATGATCCGCCGCGCCACCCGCGACGACATCCCCGCCTGCGCGCGCATCATCGCCGATTGGGAAGCCGAGACGGATTACCTGCCCGACGGCCCCGGTGCCGACAAGATCGCGGCGATCATCGACGACGCGTTCGACGCGCGCGAGATCTGGGTTTCCGGCGATCCGGTCGACGGCTACTTGTCGGTCGACCCCGAAAAAAACAAGATCGGCGGGTTGTACCTGGCGCGGCGCGGTCAGGGGTTAGGCAAGGCGCTGGTCGACCGCGCCAAGCAGGATCGCGATTTCCTGTGGCTGACGGTTTTTGCGCCGAACACGCGCGCCTTTGCCTTCTACCGCCGCGAAGGGTTCAGCCTGACTTCGCGCCTGCCGGCCTCTGATGGCGAACCTGCGGTGCTGCGGATGGAGTGGCAGCGATGACCCGGTTCGTTCCGGTCCTTTCCGTCATCGTCACCATTCTTGCGCTTTGGTATGCAGCCTGCATACCGATGAACGTCAAGGAAGTGCTGACCCAGGCCGAACGCGACGGCGCGGTCATCAACCCCGAGGGCGCGCAGACCCGGCGCGACCTGAGCCATTTCGGCCTGGTGTTCCGCAATCTCGACCATCTGGGCGGCAGCTGGAGCCAGGACCGCGCCCGCCTGCCCGCGCCCCATCAGGTGGCAGCCGAGCTGTGGCAATCGACCTGGGTCGAGGAAACCACCGGGCGGCGCGGCATCGTGAAGTCGGGCAGCCTGTCGAACCGGTCGCTGGTCTATCACGGGATGGTCACGCTGGGTGCGACCTTTGTGGGATTCCTGATCGGTGCGGGGCTGGGTGTGCTGCTGGCAGTGGGCATCGTGCACAGCCGCACGATGGACCGGTCGGTCATGCCCTGGGCCATCGTCAGCCAGACCGTTCCGATCCTCGCGCTCGCGCCGATGATCATCGTGGTGCTGTATTCCATCGGGCTGGAAGGGCTGATGCCCAAGGCGGTGATCTCGGCCTATCTGTCGTTCTTCCCCGTCGTTGTGGGCATGGTCAAGGGGCTGCGCAGCCCGGACGCGATGCAACTCGACCTTCTGCGCACCTACAACGCCAGCGGCGCCGAGACGTTCTGGAAATTGCGCCTGCCCGCTTCGGTGCCCTACCTCTTCGCCTCGCTCAAGATCGGTATTGCCGCGTCTTTGGTGGGCGCCATCGTTGGCGAATTGCCGGTGCAGCGCGGCGGCCTTGGTGCGCGGATGCTGGGCGGCAGCTATTACGGCCAGACCGAACAGATCTGGGCGGCGCTGTTCGTCGCCGCGGCACTGGCGGCCACGCTGGTCTGGTTCGTCGGCTGGATCGAACGGCGCACGGCGCGGGCCATGGGGGCGCGGCCATGATGCTGGTGGTTGCCGCGCTGGTCGTGTGGGCCGTGGCCTGGTGGATCAATTCGCGCCTGTCGAACGGACCGAGCGGCGACACGCGCGCGGTGCGCATGACGGTCCCGGTGCTGTTCGGGCTGACGGTTCTGGCGGTCTGGGAACTGGTGGTGCGCGGGCTGCAGGTGCCCGCGGTGATCCTGCCGCCACCCAGCACGATCTTCACCACGCTGGCGGGGTCGATCCCGATCCTTTGGGAAGACTTCGTGCAGACCTTCGTCAAGGGTGCGCTGTCGGGCTACGCGATCGGTTGCGGCGCGGCCTTCGTGACCGCGATCCTGGCCGACAGGTTCGAGTTCCTGCGCCAAGGTCTGCTGCCGGTGGGCAATTTCATGGCCGCCCTGCCGATCGTCGGCACTGCACCGATCCTGGTGATGTGGTTCGGCTTCGACTGGCAATCCAAGGCAGCGGTGGTGGTGGTGATGGTGTTCTTTCCGGTTCTGGTGAACACGGTATCCGGCCTGCGCGACACCGGCGCGATGCAGCGCGACCTGATGCACACCTATGGCGCGACCTACTGGCAGACTCTGGTGAAACTGCGCCTGCCTGCAGCGATGCCGTTCATCTTCAACGGTCTTAAGATCGCCACCACGCTGGCGCTGATCGGGGCCATCGTTGCGGAATTTTTCGGCTCTCCCACCCGCGGCATGGGCTTTCGCATCTCGACCAGCGTGGGACAGCTTGCGCTGGACATGGTCTGGGCCGAGATTGTCGTTGCCGCGCTGGCGGGCAGCCTGTTCTATGGCGCCGTGGCGCTGATAGAAAAGGCGGTGACCTTCTGGCATCCCAGCCAGCGGGTCTGAGACTGACAACAAGAACCCGGATAGCGACCGGGCGAAAAAACAAAAAGACGACCACAACAGACTAGGAGGTCTGAAGATGAAGAAGACATTGCTTTCCACCGCCGCCGCATTCGCGCTGGCGACCCCGGCGCTGGCCGCCGACGACGTGACGCTGCAGCTCAAGTGGGTCACACAAGCGCAATTCGCAGGCTACTATGTGGCGCTCGAAAACGGGTTCTACGAGGAAGAGGATCTGAACGTCACGATCCTGCCGGGCGGGCCGGACATCGCGCCGACGCAGGTGATCGCAGGCGGCGGCGCGGATGTGACCGTCGAATGGATGCCCGCGGCGCTGGCGGCGCGCGAAAAGGGCCTGCCGCTGGTGAACATCGCCCAGCCGTTCAAGTCGTCGGGCATGATGCTGACCTGCTGGAAGGACGCCGGTATCGCATCGCCCGAAGACCTCAAGAACCGCACGCTGGGCGTCTGGTTCTTCGGCAACGAATTTCCGTTCATGTCGTGGATGAGCAGCCTCGGCATTTCCACCGACGGCAAGTCGGAAAACGGGGTCGAGGTGCTCAAGCAGGGCTTCAACGTCGACCCGCTGCTGCAACGCCAGGCCGATTGCATCAGCACGATGACCTACAATGAATACTGGCAGGTGATCGACGCCGGTGTCAGCCCCGATGAACTGGTGACCTTCAAATACGAGGATCAGGGCGTCGCGACGCTCGAAGATGGTCTCTACGTGCTCGAGGACAAGCTGAGCGATCCGGAATTCACCGACAAGATGGCGCGCTTCGTCCGGGCGTCGATGAAGGGCTGGAAATGGGCCGAGGAAAACCCCGAGGACGCGGCGATGATCGTGCTCGACTATGACGAGACCGGCGCGCAGACCGAGGGTCACCAGATCCGCATGATGGGCGAGATCGCCAAGCTGACCGCAGGCTCGAACGGGGCGCTTGATCCGGCGGATTACGAACGCACGGTGGCGACGTTGCTGGCGGGCGGGTCGGACCCGGTCATCACCGCCGCACCGGAAGGCGCCTGGACCCACGCGATCACAGATGCGGCGCTGAACTGAGCCGGTCGACCAGCCTTGGAACGGGGCCCGGATGCGGGCCCCGTTTCGCGTGGCGCCCGCGTCTGGTTCCGCGGGCTGGCGACACCGCGACTGGGTCGTTGACAGCCGCCCCGCCGCTTGCAATCCCTTGCGCATGAAGCCGGTTTTCCCAAGCCTTGCCTTGGCCGCGATAGCCACCCTTGCCGCTGCCGATCTGCCCGCGCCGGTCACCGATGCGGATTACCTGCCGATCGACAGGGCCGAGGCGGAACTGGGGCAATTGCTGTTCTACGATCCGATCCTGTCGGGCAACCGAACGGTATCCTGCGCGACCTGCCACCACCCGGCCCTGGCCACCGCCGACGGCGTGGCCTTGTCGCTGGGCGATGGCGGCGTCGGATTGGGGCAGAGCCGCCGCGCCGATCCCGAAAACCTTCCCGAACAAAGGATCCCGCGCAATGCGCCGGCCTTGTTCAACCTGGGCGCCCGCGAGTTCACGGTGATGTTCCACGACGGCCGGATCGAGGTCGACCCGGCCCAACCCGGCGGCATGCGCAGCCCCTTGGGCGAGGACCAGACCCGCGGATTCGCGTCTGTCCTGTCGCTGCAGACCATGTTCCCGGTGCTCAGCGCCGACGAGATGGCGGGCCACTACGGCGAGAACGAGATCAGCAAACTGGTGCGCGCGGGCCGAATCACCGGCGAGAACGGCGCCTGGGCGGCCATTTCGCACCGGGTGGCGGCCTTGCCGGATTACGTGCAACGGTTCCAGGCCGTCTATCCGCATGTCACCGCGCCCGAGGATATCGCCTTCACCGACATTTCCAACGCAATCGCTGCCTTCATCGCATTCGAATGGCGGTCGGATCAAAGCCCGTTCGACGCCGCCCTGCGCGGCGCGGGAGACTTGCCCGAGATGGCGGCGGCGGGGCGTGATCTGTTCTACGGCAAGGCCCGCTGCGCCGAGTGTCATTCCGGCAAGTTCCAGACCGATCATGGCTTTCACGCCATGGCCGCACCGCAGATCGGACCGGGCAAGGCCGCGCGGTTCGAAAGCCACGCCCGCGACGAAGGGCGGATGCGCGTCACCGGCCGGGCCGAGGACGCCTTTGCCTTTCGCACGCCTTCGCTGCGCAATGTCACCGAAACCGCGCCCTATGGTCATGCCGGGGCTCATGCGACGCTGGCCGGGTTCCTGCGCGACCACGTGGAACCCGGCGGCAACCTCGACAGTTTCGACGCGGCCCAGGTCCGGCTGCCCGAACTGCCGGTCGAGGATTTCCGCATTCTGTCGGACACAGCCGAGATCGACGCGATCAAGGCGGCCAAAGGCTTTGCCGTCGATCTGACGGACACCGACTTGCAGCAAATCGAAGCTTTCCTTGCCGCGCTGACCGATCCGGAGGCCTTGGCCGGCCGGTTGGGTGTGCCGGACAGCGTACCCAGCGGCCTTCCTGTGGACCGCCCCTAACGCAACTCCAGCCGCATCACCGCACCTGCGGCGTGTTCGGCATCGTGCAGGATCGCGCCGTCGGGGCCGATCACCTCGACCCGCGCTGTTCCGGCCTGACCCAGACCGAAATGCAGCGGACCAGCCTGTCCGCCCGCATGCCCGCCACCAACGACGATCTGCTGCGTCTGAACGCCTGCCGGCGTTGTCACGCGCACCATCCCGCCAACCAGCCGGGTGTTGCCTGCCGCGCGGATATCGACCGCCAGCCAGCCACCCGCATCTGGCGTCACGTTGCGATACAGCTCCATTGGCGCGCGGCGGTTGATCACCACCACGTCCAGCAGGCCATCGCCGTCGAAATCGGCCAGCGCAGCCCCGCGCGACCGTGCCATGCTGGCCAGCCCGGCCGTGTCGGCGGCTTCGGCGAACGTGCCGTCCGGCTGCTGCATCAGCAGGTTGTTGGGGTCCAGCATCGCCATGCCGGGCATCTGGTCGACATTGCCCTTGGCGATGAACAGATCGGCGCGGCCGTCATTGTCCATGTCACCGAATTCGGCATGCCAGCCGGTGGACGGACGGCCATCGCCGCCGGTAAAGGGGCGCTGCGCGTAGCTGCCGATGGAGAACGGTGCAGCGACATAGCTGCCATCTGCCTGCGCGATCTGCATCAGCTGATCGCCCATCGAGGTCAGCATCACCTCGTCCCGCCCGTCGCCGGTGATGTCGCGGCTGGCGATGCCCATCCCCCACAGCGACACGCGCGGCCAGCCGTCCGCTTCGGTCAGAAACCGCTGTTCGACGGGGTCATACATCTGCTCGAAACCCTCGCGGATGTAATAGTGGCGGTCATTCGAGATGCGCAGTCGCAGCGTGCCCGAAGCATCCCGTGCCGCCAGCATCGACAACGTGCAAAAGCCCGGCCCCAGCGTTTCGGCGCGCCAGCCGTCCGGGCCGGGAAACAACAGGTCATGGCTGTCACAGGTGCCGAACGGTCCCTCAGGGTCGTGCCGGTCGACGTAGTTGCCCACCGCCATCACCGGGCGGTCGAAACCGGAAGGCCACCACGCGGTGAAGGCCGTGGACCAGTCGTCGCGGACAGGGATATCCCAGGCCGTGGTGACATCCTTGAACCTGCAATCGGGCCCACCCTGCAGGACGACATTCGCGCCAACCCGCAACACGAACAGATCCAGCCAACCGTCGCCGTCGATGTCCAGGGGATAGGCCCCGGTCACACCGGTCAGTCGCGGAACCGAAACATCGGCAAAGCGCATCCCACCCTGGTTGACGAACAGCCGCGCCGGCGCGGTTCCGCCAGCGGCAAACAGGTCCGGACGCGCATCGCCGTTGCAATCCAGAACCGCCACACCGCCGCCGACGAAGTGTTCCCAGTCGCCCTGGTAGACATGTTCGGGCAGGTTGGCCGAGACGTCCTCGAACGCGATTTGCGCCGTTGCCGACTGGGCGCAGATCAGCACGAGCGCCAAGGCCGGTCTCACAGCGCGGCCATCGCCTGACTGGTCGCCGTCGAAAGCGCCAGCGCACCCGCGCCCAGTGCCCAGACCGGATCCTTCCAGGCGTGGACCTCGACGCGGTCGCGGAATCGTTCGACATCCAGTGTCATGGACAGCATTTCTTCCAGCACGCCCTCGGAATAGAAATAATCGAAGGTCAGCCGTTCGCCGGTGATGATGATCCGTTCGGGATCGAACAACTGCATCACGTTCGACAGACCTAGCGCGAGATAGCGGCTGGCACGCAGAAAGATCGACCGCGCCGCCTTGTTGCCGGCCTTGGCTTCTTCGTACAGCCGCTTGACCGTTTCGTCCGGGTTCAAGGGGTCGGGCGTGTCGCCGCGCAACGCCGTCGTCGCCTCGCGCACCAGGGCGTAGTCGGCCAGATATGCCTCGAGACAGCCGCGCCGCCCGCAGCGGCACAGCGCGCCGTCCAGCTGCACCTTGGTATGGCCGATCTCCATTCCCAGCCCGCGGGCACCGCGGAACAGGCGGTTGTTCAGCACGAAACCCATGCCGATTCCGTTCTCGATCGTGACGACGCAGAAATTGTTCATCGCCCGCCCCTTGCCGAACCACAGCTCGGCCAGTGTCAGCAGGTTGGCGTCGTTCTCCAGCACGGTCTCGATGCCAAGCCGGTCGCGGATCATCCGGGCCAATGGCACGGAGCGGCTGTTGAGCAATGGCGACCAGTTGACCGACCCGGTCACCGTTTCGACCAGACCCGGAAGGCCTATCCCGACAGCGCGGATATCGTCGCGAGGCGTCCCGGTTTCGACCAGCAACGCCGTGACCAACCGGTCGATCCGGTCGACGACATGTGAGGGGTCGGCGTCGCGGCCATCGGCGGCGAGGCTGACCTGGTGAATCTGCTCGCCGGCGAAATTCATCATCGTGGCGGCGTGGCGCAAATCGGACAGCTTGATCCCGATCACCCGGACCGCATCCGGAACCACCGCCAGCGACACCGGCGGACGGCCCCGCCCGCTTTCGCGCGCACCGCCCTCGACCTCTTGCAGGTAGCCCGCGCCGATCAGATCGGAAGACAGGGCCGTGACCGTTCCGGGGCTGATTTCCAGCGCGCGCGCGATCTCGACCCGCGGCACGGCGCCCATCGACCGGACGAGGTCGAGCACCTTCTGCCTGGGCGGAATGGACGGGTCCGACAAGGGCGCGAGCGATGGTCCGCAGCCCCGCGCGGCGCTGTCGGGACGGTCCTTTACCGATAGGTTCAAATTTTTCTCCTCTCGAATTAATTCGGTCCCAATTCCCGCAGGCTGTCAAGAGTATCTTTCAATGCAGCGGTTCATTACCCCGAAACGCCATGTGATCTGCAAACTTTATTTTGACAACCGAAATTATTGAAAGCAAACTGGGGGCGTTGCGACTCGGATCGGGGGAGACCCGGGATGCGTCGCCCAATGGGAGGAAACCATGAAGAAATCTGTGATTGTCGGCGCCGTTATGGCCGCCGCGATGTCGACCGCCGCATTCGCGCAAGAGCTGACCGTCGGCGTGAGCTGGTCGAACTTTCAGGAAGAACGCTGGAAGACCGACGAAGCCGCCATCAAGGCCAAGCTGGAAGAACTGGGCGCGACCTATGTGTCCGCCGACGCGCAGGCTTCGGCCGCCAAGCAGCTGACCGATGTCGAGGCGCTGATCGCCCAGGGCGCCGATGCGCTGATCATCCTGGCGATGGACAAGGACGCGATCGGCCCCGCCGTCGACAAGGCCGCCGCCGAAGGCATTCCGGTCGTGGGCTACGACCGTCTGATCGAGGATGACCGGACCTTCTATCTGACCTTCGACAACAAGGGTGTCGGCCGCATCATCGCCGAAACCGTGACCGCCGCGCAGCCCGAAGGCAACTTTGCCATCATCAAGGGCGACAAGGGCGACCCCAATGCCGGCTTCCTACTGGAAGGCATGATGGAAGTGATCGGCGACGATGTCGCCGCCGGCAAGATCACCATCGTCGGCGAGGCGTTTACCGATGGCTGGAAGCCCGACAACGCCCAGAAGAACATGGAACAGATCCTGACAGCCGCCAACAATGACGTCGACGCCGTGCTGGCGCAGAATGACGGCATGGCGGGCGGCGCCATCGCGGCGCTGTCGGCGCAGGGCCTGAACATTCCCGTGGGTGGTCAGGACGGCGACCATGCCGCACTGAACCGCGTGGCCCGTGGCTCCCAGACCGTGTCGGTCTGGAAAGACAGCCGTCAGCTGGGCGCCGCCGCGGCCGAGATCGCCGTGGCGCTGGCCAACGGCACCGCGATGGATGCCATTTCCGGCGCGGTGAAGTGGTCCGGCGGTGAAAAAGGTGTCGAGATGAACGCCATCTTCCTGGCGCCGACCCCGGTCACCAAGGACAACATCAACGTCGTGATCGACGCGGGTCACATCGCCAAGGACAAGGTCTGCGAAGGCGCCATGGACGGCGTTGCAGGCTGCTGATCGCAGCGACGATCCCGGGCACCGGCGGCAATACGCCGGTGCCCGTTTTGCCAGTCACTCCGTACAATTCGTCGCGATCGGCGGCCGGCAATCGCCAGGCCACGAACGCGCCATGACCGGGACAATGACATGACCGACACCACGCAAGGCAGCGCAGCCGCGAAGGACAAGGGCGATGGCGCCCTGACCCGCTTCCTGCGCGCCACCGAACTCGACACCCGCCTGCTGGGCATGCTGGCCGCGCTGGCGTTGATCTGGGTGGGCTTTCACATGTATGGCGCGCTGGTCAACGGGTTCGGCGCGTTCTTGACACCGCGCAACCTGTGGAACCTCAGCGTGCAGACCTCGTCCATCGGGATCATGGCCTGCGGCATGGTCCTGGTCATCGTTACCCGGCATATCGACCTGTCGGTCGGCTCGGTTCTGGGTTTCTGCGCGATCATCATGGGCGTCACGCAGGTCTGGATCCTGCCGCAATGGTTGGGCCTGGGCCATCCGCTGATCTGGATCATCGCGGTCATCGTGGGGATGATCGTCGGCACGATGATCGGCGCGCTGCATGGCTGGCTGATCGCCTATCGCGGCATTCCGGCCTTCATCGTCACGCTGGGCGGCTTGCTGGTCTGGCGCGGCGCGGCCTTTCTGGTGGCCCGCGGCGAAACCATCAGCCCGGTGGATTCCACCTTTCAATTGCTGGGCGGCGGACCCTATGGCGCCATCGGCGCCACCGGCAGCTGGATCGTCGGCCTGGTCGGCTGCGCCGCGGTCGTCGCCCTGGTGTTGTTCGGCCGCCGCCAACGCCGCAAGTTCGAATTTCCGCTGCGCCCGGTCTGGGCCGACAGCTTCATCGCCGCGCTTGGCTGCGCCGCGCTGGTCGGCGCCGTGCTGCTGGTCAATTCCTATCCCTGGCCGCGTGGCATCGTGCGCCAATACGCCCAGGCCGAAGGCATCGAGATCCCCGAGGGCGGGCTGTTCATCAGCCACGGCTTCGCCATCCCGGTTCTGATCCTGGTGACCGTGGTCATCATCATGACCTTCATCATGTCGCGCACTCGGTTCGGCCGCTATGTCTATGCCATCGGCGGCAACCCCGAGGCGGCGGCGCTGTCGGGCATCAACACCAAGTGGATGACGGTCAAGATCTTTGCCGTCATGGGCCTGCTGACCGGCCTGTCGGCCACCGTCGCCTCGGCCCGTCTGGGTTCGGCCACCAACGCGCTCGGCACGCTGGACGAACTTTACGTCATCGCCGCCGCGGTGATCGGCGGCACATCGCTGGCCGGTGGCATGGGCACGATCTATGGCGCGGTGCTGGGCGCGCTGGTGATGCAATCGCTGCAGACCGGCATGGTGCTGATCGGCTTCGACGCGGCGATCCAGCAGATCGTCGTCGGGTCGGTTCTGGTGCTGGCGGTCTATCTCGACAATCTCTACCGCCGCGGCGGCAAGGCATGAGAGGTACGGACATGAGCACCAAGCAAACTCCGCTGGTCGAACTAAAGGACATCTCGATCGCCTTCGGCGGCATCAAGGCGGTCGACCACGTGTCGATCGACCTGTATCCCGGCGAAGTCGTGGGCCTTCTGGGCCATAACGGCGCGGGCAAGTCGACGCTGATCAAGATCCTGTCGGGCGCCTATCAGAAGGATTCCGGCGAGATCTGGATCAATGGCGAGTTGGCCGACATCCAGAGCCCCCGCGACGCCCGGCGCTACAACATCGAGACGATCTATCAAACGCTGGCGCTGGCCGACAACCTCGATGCGCCGTCGAACCTGTTCCTGGGCCGCGAGCTGACAACGCCTCTGGGCCTGATCGACGATGCCAAGATGGAGGCCGAGACCCGCAAGATCATGGCGCGGCTGAACCCCAACTTCAAAAAGATCAAGGTGCCGGTCAGCGCGCTGTCTGGCGGTCAGCGGCAATCGGTGGCCATCGCGCGGGCGGTCTATTTCAACGCGCGCATCCTGATCATGGACGAACCGACCGCCGCGCTTGGCGTGCACGAGACGCAGATGGTGGCCGACCTGATCCAGGAACTGAAGAAACAAGGGCTGGGTATCTTCCTCATCAGCCACGACACCCGCGAGATGATGGATTTGTGTGACCGGGTCAGCGTGATGAAAAACGGCCAGCTGGTCGGTACCGAGCGGGTCGAGGACGTGACCGAGGACGACATCCTGTCGATGATCATCCTGGGCAAGAACCCGCGCGACGCGGCGGCATGATGTATATCGGGCTCGATCTAGGCACGTCGGGTCTGAAAGCCGTTCTTGTCGACGCGGGGCAGGCAGTGCTTGCCGAGGCATCCGCGCCCCTGACGGTCAGCCGTCCGCAAAGCGGCTGGTCGGAACAGGACCCGTCGGCCTGGATCGCGGCGGCGGATGCGGCGATGGCGGCGCTTGGCGCCCGGATCGACCTGTCGGCGGTCAAGGCCATCGGGCTGTCCGGCCAGATGCATGGCGCGACGCTGCTGGACGCGGAAGACCGGGTGCTGCGGCCCTGCCTTCTGTGGAACGATACACGGGCATCGCAACAGGCTGCCGCGATGGATGCCGATCCTCGGTTCCGCGCGATCACCGGCAATATCGTCTTTCCCGGCTTCACCGCGCCCAAGGTAGCCTGGGTGCAGGCGAACGAACCGGATATCGCAGGGCGGATCGCCCGCGTGCTTTTGCCCAAGGATTACCTGCGCCTGCACCTGACCGGCGAGGCGGTGTCCGAGATGTCGGATGCCGCCGGCACGTCCTGGCTGGATGTCGGCGCGCGCGACTGGTCCGACGCGCTGTTGGACGAAACCGGGCTGGACCGCAGCGCCATGCCGGGGCTGGTCGAAGGGTCCGAACCTTCAGGCACTTTGCGCGACGCGCTGGCCGCGAAATGGGGTTTGCCCAAGGGCGTGATCGTTGCCGGCGGCGGTGGCGACAATGCGGCGACTGCCGTGGGATTGGGCGTTGTGGCCGCGGGTGACGGGTTCGTATCGCTGGGCACGTCGGGCGTGCTTTTCGCAGCCTGCGACGCATTCCAGCCCGACCCGGCCACCGCGGTGCACACGTTCTGCCACGCCCTGCCCGGCACGTGGCACCAGATGGGCGTGATCCTGGCCGCGACCGATGCGCTGAACTGGCTGTCCCGGGTGCTGGATCGCAGCCCGGCGGCGCTGACCGCAGAGCTCGGCGCACCGACAGCGCCCGGACCGGTGACTTTCCTGCCCTATCTGGGCGGCGAACGGACGCCGCATAACGACGCCGCCATCCGCGGCGCCTTCACCGGCCTCGAACACGCCACCGACGCCGCCGACCTGACCCGCGCGGTGCTGGACGGCGTGGCTTTTGCGTTCCGCGATTGCCTGGATGCGCTGGCCGCCACGGGAACGCGGCTTGACCGGCTGATCGCGGCGGGCGGCGGATCGAAATCAGACACCTGGGTGCGGACCATCGCCAACGCGCTGGATCTGCCCATCGACCTGCCGCAAGCGGGCGATTTCGGCGCCGCCTTCGGCGCTGCGCGGCTGGCCATGCTGGCCGCGGGCGCGGATGTCGAAATGACCCGCCCGGCCATCGCCGCGCAGGTCGCACCCGACGACGGTCTGCGCGGCGCTTACGCCGAGGCGCAGGAACGCTACCGCGCCACCTATCGCGACCTGAAAGGATCCAAGACATGACCGATTTCTTCGCTGGCATTCCCAAGGCGCGGTTCGAGGGCAAGGACAGCGCAAACGATTTCGCATTCCGCCACTACGATCCCGACGCGGTGGTCATGGGCAAGCGGCTGGAGGATCACCTGCGCTTTGCCGTCGCCTGGTGGCACAGCTTTGCCTGGCCCGGCGGCGATCCGTTCGGCGGGCAGACCTTCGAACGGCCGTGGTTCGGCGACACGATGGAGTTGGCGCGGCTCAAGGCCGATGTGGCGTTCGAGATGTTCGACATCCTGGGCGTGCCGTATTTCTGTTTCCACGACGCCGACATTCGTCCCGAAGGTGCGGACTTCGCCGAGAACACCGCGCGGCTGGACGCGATCACCGATTACATCGGCACCAAGATGGCGGCCGGCGGGCCCAAGCTGCTTTGGGGTACCGCGAACCTGTTCTCGCATCGCCGCTTCATGGCGGGTGCCGCGACCAATCCCGACCCCGACGTCTTTGCCTTCGCAGGGGCGACGATCAAGACCTGCATGGACGCAACGCACAAACTGGGCGGCGAGAACTATGTGCTGTGGGGCGGGCGCGAAGGCTACGAGACGCTGCTGAACACCGACCTGAAACGCGAACGCCAGCAGGCGGGCCGGATGCTGCAGATGGTCGTGGACTACAAGCACAAGATCGGGTTCGGCGGCACGATCCTGATCGAGCCGAAGCCGCAGGAGCCGACCAAGCACCAATACGATTACGACGTCGCCACGGTTTACGGGTTCCTCAAGGATTTCGGGTTGGAAGGCGAGGTCAAGGTCAACATCGAACAGGGCCATGCGATCCTGGCCGGGCATTCCTTCGAACACGAGATCGCCACGGCGGCAGCCCTTGGCATCTTCGGGTCGATCGACATGAACCGGAACGACTACCAGTCCGGATGGGACACCGACCAGTTTCCCAACAACGTCCCCGAGGTGGCGCTGGCCTATTACGAGATCCTGCGCGCCGGCGGCTTCACCACGGGCGGCACCAATTTCGACGCCAAGCTGCGGCGCCAGTCTCTGGATCCGGCCGATCTGATCCTGGCTCATATCGGCGCGATGGATGTCTGCGCCGCGGGGCTCAAGGCCGCCGCCGCGATGATCGAGGATGGCGGGCTGGAACGGATGCGGGCCGATCGCTATGCCGGCTGGGATACCGACGACGCCCGGGCCCTGCTGACCCGCGCGACGCTGGAGCATTGCGAAGCGTGCGTGCGCGAACAGGGCATCAACCCGCAACCGCGTTCGGGCCGGCAAGAGGCGTTGGAAAACTGGGTCAACCGGTTCGTTGGCTGAGCCTCAGTTGCGTTGTAGCGCCGCGCGCAAGGCGCGGTAGCTGGCCTTGGGCGTGCGTGTCTGCGTGTCGAAATCGACATGAACCAGCCCGAAGCGGCGCTCATAGCCAAAGGCCCATTCGTAATTGTCGAGCAGCGACCAGGCGAAATACCCCTTCAACGGCACGCCGTCCCGTTCGGCCCGGATCACCGCGCCGATATGGTCGTCCAGGTATCGTGTGCGGATCGTATCCTCGACCGCGCCGTCGGCCAGGGCGTCGGCATTCGCCATGCCGTTTTCCGTCACGTAGATCGGCACGTCGCCGGAAAAGTCGCGCGCGCAGCGGGTCAGTTCCTTGTAGAACCCTTCGGGCGAGATTTCCCAACCCATCTGGGTCTTCGGCAGATCGCCGTCATGGTGCTGCAAGGCGGGCCAGGCATCGTCGGCGGGGCCGGTCAACGTGCGGAAGTAGTAGTTCATTCCCAGCCAATCCACCGGCTGCGCGATTTCGGCCATGTCGGCTTCCCAGCCCCTGGGCATGTGCGGGCCCAAGCCCTCGAGCGCGACATCGGGGTAGCTGCCCTTGAACACGCCCTGCAGGAACCAGCGGTTGAAGATCGCGTCTGCACGATCGTTGGCGATGGCGGCCTGCCGGCTGTCATCGACCGGTTCGTAGTGGGTGACGTTGATGACGATGCCCATGTCGCCATACCCGTCCGACCGCAGCGCCGAAACAGCCCGTCCATGCGCCTTGAGCACGTGGTGCATCGCCCGCGCTGTATCACGGATATCGCGGTGGCCGGGGGCATGGCGGCCGATGAAATGGCCGATCCAGGACACGCAGATCGGTTCGTTGATGGTCGCCGTGTGGCTGACCCGGTCGCCGATGCGCTGCATGACGATGCGCGCATAATCGGCGAACCAGTCGGCGATATCGGGGTTGGTCCAACCGCCCACGTCCTGTAGCGCGCTTGGCAATTCCCAGTGATAAAGCGTCAGGAAGGGCCGGAGCCCCCGCGCCAGTTGCGCGTCGACCAGGCGGTCGTAGAAATCCAGACCTTCTTGGTTCACCGTGCCGCGACCTTCGGGCAGGATGCGCGACCAGTTGGTCGAAAAGCGATAGGCGTCGAAATGGCCGTTCGCGACCAGATCGAGGTCTTCTTCGAAACGGTGGTAGTGGTCGCAGGCAATCGCGCCATGTTCGTTGCGGATCACGTTGTCGGGTGTCGCCGCATAGCTGTCCCAGATGCACGGACCGGCGCCGCCGAAAGACTGCCCTTCGATCTGATAGGCCGAAGTAGCGGCTCCGAACAGGAAGTCCCGCGGCAGGTCGCTGCGCTTGAAAGTCATGCCCATGAAGTGCCTCCGGGATGCCGGTTTCCGCGTCGTGGAAACCGCAATGGCGGGGCGCTTGTCAAGCGCTAACAGTCCATGCGTCCGGCCGGTTCACAGAAGTTCCCGCTCGGCCACCAACACGCCGTCGGCGATGGTGTCCGGCGGATGCAAGATGACTTGTGCACCGGCTTCGACACCGCTTAGAACCTCGGCGAAACGGCCATCGCGGCGGCCCAGTTCCAGCGGCACTTCGCGCGCATAGCCGTCTTGGAACAGGAATGTGAACCAGTTGCCGTCGCGGCGGAACACGGCGCTGAGCGGGATCAGCAGCGCGTCGTCGGTGCGCCATTCCTCGATTCGGACATAGACGGCATAGGCTTCGCCCAGGCCGGCCCACTCGGCGCGCGGCGAGACGAAATCCAGCACCGCATCGACACGCTGTTCCTCGATCCCGAGCGCCGAGACAACAGTGCGTGCCGCCGGTTCGATCAGCCGCAATCTGGCGTCCAGCGCGGTGTCGCCGCCCCAGCGTTCTATCTTGGCCGCCGCACCGGGTTCGAGACGGGTGGCTTCGGACGACAGCAGATCGACGACGATTTCCAGATCGGTCGGATCGCCGATCTGCATCAACGGCGCGCCCAGTGGCACCGGCCGTTCCGACGCGCTGGTCACAGACACCACGACGCCATCGGCGGGGGCCAGAACGGCAAGACAACAGCTGCGGTCCGTGTCGGTGGGTTCGGGAAGGACAAGCATCGCACGGGCGCGTTCCAGCGCGGCGCGCGACATCTCGAGCCGCGCTGCGGCCGACTCGGCCGCCGCTTCGGCGATGGCGTTCTGCTGGCTGGCGGTTTCCAGTTGGGTCAACGAAACGGTTCCGCTGTCCACCAGCTTGGTCGTGCGGTCGAGCTGGGTCCGGGCATAGGCTGCATCGGCCTGCGTGCGGGCCAATTCCGCCTCGGCGAAACGAACCGAGGCTTCGGCCTCGTGCAGCGCCGCCTCGGCCTGGGCCTGGCTGCGCGCATCCAGCAGAGGCGATGTCACCGGTTCGACCTGTGCGACGACCGTCTTGCCACTGAGCACCGGATCGCCGGCCTTTACGGGCAGGCGCAGAACCGTTCCCGCAATCGGCGCGGCGACCTCGTAGATCTCGCGTATGCGGGTCTTGCCCTCGGCGTTGACGGTGACGCTGAGCGGGCCGCGTTCGAGCGTGGCCAGATCAACGGGCACCGGATCGGTGCGAAAGGCCGTCACCGCCAGCCCGCCCACCAGGGCCAGACCGATGGCGGAAAGAAGAATGGTTCGGGTCGGGAAGGCCACTGTGCTACTCCCTTGTTTTCATGACGGAAATGAGATCGAGCCGGTTCAGCCTGCGCGTCACGATGGCAACCGAGACGACCGCCGCGGCCAGCACGATCAGGCTTGCCCGGGCATAGGTCGCGGGCATCAGAACCAACGGAATGGCATAAAGATCGCTGGCATAGCTGTCGGTCATCAGTTTGGCGACAAAGGTGCCGATCCACCAACCCAGGGGCTGGGCCAGAAGCGCCAGCAGCAGGATTTCGCCGGCGAGGATATAGCTGGTTTCGGCATGCGAGAAGCCGAGGATGCGCAGCGATGCCAGTTCCCGGGCGCGCTCCGACAATTGCACCCGCGCGCCGTTATAGGCCACACCAACGGTGATGATGGTGCCGAGCACCGCGTAGACGGCGGTCACGATCAGGATGTTCTGCGCCAGCGTGTCGAGAAAGCTCTGCCGGTTCTCGGTCATGTTGATCGTGCCGCTGAGCACCGGAAATTCCTTGATCCTTTCCTCGAAGGCCTCGGCGGCGCCGGGATCGGCCAAGGTGACATTCGCGGCGGACATGCGCGGCGCCTGTTCGAACAACCGGCTCATTGCGTCGTGATCGAGATAGGCGCCAAGACCGAAGAACTGCGTGACCACGCCGCTGACCGGGATGTCGAAGGTCTGGAAGTTGCCGCTTTCGAATTGTGCGGTCACGATGTCGCCGGCCGTCACGTGAAGGGCCGCGGCCAACCTGTCCGACAACAGGATACCGGATCGGTCGGGGATCACCACGTCACCATCCTGATCGATCACGCGTGCCAGATCGGTGTCGGGCGAAACCGTCGAGATCGCCACCTGTTTCTCGTAGGGGCCGCGGCGCAGGACTGCGGCGTGGTATTGCTGCGGCTCGGCTTGCAGAACGCCGGGCATGCGGCGCACTTCGTCCAGGGCGGCGACCGGCACATCGGGATCGAACAGAAGCAGCATGTCCTGGCGGTTGGACTGGTAGAACCCCTTGTCGATGATTTCGTCCACGGCATCGGGAAAGAAGTTCGACGCCACCAGCACCGAAACAGCCAAGGCCATGCCGAGCATCGTCATCGCCGCGCGCATCGGCCAGCGGACCAGGCTGCGCAGGATCATCCGCGTGGGCTGCGACAGCGACAGGGCGGTGGCCAGAACGTCCAGCCAGCTGCGCCGGAACCGCGGCGGTGCGGGCGGCGCCATGGCCACAGCGGGCGCCATCCGCGCCGCCTGCAAAGCGCTGCGCAGGGCGCCCGCCGAAGTGGCGGCCAGCCCCAGCAGGGCGGACAGGACATAGACCCGCGTCGGCGCGTTGAACACCAGGAACGGGAAATCGTAATACTTGCCGAACAGTTCGGCCATCTCGCGCGCCAGCCAGGTTCCGACGACCCAGCCGATGCCGATACCCACCAGCGCGATCAGGGCCGCCAGCATCAGGTAGTGCAGGCAGACCTCCCAATCGGAATAGCCGACCGCCTTCATCAGACCGATTTCGGCGCGTTCCAGGAATACGATCCGGCCGATGACCATGTTCACCAGGAACACGGTGATGCCCAGAAAGATCGGCGGCAAGACATAGGCCAGAACTTCGAGCTGGGTGATCTCGGCATCCAGAAAGGCATTGGACTGCTGGCCCGAGCGGTCGACCGGACTGCGCCCGCCATAGGGTTCCAGCAGCGCCTGCACCGCGTCCTTGACCGGCTCGACCGGGGTGCGCGGCAACAGCGCCAGCGACACGGTATCGAACGCGCCGGCCATGTTGAAAGCGGCATCCATCATGTCGGCCTGCATCCACAGGATGCCGAAGGTTTCGTTCTGCGGCATCAGCGCGCCGGGGCCGATGGTATAGATGAACTCCGGCGACAGCGCCGTGCCGGTGATCGTCAGCGCGCGTTTGCGGCCGTTCAGATTGACCGAGAACGTGGACCCGATCGCAAATCCGTTGGCTTCGGCGAACGGTTCGTTGACCACCACTTCGGTCCCGGTCTCGGGCCAGCGGCCCGAACGCAGCAGCGGCAGGTTCAGCCGCGCCTCGCCGAATTCCGGGCGCGAGATCAGCAACCCTGTGGCCGGTTTGGCGCGACCGGGGATGTCCAGAACCGCGTATGCCCTTACCTGCGTTTCGATATCGGCCACCCCGGGTATGTCGCGCAGTTCCTGCGCCAGGCTGTCCGGCGCACGGCGCGCAGCGGCAAAGACATCGGCAAAACGGTGTTGGTCGTAATAGGTGTCGCGCGTTTCCTTGAGCGCGCCGCTCATGCCCGCCGACATCAGGATCACGGCAACGCCGGCGGCCAGCACCAGCGCGATCGCCAGGCCCTGAATCCAGAGCCGTCCGAAATCGCGCAGCAGCTTGATGTCGATGGCTTGCATCCCGCTCACCACTCGATTTCGGCGGGCGTGAGGCGGGTGTCGTTTTCCTCGACACGGGCGATGCGGCCGTCCTGGAAATAGATCACGCGGTGCGCCATCTTCCGGATCGCCGCATTGTGGGTGATGACCGCCGTGGTGGTGCCGAATTCCTGATTGATGCGGTTCAGCGTGTCCAGCACCTGAGTGCCGGTCTTGCTGTCCAGCGCACCGGTCGGTTCATCGCACAGAAGCACGTCGGGACGTTTGGCGATGGCGCGAGCGATGGCGACGCGCTGCTGTTCGCCGCCCGACATCTGCGACGGAAAATGATCCATACGGCGCTCCAGCCCGACCAGTTCCAGCGCCTCCGCCGGCTTCATGGGGTTTCGGGCCACGTCGGTGACCAATTGCACGTTCTCGCGCGCCGTCAGGCTGGGCACGAGGTTGTAGAACTGGAAGACAAAGCCGACATGGTCGCGCCGGTAGCGCGTCAGCGCGCGGTCGGACAGCAACGTCAGGTCGCGATCGCGGAACCAGATACGCCCGTTGGTGGGATGGTCGAGCCCGCCGAGGATGTTCAGCAGGGTCGACTTGCCCGATCCGGACGGCCCCAGCAGAACTGTCAGCTCGGTCGCGTAAAGGGTCACGTCGACACCGGCCAGGGCATGCACCTGAACCGACCCCGTGGTGTAGACCTTGGTCAGTCCCTCGGTCCGGAACACGATCTCGCGGGTTTGTTTCGCGACCGTCAAGAGGCGACCTCCCGTTCCGGCGGCAACACCATCAAAGATCGCAACCGGCCCGCAAGGTCCGCGACGCGGGCGCCATAGCCGGGCGTTCCTTCAAGCGGGTTCGGGACGGAATCGGCAAGAACCAGGCCCCGGCCCAACCGGGCCTGCAGCGCGGTCAGGGCTTTGTCGGGACTGTCCGGACCCGCCGCGGTCAGGATCGCGGCCACCGGATTGCCGCGGGGGCGCAAAAGCGCGGCGACCGTGTTCAACGGCGCCGCGGGCCCATCGGCCCAGACCGGACCGATCAGTATCACCAGCGCATCCGGTTCGATGTCGGGCAAGGGTTCGCGCAAACGGGGTTCCGCACCACGCCCACCATCCAGACCCGCCAGAAGCCAGCCCAAGGCGGGCAAACCGTAAAAACGTGCGCCCAGTCGCACGGGAGGGGTCTGCAATGCCGCGCCGAGCGCCACTGCAAGTTGCTGCGAATGGCCGCTGCGGGAATAGAACAGGATGATCGGTTCGCGCGTCGGCATGAGCCTCTCCAAAAATGCCGTTGGAGGTGTGCCCCGACCGCGCCGGCTGGTGAATGACCCAGGTCAATCCATCGCCGGTTTTTTCGAAAACCAGGCGTCGTGGCGTGGCCGCGCCCGTCTCCGGTCAGCCTGCCGTTTCGGGCAGCACCTTTCCGGGGTTCAGGATACCCAAAGGATCGAGCGCCGCCTTGATCGCGCGCATGGCATCCAGCGCCACGGGGTCCTTGCGCCGCGCCATCGACGGTTTCTTGGTCAACCCGATGCCGTGTTCGGCCGAAAACGACCCGCCGAGCGCCAGGACTTCGTCTTCGACCGCTTCCATGATCGTATCGATCAGGACCGGATCGCCGCTGCTGGGCCAGACCACGTAATGCACGTTGCCGTCACCCAGATGCGAGACGACCATCGGTTGCGCCTGCGGGTCGATCCGCGCCAGCCGGGTTTCCATTCGCGACAGGAACGGCGCGACCTTGTCCAGCGCCAGCGCGACATCGTTGTTGACCAGCGGCGGGCGCGAGACCGTGACTTCGCCCGCCAGTTCCCGCCGCCGCCAGATCTCGCGGCGCTGCGCTTCGGTTTGGGCGACAACGGCATCCAGCACCTGGCCGGCCGCCATCATTCCCGACAGGATGTCTTCCAGCAGGCCGACGATGGGCACCTGTCCGTCCGGACCGGGCGTGGCGTCGCGCGGCGCGGTGGCGCCCAGTTCGATCATCACCGATACCGGCTGCGGTTCGGCGAAAGGCTGTCGCAACTCGGGAAAGCGGCGCGCGACCTCGTCGAGATAGGGCTGGGACATGTATTCGCAGGCCTCGACCGCGCCGCCCGTCGCCTCTTGCAGCCGGTTGAGCAGCGCCAGCGCGTCGTCCAAAGACGCGACCCCGACCATCGCGGTGGCGTAGGCACGCGGCTTGGGCACCAGTTTCAGCACAGCGCCGGTGATGACGCCCAAAGTGCCTTCGGCGCCGATCAGCAGATGCTTGAGGTTGAGCCCGGAATTGTCCTTGTGCAGGGCGCTCATCAGGTTCATCACCCGGCCATCGGCCAGCACCGCCTCGATCCCCAGCACCAGGTCGCGCGTATTGCCGTAGCGCAAGACGTTGGAACCGCCTGCATTGGTCGACAGAAATCCGCCCACCCGCGCCGATCCCTTGGCTCCGAAGGTCAGGGGAAAGACCAGGTCGTGGGCGTCGGCGGCCTCGTGCAGCTGGCTCAGGATCACACCGGCCTCGACCACCGCCAGCCTTGCCTCGGGACGGATTTCGCGAATGGCGGTCATCCGGTCGAGCGAAAGCATGATCGATCCGTCACCCGCCGTGCCGCCCGCAAGCCCGGTATTGCCACCCACAGGTACAACCGGCGTGCGGGTTTCGGTGGCGATCTTCATCACCGCGGAAACCTCGGCCGTGCTGGACGGGCGCGCAACACAGACCGGCTGCCAGGCATAGGCACCGGTCCAGTCATGCGAGAACGGCGCGGCGTCCGCGCCGGTCAGCACCGCGCCGGGGCCAAGCGCGGCACGCAGGTCTTCGATCACGCTCATTGCGGCACCGCGAAGGTCAGCGAGGCCCAGAGGCTTTCCCAGACCGGATCGCCGTCTTCGGCCGGCTCAAGCGGCCGCATCACCACGGCATCGACCAGATAGACATGGCCCGGTCTGACGGGAAGCACGGCGCGGCCATCGCCATCGGTACGGTGCAGGGTCACGGCCACTGTACCATCCGGCGCCTTCTCGAACAGTTCGACCTGCGTGTCGACGCGCGGCGCGCCGTCGAATAGCACCGTCACCGGGAACCCGGCGGACAGGTCGTCGGTATAAGGGTTGGCATTGGCGACAACCTCGGTCAGCAGGCCAAGCGCGCGGTCCTGCCCCTGCGCGGCCCCCACGCCGATCAGGCTTTTCCCATGGCGGGAATACAACTCGCGAAACCCGGTTTCCGGCAGGCCGCGGGCGCGGTGCCGGTCGATCGCCCAGGCGAAATCCTTGTGCTCGCAGAAATCCACGAATTTCTGCCACTCGGTATAGGTCAGGCGGTAATCCTTGGTGACATGGGCGACGACGGCCAGCCCCTCGCCCGGTATGGCCATGTTCAGCGCCGGACGGTCCCCCGCGCGGCCTTCGACAGGGAAAATCGCGTCACCCATGGCGATTTCAAAGCGCGTGAAGTCGGGCGGAATATACGCGTAGGATCCGCCCTCCATCTTTTCGCCGACGCGCAAGGCGGCCTTGAGGTTTTCACCCGGCGCGACCTGCCAAGCCTCGGCGTCGATCCAGAATTCATGCGCTGCGGCGGGTGCCGCCAGGACGACCGCTATGGCCCAGGCCATCATCCTGCTTGTCCAAGCTGTCATCCCCGGCCCTCCCCCGATGGCGCAAGACTAGAGTTTTCCGCCGGCATCGCAAGGCATCACGCCATGCGGTTCAGCCGATCCTCAAGCTCCTTGGCGTAAAGCCCGACGCGCTTGCGAAACCGGGTATTGATATTGCCCTTTGCCAGTTTCAGCGATTGCACCAGCAACCGCGCCGACAGCGTCTTGGGCATCAGTTCGGATTCGACCGAAACCCGTGTTCGGCCCCGCGACAGCGCAACCAGATCGACACGGGTCACGATATCGAGGCCACCGGAATTCGACGTGAAGACCAAGGTTTCGGGCGCCTTCATTTCGCTGAGTATAACGGTCGCATCGCGCGGCTTGCCGCGAAACCGAAACGTCGTCTGCCAGGCCATGCCGGCCTGCGGTCCGGCCAGCCCGTCGGTGCGCCGGATCTCGATCCCGCGCCTCAGCGCGCGGCGTTCGATCGCTTCGAAATCCGTCAGTTCCGCGAACACCCTGTCCAGCGGCGCCTCGATGTCCTCGCGTGCATTGACCTGCATGACCTGCCCTTGTTGTCGCCCCGATTTCGGTTCGGCCGGAGTGTCGCGTCAATCCAGCCGGTCCGCAAGCCAGTTGCGCAGCAGAAAATGCGCGATGGCACCCTTGCGCGCGGGCAAGAAATGACGCGCGCGCCCGGCGAATGCCTCGGCCACCGCCTCGCGGGTGACCCAGAGCGCATCTTCCAATTCGTTCGGGTCCAGCCGGATCGTGTCGTCCAGCGCGACGGCGTGGCAGCCGATCATCAGCGACGACGGAAAGGGCCAGGGCTGTGACGCCAGATAGCGTACCGGTCCGACCGTGATCCCGGCCTCCTCCAGCGTTTCTCTGCGCACGGCCGCCTCGATGCTTTCGCCGGAATCCACGAACCCGGCCAGGCAGGAATACATTCCTTCGGGCCAACCCGGCGACCGTCCCAGCAGCGCGCGGTTGCCGTGGGTGACCAGCATGATGACCACCGGATCGGTGCGCGGGAAGTGGTGCGCACCGCAGGCCGGACAGATACGTTGCCATCCCGCCTGGTGCATCTCGGACGCCGCTCCGCACTTGGCGCAAAAGCCGTGCGTGGCGTGCCAGCCGTGGATCGCCTTGGCCGTCGCGGCCAGTTCGGCGTCGCGCGCGCCGAGGCGGGTCATGATCCGGCGCAGTTCGGCAAAGCGGTGTCCACCGGGCATCGCCGGATGCGCCTGTTCGCTGTCGTCGACGAAGGCACCCAATTTGGAAAGATCCTGCCCGTCCGGATCCCACCCCGAGATGTCATGCGCAAAGACCGCGTTGCCTTCCTCGCGACCCAGCAGAATGGGCGGTCGCGCGGCATCGGCGAAGGCCGGATGCGCAAGCGGCAGTCGTGCCAGGCAGAGTTCCGCGTCGCCGGCAACCAGCGGCTTGCCACGCCACAGCGCCACCGCGCGCGTGCCCGGGGCCTGCATCGCCCGTGCCAATTCGGGAATGTTGCCCCGCAACTCGCCTGCGCGGTCCAGACCGGACCCGCCGAATGTCACGTCTTCGGATTTCTGCATCGACCGCCTCTTGGTTGCCCGAAACAATGCATTGCGCGCCCGGAAAAGCAAACGGGCTTCGGCAAAAGTGAAGCCTTGCGCATCGGATCAACCATGAGTTGCTATTGCAGACGTGGCTGCGCCATGTCACACGTGAGACGTGTTATTGTGGTACCCTCCGTCCAACCCATGATTTCCAGAGGTCTGCCATGCCTGCAAAACCCTTCCAGAACTGGACCCGCCGCGCATTCATTGCGCATTCGACTGCCGGAGCTGCCTTGATTTCCCTGCATCCCTATTCCGCCAATGCCGCAGCCAACCAGGCGCATCTGCGGATCATGGAAACCACCGACCTGCACGTCCATGTCTATCCCTACGATTATTATTCGGATCGTCCCGTGGACACGGTCGGGCTGTCTCGCACCGCGTCGATCATCGCCGACATCCGCTCCGAGGCGACCAATTCCATGCTGCTGGACAACGGCGATTTCCTGCAGGGCAACCCGATGGGCGACTACATCGCCTATGAACGCGGGATGAAAGAGGGTGACATGCACCCGATCATCACCGCGATGAACACCGTGGGTTTCGACGCGGCGACCATCGGCAACCACGAATTCAATTACGGGCTGGATTTCCTGATGAAATCCGCGGCCGGCGCCGATTTCCCGCTGGTTCTTGCCAATATCGCGACAGAACAGGGGGCCGATCCCCGCGCCGACAAGACGCTTTTCCGGCCCTACGTGATCCTGGATCGCGAGGTCACGGATGGTGCGGGCACGGCCCATCCGATCCGGGTCGGCATCATCGGCTTTACCCCGCCGCAGGTGATGAACTGGGATCGCCGCCACCTCGAAGGCAACGTCACCGCCCGCGATATCGTCGAGACCGCCCGCGCCTGGGTGCCGCAGATGCTGGAGGAAGGCGCCGACATCATCGTTGCGCTCAGCCATTCCGGCATCGGTGCGGCGCAGCACACCGACGGCATGGAAAACGCCTCGGTCCCGCTGGCCGAGATCGAGGGCATCGACGCCCTGATGACCGGCCACAGCCACCTGGTTTTCCCGTCGCCCACCTATGACGGCTATGCCGGTGTCGATGTCGCGGCAGGCACGATCCACGGAAAACCTGCCGTCATGGGCGGTTTCTGGGGGTCGCACATGGGCATGATCGACCTGCTTCTGGAACGCGACGGAAATGCGTGGAAGGTGGTGTCGTCGACATCCGAGGCGCGACCGATCTCGCAACGCAATCCCGACCGGTCGGTCACTGCGCTGGTCGAGGACGACGCAGCGGTGCTGGCCGCCGTCAAGCAGGATCACGAGGAAACCCTGGCCTATGTCCGCCGCGCCGTGGGCAAGACGGCGGCGCCGCTGCATTCCTATTTCGCGCTGGTGGCCGACGACCCGTCCGTGCAGATCGTGTCGATCGCGCAGAAATGGTATGTCGAACAGATGCTGGCGGGCACCGAACATGCCGGTCTGCCGATCCTGTCTGCCGCCGCGCCGTTCAAGGCCGGGGGCCGCGGCGGTCCTGACTATTACACCGATGTACCCGCTGGCGATGTCGCGATCAAGAACGTGGCCGACCTGTATCTGTACCCCAACACCGTCCGCGCGGTGCGGATCAACGGCGCGCAGCTGCGCGACTGGCTGGAACGGTCGGCAGGCATGTTCAACCAGATCACGCCGGGCGCGCAGGACGCACCGCTGCTGAACCCGGATTTTCCCAGCTACAATTTCGACGTGATCGACGGTGTGACCTACCAGATCGACCTGTCGCAGCCGTCGAAATTCGATCCCAAGGGCGGGCCGTTGAATCCCGATGCGCAACGGATCGTCAACCTTGCCCATGACGGCCAGCCGGTGACCGACGACATGGAATTCGTCATCGCCACCAACAATTACCGCGCCTCGGGCGGCGGCGATTTTCCGGGCGCCAAGGGCGACACGATCATCTTCGAGGCGCCCGACACCAATCGCGACGTGATCGTGCGCTACATCGTCGAACAGGGCACGATCAATCCGAGCGCCGATGCCAACTGGTCCTTCGCACCCCTGCCCGACACCACCGTTCTGTTCCCGTCAGGCCCGTCCGCCCGCAATTATGCCAAGGATGTGCCCGGCGTGACGATCGAGGATGCCGGCGACACGCCCGAGGGGTTTGCGCAGTTCCGCATTCGCCTGTGAAGGATCCTACGGCCGGCATCGCCGGACAAACAGGCGCATGCCGACCGTCGTGACCGGACGGGTGGATCACGCCACCCGGCGGATCGGGATGCCCAACAAAGCGGCAACCGCGGAAAAAGCTTGCTGAAAGCCTGAGCAACGGACAGTGTGTGGCCGCGTGCGTGACACTGGCTCTGGCCACGCTTGCCCGCTGCGCAGACAACAAGGCGCTGGAAAAAGCGCTCAACCTTGGGAGGTTACCATGTTCCACCGCGCCATCGCGCTGGCTGCCGGTCTTGTGGCCGGGGCCGTCGCCCATGCCGAAACCGCCATGCCCTTCGCGCTCGACTGGAAATTCGAAGGCCCCGCGGCCCCTTATTTCCTGGCCATCGACAAGGGCTACTTCTCCGAGGTCGACCTGTCGGTCGAAATAACTGCCGGGCAGGGTTCGCTCGACGCGATCCCGAAGGTCGCGACCGGTGCTTTCCCCATCGGCTTTGCCGACATCAATTCGCTGGTGAAGTTCCTCGACCAGAACCCTGGCGCGCCGGTCACCGCCGTGATGATGGTCTATGACAAGCCGCCCTTCGCCATCGTCGGGCGCAAGTCGCTGGGCGTGATGGAACCGAAGGACCTGGAAGGCAAGGTGCTGGGCGCGCCGCCGCCGGACGGTGCCTGGGCGCAATTCCCGATCTTCGCCGCCGAGACCGGGCTGGACACCAGCGCCGTCACGATCGAACCCGTCGGTTTCCCGACCCGCGAACCGATGCTGGCCGAAGGCAACGTGGCCGCGGTCACGGGCTTCAGCTTTTCGTCCTTCCTGAACCTCGTGCGCCTCGGCGTGCCCGAAGACGACATCTCGACCATCCTGATGGCCGATCACGGCGTCGACCTGTATGGCAACGCGATCATCGTCAACACCGACTTCGCGGCTGCGAACCCCGATGCTGTCAAAGGCTTTTTGTCTGCCGTGGCCAAGGGCTGGGTCGATGCCATCGCCGATCCGGCGACCGCCATCGCCAGCCTGGTCGAACGCAACCCGGCCGCCGATGCCGCGCTGGAACAGCGCCGCCTGCAACTGGCCATCGATGCGAACGTGGTCACCGACTACACCAACGCCAACGGCATGGGCGGGATCGACGGCGACCGGTTCGCCAATTCGCTGGAGCAGATGAAACTGACCTACGAGTTCCAGTCGGCACCGGATGCGGCGCTTTACTTCTCCGATGCCTACCTGCCCGACAGCGGCGGGTTCATGCTGAAGTGATCGGACAGGGGCCGGCGCGACCGGCCCCGTCCTTGCCCCATGCAGAACCTCATCGACATCAAGGGCGTGCGCCACGCCTATGACACCGCATCCGGCAAACTGCCGGTGCTGGACGGGCTGGACGTGTCAGTGCCCGAAGGCGGTTTCGTCGCCGTGGTCGGCCCATCGGGCTGCGGCAAATCCACCTTGACCAAGTTGATCGCCGGTCTGATGAAACCCGACGCGGGCGAAGTCTGGCTGCATGGCGAAAAGGTGAAATCGCCCCGCGCGACGGTCGGCATGGCATTCCAGAACCCGGTCCTGCTGGAATGGCGTTCGATTCTCAAGAACGTCATGCTGCCGCTGGAAATCGTGCCCACCAAGCTGAGCAAGCGCGAGCAGGAGGAACGGGCGCGTTACCTGCTGGCGCTGGTGGGGCTGGAGGGTTTCGAGGACAAGCGCCCGTCGGAATTGTCCGGCGGCATGCGCCAGCGGGCCTCGCTCTGCCGGGCACTGGTGCACCAGCCCGAGGTGCTGATCCTGGACGAGCCCTTCGGCGCGCTGGACGCCTTCACGCGCGAGGATCTGTGGCAGATCATGCACCAGGTGAAGGAAAAAGAACCGTTCACCGGCGTGCTCATCACCCATGACCTGCGCGAGTCGATCTTTCTGGCCGACCGGGTGGTCGTGCTGTCGGGGCGCCCGGCACGCACGCAATACGTGCTGGACGTGGGCCTGAGCGGGCCGCGCGACATCGAACATCTCTACACGCCCGAGGCCGCCGACATGCTGCACATTCTGCGCCACCAGATCGAGATCGCCCAGGGCCGCGCCGCCCCGGAGGACGCGGCATGAGCCTGCGCCAGATCGGAGTGCCGCTGCTTGCCATGGCGATCTTTCTGGTGCTGTGGGAAGCGCTGGTCTGGATCAATGGCTGGCCGAACTACAAGATGGCCTCGCCCTCGGACCTGATCCCGGCCTACCAGCAATACTGGGATCTGTTCGTGACCATGGGCTGGCAGACCCTGTGGCGCACGGTCGTGGGTCTGTTGCTGGCCATCGTCGTCGGCACGGCCATCGGCATGATCATGGGGTTTTCCCGAACCATGCGCGATGCGCTCTACCCACTGCTGGTTGGGTTCAACGCCATTCCCAAGGCCACAGTGGTTCCCATCGTGGCACTGATGTTCGTGGGCGCGCACGATTTCAACACGGTTCTGATCGCGTTCATGATTTCGTTCTTCCCGATCGCCGTGTCGGTCAGCATCGGATTGTCGACGCTGGAACCCGAATACCGCGACATCCTGCGGTCGCTAGGTGCCTCGCAAACTACGATCTTCTGGAAGATCGCCCTGCCCAAGACCCTGCCGGAATTCTTTGGCGCGCTGAAGGTTGCGGTCACGCTGGCCTTTATCGGCACCAACCTGATGGAGATCGTCTCGCCCCATGGCCGTGGATTGGGGGCGTTGTTCGACAGCGGCAAGACCAATTCCGACTACCCGTTGATGTTCGCCGTGCTGATCGCCTTGGCGTTCCTTGGCATCGTCCTCTATTACGTCGTGGTGGCGCTGGAAAAGATCTTTGCCGGATGGGCGGAACGGCCGGCCGAGGGGTAATCAGGGCAGAGGATCGGTGCGGTAGAGCGTCACCTTGAGCGGGCCATGCGGGATCGGCGGGCCGGACGGCCGCCAGGGCAATCCGGTGGCCTTGGCCAGGCCGGCATCAGAGGTCACGAGGCCCACGCGCCAGCCGGAGAACCCGGATTTCAGCGTCTCGCCCAAAGCGCCATAAAGCGCGAACAGCAGCTTGCGATTGCCGATCCGGGCGCCGTATGGCGGGTTGACCATCACCAGACCCGGCGCGCTGTCCGGGCGCTGCATTTCGCTCACCGGGTGGCACGCGAAGTCGGTTATGTCCGCCACACCCGCGCGGTCGGCGTTGGCGCGGGCCATCTGCACAGCCCCCTGGTCGCGGTCAGAGCCGCGGAAGACCAGACCGGTCTCGCGCAACGGCGGCGACTTGAGCGCGGCAAAAGCGTCTGCGTCGAAGCTCGCCAGGTGTTCGAAGGCAAAGGCGCGCGACCGGCCCGGCAGCAGGCCGCGCGCAATTTCCGCGGCCTCGATGACGAACGTGCCCGAACCGCACATCGGGTCAACCACCGGCTGCGTCCCGTCGAACCCGCATTGCCGCAGAAAAGCCGCCGCCATCGTCTCGCGCAGCGGCGCCTTGCCGACCGCCTGCTTGTGGCCGCGCCGGTGCAGCGGCTCGCCCGATGTATCCAGGCTCAGCGTCGCCAGGTCGTCCTCGATGCGCAGCATCAGGCGCAAGGGGGCGTCTTCGACGATCGCCGCGCCCAAAGTGTCGACTATGGCGCCTTCGATCCGTTGGCGGGCGGCCTTTTCGTGGTAGATGCGCGAACCCTTGCAGGTGGCGTCGATCTTGACCGGCACGTCGGAGCGCAGCCAGGCGGCCCAGTCCAGCTTGCGGGCGCGCTTGTCGAGTTGTGCGAGGTGCATTGCCCGGAAGGCGGCCAGACGCACCAGCACCCGCGACGCGCAGCGCAACGACAGGTTGGCGCGCCAGATATCGGGCCAACCGCCCCGAACCGTCACGCCGCCGGGAACCGCTTGCGGTGCCGCGAAACCCAACGAGACGGCCTCGTCCCGAAGCGTGTCTTCGAGACCGGGCAGAGTGGCAAGAAAGATGTCGAATTCCGGCTGCATGACCCGGCAATCGGCCGAAACGGGTGGCTTTGCAAGGCCAATCCGGTGCGGGTGCCCGCGTGGCACGCTTGCGAATCCGCAAGGTGGCGCCTATGTAACCGGCGAGAGGTTGGCGCGGGCAAGCGCCTCGCCAACCTGGTCAGGTCCGGAAGGAAGCAGCCACAACGAGTCCCGCTTGGGTCGATGTCCAGCCTCTCACTTCGAACGCAACCGCGCGGCGACGCGCGACCAGGTTCGCCTCACCCGCACATCGTCGGACATCGTCCGCTTCAGTCCGAATGCCGCACGAACAGCGCCGGCTGGCGTTCCGCGGCCATGGCCCAGGCCATCTGTTCTTCCGTTTCCACTGCGCAGGGCCGTACGGCACGCAAACGCGCCAGCGCATCGTCCTTGGCCTCGCCCGCTTCGATCATCAGTCGCAGGGCCACCATGCCGGACCGGCCGCAGCCACCGCGACAATGGACAAGAACCCGGCCGCCGCCCGACAGCGCCTTGCGGGCCTGTTCGCTGAGTCTGGGCCAGTTTTCGGCAAAACCGGCATCGGGCGCACCGAAATCCCGAATCGGCAGGTGCATCCAGCGGGTGCCGTGGTCCTGGATATCGGCGCCCAGGCCCTGCGCCTCGGCCTCGGCCATTTCTGCCTTGGTTGTCAGCGTGATGACCAGGGCCGGACGCCATTCCGCGATATGTTCCAGGTCGCCTGCATAGTCGCCACCGGCCCCCGGAAGCGGCGAAAGAGCCAGGATCCCACCACCCACGGGCAGCGCGTGGATCACCATAGGCTCAGAGCGACCGGGCGCCGAAGGTGTCGCAGGCATTGATGTCCCCCGTCTGATACCCGCGTGCGAACCAGCGCGCGCGTTGCTCGGACGTTCCATGCGTGAAACTGTGTGGTTGCGGCACTTGTCCCGCCCGCCGCTGCAGATGGTCATCGCCGATCATTCGCGCGGCGTTCAGCGCCTCTTCCAGGTCGCCGGGTTCCAGCAAGCCGTCGACGTTGCGCGCCCAGACGCCGGACAGGCAATCGGCCTGCAACTCAAGCCGCACGGTCAGGGCGTTGGCTTCGGTCTGGCCGACCACCTGTCGGCGCTGGTTGACCTGGCCCAGGATTCCCAACTCGTTCTGGACATGGTGCGCGACCTCGTGGGCGATGACATAGGCTGCGGCGAAATCGCCGCTGGCCCCCAATTGCCGCGACAGCGTGGCGAAAAATTCGGTGTCCAGATACGCCTTTTCATCGGCTGGGCAATAAAACGGCCCCGTCGCCCCCGATGCCCCGCCACAAGGCGACGCGGTTTGGCCGGAGAAAAGGACCAACACGGGTGGCTCGTAGGGGCGGCCCACCTGTTGCGGAAAGACCTGTCCCCAGACCGCTTCGGTCGTGGCCAGCACGCGCGAGGTGAACTCGGACGCGCGCTCTTCCTCGGCGCTCAATTCGCGCGGCGCGGCGCTTTCCTGCGGCAAGCCTTGCTGCAACAGCGGGGTCACGTCGATACCCGCGAAATAGCCGACCGCCAGCACGATCAAAAGCCCGACGCCACCGATCCGGGCCCTGCCGCCGCCGGTGACACGGCGACGGTCCTCGATGTTGCGGCTGCCGCGCACACCCCTCAAACGCATGGCATCCTCCCAGGTCCAGCCGGTCGATGATAGGCGTTCGACCGCTTTTCGTTAAGCCAAAATACCCGCCTTGCAGTCAGACGACCTGCCCGGGATGTGTCTCGGCCCAATCGGTAAGAAACATCGCGACATCCTCGCGTCCTGCCTGATCGATCTGCTGGCGCGGCAGGGCAACACCATGTTCCAGCGCCCGACGAAGACAATCCAGGTGATCGCGGTCCCAGCGTTGGGGATTGTTCTCGGAGCCGTGAATGATCGTCGAAAGCAACGTGCCGCCATACCCGTTCACGTGGGTCAGATCGGGCCTGAGCGAAAGCAGGTAGTCCATCATGTCCGGCAGCCCTTCCCAGCCGGCGACCTGCACGGGTGTCAGACCCTCGCTGTCGGGTTGGTCGTAAGGCAATCCAAGATCGACCAGCCGGCGCACGTGCCCGGACTTTTCGGGCAGGTGCAGAATGACGCGGATCAGGTTGTCGTAAGCGTCGGGCAGGCCCGCGGGGTCGACAAAGGCGCCGGGCGTGGCCTGACCCTCTGCCGCTTGCACCAACAACGTTTCTGCGGAGCTGAAATCGCAGACCGCGCCGCGCGCCTCCAGCGCCGCGGCGACGGCGCGGTTGCCGAAGATGCGCGCGAAGGCGTAGGGGTGCGCGCCCTGATAGCGCCGCTGCGGATCGGCCCCGGCATCGAGCAACAGATCGGCCATCCGACGGTCGCACATCCGCCGTGCGGCCTGGTGAAGGGCTGGAATGACCCACGGCGTTTCGCCGCCGATGACGGCGTCGTCGAATTCGTTGGGATCGGCACCATGGGCAAGCAACAGGCCCACCGCTGCGTGGTCGTGGAAATCCATCGCCCGCAGCAAGGCGTTCGTTCCTTTCGGCCGCGCACCCGCCGCCAGCAGCATGCGCAAGCCGTCGTGATGTCCCAGCTCGGTCGCATGGTACAGCGACTCGCCGTCATTGGGATCGGCGCCGTGCGCCAACAGCCAGCGACCCAGTGCCATGTTGTCGCCATGGCCGATGGCGCCGTAGAGCGCCGACAAGAGGTGATCGTCGCCTTGCGCAACCGGAAATCCGTCGTTGACGTCTGCGCCATGCGACACCAGCGCTTCGGCCACGGCAATCATGTCTTGTTTCAACTCGGGCCGCGCCTTGTGCCAGCGCGAGAACGCCAGATGCAGGATCGGACGGCGCGGGCCGATCGGTGTCACCGCCAGCGCCGGTTTGTTCGCCAACGCAGTGCGCACGGCGTCGATGTCGTACAGCGCGCAGGCCAGACCAAAGTCGCTGCCGGCAAGATCGGGGTCGTCGGCCAGCAGCGCCTCGGCCTGCCAGTTCTGCCCGTGAAACAGCGCGATACGCAGCCGTTGCAAGCGCGCCGCCCGGTTCATGCCATGCATTTCGACCGCCAGCTTGAGCCGCGGCCAACTGCCGAATTTCTGTTCTTGCGCAATGACGTGCAGGAAGTCCGCATGTTTCAGCGCGCCCAGGTCGTCGCGCGGCCGCGCCTGTTTCACCCGCTGCACGGCCAGAACATCGCCCGTTGCAAAGGCGCGGTGCAGTTTTTTCGCCTCGCGGCGCAAATCATCCAGCGAAAGTTCAGTCATTCCGGTTCTCCCGTCAGGCCCGTCTGTCCGCTCGTTCCGGGCAGGAATACCGAAATCCCAGGGAATTTCCGTCTTGAGGCAGGTGCTTGCGCTTTCCGCGGACCGGCGGCCCCCTGCAATCGGGCCAGACCCAGCGTCGCGCAACGGGCCGGTCAAATCAACCGCCTTGTGACCCCCGCCGCCGCCGCTTAGGATCGCGTGGTTCGCAGCGATCAGGCAGACATGTCCGACAAGAAGCCCTATCAGGTTCTCGCCCGCAAATACCGCCCCGAGACCTTTGCCGATCTCGTCGGGCAGGATGCGATGGTGCGCACCCTGCGCAACGCCTTCAAGGCCGACCGCATCGCGCAGGCCTTCATCATGACCGGCATCCGCGGCACCGGCAAAACCACGACCGCGCGGATCATCGCAAAGGGGATGAACTGCATCGGGCCGGACGGCAACGGCGGCCCCACAACCGATCCTTGCGGCACGTGCGAGCATTGCACCGCGATCATGGAAGGCCGCCATGTCGACGTGATCGAGATGGACGCCGCTTCGAATACCGGCGTGAACGATGTGCGCGAGATCATCGACAGCGTGCACTACCGGGCCGCCTCGGCGCGCTACAAGATCTACATCATCGACGAAGTGCACATGCTGTCGAACAACGCCTTCAACGCGCTGTTGAAGACGCTCGAAGAGCCGCCCGCGCATGTGAAGTTCATCTTTGCCACGACCGAGATCCGCAAGGTACCGGTCACCGTCCTGTCGCGCTGCCAGCGCTTCGATCTGCGCCGGATCGAACCCGAGGTGATGATCGCGCTGCTGCGCAGGATCGCCGATGCCGAAGGCGCCGAGATCACCGACGAAGCGCTGGCATTGATCACCCGCGCCGCCGAAGGCTCGGCCCGCGATGCGACGTCACTGCTGGATCAGGCGATTTCCCACGGCGCGGGCGAAACCTCGGCGGATCAGGTTCGCGCCATGCTGGGATTGGCGGATCGCGGTCGCGTGATGGACCTGTTCGAACGGATCATGCGCGGCGACGCGGCGGGCGCGCTGACCGAACTCGGCGAACAATATGCCGACGGGGCCGATCCGCTGGCGGTTCTGCGCGATCTGGCGGAACTGACGCACTGGATTTCGGTGGTCAAGATCACGCCCGACGCCGCCGAAGATCCGACGATCAGCCCCGATGAACGCGCCCGCGGGCTGTCCTTTGCCGATGGGCTTGGCATGCGCGCGCTTGGCCGGATGTGGCAGATGCTGCTCAAGGCCATCGAAGAGGTCGGGCAAGCGCCGTCCGCGATGATGGCGGCCGAGATGGCGGTGATCCGGCTGACCCATGTCGCCGACCTGCCGACCCCGGACGAGTTGATCCGAAAGCTGCAGGATACCCCACCGCCGCCGTCTCCGGGTCCCGTCGGTGCGCCGATCGGGTCTTCGGGCGGTGGCGTCACCGCGGCGGGCACACCGGCGCCAACCCATGCCGCGCCGCGCGGGCCTGTCGCCAGGTCGGGCGGCGCAGCCACGGCACTGGCCGCCGATCAGGCATTGGCGCGCTTTCCCAGCTTTGCCCATGTGGTCGAACTCATCCGCGGCAACCGCGACGTCAAGCTGTTGGTCGAGGTCGAAACCGGGCTGCGCCTTGCCGCCTATCAACCCGGCCGGATCGAATTCACGCCCGCCGACGATGCCGCGCCGGACCTTGCCCAGCGTTTGGGTGCGGCCTTGCAGCGCTGGACCGGCAACCGCTGGGCCGTGACCGTCGTGAACGGCTGCAACGCGCCGACCATCGACGAAACGCGAAACGCCGAGACCAATGCGCTGAAAGCACGCGCCGCCGAACACCCGCTGGTGCAGGCGACGCTGGCGGCGTTCCCCAAGGCGGAAATCGTCGAGGTCCGCACACCCGAGGCACTGGCTGCGCAAGCGCAGGGCGATGCCCTGCCAGAGGTGGACGACGAATGGGATCCCTTCGAGGAAGACTGACCGTTCTGACCGCGCTGTCGCTACCCGGTACGGCGGCGGCCGAAGTCTGCGACAAGCTGCGTCCGGGATGGGACGGCACGCCGCAGACCCTCGCGGGCGAGGCCATGGGCCTGTTCCTGTCGCCCGCCGGTCTGTTCCTGACCACCGCGCTGCTGGTCGCCGTGCTGTTCCGCCACGCGATGGGAACCGCCTTGGCGGCACTCATGTGGTCGGCCTTCATCAGCTACCTGGTGCTGCACTCCGATCCGCTGCTCTTTGCGGCGATGGAGGAAGGCTGCGTAGCACAGCCCACCTTGTTCATCGCCGCTTCGGCTGCGATATGTCTGGCAGCGGTGATCTTCACCTTCCGCCGCGAAGAGCGGCTTTGACCATTCAGGAGAGACGGATGCTAAAGGGATTGGGCGGGCTTGGCGACATGGCCAAGATGATGAAGGCTGCGCAGGAGATGCAGACCAAGGTCACGCAACTGCAGGAAGACCTCAAGACCATGACCGTGACCGGCGAATCCGGGGCGGGACTGGTCAAGGCGACCGCCACTGCCAAGGGCGAATTGACCGCGCTGGACATCGACCCGTCGATCTTCAACAGCGACGACAAGGAAGTGGTCGAGGACCTGATCCTGGCCGCCATCAAGGATGCCCAGGCCAAGGCCTCTGACCGGGCCCAGGACGAGATGCGCAAACTGACCGAGGAAATGGGCCTGCCGGCGGACATGAAGCTGCCCTTCTAGGCGTTCCAGCTGCTCCGGATCGATCCCATGTCAGACCGCAACGACATCGACGCGCTGATCGAGATGATGGCCCGCCTGCCGGGCCTCGGGCCGCGCTCGGCCCGGCGCGCGGTGCTGCACATGATCCGCAAGCGCGCGCTGCTGCTCCAGCCGCTGGCCGACCAGATGGCCCGGGTGGCGCAGACAGCGCGGGAATGCCTGAATTGCGGCAATATCGGCACCAGCGACATCTGCGCGATCTGCGCCAGCGAGAAACGCGCCACGGGGCTGATCTGTGTGGTCGAGGACGTGGCTGACCTTTGGGCGATGGAACGCGCGGCCGTCTTCAAGGGCCGCTACCACGTGCTGGGCGGCACGCTTTCGGCGCTGGACGGAGTCGGGCCCGACGACCTGCGCATCCCCGCCCTGCTGACCCGGATCGAGACCGAAGCCGTGACCGAGGTGATCCTCGCGCTGAACGCCACGGTCGACGGGATGACCACGGCGCATTACATAGCCGATCAACTGGAAGGCCGCGTGACCCTGACTTCGCTGGCGCAGGGCGTGCCGATCGGTGGCGAGCTGGACTATCTGGACGACGGCACGATCACCGCGGCGCTGAACGCGCGCAAACCGGTCTGAGCGGCACGCACCGGCATCGCGTGCCCGTTGGACGTGTTGGCCGACGCACCCGCAATGGGGTGATCCATCCCGACGAGAAAGGCCTGCATGTCGCGTATATCGAAACGTGACCATTCCCGAGCCTTCCCGATCGCCATCGTCTGCGCGGCCATGGTGTTTGCCCTGGCAGGCGCGCTGGACACGGCCCCCGAAAGCCCGATGATCTGGCTGCAATACCCTCTGTTTGCCAGCCTTGCATGGGGACTGGCCAAGATGCGTGGGACGGGCGACTGGCGGCCCGCAGGAACGGCCGCCTATATCGCGCTGTCCTGGAGCCTTGGCATGGCGGTCGAGTTGACGTTGACGGTCGACGGAACCGGGATCGGCGGTGTGCACCGCGATACGGCGGCGTCGTTCATTCTGGCGCAGGGCGATTACCTGCCCTTGGCGGCGGTGTTCTGTCTGGTGCACCGCTACATGACCTGCGGCGTTGTTCAGGTTCTGTGGCTCGCGGCCGGGGCGGCCCTGACCGAAGGGCTGGTCTTCACCGACAGCTTGCGCGCACCTGTGCTGGCCCTCGACATCGTTGCGGCCGTGTTCACCGGCGCCTATCTGGGTGCGATCTACTGGATCTATCTCGCCTTGCCATTGGGTATCCTTGGCGTGCCGTGGGCGGGCAGAAAGCGCAATGTGCTGGTACTGCTTGCCACGGGTTTTGCCGCCGCCTTTGCAGTCCGCGTGTTCTGGGGCCTGGTCTATGCGCCGGCTGTATCCGCGCTGTTCGGCCTTGCCCCCCAATAGTCGCAACAACAAAAAACGCGCCCGGAATGCGGGCGCGTTTTCTTCGGCCGGCCATAGGCTCAGCGCGCGTCGTCTTCATCCTCGTCGTCATCCCCACCTTCCGGCAGGTTGAAGAAGCTGTCGGCATCGGCGAAATCCGCGTCCTTGCGATCGTCTTCGTCGTCATCGTCGCGCGGGTCGGACAGGCTGAAGGTTTCCAGCCCCTCGATCGCCGAAGGCAGGCGCGGTTCGGTGTCCATCTCGAGACTCTGTTGGGTCGACACCAGCTTGCGGCGTTCGTCGTCGGTCATCACGGTGTCCAGCTTCTTGGCGGCCTTGGCGACCGCGGCGTCCAGCTCGGACTGGCGGCACAGACCCAGGGCGACCGGGTCGATGGGCTGGATGTTCTGGATGTTCCAATGCGTGCGTTCGCGGATCGACTGGATGGTCGGCTTGGTGGTGCCCACCAGCTTGCCGATCTGGCCGTCGGTCAATTCGGGGTGGAACTTGACCAGCCACAGGATCGCCGCCGGGCGGTCCTGACGCTTGCTCAGCGGTGTGTAGCGCGGGCCGCGGCGCTTTTCCTCGTCGATGGCCGCGGCATTGTATTTCAGCTTGATCTTGTAGAGCGGATCCTTTTCGGCCTTCTCGATCTCACCCTGTTCGATCTGGTTGTTGGCCACGGGATCGAACCCCTTGACACCGGTGGCGACGTCGCCATCCGCGATGCCCTGGATTTCCAGCTCGTGAAAACCGGTGAAATCGGCGATCTGCTTGAAGGTCATCGTGGTGTTGTCCACCAGCCAGACGGCGGTCGCCTTGGGATGCAGCAGCTTGGCCATGGGTCGTCTCCTTGCAATATCTCTCCCCGCGCCGGGCTTTCGCCGCAGCGGTTCCGGAGGCCGGAACAAGTTGCCGTTGTCGGGGAACTCGGGGGCTATATAGTGGCCAGGATCGGGCAAGGGAAGAGAGAAATGCGGTGGTTGGTCCTGCTGCTGTTGAGTGCGACACTGGTCCGTGCAGACGGCGACCGCGCCGGCGAATTCGACTATTACGTGCTCTCGCTCAGCTGGTCTCCGACGTGGTGCGCGCTGGAAGGCGACGCGCGGCGGTCGCCGCAATGCGAACAGGACGCCGATTTCGGCTGGGTGCTGCACGGGCTCTGGCCGCAATACCATCGTGGCTGGCCGTCCTATTGCAGGACGACCGAACGCCCGCCCACGCGGGCGATGACCGCAGCGATGGCCGACATCATGGGTTCCGGCGGTTCGGCCTGGCACCAGTGGAAGAAACACGGGGTCTGTTCGGGGCTGTCCGCGCAGGACTATTACGCAACCGCGCGCCGGGCTTATGACGCTGTTGTGCGCCCCGAGGTTTTCCGCAGGCTCGAAAAGCCGGTGACGCTGGCGGCCGACCTGGTGGAACAAGCGTTTCTCAGGGCCAATCCGCAGCTCGAGCCGGACATGGTGACCATCACCTGCAAGCGCGGCCGCATTCAGGAAGCACGGCTTTGCCTGTCGCGGGACCTGCAACCGGTGCCCTGCGGGCGCGACGTGGTGCGCGATTGCACGATGTCGGATGCGTTGTTCGATCCTATCCGCTAGGGCCGTGTTTCCCGATCAGAACCCGGCCTGCTGTCGGTAGGCGTGAAAAGCCTTGCGGTCGGCGATGATGACCCGGCGCAGGTCACTGACGATGCCAATGGACTTGAGCTTGGCGAAGGCGCGCGACAGGCTTTCGGGCTTCATTCCCAGCTTTCCGGCCAAGGCCACCTTGCCATAGGGCAATTCGATTTCGTCCGCATCCTGATGCGTCGCGCTGAGTTCGGCCAGGAACCCGACCAGCCGGTCGGTGGTGGTGCGGATCTTGAGTTGCTCGACCTGGTTGGTCAGTTTGTGCAAGTGGGCGGCGGCGGCGCGCAGCACGACGGCGTGGATTTCCGACCGCGCGCGGTCGCACTGGCAGATCGCCTGAAGGTCGAGATGCAGCAACCGCACATCCGTCAGCGCTTCAGCCGAGGAGGAGGATTCGGCGCCGTCCAGCGCCGCCAGTTCATCGAAGCTCTGGCCGCGATCCAGCGTTTCGAGGATCGCTTCTTCGCCGTTCGAAGCGACGCGATAGAGCTTGACCCAGCCGGACAAGATCAGCTTGAGCGAGCAGGCTTCGTCGCCTTGCAAACCAATCGTGCTGCCGCGCGGGTAATCCCGCACCACGGCCTTTTTCGCCAAGCAATCCCTGACTTCGGGGGACAGGTTGCGGAACAGGGCGGCGCCTTCGAATTCCTTGCGATCGCTGGGTGTCATGAAATGATGCTCCTCTCGTGCATCATTTCTAGCGGCGGTGAAATCCGAGTTTTATGACACGGATCAAAACGACCGGTCGAACTTATTGATCTATGTCAAACCGGTACCCGAAACGCCCGATATCCGCGCTGCAATACCGACCGACAAGCGCTGCCAGGTCATCGGTGTAGTACATTTGGTAGGCGTCTCGATTCGACCGGTTCGCATGCGGCAGGTCGGGCATGAACCCCAGGTGATCGGCCAACGGCGCGATGTCCGTCTCCAGATGCTCCAAGCGCAGGAACAGCGCCGGGCGTTCGGTTCCGGTGGCGTCGGTGACGTAGCGGGGATAGGGCCACTTGCTGACCGACTTGGCCGTCTCGTCGTGCCGCAGGAAATCGGCGAAGTTCAGGGTCTTGGCCAGCGCTACGGCCGGGTGGGCAAAGGTCTGATCCTGCAGCCAGTGATAATAGCTGACCATCCGGTCCCAGGGATTGCGCACCATCGTGAACACCAGCATCCCGGCGATCTGCCCGGGCGTCAGAACGCCGTCGATATCGGCCAGCGTCGCATGCTTCCACAGCCGCCCGCGCGGTGTCAGCCCTTTCAGTCGCCCCTTGCGCCTTTGCGCCTTTGGGGTGTCACCGATCAGGATATCGTCGCGATGGGCGCGATCCTCGAGCGCCAGCGCCATCGAGGTGCCGCCGGTCTTGGGGATGTGCACGAAGATGAAGTTGCGCCCGGGCGAGATGATCATGGCCGCAGCCTAGCGGGCGTTTCGCCGCTGGCAATCCCGGGCGTTTCGCATATCGTGCATCCCCGGAACATCTTGGGAGGCTGCGATGGGCTGGATGAAGGACGAAACCGGGTTGGAGCGGACCGCGGCGAATTACGTGCCGCTGACGCCGTTGTCGTTCCTCAGGCGTGCCGCCGCGGTCTGGCCAGACCGCATGGCCGTGGTCTACGGGGCGCATCGCAAGACCTATGCCGAATACCTGGACCGCTGCACGCGGCTGGCCTCGGCCCTGGCCGGGCTGGGGGTCGAACCGGGCGACGTGGTCGCCACCATCCTGCCCAACATTCCCGCCCAGGCCGAAGCCCATTTCGGCGTGCCCGCCTGCGGCGCGGTGCTGAACGCGATCAATACGCGGCTCGACCCCGACACGGTGGCGTATATCCTCGATCATGGCGGTGCCAGGGTCGTGCTGTGCGATCCGCAATTCCTGCCGATGCTGGCCGAGGCGATCGACAGGATGGAAGGCCCCGCACCCACCGTGATCGAAGTGGCCGACGATCATGGCGGTGCCCACGCGCAAGGGCATTTCACCGAATACGAAGCGTTGCTGGCCACGGGCGATCCCGATTTCGCCTGGATCATGCCGCAGGACGAATGGGAAAGCCTGGCGCTGAACTACACCTCGGGCACCACCGGTCGACCCAAGGGCGTCGTCTATCATCACCGCGGCGCGTACCTGATGTGCATGGGCACGACGGTCAGCTGGCAGATGGCGCTGCGCCCGGTCTATCTGACCATCGTGCCGCTGTTTCACTGCAATGGCTGGAACCACACATGGATGATGCCGCTTCTGGGCGGCACGCTGGTCTGCTGCCGCGACATCACGGCCCGCAATATCTATGACGCCATCGCCGACGAAGGCGTCACCCATTTCGGCGGTGCGCCGATCGTGCTGAACATGATCGTCAACGCCAAGGATGCCGAACGCCGCGATTTCGACCACCGGGTCGAGGTGTTCACCGCAGGCGCACCCCCTGCCCCCGCCACGCTGGCCAAGATCGGCCAGTTGGGTTTCAACGTCATGCAGGTCTACGGGCTGACGGAAACCTACGGTCATGTCACCGAATGCCTGTGGCAGGGCGACCAATGGGACGGGCTGGACCAGGACGCGCGGGCCGCGATCCAGGCCCGCCAGGGCGTGGCCTTTCCGATGATGGAGCATATCGAGGTACAGGACGACACCGGCCAGCCGATCGCCCGCGACGGCATCGCCAAGGGCGAGATCATGATCCGCGGCAACGCGGTCATGAAAGGATACCTGAAAAACCCCGCCGCGACCGCCGAGGCCTTTGCCGGCGGCTATTTCCACTCGGGCGACATCGCGGTGCAGCATCCCGACGGCTACATCCAGATCGCCGACCGGGCCAAGGACATCATCATCTCGGGGGGCGAGAATATCAGCTCGGTCGAAGTCGAGGGCGTGCTGATGAGCCACGAGGCGGTCCTGCTTTGCGCCGTGGTGGCGAAACCGGACGAGAAATGGGGCGAAGTGCCCTGCGCCTTCGTCGAACTGAAGGACAACCACGTCGCGACCGAAGCCGAACTGATCGCCTTCGCCCGCGACCGTCTGGCGGGGTTCAAGACGCCGAAAAAGGTCGTTTTCCAGGAACTGCCCAAGACATCGACCGGCAAGATACAGAAATTCGAACTGCGCGCGCTGGCCAAGTCCTTGTGAGCGCTTGTCGGACGCTGTCGGACGCGCAAGGTCGCAATTCGTTATGCGCCTTGCGATTTGGCGGCTAGACTTCGGTCGTTGTGCGGTAGCGGGTTCTGACAGAAATGCCCGATTTCGAAAGCGTCCTTGGTTCGATTGCATCCGCTCCCACTCGGCGCGCCCTGTGGAACGTCGTTCTCGACTATCTGCATAGCGAAGGTGTCAAACGGGTCAGCTACCACGCCGTCGATGCCGATGCCTCGACCATGACCATCGTCACGGACGGTTTTCCCGAGAATTGGGTCCGCGCATACGTCCGCAACAATTTCGTCGAGATCGATCCGATCCCGGAACTGGCCGCAAAGCTTGCAAAACCGTTCTACTGGCACGAAATCCGCGACCTGGTCGAATCCACCAAGGCGCGCGATGCCTTTCTTGCCGCGATGGACGACGCAGGTCTGGGGGACGGTCTGGCGTTTTTCGTCTTCGGACCGGGGCTTCAGAACGCCTATGTCGGGCTGGGTTTCGACGTGGACCGTCTTGCGCTGTCCGATCACACTGTTTTTCGACTGCAATGCATCGCCCAGGCCGGGCATGTCCGGTTTTGCGCCCTCAACCGGGATCGGCCCCGCGAGAAACTCAGCCTGCGCGAGACCGAGGTCCTGCACTGGGTCGCAAAGGGCAAGAGCAACTCGGTGATCGCCGATCTGCTGCGGATATCGCCGCATACGGTCGATGCGCATATGCGCAGCATCTACCGCAAGCTGGACGTGACCGACCGAACGACCGCGGCGATCCGGGGCGTGGGCGCCGGGATCGTGCAATACCCGCATCCCGCAGCTACGGGATAGACACCACGACACCGCCGGCCCTACTAGCGCCGGATGTTGCATGTGGAGCCCGTCATGTTCGATCCGATCAATGCCCCCGACCGCAAGGGCTCGTCATCGCCACCGGCGACCGAGCTGGCGGCAGGCCGCGCCGGTGAGCCAACGAACCCGTCCCCGCGGGCACAACTGCTTGCCGCAGCCCAGACCGTCGAGACAGCCGCCTATTCGCTTGCCGGGCAGATCGACCGGGCGCAGGTCGCCGATCTGATCATCATCGCCGCAAGCCTCGAACGGATTGCCGGCAGGCTGGACAAGCCTGCCGACTGCACGACCTGACCGCGAAAATCCAGCGCCGGGCCGCGCCCGCCGGCCGATTGCGACAGGCCTGTCCCCATGCTAGGCTGCCGGCAGACAAGAGGCAGAGCAGCCCGCATGACAGCCCTGAGCGAATACGACCGGTTGGAAGCGGTCGGTTTGTGGCGTGCCTCGCCCGAGGACCAGCGCCGCGAAGTGATCGTGTCGCTGGGTGATGCCACCTTGACCATGACCGATACCAAAGGTCAGGTTCTGGCGCATTGGTCGCTGGCCGCGATCAGCCGCGCGAACCGGGGGGCTGGGCCGGTTCTCTACCATCCCGACGGCGACCCCGGCGAAACCCTCGAACTGGCAGAAGACGAAACCCAGATGATCGACGGGATCGAGCGTTTGCTGCGCGCGATCGACCGGCGTCGTCCGCATCCGGGCAAGCTGCGCTTCGTGCTGGCGGCCGGTTTCACGGCAGCGCTGCTGGCGGCTGCGTTTCTCTGGTTGCCGGACGCCTTGCTGCGCCACACCGTCAACGTTGTCCCTGCGGTCAAGCGTGCCGAGATCGGTGCAGCGCTCATGGCCCGCATGACCCGCGTCACGGGCGCACCCTGTGCCCAACCGGATGGCCAGCGGGCGCTGCGCAATCTCGCCCGTCGGCTGTTGGGCGAAGGCCGTGCCGAAGCGCTGGTGGTGCTGCCAAGCGCGGTGCCGGGAACGGCCCACCTTCCGGGCCGTCGCATCCTGCTCAACCGGACGATCGTCGAGGATTTCGAGGACCCGGATGTGACCGCGGGCTTCGTGCTGGCCGAACACCTGCGCGCGCAACGTTCGGACCCGCTGGGCGATCTGCTGAACGAGGCAGGGCTGTGGGCCAGCCTGAGGCTGCTGACCACCGGGGTTTTGCCGGACGCGGCCCTGGATGCCTATGCCGAACGCCTGCTGGCGCAACAGCCCGACCGCCTGCCGGACGCCTTGCTTCTGGACGCCTTCGAAAAGGCCGAGTTGCGCAGCGCGCCTTATGCCTATGCGCTGGACATCACCGGAGAAACCACCCTGTCGCTGATCGAAGCCGACCCGCGTGCCGCCGAGGGCAGCCGCCAGGTGCTCAGCGACAGCGACTGGCTGCGCCTGCAAAGCATCTGCGAAGGCTGAGCCCGCTCAGCGCAATGCGGCCTGCACGTAGCCGGTCGCGTGAACCCGCCGCAGCGCCGCCTGCGCGGCCGCGTCCGAACCGAACGGACCGACCCGCAGCTTCTGGGCCGGCGTACCGCCGTGGCGCACCTGTGCCGCCTGTATCGGCAGACCGGCTGCGCGCAACCGTGCGATCGCCGCTTGCGCCTTGGCACCGGTCGTGAAAACGCCGATATCCACGAACCGCGCCTTGGCTCGTTCGGCAGGACGCGGCGCCGAGCGGCTGGACATGACCGGCATCCGCTGGTGATCGGCGTCGGCCCGGACGCGGCCGGTGATGACGGGGTCCTTGACCCGGTGACGGGTGTCATCGGCGCGCACCAGACGTCGCGGCACGGTGTTGGTCCAGATCATCTGGGTCTGCTTGTATCCTTCGACCGTCTGCCAGGCGCGATACGGGTTCAGCCGGTCGTCATCCCAAGCCGGGCGGTATCCCTCGGGGACATACGAGGTCTGGGTGTCGCGGTTTTCGTAGACATGACGCGGCACGATCCGCGAACGGCTGCTGAGCATCGGCGCCTTGTCCGGCGCCAGACCGGACTGGCGGTCGTCCGCGGAAATCGGCGGCGTGCCGATCGGACGGCAGCGCACCGCCATGCCCGATCCGTCATAGCTGTAGAACGCGCCCAGCCCGGTCGTGCTCTGGCATTCGGGTGCGCCGCCCAGGATGTATTTGGGTACCGGTCCCCCGGTCGCGGGTTTCGCGACAGGTGCAGGTTTCGGCACGGCGCGCACGATCCGCGGCGGGGGTGCGGCCACCGGCTTGGACGCCGGGGCACGAACCACTGCCCTGGGTGCCGGGGCGGCCGGTTTCGGAACGCTGCGCTGCGCGCGAACGGGTTCCGCCACGCTGCGGGCCGCCGGCCTTGCGACCGGTGGCGCCGCTTGCGCCGAGGCGACGCGCGGTGCGGGCTGGGCTGCGACGGGCGCCGGTTCGGGAGCGGCGATCACCGGAGCGGCGGGACGGGGATCGGGGGCCGCCTGGGCCGTCGCGGCCCCGAAGGTCGGTGTCTGCCCGCAGATCTGTTGTCTTTGCCGCGATACGCGAGGCACCCAGGATACGGCACCATCGAACCCGGCACGAACGAAAACGCAGCCCCGGTTGTCGACATATTGGCGGCCGGTAAAACCGGGCGGCGGCAGGTTCGAGGGTTCCGACCAGCCCGCCGACTGAGCCATTGCCACGGTCGGCACGAGCCCGGCCAAGCTGATTATCAACGCCAGAGCGTACGGTTTGATCGTCATGTCTGCCCCCACAGATGTGGAGGGAGAATGCAACAGCCATTTGTGTTAGTAAAGCGTTGAGACGGCTTATTTAGTGCCAAACATCCGGTCGCCCGCATCACCAAGTCCCGGAACGATATAGCCCTTTTCGTTCAGGTGGCTGTCGACCGCCGCCGTGATGATCGGCACGTCGGGATGCGCCTGCTTCATGCGCGCCACGCCTTCGGGTGCCGCGAGCAGGCAAAGGAACCGGATATTGGTCGCGCCGGCCTTCTTCAAGAGGTCGATCGCCGCGACCGAGGAATTGCCGGTGGCCAGCATCGGATCGACGACGATGGTCAACCGATCCTCGAGCTGGGTCGGCACCTTGAAGTAATACTGCACCGGCTTCAGGGTTTCTTCGTCGCGGTAGAGTCCGACGAAACCCACCCGCGCCGCCGGGATCAATTCCAGGATACCGTCCAGCAATCCGTTGCCCGCCCGCAGGATCGACACCAGAGCCAGCTTCTTGCCGTCGATCACCGGCGCCTGCATCTCGGTCAGCGGCGTCTCGATCCAGCGCGTGGTGATCGGCAGGCGGCGCGTCACCTCGTAGGCCAGAAGCAGGCTGATCTCGCGCAGCAACTGCCGGAAACCGGCGGTCGACGTGTCCTTTTCGCGCATCAGGGTCAACTTGTGCTGGACCAGCGGGTGGTCGACAATGGTCAGGTGATCGGTCATGTCGGCAGCCTTTTCTTGAGGGTCTCGCGGGTGGCGTCGTCGCAGAACGCGGCGTCCAGGGCGGTGCGGGTGATGTCCAGGAAATCGGCCTCGTCCCAGCCGAAGGTCCGCGCCAGCGTCTCGTATTCGCGGCGCATCGTGGTGTGGAAGAAGGGTGGATCGTCGGTCGACACGGTTACCTTGACCCCGGCCTCGCGCAGCCTTTGCACGGGGTGGTCGGCAAGCCGCGGATAGACCCCCAGCACCACGTTCGAGCCCGGGCAGGTTTCCAGCACGATGCCGCGCTCGGCCAGCATTTCGACCACGGCCGGATCGCCAACCGCGCGCACGCCATGGCCGATGCGCTCCACGCCCAGATCCTCGACCGCCTCGCGGACCTCGGACGGGCCGCGCCATTCGCCGGCATGGCTGGTCAGGCGCAATCCCGCCTCGCGCGCCATGTCGAAGCTGTAGGCAAAGTCACGCTGGCGGCCCTTGTTCTCGTCCCCGGCCATGCCGAAGCCGACCAGCCAGTCGCCCGCGGTTTCGGCTGCACAAAGCGCTGCCAGCTTGGCCTTGTCGGGCCCGAAATGGCGGATGCAGGTCACGATGCCGCGCAGGGTGATGCCCAGATCGCGCTCGGCCGCTTCGGCGGTCTCTCGGATGGCGTGCAGGTAGTCTTGCCAGGCCGACACGTCGCCGCCACCGCAGAAATCGGGGCTCAGGAAGGTTTCGCAATAGATCACGTCGTTGGCCGCGCTTTCCTCGAGCACCGCGCGGGTCAGCCGGGCGTAATCCTCGGGCGTCTTCAGCACGCTGGTGGCAGCCTCGTAGACCGACAGGAAATGCACGAAATCCCGAAAGGCATAGGACCCGTCCTCGCGGAACACGCCGCTCAGATTCACGGATTTCTCTTTTGCCAATCCGCGAATGAACGCCGGTGGCGCGGCGCCTTCGACATGCAGGTGCAACTCCGCCTTGGGCAACCGGATGATGCGGTCAAGCTGGTCTTCGTCCATCACAGAAAGCTTTTCCCCGGCCCTTGCGCGGGCACGCCCAGATGCGCCGCGACCGAGGCCGCGACATCGACAAAGCCCACATGCCCGATCCGGCCCGTGCCTCGCCCGGCACACAGGACGGGCACCCGTTCGCGGGTGTGATCGGTTCCCACCCAGGTCGGATCATTGCCATGGTCGGCGGTGAGGATCATCAGGTCGCCATCGCGCAGTCGCGGCAACAGGCGGCCCAGCTCGGCATCGAACCATTCCAGATGCCGGGCATAGCCCGACACGTCGCGGCGGTGGCCGTACAGGCTGTCGAACTCGACGAAATTGGCGAATGTCAGGCTGGCCTCCGGCGCGTCGTCGATACAGCGCGCCAGGTGTTCCATCAGCACCGCATCCCCGCCCTTGTGAACCTCATCGATCCCCTGCATCGAAAAGATGTCGCCGATCTTGCCGATGCCGATCACATGGCCACCGGCATCCTGGACCCAATTGGTCAGCACCGCTGCGGGCGGGGTCATGGCGTAATCGTGCCGGTTCGTGGTGCGCTCGAAACTGCCCGGTCGACCGACAAAGGGCCGGGCGATGACGCGGCCCACCTTCATCGCGTGCAGATGCGGGGCCAGGCGTTCGCACAGGTCCAGCAGGCGGTCCAGGCCGAACGTCTCCTCGTGCGCGGCGATCTGGAAGACGCTGTCGGCCGAGGTGTAGCAGATCGGCCGGCCGGTCTCGACATGCTCGGCGCCGTAGCGGTCGATCATCACCGTGCCCGAGCCATGGCAATTGCCGAGGATGCCATCGACACCGGCGATCTCGCAGACCCTGGCGGTGACATCGGCGGGAAAGGCAGGCACCGTTTCCGGAAAGTAATGCCAATCCCAGGGCACCGGCAGCCCGGACAGTTCCCAATGGCCCGACGGCGTGTCCTTGCCGCGCGAAACCTCGGTGGCCGCGCCCCACAGCCCTGCAGGCGGGGCACCCAGACCCGCGGGCGCGACACCGCTGGCCAGTTCGATCGCACGCCCCAGCCCCAGCATGTCGAGGTTCGGCACGCGCAGCGGACCGCTGCGGCCGTCCTCGGCACGCCCCGCGGCGCAGGCCTCGGCAATATGGCCCAGCGTGTTGGCTCCGGTATCGGGGACGTCACCGTTGAAGAACGCGTCCGCATCCGGCGCGCCGCCGATCCCGGCCGAATCCATCACGACCAGAAAAACCCTCATGCGCCGATCCTTTCGCGAACCAGCTTGGCCGCCTTCGGTTTTGCCCCGATGGTGATGGCGGCCTGCACCGCCCTGACCGCCGCGTCGGCCTGTTCCTCGCGCGCGGCATGAACGCGGGCCAGCGGCTGACCCTTGGCGACCTGCGTTCCCAGCGGCAGGACGTCCGACAGGCCGACCGCCGGATCGACGACATCGGTTTCCACCTGCCTTCCGCCGCCGAGGCCGACCACGACAAGGCCCAAGGCCTCGCCGTCGAAGCCGGCGACATGGCCGTCGTCGGGTGCCGGGATCTCGCGGATGACCGGCGCTTCGGGCAGGAAGCGTTGCCAATTCTCGACGAACCCCAGCGGCCCGCCAAGCGCGTAGACCATTCTGCCAAAGCGTTCCGCCGCCGCGCCGCCGTCAATGGCCTGTTCCAGCCTGGCCGCGCCATCCGCGATGCCGACCGTTTCCAGCAAATCCGCGCCAAGCGCCACGCTGAGATCGTATAGCGGCCCTTTGGCCTGACCGCTCAGCACCGCCATAACCGTGTCGATTTCCAACGCGTTGCCAAGCGCGGGCGCCAGCGGCTGATCCATGTCGGTGATCAGCGCGGTGGTCTTGCACCCCGCCGCGTTGGCCGTGCCGACCAGCGCTTGCGCCAACGCGCGCGCCTCGTCCAGCGATTTCATGAAGGCGCCCGTGCCCACCTTGACGTCCAGCACCAGCGCCTCCAGCCCCGCCGCCAGCTTCTTGGACAGGATCGACGCGGTGATGAGATCGAGGCTTTCGACCGTGCCGGTGACGTCGCGAACCGCGTACAGCCGCTTGTCCGCCGGGGCCATGTCGGCGCTGGCGCTGACGATGGCGCAGCCAACCTCGGCCACCACCCGGCGAAAGCGCGCCTCGTCCACGCCGGTGGTATAGCCGGGGATCGCCTCGAGCTTGTCCAGCGTGCCGCCGGTATGGCCCAGGCCGCGGCCCGAAATCATCGGGTTGTAGACCCCGCAACAGGCCAGCGCCGGGGCCAGAACCAGCGATACGCAGTCGCCGACGCCGCCGGTGGAATGCTTGTCGACGACGGGCGCGTCCAGATCCCATTTCAGCACGCGACCGCTGTCGCGCATGGCCAACGTCAGTGCCGCGCGCCCGGCCTCGTCCAGACCGCGCAGGCAGACACCCATGGCAAACGCTCCGGCCTGCGCCGCGCTGACAGACCCGTCCGCCAGCCCTTGCGCGAACCAGGCCAGCATCTCGGGCGTCGGCGCCTCGCCCTTGCGCAGGGCCGCGTTGACCTGGCGCGCATCCATCAGACGCGGTCCATGTGGCTGGCGGAAAACGCGCCGGGCAG